>NZ_JBXANC010000021.1:0-704 GCF_058801265.1 Pseudomonas sp. GW822-FHT03F08 | reverse complement strand
TAGCGTTCCTTTCGAAACGTTGTCCCCCACTACCAGGCAGATTCCTAGGCATTACTCACCCGTCCGCCGCTGAATCCAGGAGCAAGCTCCCTTCATCCGCTCGACTTGCATGTGTTAGGCCTGCCGCCAGCGTTCAATCTGAGCCATGATCAAACTCTTCAGTTCAAACATCTTTGGGTTTTGAGAAAACCCTAAACTTGGCTCAGCAATCGTTGGTTACATCTTTGATTTCTCGCGGAGTAACTTGTGATGCTGATAATCTTTCTGACTATCAGTCTGACTCCACAAGCACCCACACGAATTGCTTGATTCAGTTGTTAAAGAGCGGTTGGTTAAGATCTTTCGTCTCAACCGAGGCGCGCATTCTACAGCAGCCTCATTTGCTGTCAAGTGATTATTTTCAGAAGTTTTCGAAGAATTCCTCAACAACTTCAACCACTTGCGCTTCCGATCTCTCGTTAGCGGGAGGCGAATTCTACAGCGTTACACGCTGCTGTCAACACCTCTTTTTCTCCGCTTTCGACCGAGAAGATCGAAACGTCAAAAGAGCCAAACATCACCACTCTTTCAACTCCTTCCAGGCTTCGATGATCTGAAGCAAGCCGCTGTCGAAAACTGCGTAACTCATTGAGTTTCAAGGAGTTTTCCGTTTCGACTGCGCCGGAAGTGGGGCGAATTATAGGCCTCCAGAATCTGCCGTCAAC
>NZ_JBXANC010000020.1:0-1873 GCF_058801265.1 Pseudomonas sp. GW822-FHT03F08 | reverse complement strand
CCCGGCATCAACGGCGCCGCACCGGTCCCGCTCCCCGGCCCACCACCGGAGTTGATATTGATCGCCGGCCCACTCATGGTTACGCCGCCGCCATCGATCTTGATGAAGCTGCCACCGCCGACCAACGTCAGTTCAGCCCCAGCCTCCAGCACGACCTTCATGCCGCTGCTCAGGTGAATTTCCTGCCCGGCGTCGATGAACTGTCCGGTGCCGATCTTGATGTGCTGGTTCACGCCTACGGTCAGGTGGTCGTTGGCCCGTGCTTCGACTTTGCGGTCTTCGTAAACGGTGTGGTGTTCTTCGGCCTTGAATTCCGTGTAGCTGTTCTTTTCCACGACGTCGTGGCGTTCGTTGCCGACGCGGATTTTCTGGTCGTGTTCGATGTTCTCGTCCCAGTCGCGCTGGGCGTGGAGGAAGATCTGTTCCTGACCTTTCTTGTCTTCGATGCGCAGTTCGTTGAAGCCACCGCCGCCCATCGAGCTCAGGGTCTTGAAAGTGGTGCGCGTCTTGTTCGCCGGCAGGGCGTACGGGACGGTGTTTTCCTTGTGGTACAGGCAGCCGCTGATCAGCGGCTGGTCGGGGTCGCCTTCGAGGAAGGTGACCAGCACTTCCATGCCGATGCGCGGAATGGCGATGCCGCCGTACTGGGCGCCGGCCCAGGCGCTGGAGACGCGCAACCAGCAGCTGGTCTTGTCGTCGGCCTGGCCTTCACGATCCCAGTGGAACTGGACTTTGACGCGGCCGTATTCGTCGCAGTGGATTTCCTGGCCTTTGGGGCCGGTGACCACGGCGCTCTGGCTGCCGAGGATGCGCGGTTTCGGGTGGCGCAGGGGCGGGCGGTTCGGCACGTCCCACGGGGTGGCCTGGAAGCGGTTGCGGTAGCCCTGATGGAAATCGTCTTTCAGCGCGGTGGTGTCACTGGTGACGGATTCTTCCAGCACTTGCGGCTGTTTGCCTTCGTGCAGGACTTCGGTGAGCAGCCACAGGTCGTTCCACTTGGCCTTCGGGTGTTCTTTCAGTGCGAGGAAATGGCCGCTGACCAGCAGCGGCTGGTCGCTCTTGCCTTCGGCGAGCTGGAAGTCGCTGCGATGGCGTTCGAGGGCGCGTTTGGCCAGGTGTTTGCCACGCTCGCGGTCGACGAAACGGCCGGGGTAGTCGTAATCCTCGAGGTCGGGCAGGGCGTCGCCACGGTTTTCGCTTTCGAGGGTGATGCGCGGTTTTTCGAAGTCGTAATCGCGGCGGGTGGTGCGGCTGGTACGGGTTTCCAGGCGCAGGTCGAAGCGCTTGATCACCGGGTCGCTGGCGACCATGCCGGAGTCCTGCTGATAGGCCACCGGCGCCAGTTTGTGGAACACCGTCTGGTCGTCGCCGAACACCAGTTTGTGCGCCGTGGCGCTGTGCTGGAAGTGGTAGTGAATGCCTTCTTCTTCGCACAGGCGCTGGATGAAATGCAGGTCCGATTCGTCGTACTGCACGCAGTAGATGCGCTCGGGGTAGATCGAACCGGTCTGGAACTCATAGGCGTTGCCCTGGATGCCATGTTCTTCGAGGACCTTGCCGATGATTTTCGGCACGCTGAGGTTCTGGAAGATCCGCTGGTTGATCCGGTGCGCCAGGTACGCCAGTTGCGGGCGCAGGGTCACGGAGTAGCGCGTCAGGCGCTTGCCGGAATCGCCTTGCGCGGCGCGGTAGATCAGGCCGTGGATGCCGCTGCCGTCGGGCGACAGCTGCAAAAAGGCCGGTTTGTGCAGCAGGGTTTCGAGGTTCAGCGACGGCTGCTCACTGACCAGCTCCACCTCGAACACAAAAGGCTGGCTGATGGCTTCCCGACCGGTGAGGGTAAACACCTGAAAGTCGTTGGAAAGACCTTCGA
>NZ_JBXANC010000019.1:0-4870 GCF_058801265.1 Pseudomonas sp. GW822-FHT03F08 | reverse complement strand
GGATTCAGCGGCGGACGGGTGAGTAATGCCTAGGAATCTGCCTGGTAGTGGGGGACAACGTTTCGAAAGGAACGCTAATACCGCATACGTCCTACGGGAGAAAGCAGGGGACCTTCGGGCCTTGCGCTATCAGATGAGCCTAGGTCGGATTAGCTAGTTGGTGAGGTAATGGCTCACCAAGGCGACGATCCGTAACTGGTCTGAGAGGATGATCAGTCACACTGGAACTGAGACACGGTCCAGACTCCTACGGGAGGCAGCAGTGGGGAATATTGGACAATGGGCGAAAGCCTGATCCAGCCATGCCGCGTGTGTGAAGAAGGTCTTCGGATTGTAAAGCACTTTAAGTTGGGAGGAAGGGTTGTAGATTAATACTCTGCAATTTTGACGTTACCGACAGAATAAGCACCGGCTAACTCTGTGCCAGCAGCCGCGGTAATACAGAGGGTGCAAGCGTTAATCGGAATTACTGGGCGTAAAGCGCGCGTAGGTGGTTCGTTAAGTTGGATGTGAAATCCCCGGGCTCAACCTGGGAACTGCATCCAAAACTGGCGAGCTAGAGTATGGTAGAGGGTGGTGGAATTTCCTGTGTAGCGGTGAAATGCGTAGATATAGGAAGGAACACCAGTGGCGAAGGCGACCACCTGGACTGATACTGACACTGAGGTGCGAAAGCGTGGGGAGCAAACAGGATTAGATACCCTGGTAGTCCACGCCGTAAACGATGTCAACTAGCCGTTGGGAGCCTTGAGCTCTTAGTGGCGCAGCTAACGCATTAAGTTGACCGCCTGGGGAGTACGGCCGCAAGGTTAAAACTCAAATGAATTGACGGGGGCCCGCACAAGCGGTGGAGCATGTGGTTTAATTCGAAGCAACGCGAAGAACCTTACCAGGCCTTGACATCCAATGAACTTTCCAGAGATGGATTGGTGCCTTCGGGAGCATTGAGACAGGTGCTGCATGGCTGTCGTCAGCTCGTGTCGTGAGATGTTGGGTTAAGTCCCGTAACGAGCGCAACCCTTGTCCTTAGTTACCAGCACGTTATGGTGGGCACTCTAAGGAGACTGCCGGTGACAAACCGGAGGAAGGTGGGGATGACGTCAAGTCATCATGGCCCTTACGGCCTGGGCTACACACGTGCTACAATGGTCGGTACAAAGGGTTGCCAAGCCGCGAGGTGGAGCTAATCCCATAAAACCGATCGTAGTCCGGATCGCAGTCTGCAACTCGACTGCGTGAAGTCGGAATCGCTAGTAATCGCGAATCAGAATGTCGCGGTGAATACGTTCCCGGGCCTTGTACACACCGCCCGTCACACCATGGGAGTGGGTTGCACCAGAAGTAGCTAGTCTAACCTTCGGGAGGACGGTTACCACGGTGTGATTCATGACTGGGGTGAAGTCGTAACAAGGTAGCCGTAGGGGAACCTGCGGCTGGATCACCTCCTTAATCGACGACATCAGCTGCTCCATAAGTTCCCACACGAATTGCTTGATTCATTGAAGAAGACGAAAGAAGCAGCCCGAAATTGGGTCTGTAGCTCAGTTGGTTAGAGCGCACCCCTGATAAGGGTGAGGTCGGCAGTTCGAATCTGCCCAGACCCACCAATTTTGTGTGGGAAACGCCTGTAGAAATACGGGGCCATAGCTCAGCTGGGAGAGCGCCTGCCTTGCACGCAGGAGGTCAGCGGTTCGATCCCGCTTGGCTCCACCACTACTGCTTCTGAAGTAAGAGCTTAGAAATGAGCATTCCATCGAGTGGATGGTGAATGTTGATTTCTAGTCTTTGACTAGTTCGTTCTTTAAAAATTTGGGTATGTGATAGAAAGATAGACTGAACGTTACTTTCACTGGTAACGGATCAGGCTAAGGTAAAATTTGTGAGTTCTCTTAGTTGAGAAATTCGAATTTTCGGCGAATGTCGTCTTCACAGTATAACCAGATTGCTTGGGGTTATATGGTCAAGTGAAGAAGCGCATACGGTGGATGCCTTGGCAGTCAGAGGCGATGAAAGACGTGGTAGCCTGCGAAAAGCTTCGGGGAGTCGGCAAACAGACTTTGATCCGGAGATGTCTGAATGGGGGAACCCAGCCATCATAAGATGGTTATCTTGTACTGAATACATAGGTGCAAGAGGCGAACCAGGGGAACTGAAACATCTAAGTACCCTGAGGAAAAGAAATCAACCGAGATTCCCTTAGTAGTGGCGAGCGAACGGGGACTAGCCCTTAAGTGGCTTTGAGATTAGCGGAACGCTCTGGAAAGTGCGGCCATAGTGGGTGATAGCCCTGTACGCGAAAATCTCTTAGTCATGAAATCGAGTAGGACGGAGCACGAGAAACTTTGTCTGAATATGGGGGGACCATCCTCCAAGGCTAAATACTACTGACTGACCGATAGTGAACTAGTACCGTGAGGGAAAGGCGAAAAGAACCCCGGAGAGGGGAGTGAAATAGATCCTGAAACCGTATGCGTACAAGCAGTGGGAGCAGACTTTGTTCTGTGACTGCGTACCTTTTGTATAATGGGTCAGCGACTTATTTTCAGTGGCGAGCTTAACCGAATAGGGGAGGCGTAGCGAAAGCGAGTCTTAATAGGGCGTCTAGTCGCTGGGAATAGACCCGAAACCGGGCGATCTATCCATGGGCAGGTTGAAGGTTAGGTAACACTGACTGGAGGACCGAACCGACTACCGTTGAAAAGTTAGCGGATGACCTGTGGATCGGAGTGAAAGGCTAATCAAGCTCGGAGATAGCTGGTTCTCCTCGAAAGCTATTTAGGTAGCGCCTCATGTATCACTGTAGGGGGTAGAGCACTGTTTCGGCTAGGGGGTCATCCCGACTTACCAAACCGATGCAAACTCCGAATACCTACAAGTGCCGAGCATGGGAGACACACGGCGGGTGCTAACGTCCGTCGTGAAAAGGGAAACAACCCAGACCGTCAGCTAAGGTCCCAAAGTTATGGTTAAGTGGGAAACGATGTGGGAAGGCTTAGACAGCTAGGAGGTTGGCTTAGAAGCAGCCACCCTTTAAAGAAAGCGTAATAGCTCACTAGTCGAGTCGGCCTGCGCGGAAGATGTAACGGGGCTCAAACCATACACCGAAGCTACGGGTATCACGTAAGTGATGCGGTAGAGGAGCGTTCTGTAAGCCTGTGAAGGTGAGTTGAGAAGCTTGCTGGAGGTATCAGAAGTGCGAATGCTGACATGAGTAACGACAATGGGTGTGAAAAACACCCACGCCGAAAGACCAAGGTTTCCTGCGCAACGTTAATCGACGCAGGGTTAGTCGGTCCCTAAGGCGAGGCTGAAAAGCGTAGTCGATGGAAAACAGGTTAATATTCCTGTACTTCTGGTTATTGCGATGGAGGGACGGAGAAGGCTAGGCCAGCTTGGCGTTGGTTGTCCAAGTTTAAGGTGGTAGGCTGGAATCTTAGGTAAATCCGGGATTCCAAGGCCGAGAGCTGATGACGAGTTGCCATTAGGCGACGAAGTGGTTGATGCCATGCTTCCAAGAAAAGCTTCTAAGCTTCAGGTAACCAGGAACCGTACCCCAAACCGACACAGGTGGTTGGGTAGAGAATACCAAGGCGCTTGAGAGAACTCGGGTGAAGGAACTAGGCAAAATGGCACCGTAACTTCGGGAGAAGGTGCGCCGGTGAGGGTGAAGGACTTGCTCCGTAAGCCCATGCCGGTCGAAGATACCAGGCCGCTGCGACTGTTTATTAAAAACACAGCACTCTGCAAACACGAAAGTGGACGTATAGGGTGTGACGCCTGCCCGGTGCCGGAAGGTTAATTGATGGGGTTAGCTAACGCGAAGCTCTTGATCGAAGCCCCGGTAAACGGCGGCCGTAACTATAACGGTCCTAAGGTAGCGAAATTCCTTGTCGGGTAAGTTCCGACCTGCACGAATGGCGTAACGATGGCGGCGCTGTCTCCACCCGAGACTCAGTGAAATTGAAATCGCTGTGAAGATGCAGTGTATCCGCGGCTAGACGGAAAGACCCCGTGAACCTTTACTATAGCTTTGCACTGGACTTTGAATTTGCTTGTGTAGGATAGGTGGGAGGCTTTGAAGCGTGAACGCCAGTTTGCGTGGAGCCATCCTTGAAATACCACCCTGGCAACTTTGAGGTTCTAACTCAGGTCCGTTATCCGGATCGAGGACAGTGTATGGTGGGTAGTTTGACTGGGGCGGTCTCCTCCTAAAGAGTAACGGAGGAGTACGAAGGTGCGCTCAGACCGGTCGGAAATCGGTCGTAGAGTATAAAGGCAAAAGCGCGCTTGACTGCGAGACAGACACGTCGAGCAGGTACGAAAGTAGGTCTTAGTGATCCGGTGGTTCTGTATGGAAGGGCCATCGCTCAACGGATAAAAGGTACTCCGGGGATAACAGGCTGATACCGCCCAAGAGTTCATATCGACGGCGGTGTTTGGCACCTCGATGTCGGCTCATCACATCCTGGGGCTGAAGCCGGTCCCAAGGGTATGGCTGTTCGCCATTTAAAGTGGTACGCGAGCTGGGTTTAGAACGTCGTGAGACAGTTCGGTCCCTATCTGCCGTGGACGTTTGAGATTTGAGAGGGGCTGCTCCTAGTACGAGAGGACCGGAGTGGACGAACCTCTGGTGTTCCGGTTGTCACGCCAGTGGCATTGCCGGGTAGCTATGTTCGGAAAAGATAACCGCTGAAAGCATCTAAGCGGGAAACTTGCCTCAAGATGAGATCTCACTGGAACCTTGAGTTCCCTGAAGGGCCGTCGAAGACTACGACGTTGATAGGTTGGGTGTGTAAGCGCTGTGAGGCGTTGAGCTAACCAATACTAATTGCCCGTGAGGCTTGACCATATAACACCCAAGCAATTTGCG
>NZ_JBXANC010000018.1:0-52376 GCF_058801265.1 Pseudomonas sp. GW822-FHT03F08 | reverse complement strand
GGGGTATAGCGCAGTCCGGTAGCGCGCCTGCTTTGGGAGCAGGATGTCAGGAGTTCGAATCCCCTTACCCCGACCATATTAAAAATCCTCGTATCGAAAGATACGGGGATTTTTTTTGCCCTCCAAAAATGTTTCATTCAAGTCATCGTACAACTTGCCGATAGCCCGCTAACGAAAAGGGGCTGCCGTCGATCGCCCCTTGAATCCGGCCAATACAAGAAAAAGGGCGTTCGTCATGTTGCTTCGTCAGTTGAATATTGCTCCCCGTGCCGCCCTGGGCTTTGCCCTGATCGCTGTGCTGGTGGCGTTGCTCGGCGTGTTTGCCCTGGGGCAGATGTCGAGCATCCGCGAGAGCGAAGTCGCCGTGGAGAATCAGTGGCTGCCGAGCATCCGCGGTGGTGACGAGATCCGCGAAATCATGCTGCGCATCCGCACCATCTCCCTGCGCATGGCCCTGGATCAGGACCCGAACAACGTCGCCACCTACCGCAGCCAGATGGACACCCGCGACAAGGAGTTGAGCGAAAAAATCGCCGCGTACGACCGACTGGTCACCACCCCGGAAGGCCAGCAGTTATACGATCAGTTCAAGAAAACCTTCGCGGCCTACCGCGCCGGCATCACTCAATCTTTCGCATTGGCTGAGCAAGGCAATCGTGACGAGCTGACCAAACTGCTGCTGGTCGACATGAAAACCGTGGTCGACGGCTCCGGCAAGCAACTCAACGACCTGGCAGATCTGTTCGCCAAACAGGTCGCCGCAGAAAGCCGCAACTCCGCCGCGCACTACGAAACCTCACGCACCATCGTCAGCCTGTTCATCGCACTGGCGGCATTGGCGACCGTGGCCCTGGCGATGCTGCTGACGCGCAGCATCGTTCGCCCCCTGAGCGTCGCTGTGGATGCTGCGGAAAACGTCGCAAGAGGCGATCTGACGCGTCCGATCGAGACCGATGGCAATGATGAGGTCAGCCGTTTGCTCAAGGCGCTGGCGACCATGCAACAGAACCTGCGTGAAACCCTGCAAGGCATCAACGGTTCGGCCACGCAACTGGCGACCGCCGCCGATGAACTCAATGCCGTCACGCTCGACAGCACCCAGGGCCTGCAACAACAGAACAACGAAATCGAACAGGCCGCCACCGCCGTCAACGAGATGACCACGGCGGTCGAGGAAGTCGCACGCAATGCAGTGTCGACCTCCGACGCGACGCGCCAGTCCAGCGAATCGGCGCATCTGGGGCAAGAGCGGGTCAGTGAAACCGCCAGCGCCATCAACGCGCTGGCCAGTGAGGTGCAACACACCGGCGAGTTGGTGCAATCACTGGCCAATCAATCTCAAGACATCGGCAAGGTGCTGGACGTGATCCGGGCGATCGCCGAGCAGACCAACCTGCTGGCGCTCAACGCCGCCATCGAAGCCGCGCGAGCCGGGGAGAGCGGACGCGGTTTTGCCGTGGTCGCCGACGAAGTCCGAGCACTGGCCTATCGCACGCAGCAATCGACCCAGGAAATCGAACAGATGGTGCAGGGCATGCGCAACGGCTCGAGCCGGGCACTGGAATCGATGCAGGCCAGTGCCTCGCGTGCGTCCACCACGCTGGTGCTGGCCGAACGGGCCGGTGAGGCGCTGCAAACCATCACCGCGTCGGTGCATGAGATCCACGAACGCAACCTGGTGATCGCCAGCGCCGCCGAAGAGCAGGCGCAAGTCGCGCGGGAAGTGGATCGCAACCTGGTGAATATTCGTGACCTGTCGGTGCGTTCGGCGGCCGGCGCCGATCAAACCAGCGCTTCCAGTCATGAGCTATCGAAACTGGCCAATGCATTGCAGGGCATGGTGCGACGCTTCCAGCTGTAATCCCGGCAGACGTAAAAAAGCCGCGCTCCTCGTGAGAGAAAGCGCGGCTTTGTTTTGTCGGGACAGAATGAAAATCAGGCACCGTCCTGGTCTTTCAGGTGTTCGAACAGGCCTTTCGGCATTTTCTTGCCGTTGGCTTCGAAGTTGGCTTTGACGTTGTTGTAAGCCTCTTGCTCGTCGATGAAGCCGTCATGGTTGGTGTCGATCTTGTCGAAGTCGGACTTCGGCGCAACCTTCAGGAACTCGGCGCGCGAGACTTTGCCGTCGCCATCGGTGTCGGTCTTGGCCATCGACGCGTCGCCGCATTTGCCTTCACCGCATTTGCCTTCCGGGGTTTTCACCGAGGTTTCAGCCGAGGCAACCATGTAGCCCTGGGCCAGCGGTTGTGCGGCGAACACCGAGCCGGACAGCATCAGGCCGCCAGCCAGTACGGCACCGACCAGGCCAAGGGAGGTTTTGCCAATTTTCGAAGTGCGGGTCATTTCATTCTCCTTCGGTTGCGCTGCGCAACCACACGTTAAGGGTGATCAGCCGGAGCAGGTGTGCTCGGGTGTGGCCATTAAGCGGTGGCGGTGTATCGCGTCTGTGTCGAGGAGCGGGGGCGTTTGTAAGCGAAGGTGGGGAAAGCGGGGGGCAGATACAGTAAAAGACAAAACCCTGTGGGAGCGAGCAGGCCCGCCCCCACAGCGTTTTACATCAGTGCAGCTTCAGGCGCGGCTCGGTGCCGCGTCCGATCTTGCTGCCCAGCATCAGCATGGCGGTGCGGAACGGACCGTACAGCGCCATCTGGTGCATGCGGTACAGCGACACGTAAAACATCCGCGCCAGCCAGCCTTCGAGCATCACGCTGCCGGTCAGGTTGCCCATCAAGTTACCCACAGCCGAAAAACGCGACAGCGAAATCAGCGAGCCGTAGTCGGTGTACTTATACTCCGGCAGGGTCTTGCCTTCGATCCGCAGTTTCAGCGACTTGGCCAGCAGCGACGCCTGTTGGTGCGCAGCCTGGGCCCGTGGCGGAACGTTGCGATCCGAGCCCGGTTGCGGGCAGGCGGCGCAGTCACCGAAGGCGAAAATGTTTTCGTCGCGGGTGGTCTGTAAGGTCGGCAGCACTTGCAGCTGGTTGATGCGGTTGGTTTCCAGGCCATCGATGTCTTTGAGGAAACCCGGCGCGCGGATCCCGGCAGCCCAGACTTTCAGGCTGGCCTTGATCTCGTTGCCATCGGCGGTGATCAGGCTGTCTGCGGTGACCTGGCTGACCGACGCGTTGGTCATCACATTGACCCCGAGTTTTTCCAGAGTCTTGTGCACTGGCCCGCTGATACGTTCCGGCAGGGCTGGCAGCACCCGTGGCCCGGCTTCGATCAGGGTGATGTGCATGTTTTCCGGTTTGATCCGGTCCAGACCGTAGGCCGCCAGCTCATGAGCGGCGTTGTGCAGCTCGGCCGCCAGTTCGACGCCCGTGGCGCCGGCGCCGACGATAGCCACGCTGATCTGCTGGACCACATCGGTTTGCCCGGCGTGAGCACGCAGATAGTGATTGAGCAATTGCTGGTGGAAACGCTCGGCCTGTTTGCGGGTGTCGAGGAACAGGCAGTGCTGCGCTGCGCCCTGGGTACCGAAATCGTTGGTGGTACTGCCGACCGAGATCACCAGCGAGTCGTAGGGCACTTCCCGCGCCGGCACCAGTTCCACGCCGTTTTCGTCGTAGGTGGCGGCGAGCTGAATTTTCTTCTGCTCACGATCGAGCCCGCTCATGCGCCCCAGCTGGAACTCGAAGTGGTTCCATTTGGCCTGGGCGACATAGTTGAGTTCGTCTTCGGAGGAGTTCAGCGATCCGGCGGCCACTTCGTGCAACAGCGGTTTCCAGATGTGCGTGAGGTTCGCGTCGACCAGCATGATGCTGGCAGTGCCGCGTTTGCCCAGAGTCTTACCCAGACGGGTAGCCAACTCCAGACCGCCGGCGCCGCCGCCGACAATGACAATACGATGGGACATGGGAATAGCTCGCAAGGTTTTTAAAGGAAATCGTTGTCGTCGTAACCCGAGCGAGCGCGATGCAGCTCATAGCGTCAGGTAACTGATAAATCGGCTCAACAGGCCCAGACCAATGGTCACTGCCAGCACCACCACCAGGAGCATCCACGGCCGGAATGGCCGGCGCTCGACACGGTGTTGGGACAACTGCAGGTACTCTTCGACATGCTTCTGGTCATCGGGGTTCAGGCGGCTGGTCATATGAGGCCTCGTCAGGGATAGACGTTGCTGAATGCGCAGACGTTACAGCGGTTTGCCTGCGAGCGTTGAACGGCGCATGTCATCCGGGCGAATGATTGCGCTTTTGTAACATCCGGCCAGTGTTTGCGCCATCCTGCTTAGGGATTACAGGCTGATCCCGACATCGAACACGATGCTGCGACCCAGGTTGCTGCGCAGGAAATCCGGTGCATCGGGGTGGGCGAACAAGACGCGGGCGAACGTCGGTCCGACCAGTGACAGCGAGCGCCAGCCCTGTCGCAAATATTCGGTGGGCGGAGGAAAGTGGCTGTTGAGGTCGAGCACTTCGCGCTTGAGGCTGGCGAAGGCGATGATGTCCAGTTCGCCCAGGTCCATGCCGCGTTCCTTGTAGTTGTGCGCTTTCTTGCGCAAGGTCGGCGCCAGCCTGAGCAGAAATTCATTGGCCTGAATCCGCCGTGGCTTGGCCTCGCGGCGCACCAGTTGGCTCAGGGAAAAGGCGCTGCGTCGACGTTGCAGCTCATCGCGCCATTCATCGTTGAGGCGGCGGCCTTCGTCGAGAACGAAAAACACCTCAAAGTTGGCATCGCGAAACAACACGTCCGGTGGCTCGCCGGCCGGGGCGAATTCGTCGGCGCGATACGGAATATTCAGGCCTTGCAGCAGGCGCTGGCAGACCCAACGCTCACGCTCCCATTTGCGGGCATTGGACAGGAACGCGTTGGCTTGCTCGGCCGCGATGGTCAGCAGGCGTAAATAATCTGAGTCATCCATAGGCCCAAGCTTAGCGTTCAATTGCGACAAGCAGAAAGCTTTGCATCGGCAGTTTCACCTGGGTGGCGGTGTAGACTTCGACACAGGAGCGCCAATCAAAGGAGTCTGCGGTGCGAATGAAGGTGATGGGATCATGATCGGTGCAGAACTGCTGTCATCGACAAGTCTGACCCTTGGCTGGCTGATCTACCTGCCCGTGCTGCTCTGGGCGATCTGCCGCTCGCCGTGGGTCGAATTGTTCAGCGACAGCCGTCGTCAGCACTTGCTGTTCGGCACCGTGTTCGCGCTGTTTCTGTTGTGGATGGTGCGCAGGGATTTCGACACGGGTGTGTCGTATCACTTCATTGGCATGACCGCCGTGACGTTGCTGCTCGACTGGCCGTTGGCGATTGTGGGCGGGCTGGTGGCGCAGATCGGGCTGGTCCTGCTGGGACGCCAGGATCTGGCGGCGGTCGGGGTCAACGGTGCGTTGCTGATCCTGCTGCCGGTGCTGATCACCGAGGGCGTGGCGATCCTGGTCGAGCGGGCGCAACCGCGTAATCCGTTTGTGTATATCTTTTGCTCCGGCTTCTTCGCGGCGGCCTTGTCGGCGCTGTCATGCCTGGTGCTGAGCCTGACCTTGCTCTGGTACGACGGCCTCTTCGCCATGCCCGAATGGCTGGAAGATTTCATCGGTTACCTGTGGCTGCTGATTTTTCCGGAAGCGTTCATCAACGGTATGGTGATCAGCGCACTGGTGGTGTTCAGCCCGGAATGGCTGGAGACCTTCAACCGCACCCGCTACCTTTCGGCGCCCTGGAAGGACGACGATCCCAAGTCTTGATCTACATCAAATCCACCCCATGCGCGGCATTTCATGCTCGGCCAAATCCCTTCAGGAGCAGCGGCATGAGTGTTTACGAGTGGGCGAGGCAGGAAACCCGGCAAAGTCTGGAGATGGCGCAGGAGGTGGGGTTCGATCCTGGATTGAGCCTGCGCGCCTTGCTCAGTGCCGTGGTGCAGCAGAGCAAGGCGGTGCGCAACGCCGAAGACCTGGCCGACGAGTTGCGCTTTCTGGCAGAAAACCTCGACGACAATCAGGACTACGGCTTCATGCGGCCCTGATCAGAGGATCAGTGGCGCGGGTCGAAGTCGCCGGAAAACAGTTCGTCCTCGGCATCCGGGGCGACCGGGATCTTGTGTTCTTCCGACGCCCAGGCGCCGAGGTCGATCAGTTTGCAGCGGTCCGAGCAGAACGGCCGGAATTTGTTCTCGGGGGTGAATTCCACCGGGGCGCCGCAGGTCGGGCATTCAACGGTCGGGATCGGGCTCATGACTGGCCTCCAGATAAAGTCAGGTAAAAGTGATGCAGGCGCTCGACCTCGCCGTGCAGCCAGGCGAGGTCGCGGTCGTTGACCACCACATCGTCGGCGCGGCTGACGCGGTCTTCGCGGCTGGATTGAGCCTTGAGGATGGCCTGGACCTGCTGTTCGCTGGTCTGGTCACGCTGCAAGGTGCGTTCGATCTGCAGTTGCTGCGGAGCATCGATCACCAGGATCCGCTGGGTCATCGCGTACTGTCCGGACTCGATCAACAGCGGCGAAACCAGAATCGCGTAAGGCGATTTTGCCAGCGCCAAGTGATGGGCGATTTCCTCGGCGATCAGCGGATGCAGCAGCGCTTCGAGCCAGCGGCGTTGCTCCGGTACTTCGAAGATCAGCTTGCGCAACGCTGCGCGATCCAGCGTGCCATCGGCCTGCAGGACATCCGGACCGAAGTGCTCGGCGATTTTTGCCAGCGCCGGGCGCCCCGGCTCAACCACCCAGCGTGCCGCATGATCGGCGTCCACCACATGGATGCCGAGGTCGATGAAGTGCTGGGCGGCTGCGCTTTTTCCGCTGCCGATGCCGCCGGTCAGGCCGAGAATCCAGGGTTTTTCCACAGGGGTATTCATTTCAAACCGACAAACTGCCAATAGAAGTCGGTTATTTGACCACCCCAGAGCAAGGCAATCCAGCCGGCAATTGCCAGATACGGCCCGAAGGGGATTGGCGTCGAGGTTTTCTGGTCGCGCAGCTTGAGCATAATCACCCCGAGCACGGCGCCCACCAGCGAGGACAGCAGGATGGTCAGCGGCAGAATCTGCCAGCCACCCCAGGCCCCGAGCAGCGCCAGCAACTTGAAATCACCGTGACCGATGCCGTCCTTGCCGGTGAGCAGCTTGAACAGCCAGAACACCGACCACAGCGCCATATAACCGGCCACTGCCCCCCACAACGCGTCGTGCAGTGAGACGAACAGGCCGAAGCTGTTGACGATCAATCCCAGCCACAGCAGCGGCAGCACCAGCACGTCGGGCAACAGCTGATGCTCGGTGTCGATCAGACTCATCGCCAGCAAGCCCCAGGTCAGGACGATCATCAGACAGGCCGGCCAGCCAAAACCCAAATGCCAGGCGATGAACGCCGACAGCACGCCGCAGGCCAGTTCGGTCAACGGATAACGCTTGCTGATCGGCGCCGCGCATGACGAGCAGCGGCCGCGCAAAAACAGGTAGCTGAGCAGCGGAATGTTTTCCCACGCACGAATGCGGTGGGCGCAATGCGGGCACTGCGAGTGCGGCAGCATCAGATTGTAGACCGGCAGCGGCGTTTCGACGGGCAGCCCGAGCACGTCGTGGGCCTGCTGGCGCCATTCGCGTTCGAGCATTTTCGGCAGGCGCCAGATCACGACATTGAGGAAGCTTCCGACCACCAGCCCGAGCACCAGAGCGGTGAAGACAAAGGCCAGCGGATAGAGGGCGAAGAGTTCGTCGATGGGCATGTCAGATCGCTGAGCCGAGTTGGAAGATCGGCAGGTACATGGCCACGACCAGCCCGCCGACGATCACCCCGAGTACCACCATGACGAAAGGCTCCATCAGGCTGGTGAGGTTGTCGACCATGTTATCCACTTCTTCCTCGTAGAACCCGGCAACCTTGTCGAGCATATCGTCCAGGGCGCCGGACTCTTCGCCGATGGCGGTCATCTGCACGGCCATGTTCGGAAAGATTCCGGTGGTGCGCATCGAAAAGTTCAGTTGCATGCCGGTGGCCACGTCCTGGCGAATGCGCAGCACCGCACGTTTGAACACCACGTTGCCGGTGGCCCCGGCAACCGAGTCCAGCGCTTCGACCAGCGGCACGCCGGCGGCAAACGTGGTCGACAGGGTTCGGGCGAAACGGGCCACGGCGGACTTGTACATCATGGTGCCCACCAGCGGCAGTTTCAGCAGCCAGGTATCACGCCGGTCACGCAGGGCCTGGGATTTCTTCAGGGCATGGCGGGTGCCGAAAAACGCCGCGACCAGCACGCCGAGAATCGCCCACCACCACTGCTGCATGAACTCCGAGAGGCCGATCACCATCAGGGTGAACGCCGGCAGTTCGGCACCGAACCCGGAAAACACCGACTGGAACTGCGGCACCACTTTCACCAGCAGAATCCCGGTGACGACCGCCGCCACCAGGATCACGGCGGTGGGGTAGGTCATGGCTTTCTTGATCTTGGCCTTGAGGCTTTCGCTTTTTTCCTTGTAGGTCGCTACGCGTTCCAAAAGGGTATCGAGGGCGCCGGATTGCTCGCCGGCATCGACCAGGTTGCAATACAACTCGTCGAAGTATTGCGGTTTCTTGCGCAGGGCCGCAGCGAAGCTGTTACCGGCGGCGACTTCCTGTTTCACCTCGTCCACCAGTTTGCGCATCGCCGGGTTTTCAAAACCTTCGCCGATGATGTCGAACGACTGCAGCAACGGCACGCCGGCCTTCATCATGGTTGCCATCTGCCGGGTGAAGAGGGCGATGTCCAGCGGCTTGATGCGTTTGCCGAAATTCAGCAACGACGCGGATTTCTTGCGCACCTTGCCGGGGTTGATGCCCTGCTTGCGCAACTGTGCCTTGATCAGCGCGGGGTTTTGTCCGCTCAACTCGCCGGTGATCCTGCTGCCTTTCTTGTCCGTGCCTTCCCAGGCATAGACGCTGATTTTCGCTGCCTTGACGGCCATGTTCAGTCCTTGGTGACCCGGTTGATTTCTTCAAGGCTGGTGATGCCTTGCATCGCCTTGATCAGTCCCGAGGTGCGCAGGTCGTTGAAGCCGTCCAGGCGCATCTGGCTGTCGATTTCCAATGAGTTGCCCTCGGCCATGATCAGCCGTTGCAGCTCGGGGGTGTTTTTCACTACTTCATAAATCCCGGTGCGTCCCTTGTAGCCGCCGTTGCATTGATCGCAACCGGCGGGCTCATAGATCGTGAAACTGCCGATGCGTTCCTCGGGGAAGCCTTCCTTGAGCAAGGTTTCGCGGGGAATCTCGATGGGTTTCTTGCAGTGGCTGCAGAGTTTTCGCGCCAGACGCTGGGCGATGATCAGGCTGACCGACGTGGCGATGTTGAAGCCGGGAATGCCCATGTTGTGCAAGCGGGTGAGTGTCTCCGCGGCGCTGTTGGTGTGCAGCGTGGAGAGCACAAGGTGACCGGTCTGCGCTGCCTTGATGGCGATTTCCGCAGTCTCGAGATCGCGGATCTCGCCGACCATGATCACGTCCGGGTCCTGACGCAGGAACGAGCGCAGGGCCTGGGCGAAGTCCAGCCCCTGCTTAGGATTGACGTTGACCTGATTGATGCCTTCCATGTTGATCTCCACCGGGTCTTCGGCAGTGGAGATGTTGATGTCGACGGTATTGAGAATGTTGAGCCCGGTGTACAGCGACACGGTCTTGCCGGAACCGGTGGGACCGGTGACCAGGATCATGCCTTGTGGTTGCTTCAGGGCAGCGAGGTACAGGTCTTTCTGCTCCGGCTCGTAGCCGAGGGCGTCGATGCCTATCTGCGCGCTGGACGGGTCGAGGATCCGGATCACCACTTTCTCGCCCCACAGGGTTGGCAAGGTGTTGACCCGGAAATCGATCGACTTGCTCTTCGACAGGCGCATCTTCAGTCGCCCGTCCTGAGGTTTGCGGCGTTCCGAAATGTCGAGGCTGGCCATGACCTTCAGGCGTGCGGCGATGCGCCCGGCGAGTTGAATCGGCGGCTTGGCCACTTCGCGCAGGATGCCGTCGGTACGGACCCGAACCCGATAGTTTTTCTCGTAGGGTTCGAAGTGCAGGTCGGAGGAGCCGCTTTTGATCGCATCCAGCAGCATCTTGTGGACGAACCTCACCACCGGCGCATCGTCGGCGTCCAGCCCACCGATGGCGTCCTGCTTGCTGTCATCGATGGACTCGACGTCCAGCCCGTCGAGGTCGACATCGGCCATGTCTTCCAGGCCGGAGGCGTGGGTGTCGAAGAACTTCTCGATGGCGTCGGTGAGCTTGTCGTCCTCCACCAGAATCGCTTCGGTGGTCAGCCCGGTGCTGAACTGAATATCGTTGATTGCCTGATGATTGCTCGGGTCGGAAATCCCCACGAACAACTTGTTGCCGCGCCGCCACAGGGGCAGCGCGTGGTGCTGGCGCACCAGTTTTTCGCTGACCAGGCCCTTGGGCTGGGTTTCCTTGTCCAGGCAGTTGAGATCGAGGAACGCCATGCCGAAATGCTCCGAGGCGATCTCGGCAACCTGCGAACTCTTCACCAGTTTGTTCTGTACCAGATAGCTGACCAGCGACAGGCGATTGCGCTGGGCCTGCTGCCAGGCTTGCTGGGCGCTTTTTTCCGTGAGCAGTTCGGCCTGTACCAATTGCTTGGCCAGACCGCTCAGAGCGATGTCATTCATGGGAATCCCGGATGCAGACAGTTCATGACTTATAGCCTAGTCAAGTGACAGCGCCAAACGGCCTCGGTGCAGGTGACAAAAAGTGTCAGATAGTGCGGTTACAGGTTGTAGGAAACACCGCGATAGCGTGATCGCGCCCAGACTGCGCGGGTACGGGCGCCTTGGCACGGGCTGTGCTGAGTCCTGTTCAGATCATGAGATTCCGACTCATGCATGGAGCGTGTCTATGAAGAAACAACAAGGTTTCACTCTGATCGAGCTGCTGATCGTCGTGGCGATCATCGGCATCCTGGCCACCATCGCGTTGCCGCAATACACCAAGTACCAGGCACGGTCGAAGGTGACGGCAGGGCTGGCGGAAATCAGCGCCCTCAAAGTGCCGTTCGAGGACACCATTAATCAAGGTACCGACCCGACCCTGTTACTGGTGGCCGGTAACGCGGCAGCCACCACCTCCAACTGCACGTTGGCGGCGTCGGGCACGGCTTCGACAGGGGCCGGCACGATCACCTGCACGCTGGTGAACGCACCAGGCCCGGTACTGGGCAAGACCATCACGCTCTCCCGCACGGGTGCTGCTACCGGCAACACCGCCGGTGTCTGGAGTTGCGCCTCCACGGTCAACCCGGACTACGCGCCTAAAGGTTGCCCGGGCAGCGGTGCCTGACCGGCGAGCCAGGCGTCATGAAATGCCCCGCTTTGCGGGGCATTTTCTTTTGCCCGGCACTTCACAAAAGCTTCAATCATTTCAGCGTGTTAGGAACTTTTCCAAAAGCCGCAACTTGCATGCAGATAATTCGAACGTCATGCAATTTGCATGATTCCGAAAATGTTCATGATTTATAACTTATTGATTTATAAAGAATTATTTTCTTTTGAAAACTTGGCACAGCGTTCGCAATATCTCCAGTAACCCTGCTGACAAGACACGCAGCAGACTTTCCAGAAAAACAGGAGTTACTCGTATGAAGAAGTTCGCTATCACTGCCGCTGCTGCTACCGCGCTGACCCTGACCATGGCCACCGGCGCATTCGCACAATCCACTCAGGCAACCCAGGCGCCAATGACCCTGGCCGCCGGTGAAATGACCAAGGCGAAAGAGGCCACTTCCGACACCTGGATCACCACTAAAGTCAAAAGCGACCTGGTTACCGAAAAAGGCATTCCAGGCACTGATATCAAAGTAGAAACCAACAAAGGCGTCGTTTCCCTGTCTTCGACCGTTGCCATCACCGAAGCTCAGAAAACCACCGCCGTGGCCATCGCCAAGAAAATCAAAGGCGTGAAAGCGGTCTCCGCTGACGGCCTGAAAGCCGAGTAAGGCAAGACTTCTCGCCTGGACCGGGAGAAGACGCGACAGGCGGGCCGAGTCATACGTCTGCCGCACTTTAGAGTTCATGCGAACGGCCACAGGGAGTGGCCATTACAGGCCCCGGCATTCGTGTCGGGGCCTGTTCTATTTCAGGGACGGGAAAACCAATGGGGAGGTCAGTTACCGCGTTTGCTGTTGATCTGCCGCAGGCGATTGCCTTCAAAGCGCAGGTATTGGTACATGCCGTTGCTCGGGCCGTAGGTCCATTCCTCGACCTGAAACTCTTCCCGGCGATTGGCGCTGCGCTTGTAGCCCAGCACGTCACGGCTGACCGGTTCACCGCACTTTTGCAGCACCTCGCTGGAACGGTCACCAAGGCTGACCAACTGACTGCCGCAGCGCAGCGTATCGGACGCCGAGGCCTGGCTGGCGATGAGCGCCAGCACTATTGCCGCCAGCCATTGGCTGTTCATCACTCGGCGTCCAGATGCATTTGCGTCACCACGCGGCCGTCGCTCTCCGCTTCGCCGAGATTGGCGTCGATGAAGTACACGCGGTCGTCGGCCAGTTGGCCTTTGTCCACCAGATAATCTTTGATGCTGCTGGCACGGTCCTGACCCAGTTGGCGCAGCAGCACATCGCTGGAGCTCCAGAACTTGATCACGTCCGCACGCATTTTCGCGGTGCGCTCTTCCTTGCCCAGATCTTTCCATTCAGCCGGCGGCTGGGTTTTCAGACGAGTGCGGTAGATGCCTTCGAGCAGCGGGCCTTTTTCGTCATCCGGGACCTGGATCAGTGATGCCTGAGCCGGCACCTTGTCGCCACGGCGCTGCAGCATCTTGTAGTAGTTGTACTGGTATTCACGTTCCAGACGCTGTTCGGCAATCAGCGGGCCGTCGCTGCTTTGGGCAGCGGTGCCTTCGATTTCCAGGCGCAGGGCCGGACGTTCCTTCAAGGCCTGGGACAGTTTGACCAGCGCGGCTTCGGCGTCCTTGTTCAGTTCGCTGGAACCCGGTGCGAATGACACTGTGCCGAGGTCTTCGGAACCGCCCCCGTTGATCAGCCCGCCAATCATCTTGAACGGTGCGGCGGCGGCTTTGACGACCAGATTGCGCAGGGTCTGCCAGATAATCGGCATCACGCTGAATTGCGGGTTATTGAGGTCGCCGGTGACAGGCAGCTCGATGGAAATCTTGCCGTCCACGTCCTTGAGCAACGCAATCGCCAGTTTCAGCGGCAGGCTCACGGCATCCGGGCTGTCGACTTTCTCACCCAGTTGCAGCTGCTCGACCACCACTTTGTTCTCGGCCTTGAGCTGGCCCTTGGTGATCAGGTAGTGCAGGTCGAGATTGAGCCGGCCCTTGCGGATCCGGTAACCGGCGAACTTGCCGGAGTAGGGCGTCAGGGTGGTCAATTCGACCCGTTTGAAACTGGTGGCGATGTCGAGGCTGGCCATCGGATCGAACGGGTTGACCGCGCCCTTGATGGTCACCGGCGCATAGCGGTCGACCTTGCCTTTGACGTCGACGCTGGCGGGTTTCGCCTGACGGCTGTCGATGGTGCCGATCTGGCCGTTGAGCTGCTGGACTGCGGTGGCGAAATTCGGGGTCAGGCTGAAGTCGGCGAAGTTGGCCGAGCCGTCATTGATCGCGATACCGCCGATATGAATGCCCAGCGGTTTCGAGTTGCCGGCTGGTTTGGCCGCTGCGGTTTTCGCCCCGGAATCGGCAGGTTGCGGAATCAGCAAGTCGTCGATGTTGGTGGTGCGGTCATCGTTGATCATGAACCGCACATACGGCTGGAACAGGTTGATCTTGTCGATCGACAGGTTGTCGCCGTGCTGATAGTTCAGGCCTTCGACCACCACTTGCTGCCACTTGAGGAAGTCGCGGGTCTTCAAGGTGTCGAGGGTGTGCAACTGATCGACCTGGGCGCGACCGGTGACACTGAGTGCCAGAGGTGTGACGCTTTTCAGATTCACTTTCAGATCGCTGCCGAGCATGCCGCTGCGCAGTTCCAGGCGAATGAACGGGTTGATGTAGGACTGGGCGACGCGAAGGTCGATGTCCTGCGTCTTCACGTTGAGTTGGGCCGTGACCGGTGCCAGATTGACCACGCCGTCGGCGCTGATCTTGCCTTGCTTGCCCAGGCCGGTGTCCAGTTTGACGTTGAAGGGCGAGCCGTTGAGGCTGTCGAAATTCTGCAGGTCGAGGTTCAGCGGCGTGACATCCAGCGTGACTTCCGGCTTCGCCGAGCGGTCGGCCAGATGCACTTTGTAGTCACGCAGTTGCACGTCCTTGAGCAGCACCTGCCACGGTTTGCCCGGTGCGGCCGGTTCCGGTTTCGGTGAGTCGGCAGCCGCCGGCGTGCTTTTCGGTTCCGCCGCCGCCTTGGCGGCCGGTTTCGACGGCTGACTGGCGAACAGTTTCTGCCAGTCCAGTTGCCCGTCCGCCTCAAGGGCGGCCCAGGTTTCGAGTTTCTGGCTGCGGATCTTGCCGACCACCACTTGCTGTTTGGCCAGGTCCACCGTGGTTTCGCTGACGTCGAGGCGGTCGAGTTTCGCCAGCGGGCGCCCGTCCGGGGCCTTGATCGCAAACGGCGCAACACTGACCGAGACGTTGCTCAACAGCAATTCGGTTTCCTTGGACAGGTTGAGCTTGTAGTCGGTGCTCAGGCTGACCACGCCGTTTTCCAGCACCAATGGCACGGCGTCGCGCACGTAGGGCCAGAAGGCTTTCATCTGGCCATCGGTGACTTTGAGCGTGCCTTCGGAGGCGATCGGGATCAGGCTGAAGTTGCCTTTCCAGTCGATCTGTCCACCGGCCGGGCCGATGGCGACCAGGGTCATGTCGGCGTTGTCGTCGGGCAGGGTGCTGAGGTTGTTCAGTTCGAAATCGAGCTTGTCGTAGAGGAACTCGATCGGTTCGCTCGGGCGTGCATCCTCGAAATGCACGTTGCCGCCGGCCAGTTTGATCCGGTCGATGCGCAGCGGAAACGGTTTGGCATTCGGATCGGCCGGCGTCGGTTCACTGGCCGGCAACTTGAACAGACCCAACAGATTGAGTTTGCCGTCCTGGGCGAACAGGACTTCGGTCTTGGGTTTGTCCAGTTCGATGTCGGACAGGTGCAGCGCTTTTGTCCACAGGCTGTCGAGTTGCAGGTTGGCGTACAGGCGTTCGAAACCGACCTGTTCCTTGCCTGGCTCGCCGATGACCAGGCCCCAAAGCGTAACTTCGAGGCTGAACGGATTGAGTTCGATACGCTGAATGTGCGCAGGCACCGTCGCGTAGTTGGCCAGTTGCTGGTTGGCGACCCGGAGCGCAATGCCCGGCAAAATCAGAAACCCCAGCAGGCTGTAGAGGGCCAGAGCGGTCAACAAGGCGCCAATCGCGCGAATCAATCCTTTGGGCATGTGCGGCTTCATCTGTCTGAATCGGAGTGCCTTGGAGTATGGCACGCGATTCCGGTTCCGAAGTAATAGCCTGTGATCAGGATTGTTCAGATTTTTCTGTGGGAAATTTCCTGCGCGACTTTAGAGCCAGAAAATCAGAGCTGAAGAATCAGGGTCTTCAGCGGCGGTTGTTGATCCAGCGAAGGGAAGTCGGCACCCGGCGTCATCACACTCCATTCGCGTACCGGGCGCCCGGCTTTCTCGGCGCAGCGCAGCACCTGTTCGCGCCAGTCGTCCATGCTGACTTTCGCCAGGTTGTTGCAGCAGATCAGCACGCCATTGTCGGCAGTGGTCAGCAAGGCTGGCTTGAGCAGGCTTTGATAATCACGCAGCAGATCGACCGTGCCGAACGCACTTTTGGCCCACGCGGGAGGGTCGAGCAGCACCAGATCGTATTGGCGCTGTTCGAGGCGCTGATAGCTCGGCAGTTTCTGCCCGCGACGCTGACTGATCGGCAGACCGGCCAACTGGCGGATCGCCGGGAAGTAGTCGGACTGGATGAACTCCATGGTTGGCAGTTGCGGATTGAGCAAGCCGTTCTCGCGGCCGACCGCCAGATTGCCCTCGGCGAAGTCCAGGTTGCATACCTCGCGGGCACCGCCGGCGGCCGCACTGAGACCGACGCCACAGGTGTAGGCGAACAGGTTGAGCACGCTTTTGCCCTTGGCGTGATCCTTGACCCAGCCGCGGGTGTTGCGCAGGTCGAGGAACAGCAGCGGATCCTGTCCGGCGTGGCGCCCGCGCACACGGTAGTTCAGGCCCCATTCGTGGCCGACCAGATCAACCAACGCAGCATCGTCGGCGCGGTAGACGCTGTCTTCACGATCGATGCGTGAGTTGCCACGGGAGCGGTCGTTGTAAACCAGCAAGGTTTGCAATCCCAGCGTTTCATTCACCGTGGCGTGCAGTTGCAGCAGGTCGGCGAGTTCCAGCGTCTGGTGGAAACTCTGCACCATCAGTTGCGGGCCGTAGCGGTCGATAGTCAGGCCGCCGGCACCTTCCTGGCTGCCGTGGAACAGGCGATAGCAGTCGGTGCCCTGGCGGTGCAGCTCGGCGAGCAGATCCTGGCGTTGATCGAGGGCGGCGCGCAGCGCCTGATTCAGGGAAGACATGCTTGCGCCTTGCTGGAGGGAATCGGGGCGCGGGAGTTTAGCAGTTACTGAGCTTCAGCTCAGCCCCATCCGCCGCTGGGCCCGCTGAACCGATCCATTGCGCATCGCCCAGCGCAGCATTGGCGCGCTGCGTTTGACGCTGGCGCGGATCAACTGGCGTTGCAGCGGGTTCTGGCGGGCATCCAGCATGTCGCTGGCCCAGTCCGGCAGCAGGTCGATCCCGGCCTTCATCATCAGGTCGCCAAACGGCCGCGCCAGAACGCTGGGTGCCGGGGCATCGAGCAACAGGCGCAGGACTTCGCGGCTGCGCTCGTCACACAGCAACTGCGGACGCATGCGCTGCAGGTAATCGGCCACGGCCTGGCGCGACTTCGGCACATCCCGGGCACCCAGTCGTTCAGCGACCACGGCGATCTCCGCGTAGTAACGATCCTGGTCTACCGGCGACAACTGCGGGTTGCGGTAACGCAAATGGGCGGCGAGAAAATTGCTGACTTCGGCCACGTGCACCCAGGTCAGCAGATCCGGATCGCTGGCCGCATAAGGCCGGCCATCCGGCGCGGTGCCGACGACTTGCAGGTGAATGGTGCGGACTTTTTCGATCAGCCATTCGGCGTCCCGTTTCGAGCCGAACGTAGTGCCGGAGACAAACTGGCTGGTACGGCGCAAGCGGCCGAGCATGTCCTGGCGAAAGTTCGAGTGGTCCCAGACGCCGGCCAGTGCCAGTGGGTGCAAGGCTTGCAGCAACAAGGCACTGATGCCGCCGATCAACATGCTGCTGAAGTCGCCGTGCACTTGCCAACTGATCGAGTCCGGGCCGAACAGGCCGGGATCGCCCTTGGGGTTTTCCAGATCGAGCTGGCCGAGGGAGAGACCGGTCAGGCTCATGAGTTGGTTTTCGATACGGCTGCGGATGAATTCCATGGCAACTCAGTGATGAAGGGCGGCGCGGCCGGTTGACCGCGCCCATGATTCTACTGGTTAAGGCGCTTGTCGATCAGCCCCTGCACCACGCTCGGGTCGGCCAGGGTCGAGGTGTCGCCGAGGCTGTCGAGTTCGTTGCAGGCAATCTTGCGCAGGATCCGCCGCATGATCTTGCCCGAACGGGTTTTCGGCAGGGCCGGGGCCCACTGGATCAGGTCCGGTTTGGCGAAACTGCCGATCTCCTTGCTGACGTGGGCCAGCAGTTCCTTTTTCAGTTCGTCGTTGGGTTCGGCACCGTTCATGGGCGTGACGAAGGCATAGATGCCCTGGCCTTTGACGTCATGGGGATAACCGACCACGGCGGCCTCGGCAATGCTGTCGTGCAGCACCAGCGCGCTCTCGACCTCGGCGGTGCCGATGCGGTGGCCGGAGACATTGATCACGTCGTCGATGCGCCCGGTGATCCAGTAGTCGCCGTCCTCGTCGCGGCGGGCGCCGTCGCCGGTGAAGTAGTAGCCGGGGTAGGGCTTGAAGTAGGTGTCGACCATGCGCTGCGGATCACCGTAGACGCTGCGGATCTGCGCCGGCCAGCTCGACTTGATCGCTAGCACGCCGCTGCCGGCGCCTTTGATTTCCTTGCCATGCTCATCGAGCAGCACCGGTTGCACGCCGAACATCGGTTGGGTGGCGCAGCCCGGTTTGATCCGTTGGGCGCTGACCAGCGGGCTGAGCATGATGCCGCCGGTTTCGGTCTGCCACCAGGTATCGACTATCGGGCAGCGCTGTTCGCCTACGACGTTGAAATACCATTCCCACGCTTCCGGGTTGATCGGCTCACCGACGCTGCCGAGCAATCTGAGGCTCTGTCGCGACGTTTCCTGCAAGGGACCTGCTCCTTCGCGCATCAGTGCGCGCAGGGCAGTGGGGGCGGTGTAGAAGATGTTGACCTTGTGTTTGTCGATCACCTGCCAGAACCGCGACGTGCTTGGGTAGCTTGGTACGCCTTCGAAGATCAGCGTCGTCGCGCCGTTGGCCAGCGGGCCATAGACGATGTAACTGTGGCCGGTGACCCAGCCGACGTCGGCGGTACACCAGAACACTTCGCCATCGCGGTAGTCGAGGACGTACTTGAAGGTCATCGCCGCTTGCAGCAGGTAACCGCCGGTGGTGTGCAGCACGCCCTTGGGTTTGCCGGTGCTGCCGGAGGTGTAGAGGATGAACAGCGGATCTTCGGCGTCCATCGGTTCCGGAGGGCAATCGTCGCTGACGTCGCGCACGGCCTGGTGATACCAGAGGTCGCGGCCTTCGACCCAGTCAATCTTGTTCTGGGTGCGCTCGACTACTACGACGGTGCTGACGTCCGGGCAACTCTGCAGGGCCTTGTCGACATTCTGTTTCAGCGGCACGAACTTGCCACCGCGCACGCCCTCGTCGGCGGTGATCACGGTGCGGCAGTCGGCGTCGAGAATGCGGTCGCGCAACGAGTCCGGGGAGAAACCGCCAAACACCACCGAGTGAATCGCGCCGATCCGCGTGCAGGCGAGCATGGCGTAGGCCGCTTCGGGGATCATCGGCATGTAGATGCACACCCGATCGCCTTTCTTCACGCCACGGCTTTTCAGCACGTTGGCCAGGCGGCAGACGTGGTGATGGAGTTTGTTGTAGGTGATTTGCGTCGATTCGGCAGGGTCGTCGCCTTCCCAGAGAATGGCGGTCTGATCGCCGCGCTTTTCCAGGTGACGGTCGATGCAGTTGTAGCTGACGTTCAGTTTCGCCCCGGCAAACCAGGAAGCCTCGCCGGTCTTCAGGTCATAGCGCTGGACGGTCTGCCACGGCGTGCTCCAGTCGAGGAAGCGCGTGGCCTGTTCGGCCCAGAAGGTGCTGGGGTGTTCAATGGATTCGCGGTACAGGCGATGGTAGTCGTCCTGACTCAACTGGGCAGCCCGGCGGACGGCATCGGCTTTGGGGAACGTGCTGATATCGAACATGACGGTTCCTTATTCTTGTTATGCGACAAGGATAAAGATGCGCCGAGAGCGGGGAGGGTTCAAGACCCGTAAACAAACACCCCCTCATGGCGAGGGGGTGTGTTCAGTGCAGGATCAGCCGCGGTGACGGCCGCGGAAGTAGTTGATCAGGCCCTGGGTGGAAGCATCTTCGGCGGCCGTTTCTTCGCTGCCGACCAGGCGGTTGTAGACGCCCTTGCCCAGTTCCTTGCCCAGTTCCACGCCCCACTGGTCGAAGGCGTTGATGCCCCAGACCACGCTTTGCACGAAGACTTTGTGTTCGTACATCGCCACCAGTGCGCCGAGACGACGCGGGCTGATGCGCTCGACCACGATGGTGTTGCTCGGACGGTTGCCCGGGATCACCTTGTGCGGTGCCAGTTTCTGCACTTCGGCTTCGCTCATGCCTTTGTCGCGCAGTTCGGCTTCGGCTTCCGGCAGGGTCTTGCCGAGCATCAGTGCCTGACTCTGGGACAGGCAGTTGGCGTACAGCCACTGATGGTGGTCGGACACCGGGTTGAAGCTGACGATCGGCACGATGAAGTCGGCCGGGATCAGTTGGGTGCCTTGGTGCAGCAACTGGTGGTAAGCATGCTGACCGTTGCAACCTACGCCACCCCAGATCACCGGACCGGTATCGGTCGACACCGGGGTGCCGTCCTGACGTACGCTCTTGCCGTTGGATTCCATGTCCAGCTGTTGCAAGTGCTTGGTGATGTTACGCAGGTAGTGGTCGTACGGCAGGATCGCGTGACTCTGCGCGCCCCAGAAGTTGCCGTACCACACGCCGAGCAGGGCCAGCAGCACCGGCATGTTCTGTTCGAACGGCGCGCTCTGGAAATGCTGGTCCATGGTGTAGGCACCGGACAGCAGTTCCTTGAAGTTGGACATGCCGATGGCCAGGGCAATCGGCAGGCCGATGGCCGACCACAGCGAGTAACGACCGCCGACCCAGTCCCACATCGGGAAGATGTTCTCTTCACGGATACCGAACGCCACAGCTGCCGCGTTGTTGCTCGATACGGCGATGAAGTGACGATACAGCTCGGCTTCCGAACCGCCCTGAGCCAGGTACCAGGCACGCGCGGCCTGGGCGTTTTTCAGGGTTTCGAGGGTGTTGAACGACTTCGACGAAACGATGAACAGCGTGGTCTCAGCGCGCAGTTTTTGCGTCAGCTCGTGGAATTCGCTG
Organism: Pseudomonas sp. GW822-FHT03F08; assembly: GCF_058801265.1. Classification (NCBI taxonomy): domain Bacteria; kingdom Pseudomonadati; phylum Pseudomonadota; class Gammaproteobacteria; order Pseudomonadales; family Pseudomonadaceae; genus Pseudomonas; species Pseudomonas sp. GW822-FHT03F08. The sequence continues at coordinate 31,787 of NZ_JBXANC010000018.1, read as the reverse complement.
CCGTCGATGTTTGCCAGGTAATGGCAACGCACGCCTTTCTGGGCGTAGGACAGCAGGGCTTCGGAGACCAGCTCAGGGCCGAGGAAGGAACCACCGATGCCGATGTTCACCACGTCAGTGATCGGCTTCTCGGTGTAACCGCGCCACAGACCGTCGTGGATACGGCCCACGAGATCGGTGATCTGGTTCAGCACCTTGTGTACTTCAGGCATCACGTTGACGCCGTTGACCGACAGCTTGTCGCCGACCGGGCGACGCAGGGCGGTGTGCAGCGCCGGGCGGCCTTCGGAGGAGTTGACGATTTCGCCGTCGAACAGCGCCTTGATCGCGCCCTTGAGATCGACTTCATTGGCCAGGCCCACCAGCAGGTTGCGGGTCTCGGCGTTGATCAGATTCTTCGAATAGTCGAGAAACAGTCCGCAGCTGCTGAGGGTGAACTGATTGAAGCGCTGCGGATCGGCGTTGAAGGCTTCGCGCATGCTGAAATCCTGCATGGCTTGGCGGTGGTCTTTCAACGCTTGCCAGGCAGGCAGAGCGGTAACGTCATGAGGAGTGCGGTAGTACGCCATCGCTGCGGTTTTCCTTTTTACTTGAACGGCCTTTTGAACACTGAAAAGACCTCCCCGCCATGTTTGGGCGAGGGGGCAACTGCGTCGACACGATTACACGGGCGCAGGGCGAATACAGTAAACCTAGCGCTGCGATCTGTCTTGGCTTCTTCTGACCTGTTACCTGTACTTTTTTAACATCGATAACAGCAGACGCCGACAGACGGCGGGTAATACGAGCAAGTCCCTGCTTTTCGCGCGCAGTGGATCGGCGGGCAGTTTGCCCGATGGTCTGGTGGTCAGCAATACGGTTTGGAAGGGGAGGTGACACGAATGTGAGAGCGAGCAGGCTCACTCTCACATTCTGATATTGCGGTGCTCAGGCGGGGGTATCGAGATTCAGGTGCAGGTTGTCGATCAACCGGGTGGTGCCGAGGAACGCAGCCACCAGAATCACCAGGTCACGATCTTCCGCCGTCGCCGGACGCAGGGTCAGGGCGTGGCGGATTTCCAGGTAGTCCGGACGCAGGCCGGCGCTTTCCAGCTGTTGCCGCTGTGCCTGGATCAGGGCCGGGAAGTCGCGCTCGCCCTGCTTGATCGACTCGGCGATGCTGCTCAGGGCGCGATAGACCACGGGCGCCACGGCACGTTGTTCCTCGCTGAGGAAACCGTTGCGCGACGACAGCGCCAAGCCGTCGGCGGCACGCACGGTCGGCTCGCCAATGATCTGGATCGGCATGTTCAGGTCATGCACCAGCGCACGGATCACCGCCAGTTGCTGGTAGTCCTTCTGACCGAAGATCGCCAGATCCGGCTGAACCATGTTGAACAGTTTGCTGACCACGGTCGCCACGCCTTCGAAGTGCCCCGGACGGCTGGCACCGCACAGGCCTTCGGACAAGTGCGGCACGCTGACCCGAGTCTGGCCGGCCATGCCGTCGGGGTACATCTCTTCGACGGTCGGGGCGAACAGCAGGGAGCAGCCGGCTTCCAGCAGCTTTTCCTGATCCGCCGCCAGGGTGCGCGGGTATTTGTCGAGGTCTTCGCCGGCGCCGAACTGCAGCGGGTTGACGAAAATGCTCGCGACCACGAAGTCCACTCGCTGCCTGGCCTTGGTGATCAGTGCGATGTGGCCGCTGTGCAGGTTGCCCATGGTCGGCACGAAGCCGATGCGCTTGCCTTCGCTGCGGGCGCGCGCCACGGCAGCGCGCAGTTCACGTACGGTTTTAACGGTGTTCATGCAGAGAATCCGTGTTCGATCCCAGGGAAAGTGGCGGCTTTGACTTCGCTGACGTACGCCTTCAATGCGGACTGGATGCTGTCCTGACCCTGCATGAAGTTCTTGACGAATTTCGGTACGCGGCCGCTGATCGACAGGCCGAGCATGTCGTGCAGCACCAGGACCTGACCGTCGGTGTCGGCGCCGGCGCCGATGCCGATCACCGGGATTTTTACTGCGCTGGTGATTTCGGCAGCCAGTTCGCTCGGCACGCATTCCAGCAGCAACATGGCCGCGCCGGCCTGCTCCAGGGAAATCGCGTCGGCGCGCATCTGGCGTGCCTGGTTTTCGTTGCGACCCTGCACTTTATAGCCACCGAGAATGTTCACGGCTTGCGGGGTCAGGCCCATGTGGGCGCAGACCGGAACGCCACGTTCGGCCAGCAGGCGGATCGACTCCGCCAGCCACAGCGCGCCTTCGACCTTGACCATGTGTGCGCCGGCCTGCATCAGCATGGCGCTGTTGGTCATGGTTTGTTCAAGGGTGGCGTTGGCCATGAAAGGCAGGTCGGCCAGGATCAGGGCGTCGGTGTTGCCGCGCTTGACGCTGGCGGTGTGGTAGGCCATTTCCGCAATGGTCACCGGCAGGGTGCTGTCGTGACCTTGCAGGACCATGCCGAGGGAGTCGCCCACCAGCAGCACTTCGACACCGGCCTCGTTGCAGGCGTGGGCGAAGGTCGCGTCATAGCAGGTCAGCATGGTGATCTTTTCACCTTTCTGCTTGAGGCTCTGGAGCGTGGTCAGGGTGATGGCTGGCATGTAAGAAATCCTCGTTCAGGCGCTTTGGAAACTACTGCGAGTAACGCGCGTGATTCGTCATCTACTCAGGCGCACGCTCTTTTGTCGTGCTTATAAGGCCTGGATTGCGCCCTTGTATGCCGGGTTGGCGGCAGCGGGACGCCTATAGTCGTGATGAGGCCTCAGGAAGTCAATTGCATGTGTTACCGCATTGTTACGACGGGAGTGTTACCGGCGTTACTGATGCGATTCAGCGGGCCGGCGGGCCTGATCTGCGGAGTTTTTGTCCTACAAGAACGCAAAATGCGGGAGCCAGTTTGCTCCCGCATCGGCGGTTTGGGTCAGGCGTGGGCGAGGCGTTCGAGGCCGACGAACGGGCAGGCTTTCAGAAGATCGGCAAGGGTGCGGCCATCAGCCAGGTGCAGATCTTCGGGGGCCAGTTCGGCCAGGGGGTACAGGACGAACGCGCGTTCCTGCATGTGGTAATGCGGGACTTTGAGGCGCGGCTCGTCGATCAGTCGGTCACCGAACAACAGGATGTCCAGGTCCAGCGTGCGCGGGCCCCAGCGCTCCAGGCGTTCGCGGCCCTGACCGTTTTCGATGGCTTGCAGGGCATCGAGCAGTTCCAGTGGGGCGAGTGTGCTGTCGAGCGCCGCGACCGCGTTGGTGTAACGCGGTTGGCCCGGCAGCAACGAATCGCTCTGGTAAAAGGCCGAGACGCCGACCAGCGCGCTGTCTGGCAATTGCCCCAGCGCGTCGACCGCGCTGCGCAGTTGTTCGGCGGGGTCAGCCAGATTGCTGCCCATGCCGATGTAGATGCGTTCCATGCCTTATTCGCCCGTGGCGCTCGGTGCGCCGGCGCGTTTGCGCTTGGAACCGCTGCTGCGGCGACGCTTGCGCGGAGCACCGCTGGCGCCGTCTTCCTTGCCGCTGAGGTCGCGGATCATGTCGCGGCGCTCGCTGTCATTGGCGTCCTGATAATCGGTCCACCATTCGCCCAGGCCATCGGTCTGCTCGCCGGCGCTTTCACGCAGCAGCAGGAAATCGTAGCCGGCGCGGAAGCGCGGATTGTCCAGCAACAGGTCGGCGCGTTTGCCGCTGCGGCGTGGCAGGCGTTCCTGCATGTCCCAGATCTCGCGGATCGGCATGGTGAAGCGTTTTGGAATCGCAATGCGCTGGCACTGTTCGGCGATCAACTCGTGGGCGGCTTCCTGCATCGCCGGAATCGGCGGCATGCCACGCTCTTGCAGACGCAACACGCGGGCCGGCAGGGCAGGCCACAGCAGTGCGGCAAACAGGAACGCCGGGGTCACCGGTTTGTTCTGCTTGATCCGCAGATCAGTGTTGGTCAGCGCTTCGCTGATCAGCGTGTGGGTGTATTCCGGGTTGTATTCCAGCGCATCGGCACTGGCCGGGAACAACGGCGCGAACAGTTGCAGGTCGACCAGCATTTCGAAGGTGATGGCGCCATGTCCGGAGAGGAACAGCTTGAGCACTTCCTCGAACAGCCGGGCCGATGGAATCTCGCGCAGCATCGGCGCCAGTTCGCGGATCGGCTGGACGGTGTGCTTTTCGATGCCGAAGTTGAGCTTGGCGGCGAAACGCACGGCTCGCAGCATCCGCACCGGGTCTTCCTGGTAACGCTGCTTCGGGTCGCCGATCAGGCGGATCAGATGATTGCGGATGTCGTGCACGCCGTTGGCGTAATCGAGAATGCGCTCGCTGACCGGATCGTAATACAGGGCGTTGATGGTGAAGTCGCGGCGTTGTGCGTCTTCTTCCAGCGTGCCGTAGACGTTGTCGCGCAGAATGCGCCCGCTCTCGTTGCGCGAAGACTGGTTGCTGTCTTCGTCATCTTCGTTTTGCGGGTGATTGGCGCGGAAGGTCGCGACCTCGATGATTTCGCGACCGAAATGGATGTGCACCAGCTTGAAGCGGCGGCCGATAATCCGCGCATTGCGGAATTCGGCGCGGACCTGCTCGGGGGTAGCGCTGGTGGCAACGTCAAAGTCTTTGGGCGTGATGCCCAGCAGCATGTCGCGCACGCAACCGCCGACCAGATAAGCCTGGTAACCGGCGCCTTGCAGACGTTCGACGATATTGACCGCGTAACGGCTGAATTGGCCCTTTTGCAGCGAATGTTGGCCGCTGTTGAGGACTTCAGGCGTGCTACGGATGTGTTGAGTACGACGAACGGGAGTTCGGAATGACTGGAACAACTTCTTCAGCATGGGATGCACTGTTTGAAGGAATGTTCGGCCAGACCAAAGAATGACCGCATGATGGGCCGGGATTCTAGCATTTAGTCGAGTGATGGTGTAGGACGCAGGCATTTTGCGCTGCAAGCCGCAGGCTAAAGGCGTCGAAAAGGATGAGTGAGGGGGATTTTGCTGCGGGGGAGAAACTACAAGGGGAGCCGAAGCTCCCCAAGAAGTAGTTGCGTGCTCTTTTTATTATTGATTCGGGCTTCTTGTTTTTGTTGAGTGCCCTCGCCATGAAGCTTTTCCTTCATGACCCTCCCAATCGGGAGCCAAGAGCAAACGGATTGCTTTGGTCGCTGAATTGCAGTGATCTCTCGATCCAACCAGTACAGGCTCTGTCTTAAGACAGTTTTTGTTGTTCTCGGCCTGGTCGTGGGGCAAGCCCCAAATACAACGCCTCTCCAAAAGAATCAGTTAGCTGCGCCTCTCGCCGTCTTGTTTTTATTGTGCGTGAGTCGATTCGTCTTATTTTTATTGTCTTGTGCATTGCTTGTTATTGTTCTTGTACCAAACATATAGCAGGTGCCGTGCCAACTTTTGCGAACCCCAATAAAACAAGGGGTTAGGTCGATATAACCGTTTTCGCAGGGCGAAAAAAAGCCGGGGTTTCGTTACCGATAACCCCGGCTTCTGTTACGTGAAAAGACTGAGGTAACAGTTTTTTCACATCCTCAACCGTTACCCGCACACTCGACAGGTAACGTTCAGCTCTCGCTGGCGACCCCGGTCTTGCGCCGTGGAATGCCCAGACGCTGACGGCGCTCCCACAGGCATTTGCGGCTGACGCCCAGTTTGCGCGCCAGTTCGGTCTCGGTCATGTGGTCCTGATGCTCGAGCACGAAATGCTGGAAGTAATCTTCCAGCGACAGATCTTCGGTCGGCTCGTGGCTGCTGTTGCTGGCGTTACCGGCCGGTTGCGCCGGCAGACCGATGAACTCATCGTCCTCCAGGTCACCCAGCTCGATGTCGATGCCCAGCAGGTCGGCAGAGATTTCCGGGCTTTCGCTCAGAATCACGGCGCGCTCGACGGCGTTTTCCAGCTCCCGCACGTTGCCCGGCCAGGAATAGTGCCGGATGGCCTGTTCGGCATCGGCGGCAAATTTCAGGTCGGTGCGGTTGATGCGTGCGCTCTGGCGAGCGAGGAACGCATTGGCGATTTCGTTGACGTCGGCGCCACGCTCGCGCAGGGCCGGCAGTTTCAACGCGATCACGTGGAGGCGGTAGTACAAGTCCTCACGGAACTGGCCGATTTTCGCCAGGCTCTTGAGGTCGCGGTGGGTTGCGGCGATCAGTCGAACATCGACCTTCTGCGACTGGACCGAGCCAACCCGGCGAATTTCGCCTTCCTGCAATACGCGCAGCAGGCGGGCCTGTGCTTCCAGTGGCAATTCGCCGATCTCGTCGAGGAACAGCGTGCCGCCGTCCGCCGCTTCCACCAGGCCGGCGCGACCGGCGCTGGCACCGGTGAACGCGCCTTTCTCGTGACCGAACAGTTCGGACTCGATCAGGCTTTCCGGAATGGCGGCGCAGTTCACCGAGATCATCGGTGCCTTGGCGCGTTTCGACAGGTTGTGCAGGGCGCGGGCCACCAGTTCTTTACCGGTGCCGGACTCACCCTGGATCAATACATTGGAATCCGTCGGGGCGACTTTACGGATCTTGCCGTAAAGGTCCTGCATGGGTGGGCAGGAGCCGATGATGCCGATCTCGCCGTTGCTGTTGTCGACGGCGGATTTGCCGTTACCGTTGGCAGTTTTGCCGGTAACAACTTCGCCGGCAGCCGGCGCCGACTGGCGATCACGCAGGATCCGCGCGACAGCTTGAAGCATCTCGTCGTGGTCGAAAGGCTTGGCGATGTAGTCCACCGCGCCCATCTTCATCGAGTCGACCGCCGAGCGCAGGCTGGCGTAGCTGGTCATGATCAGCACCGGCGTGCCCTGGCCGAGCTTGATCAGCTCGGTGCCCGGAGCACCCGGCAGACGCAGGTCGCTGACGATCAGATCGAAAGTGGGAATACTGAAGCGTTCTTGTGCTTCCTGCACTGAACCGGCTTCGCTGACCTGGTACTGGTTGCGTTCCAGCAGGCGGCGCAAGGCGGAGCGGATAATGGTTTCGTCTTCGACGATCAAAATGTGCGGCATTGATTCGATACTCTCGACGGTCTCAGTTCACAGCGGACGTCGCTTCGACATGACGCGGCAATGTCACCCGGATACGGGTGCCGCGCTGGCTCTGAACATCAGCCGGGCTGTCGATGGTGATTTGTCCATAATGCTCTTCAACGATGGAATAGACCAGTGCAAGGCCCAGACCGGTGCCTTCGCCAGGATCCTTGGTGGTGAAGAAGGGTTCGAACAATCGATCCATGATGCTCGATGGGATGCCGCTGCCTTCGTCCTCGACGATCAGATCGACCGTGTGTTCGCCGGCTTCGCTCTTGACCCGCACCGCACTGCCGGCAGGCGAGGCGTCACGGGCGTTGGAGAGCAGATTGATCAGGACCTGGGCGAGCCGCTGCGGGTCGCCTTCGACCCAGTGGTCGGGGTCGCACAGGTTGTAGAACTGGACTTCGAAGTTGCGTCGGTTCAGGGCCAGCAGGCCGATGGCGTCCTGAGCCACTTCCGCCAGACAGACGGGCTCGTCGCTGTGCTGATGGCTGCCGGCGTGGGCGAAGCTCATCAGCGACTGCACGATGCGCGACACGCGTTTGGTCTGCTCGAGGATCTGGCCGCTGATTTCCGTCAGTTCGCCGTCGTCTTCGCGTTCTTCACGCAGGTTTTGCGCAAGACAGGCGATACCGGTGATCGGGTTGCCGATTTCATGGGCCACGCCGGCCGCGAGTCGGCCAATGCTGGCCAGGCGCTCGGAGTGCACCAGTTTGTCTTCGAGCATCTGGGTTTCGGTCAGGTCTTCCACCAGCAGCACGAGGCCGCTGTTACCCGGCGCCAGGGGCTCGTCGATGGCCGCTTTGTGCAGGTTCAGCCAGCGGGTCTGGCCGTCGAGGGCCAGGTGCTGTTTGTGCAAATGTTCGTCGGGCAGGTTGATGAAGCCTTGCAGCAACTCTTTCCACGGATTGGCGATGGTGCTCAAGCGCGATCCGACGACCCGTTGCGCGGCAATCCCGGTCAGCTCTTCCATGGCCTTGTTCCACATCAGGATCTCCTGATCCTTGGCCAGCGAGCAGACGCCCATCGGCAGTTCCTGCAAGGTCTGGCGGTGGTAGCGGCGCAGGGCATCGAGTTCGGCGGCGAGGCCGGTGAGGCGCGAGTGGTAGTCCTCAAGGCGACTTTCAATGAAGTGAATGTCTTCGGTGACGTAGTTTTCACCGCCCGCCTTGTACGGCAGGAAGGTTTCCACCATGTCCTGGGCGACGCTCGGGCCCATCAGGCCGGAGAGGTTGGCTTCGATCCGGTCACGCAAACGGCGCAAGGCATAAGGGCGGCGCTCGTCGAACGGTAGATAAAGATCGCGCAGGGCCTGTTCGACCTCTTTCTGCGCAGCCTTGGCACCCAGTGGTTTGGCCAGTTGCGTGGCGAATTCCTGCGGCGAGGCGGCGTGCAGTTCCCGGCGTTGCGGGCGACGCACGTTGTCCACCGCGCAGGCTTCGGCGGCGCTGGCCTCTTCCGGGCTGGCATTGGTGAACAGCGAGATCAGGGTGAACATCAAGACGTTGGCCGCCAGCGAGGCGATGGCCGCCATGTGCCAGCTGGTGTCGTCGAGCACGTAGATCATGTTCAGCAGCGGGATATAGAAACCTTGCAGATTGCCGACCAGCGGCAGCAGCATGGTCACCACCCACACCAGAATCCCCGCCAGCAGACCGGCGATGAAACCGCGGCGGTTAGCGGTCGGCCAGTACAGTACCGACAGCACGCCAGGCAGGAATTGCAGGGTCGCGACGAAGGCGACGATGCCGAGGTTGGCCAGATCCTGTTCCGCGCCGAGCATCAGGTAGAAGCAGAAACCGGCCATGATGATCGCGACGATCAGCGCCCGGCGGGTCCATTTCAGCCAGCGGTAGATGTTGCCTTCAGCCGGAGGCTGGTAGAGCGGCAGCACCAGATGGTTCAGGGCCATGCCAGAAAGCGCCAGCGTGGTGACGATGATCAGGCCGCTGGCCGCCGACAGACCGCCGACGTACGCCAGCAGCGCCAGCGCCTTGCTGTTGGCAGCAATGCCGATGCCGAGGGTGAAGTATTCCGGATTGGTGGTGGCACCGAGTTTCAGGCCGGCCCAGAGAATCAGCGGCACGGCGAGACTCATCAGCAGCAGGAACAGCGGCAGGCCCCAGCTCGCACTCACCAGCGAACGCGGGTTGAGGTTCTCGGTAAAGGTCATGTGATACATGTGCGGCATCACGATCGCCGAGGCGAAAAACACCAGCAGCAACGTGCGCCACGGGCCTTCCTGCAAAGGGGTGTGCAGGGCGGCGAGGGCGGTCTGGTTCTGCAGCAGCCACAGTTCGAGCTGTTGCGGGCCGTCGAACACACCATACAAGGCGTAGAGGCCGACGCCGCCGAGAGCGGCCAGTTTGATCACCGATTCGAAGGCGATCGCAAACACCAGCCCTTCGTGCTTTTCACGGGTGGCGATATGGCGGGAGCCGAAGAAGATCGTGAACAGAATGATCAGCGCACAAAACGCCAGGGCCACGCGATTCTGCACCGGTTCGCCGGTAAGAATGCCGATGGAATCGGCCACGGCCTGGATCTGCAACGCCAGCAACGGCAATACGCCGATCAGCATGAAAATCGTGGTCAGCGCACCAGCCCAGGTGCTGCGGAAGCGGAACGCGAACAAGTCCGCCAGCGACGACAGTTGATAAGTGCGAGTGATCTTCAGGATCGGATAAAGCAGCACCGGCGCCAGCAGAAACGCGCCGGACACCCCGAGATAACTGGACAGAAAGCCGTAGCCGTACTGATAAGCCAGACCGACCGTACCGTAGAACGCCCACGCACTGGCGTAGACCCCCAGCGACAGGGTGTAGGTCAGCGGATGGCGAATGATCGCCCGCGGGATCATGCCCCGTTCACTGATCCAGGCCACTCCGAACAGCGCGGCCAAGTAGGCGGCGCTGATCAGCAGCATCTGGGTCAGGCTAAAGCTCATCGGCATCTTTTTGGCTCTGAAGGATGAAGGTCACGACGATCAGGATCAGCCAGAGCAGATAAGGGCGATACCAGGCGCCCGTGGCGTCGATCCACCAATCCATGATGGCGGGAGAAAACAGGTAGATCCCCACGACCAGAAGCAGGACCAAGCGATAGATGTACATCCCGGCCTCTCTTTTTTATGCGCGTGCCCGAAAACGTGCGGCGATGGTAACGGATGGGCGCGCCACTGCAAGTGTCGTCACAGCAGTTGCGCTTCAGGCAGGGTCAGTGTGCGCGGGATTTTCGAGGCATCCCAGTGGGCGCTGCCCCAATTCAACAGTTCTTGCGGCGAGGCGTGGGCCAGTTCGGCGCCGGGATTTTGCCCCAGCGCGCGCAAGGCGCGCAGCAGCAGTGGCGTGGCCTGATCGGCTTCCAGCGGTGGCGAGCGGTAGGACTTGCCGAGCTTGTTGCCGTCGGGCTGGGTAATCAGCGGCAGGTGCAGATAACGCGGCTGGCGCAGGCCCAGCAGTTCTTGCAGGTAGAGTTGGCGCGGCGTCGAGTCGAGCAGATCGGCGCCGCGCACGATGTCGGTGATGCCCTGCCAGGCGTCGTCCAGCACCACCGCCAGTTGATAGGCGTACAGGCCGTCGCGGCGGCGGATCACGAAATCACCCACGTCACGGCCCAGGTGCTGACGGTATTCGCCCTGCACCCGGTCGATGAAGTGATATTCCAGCTCGGGCACGCGCAGGCGGATCGCGGCGTCTTCCTGACCATGGCCGGCATTGCGGCACAGTCCCGGATAAATGCCGTGATAGGGCTCCAGTTGTTTGCGCGAGCAGGTGCAGGCGTACGCCAGACCGTGATTGAACAGACTGTCGAGCACTTGCGCGTAGGCGTCATGCCGGTCGCTCTGGCGGACCATTTCGCCGTCCCATTCGAAGCCGTAGCTTTCCAGCGCCTTGAGAATCGCGGCTTGCGCCCCCGGCTCTTCCCGGGGCGGATCGAGATCTTCCATGCGCACCAGCCAGCGGCCATTTACCGAGCGGGCGTCCAGATAAGAAGCCAGTGCAGCCACCAGCGAACCGAAGTGCAGGTGTCCACTGGGTGTAGGCGCAAAGCGGCCGATGTAGGCGGGGGAGGTGTTGGCAGTCATGAGAGCGATGCTACTAGAGAGTCAAAAAACAGCAGAAACAAAAACGGAGCGTTCGCACGCTCCGTTTCTCGTTCAGGTCGGGATTACTTGCCGACCTGCTTTTCCTTGATTTCCGCAAGGTTCTTGCAGTCGACGCACATGTCGGCAGTCGGGCGGGCTTCGAGGCGCTTGACGCCGATCTCGATGCCGCAGGAATCACACCAGCCGTACTCTTCGTCTTCGATCAGTTGCAGCGTCTTGTCGATCTTCTTGATCAACTTGCGCTCGCGGTCGCGGGCACGCAGCTCAAGGGCGAATTCTTCTTCCTGGCTGGCACGGTCGGCCGGATCAGGGAAGTTGGCTGCTTCGTCTTTCATGTGATCAACAGTGCGGTCGACTTCCTGCATCAAGTCCAGTTTCCACTTGGTCAGGATCTTGGTGAAGTGCGCGCGCATGGGCTTGCCCATGTACTCTTCGCCTTCGGCCGGAACGTAAGGTTCGAAACCGCTGATCGCCTGTTGCTGCTGTTGCTTTGCTTGGGTGGGCATGAAATGGACCGCCTCTACTCTTGTAATCCATTGCGCAGGATTGCTCCATCACCGACACCTGCCGGCCCTGCGGCTGCAAGCGGGCGAACTTACCAGATCAATTCGGCCCGCGCTACTCCCGGATGTCGAGCCCGCGGCCGGTGGTGCTTGCAAATGTTTGCCAAGCCATGTCTGGTGGTGCTGGAGACCTGACAATCAATCATTTTAGTCAATCCTGGAGCGTACGCTTGTGTCGTTACAGTCCAGTGTTCTTGAGGCTGTGACCGCTACGGGTTCTCGCTCGTTCCGGCAGATGGGTAGAATCGTTTCTTTTCCCTCGTTGAAGGAAGGCCAATGGCTCAGCCCTACAGTGCGCGCAGTCGTGCGATCGAACCGTTCCATGTGATGGCGTTGCTGGCGCGGGCCAATGAATTGCAGGCTGACGGCCACGACGTGATCCACCTGGAAATCGGCGAACCGGACTTCACGACCGCCGAACCGATCATCCGCGCCGGCCAGGCCGCGCTGACGGCGGGGAAAACCCGTTACACCGCCGCCCGTGGCATTCCTGAGCTGCGAGAGGCGATTTCCGGTTTCTACCAGACCCGCTATGGCCTGAATATTGATCCGCGACGGATTCTGATCACGCCGGGCGGCTCCGGGGCGCTGCTGCTGGCCAGTGCGTTGCTGGTGGATCCGGGCAAGCACTGGTTGCTGGCCGATCCCGGTTATCCGTGCAACCGGCATTTCTTGCGGTTGGTCGAGGGCGCGGCGCAACTGGTTCCTGTCGGGCCGGATGTACGCTATCAACTGACGCCTGATCTGGTGGAACGCCACTGGGATCACGACAGTGTCGGCGCACTGGTCGCCTCGCCGGCCAACCCGACCGGTACGATTCTGACCCGCGATGAGCTTTTGGGGTTATCCACAGCCATCAAGGCGCGGCACGGGCATCTGGTGGTGGACGAGATCTACCACGGCCTGACTTACGGCACCGATGCCGCCAGCGTGCTGGAAGTCGACGACAGTGCGTTTGTCCTCAACAGTTTCTCCAAATATTTCGGCATGACCGGATGGCGCCTCGGCTGGCTGGTGGCGCCGGATGCGGCGGTCAGTGAGCTGGAAAAACTCGCGCAGAACCTCTACATCAGTGCGCCGAGCATGGCCCAGTATGCGGCGCTGGCCTGTTTCGAGCCGGATACCATTGCGATCCTCGAGGAGCGCCGCGCCGAATTCGGCCGTCGTCGCGATTTCCTGCTGCCCGCACTGCGGGAGCTGGGCTTCAATATCGCCGTGGAGCCGGAAGGCGCGTTCTACTTGTATGCCGATATCAGCCAGTTCGGCGGTGATGCCTTCGCGTTCTGCCGTCACTTCCTTGAAACCGAGCACGTAGCGTTCACCCCGGGCCTGGATTTCGGACGCTATCAGGCCAGTCATCACGTGCGCTTTGCCTACACGCAAAACCTTCCTCGCCTACAGGAGGCGGTGGAGCGCATCGCCCGTGGCTTGAAGAGCTGGCAAGGCTGATGCGCTTTCATCCTCCTCTTGAAGAGGGCCGGTTGATCCGCCGTTACAAACGCTTTCTCGCCGACATCGAAACTGTTGGCGGCGAATTGCTGACGATTCATTGCCCGAACACCGGTTCGATGCTCAATTGTCAGGTCGAGGGAGGTCAGGTCTGGTTCAGCCGCTCCAATGACCCCAAGCGCAAGCTGCCCGGCACCTGGGAAATTGGCGAAACCCCGCAGGGCCGGTTGTTCTGTGTGAACACCGGGCGCGCCAACGCGCTGGTCGAAGAAGCCTTGCAAGGCGGCGTCATCAGCGAGCTGAACGGGTTCACCGCGCTGAAGCGTGAAGTGGCCTACGGACAGGAAAAAAGCCGCATCGACTTTCGCCTCGAATACCCGACAGGGCCGGCGTACGTGGAAGTGAAAAGTGTCACGCTGGGTTTCGACGGTACGGCGGTGGCGGCCTTTCCCGATGCGGTGACAGAGCGCGGCGCCAAGCATTTGCGTGAGCTCGCGCATCTGGCGCGCGACGGGATTCGGGCGGTGCAGTTGTACTGCGTGAACCTGACCGGCATCGAGGCGGTGCGCCCAGCCGTGGAAATCGATTCGGCCTACGCCGATGCCTTGCGTGAGGCGGTGGCGTCCGGGGTCGAGGTGCTGGCTTATGGTGTGCGGTTAAATCATGAGGAAATGTTGATCGATCGTCGGCTGGACGTATTGCTCGACGGTTAAACGTCGACCCACAGCCCTTGTGCGTCCTCACGGCAATCGATGACCGTCAGCGATTGCCCGGCGCAGGGGCCCGCCACGCATTCACCGTCCTCGATCAGAAACAGTGCGCCGTGAGTGGCGCACTGGATCAGGCTGTTGCTCGGGTCGAGAAACTGGTCGGGTTGCCATTCGAGCCCGACGCCCCGGTGCGGGCAACGGTTGAGGTAGACGTACACCTGGCCGGCCCGGCGTACGGCGAACAGTCTTTTCCCGTCGATCTCGAAACCGCGGCTGGCGGCCTCGGCCAGATCGGCGCCCGTGCACAGAAACTTCATGGCTATCCTCAAGTGTCAGCGCGTGTCCGGATATGTCCGAGCTTGACGTTTAAATGCAAACAATTATCAAATGGCCTCCTTCGCCCGCTGCGCGGTGACCGCTGCCGAGGATACTTGGCCTGCCGTCCCGATGCCCGGGAAAATCCTTCAAGGAAGCTGTCTATGCGCCTGAGTACCCGCGTTGCCGTGCTGTGTGTCGGACTTTTTGTCAGCCACCAGGCTGCAGCGGCCCAATTGCCGCAACGTTGGGTCAGTGCCGGCGGTGCCTTGTCGGAGTGGGTGAGTGCCTTGGGCGGCAAGGCGAAACTGGTGGGCGTCGACACCACCAGCCAGCATCCCGAATCCCTCAAGTCGCTGCCGAGCATTGGTTACCAGCGCAGTCTGTCGGCGGAAGGCATCCTCAGCCTGCGTCCGGACATCCTGATCGGCACTGAGGAAATGGGCCCGCCTCCGGTGATCACGCAGGTTCGCGGTGCCAAGGTGCAGGTGGAATTGTTCTCCGCTCAGCCGGATCTGCCGACGCTGGAAAAAAACGTTACTCATCTGGGCCAGTTGCTGGGCGCCGAGATTCAGGCGACGCAACTGCTGCAAAGTTATCAACAGCAACTTGATGCACAGAAGGCTCGGGTGGTTGCGGTGCAGTCAAAACACAAGGCTCCCGGTGTGTTGTTGCTGCTCGGGCATGCCGGCGGCAAACCATTGATTGCCGGCAAGGACACCGCTGCCGATTGGCTGCTGCAACAGGCGGGCGGGCACAACCTGGCCACTCACATCGGTTACAAACCGTTTTCCGTGGAGTCCCTGGCCGGGCTCGACCCCGAAGTGTTGGTGTTTGCTGACCGCGCACTGACCGGCGAAGCGGCGAAAGCGGCGCTGTTCAAGGAGAACCCGATCCTCAATTCCAGCCGTGCGGCCAAGTCCGGACGCGTGCTGGAGCTGGACCCGACGCTGCTGGTCGGCGGGCTCGGGCCGCGTTTGCCGGGAGCGCTGAAAACCCTGTCTGACGGTTTCTACCCGACCCAGAGCGGCCAATGACCACGCTGGTCAAACCCCGTGGCTTGTTCATCGGCCTGATCCTGCTGTGTCTGTTGGCGATCTGGCTGTCGCTGGCCTTGGGGCCGGTCAGCCTGCCGCTGTTTGATACCTTACGGGCGGCTTTGCGCATGATCGGCGTGCCGTTGGCACCGGACGGGCTGGAACAGGCTGAGCTGATTCTTGGGCAGATTCGCTTGCCGAGGACTTTGCTCGGGTTGGCCGTCGGCGGCGTGCTGGCGTTGTCCGGTGTGGCGATGCAGGGCTTGTTTCGCAATCCGCTGGCCGATCCCGGGTTGGTTGGCGTCTCCAGTGGCGCTGCTTTAGGCGCGGCGGTGGCGATTGTCGGCGGTTCGTTTTTCGGCGGTTTGCCGGAGTGGTTCGGGCCGTATCTGCTGTCTGTGTGTGCATTTCTCGGTGGTCTTGGTGTGACGGCGCTGGTCTACCGGCTCGGCCGTCGCAACGGGCAGACCAATGTCGCGACCATGTTGCTGGCAGGCATCGCCCTGACTGCGCTCGCCAGTTCTGCTGTGGGGCTTTTTACCTATCTGGCGGACGACGCGACCCTGCGAACCCTGACTTTCTGGAACCTTGGCAGTCTCAACGGCGCGAGTTATGCGCGGTTGTGGCCGCTGCTGATCATCAGCGCCGGTGTCGCGTTATGGCTTCCGCGTCGGGCCAAAGCGCTGAATGCGTTGCTGCTCGGGGAGTCGGAAGCCGGGCATCTGGGGATCGATGTCGAGCGACTCAAGCGTGAGCTGGTGTTCTGCACCGCGCTGGGTGTCGGGGCTGCAGTGGCGGCGGCCGGGATGATCGGATTTGTCGGGCTGGTGGTGCCGCATCTGGTGCGTTTGCTCGCCGGGCCGGATCATCGCGTGTTGTTGCCGGCTTCGGTGCTGGCCGGTGCCAGTCTGTTGTTGCTGGCGGATCTGGTGGCGCGGCTGGCGCTGGCACCGGCAGAGTTGCCAATTGGCATTGTCACTGCATTCATCGGCGCGCCGTTCTTCCTTTATTTGCTGCTGCGAGGACGTGCCTGATGCTGCGTGCGCACAATCTGCACATCCGTCGTGGCCGCAAGACGGTACTGGCTGACATCAATCTGCAACTGGAGTCGGGTGAAGTGCTCGGTGTGCTCGGCCCCAATGGCGCCGGCAAAAGCACTTTGCTCGGGGCATTGTGCGGGGAACTGACGGCCAGTGAAGGCAGCGTTTCTCTCGACGGCGAAGCCTTGAGCCATTGGAGTGGCAGTCAGCGCGCTCAGCGGTTGGCGGTATTGCCCCAGGTGTCGACGCTGGATTTTGCCTTTCGCGTCGAAGAAGTGGTCGGGATGGGGCGTTTGCCGTATCAGACCGGCAGAGTGCGCGACGACGAGATTGTTACCGCCGCGTTGCTGGCAGCGGATGCCGGTCATCTGAGCGGACGCAGTTATCTGGCGTTGTCCGGTGGCGAGCGCCAGCGGGTGCATCTGGCCCGCGTGCTGGCGCAGTTGTGGCCGGGGCAGGCCGGGCAGACCTTGTTGCTGGATGAGCCGACTTCGATGCTCGATCCACTGCATCAACACACCACCCTTCAAGCCGTGCGTGAGTTTGCCGATCGTGGCGCTGCAGTGATGGTGATCCTGCATGATCTGAACCTGGCGGCGCGCTATTGTGATCGCATCCTGCTGCTTGAAGGCGGGCGCCCGGTGGCGCTGGACACGCCGCAGCAGGTGTTGCGTCCGGAGTCGCTCAAGGCCGTGTTCGGTCTGGAGGTTTTGGTGCAGTCGCACCCGGAGCGCGGGCATCCGCTGATCATCGCCCGCTGATTTCGTCATCGAGGTGAAAGCATGCGTGGGATTTTGCTGTTTGCGGTGTTGTTGCTTGGCGGTTGCCAACATGTCGCTCCGCCACCGGTCAGTGGCGAGATTCGCGACCTGCGCAGCGGAACACTGATTACCCCGCACGAATTGCTGACGCGTCTGGGCAAGCCGGCACGGGTGATCGTCGGTGAGCAACATGACAACGCCGATCATCATGCTGTGCAATTGTGGCTGTTGCAGACGCTGGGCGAAGCGCGTCCCCAGGGCAGTCTCCTGCTTGAAATGCTGACACCCGATCAACAATCGCGGGTTGATGACGTACACCATTCCCCAAAGCCTCCTGTCGATCTTCCGGTCGAGCTGGCGTGGCAGGACGGTTGGGACTGGAAACTCTACGGGCCGATTGTGCGGTTTGCTTTCACGCAACCGTATCCACTGTTGGCGGCCAATCTCGATAACATTGAAATTCGTGCGTTCTATCGCGACCCTCCGGTATTGAAGGGGGATCGCAGCAACGCCGAGTCGGTGAAAAACGAGCTGGCCGGGCAGATCAACGATTCTCACTGCGGCTTGCTGCCCCAATCGCAAATGCCGGCGATGCTGGCGGTGCAGCAGCAACGGGATCGGCGGATGGCCTCACGGTTGATGGCGGCGCCTGCGCCAGCGTTGTTGTTCGCGGGTGCGTTCCATGCGCGCAAGGATGTTGGTGTGCCGCTGCATGTGCTGGATCTGGGCGCGCCCGAAGCGCCGACGGTGCTGATGCTGGCGGAGCAGGGCAGCGAGGTCACGGCGGCCATGGCCGATTATGTCTGGTTCACGCCGGCCACACCGAAACCGGATTACTGCGCCGAGATGCGTAAACAGTTCGGCCAATGACTTTCTCGCAGGCAAAAAAAGACCCGGTAAAAACCGGGTCAAATAACCGTGATTAGCCTGATGAGGAGATAATCTGAGAGTCCGAACCAAGGGCTTTTCAGAATATCGACTGATCTCGCGACCAGTTGTGATAATCATAGCGATTCTCATTAACAAGTCAACGTGTGTTTTTCCATTTCTTCGTTTTTGTTTGGGGAATGGCTGAAAAGTCCTGCAAACACTGGGCTTCAGACTGGACGGTCAAGTGCCGTGAGCTGCTTGTTGAGCTGGTCGATGCGCCGGGCCATGCTTTCGATCAGGCTGTGGGCGATTTTCGGATTGCTGCGGGTCATGCTCAAAAACTGATCGCCTGGAATCAGCATCACCGTGCTCGGCTCGCAGGTAACGACGGTAGCGTTGCGCGGTTCGCCGGTAAATATCGCCATGGCGCCGAAAATCTCGTCCTTGGGCACTTCCCCAACCTTGTGCCCGTCGACGAATGCCTGCGCGTGTCCCTCGATGATCACGAACACGTGATCGGCGGGGTCGCCCTCGCGGATCAACACTTCTCCGGCCTCGACCCGTTTAAAGCCATTGGTACTGCGAAACTCCCGTGGCTTCAGCTCGGCAACTGCATGGGCCAGGAGCGCCATTTGCCCGAGCAGATAATGCAGAAATTGCTCCGAACGTACGGGTTCCGAATGCACATGCTGAAACAAATCGCGTCGACGATAGGGCAGGAGGCTCAGCGGGCCTTCCGAACGCAGGATGCAATCCGTCCAGTCCGGGCTTTGCTGCAGACCGATCAGATCACCTTCCTGCCAATAGAAAAGCGCCCGGCCACCGAACTGGCCGTTGATGATGCCCTCTGTCAATAAAAACAGCTGATCACCCGGCAACTGCGCCTTCAGATCATCCGTGGCCTCCAGTTCCAGCACGGGCCCGCACGGTTCAAGGTCCCGCAGAAATTGACCGGGCAGACTCTGCAAACGGTTGATCATTGCTTCGGCCGGCGCCGATTGTTCCCCGAGCAGATACATGAAGGTGGGTGCCCGTCAGTTCTTGTGGCGAGAGGAAATGGCTTCGAGCTGTTTGTTCAGTGCGTCCTTGCGTTCAGCGGGGATGTCATTCCAGTGCACATCCATCAAGGCGCCTTCGATTGCATACAACAACACCTTCGACGCCCGGAACCCGCGCGTGCGCACGGCCCGATAGGCATCCACGGCGCCCAGGCGACGCAGATCCGAGGCGCTGTGGATGCCCACGGCATGCAGCCATTGCGCCGACGTCTTGCCAAGATTCTTCAGGTGTTGCAGTTCATCATTCATCAAGCCTCCTTGCGACGGCCGAATGGTGCGTGGGCGAGCTTCTCAGGAGTGTAGCCATCAGTAGGAAAAGCGTGGTTGTTTGGTCGGATTCGACGCAAACGCTTCTAAGAAAGGTCAGGTTTTCGCTGATGAATCAGGACGGGGAGGGCGTGGGAAAAGCGCGAATAGCACGCAGTCCAGCGCAAAGCGGGGGCGCTGGACGGGTCAGCCTCTCGGTGGCTTAGCGAGTGCGATAGCGCAGGCGTGTACCGAAGTTCATCGACATCAGGATTTCGTCTGCACTCAGTTCCGGCGGGAAGTAAGCGCCGGAAATCTGCGCGTGGGCCAGGCTCGCACCTTCCAGCGCCGCATTGCGAAAGTCGATGCCACGCAGATCAGCGGAACGGAAGTAGGCGTCCCGGAAATCCACGCCATCGGCGTTCAGTTCACGCAGGTCGAGGCCGCGAAAATCACCGCCGACCATATCGATCGGACCGTCTTTCGGACGTTCTTTGTTGAAACCGGTTATGTCGTCTTTGTGCAGCAAGGCATAAAGCGGGGTATCGAGAAGTTTCGGCTGGCTCATGTCAGATCACCTGTTGGTTTTATGACGCCAGTATAGTGCCACTATTTGACGGCCGTGAAGCGAGCGAGGGCTTCACGGCCGAAATAGTTTCTTACAGACCTGGCAGGCGCTGGCGGATTTGCGCCACGACAGTGTCCAGGGTGCCGGACTCATTGGTCTGCACGCGCTTGCTGCGCAGGATTTCGTCCGGGGTCAACGCTTCACGATTGGCTTGTTGCGCTTCGATCACAGCCAGCGTGGCGTCGGACGGATCCTTTTTGTCTGCCTGACGCAGGGCCAGCCAGCTCTCGATCACCGCTTGTGGCGCGTTGCAGTCGAGGATCAGGAACGGCGCGCCAGTGGCCTCGGCGACCTTGGCTGCGCTGTCACGTTGTTCGCGCTTGAGGTAAGTGGCATCGATCACTACCGGGAAACCGGCGTGCAGGATCACTTCGGCGATTTCATGCAGGCGAGCATAAGTCGCTATGCTGGCGTCGGCGCTGTAAATCCCGGCCTGAACATCATTGGCAACGGTTTGCTCGCCGAACAGACGCTTGCGTTCAACATCGGAACGCAGGCGAATTGCGCCCAGCGCCTCGACCAGACGCATGGCTACGTGGCTTTTGCCTACAGCGGATACGCCGTGGGTGATCGCCATGAAGCGCGAAGGAATGGTGCTGTAGCTTTCCGCCAGGTTGGCGTAGTTGCGGTACTGCCGCAGGGTGGTGGCGCGCTGCACCGGGGTTGCGTCGGCCGGCATGCTGAACAGCGCAACTTTCGCGCGAACCAATGCGCGGTAAGCCTTGTAGAAGTTCAGTACTTCCAGGCCCTGATAGTCGCCGGTCAGCTCCAGGTATTGGCTGATGAAACGACGGGCCAGGGATTTCAGGCCGCGGTCTTCCAGGTCCATCGCGAGGAAGCCGGTGTCGGCCCAGACGTCGGTGAAGCGGAACGGCTCGTTGAATTCGATGCAGTCGAAAATCACCACTTTGCCGTCGATCAGCGTGGCGTTGCCCAGGTGAATGTCACCGTGGCATTCGCGGGTGAAACCTTGTGCCTTGCGCTGGGCGAACAGTGGCTTCAAGCGTTCGAAGCTGCTTTCGGCCCAGGCTTGCAGGGCATCCAGTTGCAGCAGGTCGGCTTTGTCGCTGAGGAATGGCAGGATTTGTTCGAAGTTCTGGCGTACCGGCGCCATCACGCTTTCAGGCGTGCCGGCATCGTGCTCGGCCGGGACTATCGGCGCGCTGAGGTGGAAACGAGCGATCTGCTCGGCCATTTCGTCGATGTGTGTGGTGGTCAGCTCGCCATTGGCTTGCAGGGTGCTCAGCAGGCCGGTCTGCGGGAACTGGCGCATTTTCAGCACGTATTCGATGGCCGGGCCTTCGCCACCCAGTTGCGGGGCTTCGACAGTGCCGGTGACTGGAATCACTTCCAGATACAAATCGTCGGTCAGGCGCTGGTTGAGGCGCAGCTCTTCGCCGCAGAAGTGCTCGCGGGATTCGAGGCTGGTGAAGTCGAGAAAGCCGAAGTTCACCGGCTTCTTCACTTTATAAGCGTAAGGACCAGTGAGCAGGACCCACGAGATATGGGTTTCGATGACCTGAAACCCTTCGACAGGGTGCGCAAACAGGGCCGGGTTTTGCAGGGCGGCGATCAGGGACTGGCTCACAGGCGATCCTTCAGAGACTGGGGAAATTCGAGGTCGCCATTATGGCCGCTCGCCAGCCCGACGCAAACCTCGGAGCGCTCCTGTTGAGTATGAATAAAGTGCGTATAATCCGCCGCCATGACTCGTACTCGATCCCCCCGCACCCCTAAAAAACCACCTTCCCGGGGCCTGCGCCCATGGTTGGGCTGGGCCCTTAAACTCAGTCTGGTCGGCCTTGTGGTGCTGGCTGGCTTCGCCGTTTACCTCGATGCCGTGGTGCAGGAGAAATTCTCCGGCAAGCGCTGGACCATCCCGGCCAAGGTATACGCGCGTCCGCTCGAGCTGTTCGTCGGACAGAAACTGAGCAAGGACGATTTCCTCACCGAACTCGACGGCCTGGGCTATCGCCGCGAGGCCGTGAGCAATGGCCCCGGCGCTGCAGCCGTCAACGGCAATACCGTCGATCTGAACACCCGTGGCTTCCAGTTCTATGAAGGCCTCGAGAAACCGCAGCCGGTGCGCGTGCGTTTCTCCGGTGATTACGTGGCCGAGCTTTCGGCGACGAACGGTTCGAAGTTGTCGGTGGTGCGCCTGGAGCCGCTGATGATCGGCGGGATCTACCCGAAAAACCTTGAAGACCGGATTCTGATCAAGCTCGATCAGGTGCCGCCGTACCTGCTGGAAACCCTGGTCGCTGTGGAAGACCGGGATTACTACAGTCACTGGGGTGTGTCGCCGAAGTCGATTGCCCGGGCGATCTGGGTCAACACCTCTGGCGGCAAGATGACTCAGGGCGGCAGTACGCTGACCCAGCAACTGGTCAAGAACTTCTACCTCACCAACGAACGCAGCCTGACCCGCAAGCTCACCGAAGCGATGATGGCGCTGTTGCTCGAGGTGCATTACGACAAGAAGGAAATTCTTGAGGCCTACCTCAATGAAGTCTTCGTCGGTCAGGACGGTCAGCGTGCGGTACACGGTTTCGGCCTGGCCAGTCAGTTCTTCTTCGGCCAGCCATTGTCCGAGCTGAAACTGCATCAGGTCGCGCTGTTGGTCGGCATGGTCAAGGGCCCTTCCTATTACAACCCGCGTCGCAACCCGGAGCGGGCGCTGGAGCGACGCAACCTGGTGCTCGATGTACTTGAGCAACAAGGTGTCGCCTCTGCCGAGCAGGTGGAAGCCGCGAAAAAAATGCCTCTGGGCGTAACCTCGCGCGGCAAACTGGCCGACAGTTCGTTCCCGGGCTTCATCGATCTGGTCAAACGCCAGTTGCGTGAGGACTACCGCGACGAAGACTTGACCGAGGAAGGTCTGCGGATCTTCACCAGTTTCGACCCGATCCTGCAGATGAAAGCCGAAGCTTCGGTCAATGACACCTTCAAGCGTCTTTCCGGCCGCAAGGGTTCCGATGACGTGGAAGCGGCGATGGTCGTGACCAATCCGGAAACCGGCGAAGTCCAGGCGATGATCGGCAGCCGTCAGGCCAGTTACGCCGGGTTCAACCGGGCACTGGATGCGGTGCGACCGATCGGCTCGCTGGTCAAACCTGCGGTTTATCTGACGGCACTGGAGAAACCGAGCCAGTACACGCTGACCAGTTGGCTGTCGGACGATCCGCTTTCCATCAAGGGCGCGGATGGCCAGGTCTGGAAACCGCAGAACTATGATCGTCGCTCCCACGGTACGGTGTTCCTCTATCAAGGGCTGGCGCACTCCTACAACCTGTCGACCTCGCGTCTCGGGCTGGCGGTGGGTGTTCCGAATGTCCTCAAGACCATCGGGCGTCTGGGCGTAACTCGCGAGTTCCCGGCCTTCCCGTCGATGCTGCTGGGTGCCGGTGGCATGACGCCGATCGAAGTCGCGACCATGTACCAGACCCTCGCCAACGGTGGTTTCAATACGCCGATGCGCGGGATTCGCAGCGTGCTGACCGCCGAGGGCGAGCCGCTCAAGCGTTATCCGTTCCAGATCGAGCAGCGTTTCGATCCGGCCTCGATCTACCTGATCCAGAACGCCATGCAGCGCGTCATGCGTGAAGGTACCGGCAGCTCGGTCTACAACGTGTTGCCCAAGACACTGACACTGGCCGGCAAGACCGGTACCAGTAACGATTCGCGCGACAGCTGGTTCGCCGGCTTCAGTCAGGATCTGCTGGCGGTGGTCTGGCTCGGTCGCGACGATAACGGCAAGACGCCGTTCACCGGTGCTACCGGTGCGTTGCAGGTCTGGACCAGTTTCATGCGCAAGGCCGATCCGCTGCCGCTGGACATGCCGCAGCCGGACAACGTGGTTCAGGCGTGGGTCGATTCGCGTACCGGCCAGGGCTCTGATGCCAACTGTCCGGGCGCCGTGCAGATGCCGTATATTCGCGGCAGCGAACCGCCACCCGGCGCCTCCTGCGCGGGCGAAAGCCCGGCGTCGAGCGAGTCGGTGATGGATTGGGTCAAGGGCTGGATGAATTAAGCGAAGAGGGTTTCAAGTGAACAAGTGGTTGATTCCAGCGGTGACCGCCGTGGCTTTGCTCAGCGGCTGCTCCACCGTACAGCGTGGTTCGATCCCGGTTGTCGATTCGGGCACGGCTGTGTCCAACAGTGAACGCATTTCGGCCAATGGCGGCTTCCGGCAGACGACGGTGAAACGTCCTGTGCAGGGCCAGACTCAGGCTATCCCGCAGGGCGATACCGGTGTGGTGGTGATGGTGCCGGGTGGCGCTGCGACGTCGACGCCGATCAGCAGCTCGCCGATTGTTCCGGGCCCGGCGTCCGGTGGTATCACTGCGGGGCCATACAACCCTTCGCCGGTCGAATCGGCACCGATCAGCTCCGGTAGTTACAGCATGTCTTCGACGCCTAGCGGCATTCCTTCGGCCAGCAGCGGTGGCGGTCTGTCCGCCGACGAGCAACTGGACGGCCCGGTGCTCGCCTTGTTGACCACCGCGCAGCAACAGCAGGCCGGTGGTGATCTGAACGGTGCGTCCTCCAGCCTTGAGCGCGCTCAGCGTGTTGCCCCGCGTGAGCCACAAGTGCTTTACCGTCTGGCGCAGGTGCGCATGGCTCAGGGCGATGCCCCGCAAGCCGAGCAAACCGCCCGCCGCGCGCTGACCATGGCCAACGGTCGTCCGGACTTGCAGGCCAGCCTGTGGGAACTGATTGCCCAGGCTCGCGAAAAACAGGGTGATTCCGCCGGCGCCGCACTGGCCCGTCAGAAGGCCAAGGTTTCGCTGTGATGGACGCGCGTTTCTCGAAAGTTGCCGATCAACTGCTGTTGATCGAGCGCGAACTGCGCGCCCAGGGCTGGTGGGATGACGTCCAGCCTTCGGCTGAAGCCTTGAGCAGTGTCGAGCCGTTCTCGGTCGACACGCTCGATTTCGAGCAGTGGCTGCAATGGATCTTCCTGCCGCGGATGAAGATGATCCTCGAACAGGACCTGCCATTGCCCAATGCCTCGGGCATTCAGGAAATGGCCGAAATGGTCTTTGCCCAACGCAATCTGCAGGGCAAGGATCGGCAGTTGCAGGTATTGCTCAAAGAGTTCGACCTGCTGATCACTGCTTCGCGCTGAACGGCCGACTGCCAGTGATCACTGGCAGTTCTCGGCAATCTGCTTCTGCGTCTCTGCGATACGCTCCTGACGTTGCGTATCGCTCAGCCGCCGCAATTCCCCCTCGGTCTCTTCCCTCAAGCGCGGATTGTTCTGTAACTGCGCCAGGTTCGTGCGTGTCTGTTCGCAGAAGGTCTTGAGCTGAGTCTGTTGCTCGGCGACCTGTTTCCTGACCTTGTCATCGATGGCTTTCTGATCGCCCAACGCGCCGCTGCCGGGCATCGCGGTGGGGCGCGGAGCAGGTGAGGGCTGCGTTTGCACTGTGGTCGCCGTTTGACCTTGTGGCGGCTGCGCATCGAAATGCGTGACACCTTGAGCATCGACCCATTTGTAGATCTGACCGGCCATGCACCAGGTGCTGAGGCCGATCAGCAGGATGACGAGGAGCGTTCGCATGCTGATTCCTTGGCAAAATTGCGCAATTGACGCTAACAGAGTAGCGCTTTTCAGGTTTTTTCTTGCGTTCTCATGTGCTTACCCACAATTAAGCACATTGACGGCTTGACTTGGAGAGGGCGAAACAGAAGAATCCAAAGTCCGCTGTACAGGGACTGCCAGAAGCAGACCCTCTCGGCAGATCATGAGGCGCATATCCGCGTCGACCTGTTACACCCGCAACGCGTTACCTCGCGCTGGGTGGGAAAGGCCCGCAACACTTGGGACGATCCCAATACTTGCTCAGTCAGTGCTGACGTAGTCGGCGACCACCGTCGCTCATGCTCTGCCGAGAAGTAAACCTATTAAGACCCGTTCGCTTTTTTGTGGACGGTATTCTGGCGTTTTAGAGGTGAACAACGTGGAGCTTTTATCTGGCGGTGAGATGCTCGTCCGCTTCTTGCGTGACGAAGGCGTCAAATATATCTACGGGTACCCGGGTGGTGCTCTTCTTCATGTTTACGATGCCCTGTTCAAAGAACCGGAAGTGACCCACATCCTGGTTCGTCACGAACAAGCGGCTACCCATATGGCTGACGGCTACGCCCGTGCCACCGGTAAAGCCGGCGTGGTATTGGTGACTTCCGGTCCAGGCGCCACAAACGCCATCACCGGTATTGCCACGGCCTACATGGACTCGATTCCGATGGTGATCATTTCCGGTCAGGTGCCAAGCACCATGGTCGGCACCGACGCGTTCCAGGAAACCGACATGATCGGTATCTCCCGGCCGATCGTGAAGCACAGCTTCATGATCAAGCACGCGTCCGAAATCCCGGAAGTCATGAAGAAAGCCTTCTATCTGGCGCAATCCGGTCGTCCGGGCCCGGTCGTGGTCGATATCCCGAAAGACATGACCAACCCGGCCGAGAAGTTCGAATACATCTTCCCGAAGAAAGCCAAACTGCGTTCCTACAGCCCGGCCGTTCGCGGTCACTCCGGGCAAATCCGCAAGGCGGCAGAAATGCTCCTGGCGGCCAAGCGTCCCGTGTTGTACTCCGGCGGTGGCGTGATTCTCGGCAACGGCTCCGCGCCGCTGACCGAACTGGCGCAAATGCTCAACCTGCCGGTCACCAATACCTTGATGGGCCTGGGTGGCTACCCTGGCACTGACCGTCAGTTCATCGGCATGCTCGGCATGCACGGCAGTTACACCGCCAACCTGGCGATGCACCATGCCGATGTGATCCTGGCGGTCGGTGCGCGTTTCGACGATCGCGTGATCAACGGCGCGCCGAAGTTCTGCCCGAACGCCAAGATCATTCACATCGACATCGACCCGGCTTCGATTTCCAAAACCATCAAGGCCGACGTGCCAATCGTTGGACCGGTGGAGAGCGTCCTGACCGAAATGGTCGCGATCCTCAAGGAAATCGGCGAAACCCCGAACAAGGAAGCGGTCGCCAGCTGGTGGAAGCAAGTTGACGAGTGGCGCGGTGATCGCGGCCTGTTCCCTTACGACAAGGGCGACGGCAGCAAGATCAAGCCGCAGACCGTGATCGAAACCCTGTGCGAAGTGACCAAGGGCGATGCCTTTGTGACCTCCGACGTGGGCCAGCACCAGATGTTTGCTGCGCAGTACTACAAGTTCAACAAGCCGAACCGCTGGATCAACTCCGGTGGTCTGGGCACGATGGGCTTCGGTCTGCCGGCCGCGATGGGTATCGCCTTGAGCTTCCCTGAGTCTGACGTTGCGTGCGTCACCGGTGAAGGCAGCATCCAGATGAACATCCAGGAGCTGTCGACCTGCCTGCAATACGGTTTGCCGGTCAAGATCGTGATCTTGAACAACGGTGTACTGGGCATGGTTCGTCAGTGGCAAGACATGAGTTACGGCAGCCGTCACTCGCACTCCTACATGGAATCGCTGCCTGATTTCGTCAAGCTGGCCGAGGCCTATGGTCACGTCGGCGTGCGCATCACCGAATCGAAAGATTTGAAGTCAAAGATGGAAGACGCGTTCGCCCTGAAGGATCGCCTGGTGGTGCTCGACATTTCGGTCGACACCAGCGAGCACGTCTACCCGATGCAGATCAAAGACGGCTCCATGCGCGATATGTGGCTGAGCAAGACGGAGCGTACCTAATCATGCGGCACATTATTTCCTTGCTTCTGGAAAACGAACCCGGTGCTTTGTCTCGCGTAGTCGGCCTGTTCTCGCAGCGCAACTACAACATTGAAAGCCTGACCGTGGCGCCAACCGAAGACCCGACCCTGTCGCGTCTGACGCTGACCACTGTCGGCCACGATGAAATCATCGAGCAGATCACCAAAAACCTGAACAAGCTGATCGAAGTGGTCAAGCTGGTGGACCTGTCGGAAAGTGCTCACATCGAGCGCGAACTGATGCTGGTCAAGGTCAAGGCCACTGGCGCCCAGCGCGCCGAGATCAAACGCACCACCGATATTTACCGTGGACAGATCGTCGACGTCAGCGCCAGCGTGTATACCGTTCAACTGACCGGTACCAGCGACAAGCTCGACAGCTTCATTCAGTCCATCGGCACCGCATCGATTCTGGAAACCGTCCGTAGTGGCGTCACCGGTATTGCCCGCGGCGACAAAGTACTCAGCATCTAAACCAAATTAGCGAATGGCCTGAACGGCCTGGATATAAAGGGGAAATTCATGAAAGTTTTCTACGATAAAGACTGCGACCTGTCGATCATCCAGGGCAAGAAAGTTGCCATCATCGGTTACGGCTCTCAGGGCCACGCTCAAGCGTGCAACCTGAAAGACTCCGGTGTCGACGTTACCGTCGGTCTGCGTAAAGGTTCGGCTACCGTTGCCAAGGCTGAAGCCCACGGCCTGAAAGTGACTGACGTTGCTTCCGCCGTTGCTGCTGCCGACCTGGTCATGATCCTGACCCCGGACGAGTTCCAGTCTTCCCTGTACAAGAACGAAATCGAGCCGAACATCAAGAAAGGCGCCACCCTGGCCTTCTCCCACGGCTTCGCGATCCACTACAACCAGGTTGTTCCGCGTGCCGACCTCGACGTGATCATGATCGCGCCGAAAGCCCCGGGCCACACCGTACGTTCCGAGTTCGTGAAAGGCGGCGGTATCCCTGACCTGATCGCGATCTACCAGGACGCCTCGGGCAACGCCAAGAACGTTGCTCTGTCCTACGCCGCCGGTGTTGGTGGCGGTCGTACCGGCATCATCGAAACCACCTTCAAGGACGAGACCGAAACCGACCTGTTCGGCGAACAAGCCGTTCTGTGCGGCGGTACCGTTGAACTGGTAAAAGCCGGTTTCGAAACCCTGGTTGAAGCTGGCTACGCGCCGGAAATGGCCTACTTCGAGTGCCTGCACGAACTGAAACTGATCGTTGACCTCATGTACGAAGGCGGTATCGCCAACATGAACTACTCGATCTCCAACAACGCTGAGTACGGCGAGTACGTGACTGGCCCGGAAGTGATCAACGCCGAGTCCCGTCAGGCCATGCGCAACGCCCTGAAACGTATTCAGGACGGCGAATACGCCAAAATGTTCATCAGCGAAGGCGCAACCGGCTACCCTTCGATGACCGCCAAGCGTCGTAACAACGCCGCTCACGGTATCGAAATCATCGGCGAGCAACTGCGCTCCATGATGCCGTGGATCGGTGCCAACAAGATCGTCGACAAAGCCAAAAACTAAGTCGTCGACCCTTGTATGAAAAAACGCGGCCTCGGCCGCGTTTTTTCGTATGGGCGGGCGGTTCTGGTATAAAGCTGCATCGTTTGTGGCCGAACCGTCGTCCCAGACACCTGTCGAAAATGTCCAATCCGTTGCAAGGTAATGTCCATGAGCGAACGTCCCGAAGAGCCGAACCAGGCTTCAGACGCCGAAAGCCTGCTGCCCATCGATGAGCATGTCGAAGAAGGGCATGACGCAGAAGGTCGTAAAGTCCGGCATCGTGGTATCTATCTTTTGCCGAATCTGTTCACCACTGCGAACCTGTTTGCAGGGTTCTATTCCATCATCAATTCGATGAGTGCCCAGGCTGCGTTGAGCGCCGGGGATTCGGCGAGTGCGAGCAAGTACTTCGCCTTCGCGGCTATCGCGATTTTTGTCGCCATGGTGCTCGATGGTCTCGACGGCCGTGTGGCACGCATGACCAATACCCAAAGTGCATTCGGTGCCGAGTACGACTCGCTGTCGGACATGGTTGCCTTTGGCGTCGCGCCGGCATTGCTGGCATTCGGTTGGGCCTTGGGTGACATGGGCAAGGTCGGCTGGATGGTCGCCTTCATCTATGTGGCTGGCGCAGCGTTGCGTCTGGCGCGCTTCAATACTCAGGTGGGCACCGCAGACAAGCGCTACTTCATCGGTCTGGCCAGTCCGGCAGCTGCCGGTGTGGTCGCGGGGATTGTCTGGGCGTTCAGCGATTACGGGATCCAGGGTTCGAAGATGTCGTTCCTGGTTGCACTGATGGTGGCGGCTGCCGGCATGCTGATGGTCAGCAACATCAAGTACAACAGCTTCAAGGAGCTGGACCTGAAAGGGCGCGTACCATTCGTGGCGATCCTGGCGGTGGTGCTGGTGTTCGCCGTGGTGTTCAGTGATCCTCCGCGTATTCTGCTGTTGGTGTTCCTTGCCTATGCGGCCTCGGGCCCTGTGCAGTACCTGTTGCATCTTCGTCGCCACAAAAACGTCGAGTGATGTAATTTCCCTCATACTCCGCAGTCTATGGGTGCATCTGTCCTCCAAAACTGCGGAGTTGTCATGCTGATCAAAATCCCCAAAGCGTCCGACTGCCACGAGTCGGACGTCACGCCTGAATCCATTTATCTCTCTCGCCGGCAATTGCTCGGAGCAACTGCGGCAGGCTTGGCCGTGAGCAGCTTGCCGCGTTGGGCCAGTGCCGAAGAGGCCGCCCGTTATGCCGATGTCGAGTCTGGCAATGCGCCCGCCTGGTTTACCGAGAAGCAGCCTTCTATTAAATGGGGCGCCGTGAACGTCAAGGATGAGGCGATCACGCCTTATAAGGACGCGACCCACTACAACAACTTCTATGAGTTCGGTACCGACAAGGGGGATCCGGCGGCGAATGCCGGATCGCTGAAGACCGAACCCTGGAGTGTGGTGGTGGACGGGGAGGTGGGGAAACCGGGGCGCTATGCACTGGAAGACTTCATGAAGCCTTATCAGTTGGAGGAGCGCATCTATCGCCTGCGTTGTGTCGAGGCGTGGTCGATGGTCATCCCCTGGATCGGTTTCCCTGTTTCGGCGCTGCTCAAGCAGGTGGAGCCGACGTCCAACGCCAAATACATTCGTTTTGAAACCTTGCAGGATCCGAAGAGCATGCCCGGACAGCGGTCGGGATTTGCCCTGATCGACTGGCCTTATGTAGAAGGCTTGCGTCTGGATGAGGCGATGAATCCATTGGCGATCCTGGCAGTGGGCATGTACGGCCGTGAATTGCCGAATCAGAACGGCGCGCCGTTGCGTCTGGTGGTGCCATGGAAGTATGGCTTCAAGAGTGTCAAATCCATCGTGCGGATCAGTCTGGTCAGTGAGCAGCCAAAGACGACCTGGCAAAGCATTGCAGCGGACGAGTATGGGTTTTATGCCAATGTGAACCCGACGGTTGATCACCCTCGCTGGACTCAGGCTCGGGAACGACGTCTTCCTAATAGTCTGTTCAAGCCGAATGTGCGTGATACGCAGATGTTCAACGGCTACTCGGACGAAGTCGCTTCTTTATATACAGGGCTCGATCTACGGAAGAATTACTGATGCGATATCCGTTCTGGCGTGTGGGCGTTTTTATTGCGGCGGCTATCTGGCCGTTGTGGTGGTTCTATCAGGCCTTTGAGGATCTGCTCGGGCCAGACCCCGGAAAAGTCCTGGTTGATCGACTTGGGCTCGGGACATTGGTATTGCTGTTGATCACTTTGAGCATGACGCCGCTGCAGAAGCTTACGGGGTGGGCAGGGTGGATCGCTGTGCGCCGGCAGTTGGGGCTCTGGTGTTTTGCGTATGTGGTTTTGCATTTATGCAGCTATATGGCGTTCATCCTGGGTTTCGACTGGTCGCAGTTGGGAGTGGAGTTGCGCAAACGCCCGTACATAATTGTCGGTACGCTTGGATTCCTGGGGTTGCTGGCATTGGCGGTGACGTCCAACCGTTATAGCCAGCGCCGTTTGGGCGCGCGCTGGAAGAAGTTGCACCGGCTGGCGTATGTGATTCTCGGGCTTGGATTGCTGCATATGCTGTGGATTGTGCGCGCCGATCTCAAGGAGTGGGCGGTCTATGCCTCTATAGGTGGGCTGCTGCTTGTGCTGCGGCTTCCGCTGGTAGCCCGCCGAATCCCGCGTTTGCCGGGTAAAAGGCAGGTTTTGCAAGAAAAGCGTAATTAAGAGTTGACGGCAGATTCTGGAGGCCTATAATTCGCCCCACTTCCGGCGCAGTCGAAACGG
>NZ_JBXANC010000017.1:0-70729 GCF_058801265.1 Pseudomonas sp. GW822-FHT03F08 | reverse complement strand
ATGAGTGGGCCGGCGATCAATATCAACTCCGGTGGTGGGCCGGGGAGCGGGACCGGTGCGGCGCCGTTGATGCCGGGGCCGTTGAAGCAGGCGGATGCGGACAAGGCCGGGAAGTTGTTGGTGCCGGCGCAGCGGCAGGCGTTGATGCAGAAGAAGCCGATTTGTGCAGTGTGCGAGAAGGCCCGATTGGAGGCATTAAATGCAAACGCCTGACAGGTCGCTCGCAGACCAACTCCCCCGCGACCTCCCATGGAACAAAACAGTCGCGTTGCTGCTGGATGGCGTCAGTGTCGAACAGTTGCCCAGACAGCTGTATACGTGGTCGAGCGCTCCGGATTTCGAGCCTCTTTATCTGGGAACTCGCTGGAGTGAGTTGAACGATATTTCGCCGTGTCTCATACGCCTGAGCGGACAGAACGACCCGATTTTTCAGCAGTTTCTGACAAACTCGGATCAAGAGTGGGGTTATCTGGTATTCAGTGATCAATCCTGGGATTCCGTGGTAGATCACTTTCGCTGGCTGATCTGCGTTACCCATCCACAAGGTACCGAGGTGCTCCTGCGCGTAGCCGACCCCGCCGTTGTGCATGCTCTGCTTGATCAAACAGAGCAACAGGATGCCCGACTGTTCGGCCCCTGCTCAGAGATACTGACTGCTGATACGGCGTTGCAATGCTGGCATCAACACCATCGCCCCCAGAATGCCCCTGCGATTTCTCACGTAAAACCGTACCAACTCAACGACTCACAAATCGCACTGCTGGGTGAAGTCAATTTCAGATCCGTAGTCTTGCGCCTTGACCAGCATATGCAGGAATACTTTCCGACGTTTCAGGCGCATCTGCAAAAACCGGAGCGCTGGAAATACCTCAATGAGCTTGCCTCACAGTCCTATGAGCGAGGCTTTTGCAGTGAACTGGATATCACGCTCTATGCCAACCTCCATGGCTTCCTCGGCGTAACGGCATTGAAGGAACATCCGGACCTCAATGTTTTACTTGAAACGACTTCAGAGCAAACACCTACACAGCGATTGGAGCATATAGCGAGTATCGCCAAGGAAAGGGCTGAAAGCCTGCAAAGGAATCCAGGATGACGACCACTGCCTCCCCGGGAAAAAATCCGAATAACGTCAGTGCCAGCCGCGAAGATGCCAAGTGCTCCACGGGAGCCTGTTGGCTGATGAAAGGCAAGATTCAATTGATTCCCTTGCGCTACGGGCTGGTCGATGGCAAGGCGTTGGATCCATCAAGTGAAGTGCCTGTCCCTTATACGCTCGCCACCCGCCCTGTGGGCATACGTCTGTTGCGCGATGGCTGGCTCTATGTGATCGACAGTCAGAACGGCGAGCTGTCGGAATATCGAATCGTTGATGGACTGGTCAGCGCAATGCTCTGGCAAGGCACTGAAGTTCAAAGCGATATGCGGGACAAGCCAATCAGGAAACCGGTACTGGCGTACTCGACCCGCAGCACGCTTTATGTCACTTACTCAGAAGTGCAATGGACCGCGAAAAAGTGTCGCCAGGTGCTTAAAAGTGAATCTGAACGCAAGTTCTTCATGCAGGCCGTCAAGCTGAGTCAGGCCAACTGCGAAACGGGCGGCCCAAGCCTGTTGACGCCCGCTCTTGCCGAGCGTTGGCTGGCCGAGGTCGCGACTGCTCGCGTACAGAGTGAGCAGAATGCTCAGGATGAGGCTGAAGCAAAAGCTGTCGAGGATGCCGAAAACGCTGAGCGGCGCAAACGCAATGAACCGGAAGAAAAAGCCACGTTCATTCCTTCAGTCAAGGTCTACTCCTACCCGGAAGAAGAGCGGGTGCCCTATCTGTGGGAAAAACCTGCGTACTTTCGTGAGTCGTCCATGAATCCTCTGAGTGGCTGTATTGAAGCCGAATATCAACAGGACGTTCTCTACCTCGTGGTCGAGGATCATATTGGCGTGCTTCGTGACCTTGCCAATTATCAGGATCAGGTGGCCGACTGGATAACCGCCTGGGCTAACGGCGGAGCGCAAGAGCAAGCCAACGAGCGTGACTATCTGCTGGCCTGCTATATCGAATCCCTGACCCAACTGACCCGCGAGGATATGGGGAGCCTGGGTGACTCAAGTGACGACCCAGCCATCAAGTTGATGCTCGGCGACCTGGAAAAGATGAAGGAACCCGAGCAAGGCACTACACGCCAGGCCATACTCGAATACCTTAACAAAGGCGGGTTGATGACTCCGCCGAAAGGAAGTCCGGTACCCCCTGAACTTGCCAGATTGCAACGGCAGGCGCTGGATCATGCGTCGCAAGTAGCCATGTATGGCGGTTCCTCCGCCGGGCAGATCGTCGCCAGTCAAGAAATCGAAGGCACCGATCGCAGCTATTACACGCGCGAACATTTCAGCGGCTGTCCGCAAGACTTCGTCGACAAACACTTCGAAGCGTTGCTGAAGCTCGGCAGAGAGCAGGATCGCCGGATCAAGGACGCTCTCAATGGCGCGAAAATGGGCCAGCGTGGCATCAATGATCTGATTGATCGTGAAGCGATGGACAACGCCTTGTTCGAGCATCGTGCGTCCCTCAAGCGTTGGAACAAACTGCTTGAGCACATTACAGCTGATCGAACGGCAATGCTGTGCGCCGGGCGCTTTCACAAGTCTGCCTGGTACTACGACCCTCTGATCGCCAAACAGGTCGGCCAGTCGTTTGCGACCGAATACGCTTGCCTGAAGGATATTTGCCGCAGTGATGAAGCCTGCGATGCGGTTCTGAAATTCCTTGAGAAGGAACCACAATTCAGCCGCCCCATGTTTTATGCACTGCCCTACAGTGAACAGACGGCTCTCTGGGTTCAATATGCTTTCGCGCAGGCAGCGGGTATCACGTTGTTCAACAGCGCGCCCGAGTATGTGAAAAGCCTCAAAAAAATCGAAGAACACCGTTTGCCTGCCCTCGATCAGCTACCGGAAGATACTCGCGCGGTAGCCGATGCCGCCCAGCAGACAATGAGCCCGGCGCTGAGTCGTGGCATGGAAAAAGTACTGGCCGACTTTGATCAGGTGCTCAAAGGGCAGGCGATGCCTGATCTTGATCAACTGTTCCGGCGCCTGCCCAAGGCATTGCCGACTCGAATTCTGGATGCCGCCAGGCGCGAGGGCGTGACCTTTACCATAGCGTCGGACGCCGAAAGAACTGCGCTCAAAAGCACGCTCAAGGATCTGCTCGAAGAACAGACACACCTGCAAGAACTCAATCGCAAGCGCAACCAGGTCAAACGCACGTCAGGTCACAAGTCGCCGAAAGCTCAACAGCTTCAGGCTGAAATAGAACTTGCCCGAAAGCAGCTGGAAGGTACTGCAGCTCGACTGGCCGGCGGCCTCAGCCCTATTGGCGACGTGCCGGATAACAGCGTTCGATTGTATGGAGCGACACCTGCGCGCGCCGGTATTACTGTTGTCTTCCCCCCGGCGAACCAACAGGAAATATCGGGTTTGATGAAGAACTTCCGCAACGGTGTAAAAGCAGCACCGAAACAGAATCTGATGGGAGATGGGGCGGCGTTATTATTGTTTGTTGTGCAGGCGTTGAATTTGCGGCAGGTAGCCATAGAGACGTTCAACCAGAGCAAAAACAAGCGCGTATTAACACCGGTAATCAATGCTGCGGTGGCCACGGGCGCAGCGGGCTTTGCTGCTGCTCAAGGCATTTTCGATACAGCATTGACCGCTCGCAGCAACCTTCTGGCAAAAGGCTTGCAAAATCATGCGATAGGAAACCTCCAGGTCCAGATGGGCAAACTGCATGTCGGCTTGGGAGCGATGACCTATCTGTTGGGGGTTTACGCTGCCGGTGCCAGCCTCAAAAGCTATCAAAGCAGTTGGGAGCAAGCCGTTCGCAGCGGAAACGACGGGGCTCAGACTGGGGCGATCATATCGATGGCCGGCTCTGGTGGGTTGCTGGCAAGCAATACTTATGGAATGGGCAGCACTCTACACGCCACTTACTCCGTACTTGCGGCAGAACAAGGAGCAGTCAGAGCCGCGGCGTGGGCTGCCTCAGGCGCCCGTTTATCAAGCGTATTCTTCCGTGCGAACCTGGCCGGGGCCTTGTTTACGGCCCTGGAGCTGGGTGGAAACTATGTTTACAACTACTACAACACCAGTGCGCACGACCAATGGTTGCAAAGCACACCATGGGGTCAGGACGCGAGCAAACGCAAATTTATGAGCCTCGCCCAATACCAGCGCTCTCTGATAGAGGTTACGCAGGCGCCTTCAGTGCAGGTGGGTCGCGTCGAATATGACTCCTGGTGGAAAAACCTTTTACTCAGAGCCAAAATCGGTGACATCCATCTGCTGCTTCCAGGGCTTGATACGGCAGCGTTTACGGCACCTCTAGCAGGCAAGGCCAGTCATCAGTTGAACATCGGGGCGTACCGCATCAATTCCATCCTCATCGATCGGGCACAGACCACAGAGCGCTGGGAAATTCTCAGTGAGCCTGTAGTGGCCGGAATACGTCGCGTGGAAGACAACCAAATGGTTCTCTGCATCGAATACCCGCAGACCAATGAACGTATAGTGGGTAAATCTGGTGAAGAGTTGATGCTTGTCGTAGCGATCCAAAGCACCAGCTCCAGCGGGCAACCTCAGCAGAGAACCCATTACATTCGTCTTGATCCGAGGGGCACGGGTGCTTTCCCTTCGTTAGATCGAGTGCCACCTCCTCCTCACGCACCTCTGCTCCCCGTGGAGCCTCTGATGCTGGAATCTGCTACGCATGTCTGAAGCCCTTGTATCGGAGCCGTTCGATCCGAAAAAAACGAAACGCTACCGTGCCGGAGATATCGAGCACTTTCCCTTGGGCAGCACGACCTATCTGGCACCTTTGCCGTTGCCCACTGACTCAACGCCACACAGCCCTCACGTGAGTGATCTCAACGATACGTATCTGGATTTCGGTGGCGGCAAGCCTCAAGTGTTCTCCTGGCAAATGACACTGGGTGGGCCATTTACTGCTGCGCTCTTTATTGTTTTGGGTATTCCGCTGCTGGTCGGACTCATCGTTGCGACGAGCGGTTACGCATCGAAGGACGCTTTGGAGTTCAGCTCGGATCTTTTTATTGCTACTCGAGAGCCCGCCATCTGGATGTTTCTCTCCGGCCTGGGCATCGGTCTCACCGTGTGGTTTTACAACCACAGAAAATATACCAAAGTCATACCGACCCGTTTCAACCGCCAGCGCCGGGAAGTCTGCTTCATGCCAACGGGCGCCGAGGCGCCGGTCTTCGTCCCTTGGGAATCCCTTTGCGCCTGGGTCGTCCAGGCACAAGGCGCCAGCCAATACGGGGTACGTCGCCAGTACGGCATGGGTATGGGTTTTGACCATCAAGGACAATGGGTCAGTGTTGAATTCAGGTGCGGTGGGATGCCATTGGCGATTGCCCACTGGGAAGCCGTTCGCGCGTATATGGAATACGAAGTCCACGACCTCAAAAGCATTCAAGACCCCATGGATTTGCAAGGCCCCGATGATCCGCCCCACGAAGGCATGCACACCTTGCGCAATGCCCGAGCGCGCCTGCATCGCCGTATACGTGAAAAGGAAGTCGGTTGGACTTACGCCTTTTTCTGGTATCTCTACCACGCTATGACGTTCTGGACCTTGCCCAACCTTCTTGTCGAATGGGAAGTACGTCGAATCGCAAAAGTCGGGCGTAGAGCATTGCCTGATGCCATGCGCTCCTGGTCCGAGCCGCTGCCTGAAGAACAATGGGCAAAGCCTAGCGAAGACCTTATCCGTTTGAGCGAGGAAGTTCGAGCGCTAAAGCGGCGCACACCCCAACGAGCCATTACTGAGATCTTTGCCCAGGTTTATTTGAATAAGGGAAGTGGCAAGAAACGTGCGTAGTCATGCCACTCAAGACAACAGGGCTGCACTGATGCAGCCTTGACTCAATAACTTAGAGGGTCGCCACCCTCACCTGCCTCTCCAACTCGGCCTTCAACCCCGGCTCCAGCTTCAACTGCTTCGCCAGCTCATCCAGATACGCCTTCTCCATGAAGTTCTCCTCATCCACCATCATCACACTCGCCACGTACATTTCGGCGGCCATCTCCGGTGTGCTCGCCGCGCGGGCGACGTCGGTAGGGTCGAGGGGTTTGTTGAGTTCGGCGTGAAGCCAGTGTTTGAGCTCCTGATCGTTGTCGAGCTTGGTGAATTCACCTTCAATCAGCTGGCGTTCGCGGTCGTCGATGTGGCCGTCGGCTTTGGCGGCGGCGACCAGAGCCTTGAGGATGGCCTGGCTGTGTTGTTCGACTTGCGCCGGTGGCAGGCGATCGAGGGTTTGCGGTTCGCTCTGCGGGGCGGTGCCTTTCTGGGCGTTCCAGTTGCCGTAGGCTTTGTAGGCGATCACGCCCAGTGCGGCGAGGCCGCCGTAAATGGCGACTTTACCGCCAACCTTGCGGGCCTTTTTGCTGCCCAGCAACAGGCCCATGGCGCCGGCCGCCAGGGCACCGCCGCCTGCGCCTGACAGCAAACCGCCAAGTGCGCCATTACTGGAGGATCCGCCAAGCAAGCTGCCCAAACCACCGGCCGCCGGTTTGTTCTGTGCCCCGCCCGCCTTGTTCTGCAGCAGATCCTGGCCGGACTTGAGGAGTTGATCGAGCAATCCACGGGTGTTCATGTTCCGCCTCCAAACAGGGGTTATCCGGATCAATAAGGCCCTCAGCCTAGTTCGAAAGTGCCCGTCGTTTGGGTGCGAGTGTGCTTCCAGATGTTGCCTGGCCCTCAGCAGCCCTTCGCGAAAATAGATATACACTCGAGGCAATCTATAAAAACCGCCCACCGGGTAAACCTTCCATGATGACCTTGCGTCAGATCCGCCATTTCATCGCCGTGGCCGAGACCGGCTCGATCTCCGCCGCCGCGCAGACCGCGTTCATTTCCCAATCGACCCTGACCCTGGCCATCCAGCAATTGGAGGAAGAAATCGGCGTCAGCCTGTTCAACCGCCACGCCAAGGGCATGACGCTCACCCATCAGGGGCACCAGTTTCTACGCCAGGCGCACTTGATTCTGGCAACCGTGGACAACGCCAAACGCAGCCTGCAACAAAGCACCGATCAAGTCGCCGGGCAGTTGATCGTCGGCGTGACCAGTCTGGTGGCCGGTTATTACCTGGCGGATTTGCTCACTCGTTTCCAGCGTGCGTACCCCAACGTCGAGATCCGGGTGATGGAAGACGAGCGGCCGTACATCGAGCATTTGCTGGTCAGCGGCGAGATCGATGTCGGGGTGTTGATCCTCTCCAACCTCGAAGACCGCCACGCCTTGCAGACTGAAGTGCTGACTCATTCACCGCACCGTTTGTGGCTGCCGGCCCAGCATCCGCTGCTGGAACACGACAGCATCAACCTCGCCGACGTCGCCCGGGAGCCGTTGATTCAACTGAACGTCGACGAGATGGATCGCAATGCCCAACGCCTTTGGCGCGGCGCCGGACTGCAACCGAAGATCACTCTCAGAACCGCGTCCACAGAGGCGGTGCGAAGTCTGGTCGCGGCAGGCCTGGGCGTGTCGATCCAGCCCGACATGACCTACCGCCCATGGTCACTGGAAGGCGACATCATCGAAGCCCGACCAATTGCCGACCTCAACCAGACCCTCGACGTCGGTCTGGCCTGGCGCCGTGGCACCGCACGCCCTGCGCTGGTCGACCCGTTCCTGACTGTGGCCCGCGAACAGCCCCACGGCGGACGCAAGCCATCTATTTAATCGAATGCCACCTTCAGTATTTAGAATTTGTCGACCCCGGAGCCGCGCACTAGTCTTGCTGCATCTATAAGACGGTCGGCTCCCGGAACAGGGAGCAACATGGCCATACAAGAAAAGAGATCACGGAAAATGGCTGGCGCGCAGACCCACATGCACACCGCGTTGCTGATCGACGGCGAACTGGTCGCCGGGCAAGGATTTGTCGAACCAATCCTCAACCCGGCCACCGGCGAAGTCCTGACCCAGATCGCCGAAGCCAGCACCGAGCAAGTCGAAGCCGCCATCCTCGCCGCCCACCGCGCCTTTGCCGAGTGGTCACGCACGACTCCGCAACAACGCTCCAACTTGCTGCTGGAAATCGCCAGCGCCGTCGAAAAACACGCCGATCACCTCGCCCGCCTCGAAGCCCTGAACTGCGGCAAGCCGCTGCATCTGGCGCGGCAGGATGATTTGACCGCCACCGTCGATGTGTTTCGCTTTTTCGCTGGCGCCGTGCGCTGCCAGACCGGCCAGCTCAGTGGCGAATACGTGCCGGGCTACACCAGCATGGTGCGCCGCGATCCGATTGGCGTCGTCGCCTCGATTGCACCGTGGAACTACCCGATCATGATGGCCGCGTGGAAGATCGCCCCGGCCCTCGCCGCCGGCAATACGCTGGTGTTCAAGCCGTCCGAGCACACGCCGCTGTCGATTCTGGCGCTGGCTCCGGCACTGGCCGAGATTCTGCCGCGCGGGGTGATCAATATCGTCTGCGGTGGCGGCGAAGGGGTTGGCAGTCACCTGGTCGGTCATCCGAAAGTGCGCATGGTGTCGCTGACCGGCGATATCGTCACCGGCCAGAAAATCCTCCAGGCCGCCGCCAAAACGCTGAAACGCACCCACCTCGAACTCGGCGGCAAGGCCCCGGTGATCGTCTGCAACGATGCGGATCTCAAAGCTGTGGTCGAAGGCGTGCGCACTTATGGCTATTACAACGCCGGGCAGGATTGCACGGCGGCTTGCCGGATCTACGCCCAGGCCGGGATTCACGACAAATTGGTCGCCGAACTCGGCGCGGCGGTCAGCAGCCTGCGCTTCGCCGGCAAACGCGACGCCGACAACGAGATAGGCCCACTGATCAGCACTCGCCAGCGCGACCGTGTGGCCAGTTTCGTCGAGCGCGCCCTCGGTCAGCCGCACATCGAACGAGTGACCGGTGCGGCAGTGCATTCCGGCGCCGGGTTCTTCTATCAGCCAACCCTGCTGGCGGGTTGCAAACAGAGCGATGAAATCGTCCAGCGCGAAGTGTTCGGCCCGGTGGTGACCGTGACCCGCTTCGACGAACTGGCGCAAGCGGTGGACTGGGCCAACGACTCGGAATACGGCCTCGCTTCGTCGGTGTGGACGCAGAACCTTGATAAAGCAATGCAGGTCGCCGCACGCCTGCAATACGGCTGCACCTGGATCAACAGTCATTTCATGCTGGTCAGCGAAATGCCCCACGGCGGGCTGAAACGCTCCGGTTACGGCAAAGACTTATCCAGCGATTCGCTACAGGACTACAGCGTGGTGCGGCACATCATGGCACGCCACGGCCAGCATCTCTGACTACGCTAATAACAAGCCGACCACGGCATGCTTCACCGCGTTCACAACTACCCCGACCATAATTTAAAGAAGAGGGTTCACCATGTTCGTGCACAAGACCGCACTGCTCAGTGCAATCACCACGGCCCTGCTGGCCAGCGCCAGCCTGCAGGCCGCCGAGCCGCTGAAAGCCGTCGGCGCCGGCGAAGGCCAGCTGGATATCGTCGCCTGGCCAGGCTACATCGAACGCGGTGAAAGCGACAAGGCCTACGACTGGGTGACCGGTTTCGAGAAAGAAACCGGCTGCAAGGTCAATGTGAAAACCGCTGCCACGTCTGACGAAATGGTCAGCCTGATGGCTAAGGGCGGTTACGACCTGGTGACCGCGTCGGGCGATGCATCGCTGCGGTTGATCGTCGGCAAGCGTGTGCAACCGATCAACACTGCGTTGATCCCGAACTGGAAAACCCTCGACCCACGCCTGAAAGACGCGCCGTGGTACGTGGTCAACAAGGAAACCTACGGCACCCCGTACCAGTGGGGCCCGAACGTGCTGATGTACAACACCAACGTGTTCAAGACCGCGCCGACCAGCTGGAACGTGGTGTTCGCCGAACAGAATCTGCCTGACGGCAAGTCGAACAAGGGCCGTGTGCAAGCCTACGACGGCCCGATCTACATCGCCGACGCGGCGCTCTACCTGAAATCCACCAAGCCTGAGCTGGGGATCAAGGACCCGTACCAGCTCACCGAAGATCAGTACAAAGCTGTGCTCGAACTGTTGCGCGCCCAGCAGAAGCTGATCCACCGCTACTGGCACGACACCACCGTGCAGATGAGCGATTTCAAGAACGAAGGCGTGGTCGCATCCAGCGCCTGGCCGTATCAGGTCAACGGCCTGATCAACGATAAACAGCCGATCGCCTCGACCGTGCCGAAAGAAGGCGCCACCGGTTGGGCCGATACCACCATGCTGCACGCCGAGGCCAAGCACCCGAACTGCGCCTACAAGTGGATGGACTGGTCGCTGCAGCCGAAAGTCCAGGGTGATGTGGCGGCGTGGTTCGGTTCGTTGCCGGCGGTTCCGGCGGCGTGTCAGGGCAGTGAGTTGCTCGGGGCCGAGGGTTGCAAGACCAACGGGTTTGATCAGTTCGACAAGATCGCTTTCTGGAAAACGCCGCAGGCTGAGGGTGGGAAGTTTGTGCCGTATAGCCGGTGGACGCAGGATTACATTGCGATCATGGGCGGCCGCTGACTCGCCGCCCTAGCCCGATCGTTCCCACGTCGAGGCGTCGAACCGTCCGCGTGGGAATGCATCACCGGACGCTCCGCGTCCATTCGCAGGAGCTGACGCAGAGCGTCACGGGCTGCATTCCCACGCGGAGCGTGGGAACGATCAATTCGAATACTGTTTTTCAGAAGTCCAGGCAGGGCCGCTGCGACGGCCCTCGCCTTTTTGGAGCACCGCACCATGACGCTTGCAGTCCAGTTCACCAACGTTTCCCGGCAGTTCGGCGAGGTGAAGGCCGTTGACCGGGTTTCCATCGATATCCAGGACGGCGAGTTCTTTTCCATGCTCGGCCCTTCCGGTTCGGGCAAGACCACGTGCCTGCGCCTGATCGCGGGGTTCGAGCAACCGAGCGCTGGCTCGATCCGCATTCACGGCGCCGAAGCCGCCGGTTTGCCGCCCTATCAACGCGACGTCAACACGGTGTTTCAGGATTACGCGCTGTTCCCGCACATGAACGTGCTGGACAACGTGGCCTACGGTTTGAAAGTCAAAGGCGTGAACAAGAACGAGCGCCACAAGCGCGCCGAAGAAGCGTTGGACATGGTCGCCCTCGGCGGCTACGGCGCCCGCAAACCGGTGCAGTTGTCCGGCGGTCAGCGTCAGCGTGTCGCCCTCGCCCGCGCGCTGGTCAATCGCCCGCGCGTGCTGTTGCTCGACGAACCGTTGGGCGCCCTCGACCTGAAGCTGCGCGAACAGATGCAGAGCGAACTGAAGAAGCTGCAACGCCAGCTCGGCATCACGTTCATCTTCGTCACTCACGACCAGACTGAAGCACTGTCGATGTCCGACCGTGTGGCCGTGTTCAACAAGGGTCGCATCGAGCAGGTCGACACCCCGCGCAATCTGTACATGAAACCCACCACGACGTTCGTCGCCGAATTCGTCGGTACCTCGAACGTGATTCGCGGCGATCTGGCGCGACAGCTCAGCGGCCATCCACAGCCGTTTTCGATCCGCCCGGAACACGTGCGTTTCGCCGAAGGCCCGCTGGCCAGCCATGAAATCGAAGTCAGCGGTCTGCTCCACGACATCCAGTATCAGGGCAGCGCCACGCGCTATGAACTGACCCTGGAAAATGGCCAGACCCTGAGCATCAGCCACGCCAACAATCAGTGGATCGATAGCAGCGCGCAACACCAGACCGGTCAGCGCATCAGCGCACGCTGGGCGCGGGAAGCGATGATTCCGCTGCACGACACCGTTGCGAGCGGGGTGTGACATGACCGCCCTCGCCCTCCCTCAATCGGCGCCGTTGCGCAGGTTTTCCAACCTGCTGTATCGCAAACCGAACCTCTATCTGTCGATGCTGCTGGTGCCGCCGCTGCTGTGGTTCGGCGCGATCTATCTGGGGTCGCTGCTGGTGCTGCTGTGGCAAGGTTTCTACACCTTCGACGACTTCACCATGGCGGTCACGCCCGACCTGACCCTGGCCAACTTCGCCGCGCTGTTTCAGCCGTCGAACTTCGACATCATCCTGCGCACCCTGAGCATGGCCGTCGTGGTGTCGATCGCCAGCGCCATCGTCGCGTTCCCGATTGCCTATTACATGGCGCGCTACACCACCGGCAAG
Source organism: Pseudomonas sp. GW822-FHT03F08 (assembly GCF_058801265.1). Classification (NCBI taxonomy): domain Bacteria; kingdom Pseudomonadati; phylum Pseudomonadota; class Gammaproteobacteria; order Pseudomonadales; family Pseudomonadaceae; genus Pseudomonas; species Pseudomonas sp. GW822-FHT03F08. The sequence continues at coordinate 58,540 of NZ_JBXANC010000017.1, read as the reverse complement.
ACCAAGGCGTTTTTCTACATCGCGGTGATGATGCCGATGTGGGCCAGTTACATCGTCAAGGCCTACGCCTGGACGCTACTGCTGGCCAAGGGCGGCGTCGCGCAGTGGTTCGTTCAGCACCTGGGGCTAGAACCGGTTCTGCAATTCATTCTGGGGATTCCCGGGGTCGGCGGCAGCACCTTGTCGACCTCGCACCTGGGCCGGTTCATGGTGTTCGTCTACATCTGGCTGCCGTTCATGATCCTGCCGATCCAGGCCTCGCTGGAACGCCTGCCGCCGTCGTTGCTGCAAGCCTCCGCCGACCTCGGGGCCAAACCGCGCCAGACTTTCATGCAGGTGATCCTGCCGCTGTCGGTGCCGGGTATCGCGGCCGGTTCGATCTTCACCTTTTCGCTGACCTTGGGCGACTTCATCGTGCCGCAACTGGTGGGCCCGCCGGGCTACTTCGTCGGCAGCATGGTCTACGCCCAGCAAGGCGCGATCGGCAACATGCCAATGGCTGCTGCATTCACGCTGGTGCCGATCGTACTGATCGCCATTTACCTGTCCATCGTCAAACGACTGGGGGCCTTCGATGCACTCTGAAAAGGCCTCAATTGGCTTAAAAATCGCAGCATGGGGCGGGTTGGTGTTTCTGCACTTCCCGATCCTGATCATCTTCCTCTACGCCTTCAACACTGAAGACGCAGCGTTCAGTTTTCCACCGAAAGGCTTCACGCTGCATTGGTTCAGCGTGGCGTTTTCGCGGCCGGACGTGCTGGAAGCAATCAAGCTGTCGCTGCAAATTGCGAGCATCGCCACGCTGATTGCCATGGTCCTCGGCACCCTCGCTTCGGCGGCGTTGTACCGCCGGGACTTCTTCGGCAAACAGGGCATTTCGCTAATGCTGATCCTGCCGATTGCCTTGCCGGGGATCATCACCGGGATCGCGCTGCTGGCGACCTTCAAGACGCTGGGGATCGAGCCGGGGATGTTCACCATCATCGTCGGCCACGCGACCTTCTGCGTGGTGATCGTCTACAACAACGTCATCGCCCGTTTGCGCCGTACCTCACACAGTTTGATCGAAGCGTCGATGGACCTCGGCGCCGACGGCTGGCAGACCTTCCGCTACATCATCCTGCCGAACCTCGGCTCGGCGTTGCTCGCCGGCGGCATGCTCGCGTTTGCGCTGTCGTTCGACGAAATCATCGTCACCACCTTCACCGCCGGCCATGAGCGCACCTTGCCGCTGTGGTTGCTCAACCAGTTGAGCCGCCCACGGGACGTACCGGTGACCAACGTCGTGGCGATGCTGGTGATGCTGGTCACCATGCTGCCGATCCTCGGCGCCTACTACCTGACCCGGGGTGGCGAGAGCGTGGCCGGCAGCGGCGGCAAATGATTTCCCTGACCTTTCCCACCCTGAATTTGCAGTAGAAAGAGGACAACAACATGCAAACCAAACTCTTGATCAATGGCCAACTGGTCAACGGCGAAGGCCCGGCGCAACCGGTGCTCAACCCGGCGCGTGGCGAAGTGCTGGTGGAAATCAACGAGGCCAGCGAAGCCCAGGTCGATGCCGCCGTGCGCGCCGCCGACAGTGCCTTCGCCGAATGGTCGCAGACCACGCCGAAAGACCGTTCGCTGTTGCTGCTCAAACTCGCCGACACCATCGAAGCCCACGGCGAAGAACTGGCGAAACTGGAATCGGACAACTGCGGCAAACCCTACAGCGCTGCGCTGAACGACGAGATCCCGGCGATAGCCGACGTGTTCCGTTTCTTCGCCGGCGCCAGCCGTTGCATGAGCGGTTCGGCCGGCGGCGAATACCTGCCCGGCCACACCTCGATGATCCGCCGCGACCCGGTGGGCGTGATCGCCTCCATCGCGCCGTGGAACTACCCGCTGATGATGGTCGCCTGGAAAATCGCCCCGGCCCTCGCCGCCGGTAATACCGTGGTGCTCAAGCCGTCGGAACAAACCCCGCTGACCGCGTTGCGTCTGGCCGAACTGGCGTCGGATATTTTCCCGGCCGGTGTGCTCAATCTGGTGTTCGGTCGTGGGCCGAGCGTGGGCAGTCCGCTGGTGACCCATCCGAAAGTGCGCATGGTGTCGCTGACCGGCTCGATAGCCACCGGTTCGAACATCATTTCCAGCACCGCCGACAGCGTCAAACGCATGCACATGGAACTGGGCGGCAAGGCCCCGGTAATCATCTTCGACGACGCCGACATCGACGCCGCAGTCGAAGGCATTCGCACGTTCGGCTTCTACAACGCCGGTCAGGACTGCACCGCTGCGTGCCGGATCTACGCCCAGCAAGGCATCTACGACAAATTCGTCGAGAAGCTCGGCGCAGCGGTCAGCAGCATCAAGTACGGCTTGCAGGATGATCCGTCGACCGAACTCGGGCCGCTGATCACCGCCCAGCATCGCGACCGCGTGGCCGGGTTTGTCGAACGCGCCGTGGCGCAACCGCACATTCGCTTGATCACCGGTGGCAAGGCTGTGGACGGCAACGGTTTCTTCTTCGAGCCGACCGTGCTGGCCGATGCGCAGCAGGACGACGAAATCGTCCGCCGCGAAGTGTTCGGCCCGGTGGTGTCGGTGACCAAGTTCACCGATGAAGCCCAGGCGCTGGAGTGGGCCAACGATTCGGACTACGGCCTCGCTTCCTCTGTGTGGACGGCGGATGTAGGGCGCGCCCATCGCCTGTCCGCCCGTTTGCAGTACGGCTGCACCTGGGTGAATACGCACTTCATGCTTGTCAGCGAAATGCCTCATGGCGGTCAGAAACTGTCCGGCTACGGCAAGGACATGTCCATGTACGGGCTGGAGGACTACACCACGGTTCGGCATGTGATGTTCAAACACTAAAAGCATTCCCCCGGCTTCAAGGCAGAAACCGGTCATCTGCATCACCAGGCATTCAAAACAATAACTACCGATCCGGGCGGCGCTCAACAGGCCCCGCCACGGTTTCGGCCATCCGAAATCTGCCGATTTCACGGAGCAAACACACATGAGTGCATCACCCGATCTCTCAGCCGCCGTTGCCGACAGCGATGCCGAACAACTGCGCCAACTGGGCTACACCTCCAACTTCAACCGCAGCATGAGCCTGTGGGAAAACTTCGCGCTGGGCTTCACTTATCTGTCACCGGTCGTAGGGGTTTATACCCTGTTCGGCCTGTGCCTGGCCGCTGGCGGGCCGCCGATGTTCTGGGCTTACTTGCTGGTCGGCTGCGGGCAACTGCTGGTGTGCCTGATCTTCGGCGAAGTGGTGTCGCAGTTCCCGATTTCCGGCGGCGTTTATCCTTGGGCACGTCGCCTGGTGGGCAAGAAATGGGCATGGATGGTCGGCTGGATCTACTCCATCGCCCTGTGCGTGACCATCGCCGCCGTTGCGGTCGGCGCCGGCCCGTACCTCGCGGCCATGCTGGGGTTTGAGCCGAGCAACAACACCAACATCGTCATCGCCCTGGTGCTGACGCTGTTCGCCACGCTGGTGAACCTCAGCGGCACCAAGGTGCTGGCGCGGATCGCCATGTTCGGCTTCCTCTGTGAACTGGTGGGTGCGGTGATCGTCGGCGTGTACCTGCTGATTTTCGAGCGCCACCAACCGATCAGCGTGCTGTTCAACACTTTCGACATCAGTGTCGATGGCTCCTATCTTCCGGCGTTTCTCACCGCGTCGCTGGCGGGGATGTTCCTCTACTACGGCTTCGAGGCCTGCGGCGACGTGGCCGAAGAAACCCCGAACCCGAGCAAGAAAATCCCGGTGGCCATGCGCATGACCATCTACATCGGCGGCATCGCGGCGATGTTCGCTTGCCTGGCGCTGATCCTCGCCGTGCCGGACATGCAAGCGGTGATCAACGGCACCGACAAGGACCCGGTCACCACCATCCTCAACAACGCCTTCGGCCCGATCGGTTCGAAAGTGGTGATGGGCGTGGTGATGATTTCCTTCATCTCCTGCGTCATCAGCCTGCAAGCGGCGGCGAGTCGTCTGCTGTACTCCTACGCTCGCGATGAAATGGTCATCGGTAGCCGACTGCTGAAAAAGATTTCTCCTACGACCCAGGTGCCGGTTGCTGCGCTGTTCGTGTCCGGCGTCCTGCCCGGCCTGATCATCGCCCTCGGATTCTTCCTGCAAGACGCCGTGGCCACCATCGTCAGCTTCGCCGCCATCGGCATCTACCTCGCGTTCCAGATGATCGTCCTCGCCGCCCTGTACGCCCGCAGCAAAGGCTGGAAACCGAGCGGCAAATTCACCCTCGGCGCCTGGGGCTGGCCGGTGAACATCGGCGCGCTGGTGTACGGCGTCGGCGCAATCATCAACATGGCCTGGCCACGCACGCCGGATGCGGTGTGGTACATCAATTACGCGATGGTGCTGAGCACGGCGATCGTGATTGGTCTGGGGCTGGTTTACATGTGGATTGGCAAGCCGTATGACCACGGCAAAGCGCCGGCGGGAGACGCCTGGTCAATTTGATTTCGCAGTGCTTTTCGGCGAGATTACCCGTCGCGTCGAAAGGCACCGAATTCAAAATTTCAAGGAAGTCACACATGCAGATCAGCCAAGGGCAACGGTTGCCGTTATCAAAGATTCTTCAGGGACGCGCACTGACGCTCTCGATCAGGATCGACGCCGCGCAAGTGATCGACTTCGTCTGCTTCGGCGTCGATGCGCAAGGCAAGCTTTCGGATGACCGCTACATGGTCTTTTTCAATCAGCCGAGTACGCCCTGCGCCAGCATCAGGATCACCGATGGCGGCCGCTTCGCCATCAACCTCGATTCGCTCCCAGCATCGATCGAGCGTCTGGTGTTCACAGCCTCAATCGACGGCGCTGGCGCGATGAAGGACATTCTCGCCAGTAGCTTCGAAGTGCTCAGCCCGGTCGGCGAGACGCTTGCAACTTGCCCGTTCTCGGGGGCCGATTTCACTGGCGAGAAGGCGATCATGGTCGCCGATCTGTATCGTAAGGACGGTGAGTGGCGCATCGCGGCCAACCTGCAAGGTTATGCCGAAGGTCTGGATGCGCTGGTTCGACATTTTGGTGGTGAAATTGCTGAAGAAGCACCACCGGCGCCGATATCAGCGAAGGTCTCTCTGGAGAAACGCGTCGGCGATGCTGCCCCGCAATTGGTCAGCCTGGCCAAGAAAGCGCAAGTCAGCCTGGAGAAAGCCAACCTCACTGAAACCAAAGCCCGCGTGGTGTTGGTGCTCGACGCAACCGGCTCGATGAACGGCCAGTATTCCCGTGGCCGGGTGCAGGAAGTGCTCAACCGGGTCATCCCGCTGGCCGTATCGTTCGATGAAGACGGCGAACTGGAATGCTGGGCATTCGCCGAGAAACCACTGCAACTCTCCCCCGTCACGCTCAGCAACTATGAGCGTTTCATCGACACCGACAGCCAAGGCTGGAAGAAATGGAATGTCGGCGGTCGCTTCAACGATGAACCGCGAGTCATCGAAAAAGTATTGGCATCGTTTCAGCAGTCCGATGAGCAGACGCCAATGTTCGTGATTTTCATCAGTGACGGCGGCGTGTCGAAAAACCGCGAAATTACCAAACTGATGGTAGACGCTGCCAAGCAGGGGATTTTCTGGCAGTTCGTCGGCATCGGCGGCTCCAACTACGGTGTCCTGGAAAAGCTCGACACCCTGAGTGGACGTGTGGTCGACAACTGCGGCTTCTTCGCACTGGATGACTTGCACGACATCAGCGAAGAACAGCTGTACGACAAGTTGATGGCTGAATTCCCCTCTTGGCTCAAGGAAGCCAAAGCCAAAAACATCATTCGTTGACCGACGAAACGCTCAACACCTCAGGCACATCGCAAGCGCGGTGTACTGCACGTTATCCAAGGAATAGGGATCTCAATTGAATCAGTCACTCAAGCCCGGTGAAAACACCAATCTCAGCCTCGCCCAAGGGCGGGTCGTGGTTACGCACGCGGCAGGCGCCAATCTGGACGTCAATCTGACCGCGTTTCTGCTTGGCGACACCGGCAAGGTGCTGGATGACAGCGGCATGGTGTTCTTCAACGTTCCTGAACATCCGTCCGGCGCAGCTACGTTTGCAGCGCCGATGGTTCAGGGAAGTGTGATCAGTCACAGCATCAGTTTCGATCTGGCGCGCCTGCCGGCCAACATCACGAAAGTTGCCATCACCCTGACGCAAGACGGCAGTGCCGGTGGGTTTGAAGCGGTCAAGGACCTGCGAGCCACGGTGATTGCCGGTGCTCAAGTGCTGGAATTGGCTCCCGAGCCTTTCGCCAAAGAAACCGGGATCATCGTCCTCGATTTGTACGTGCGCAATGGCCAGTTCAAGGCGCGTTCGGTATGGCAGGGTTTCGCTTCGGGGTTGGCGGGGCTGTGTGGTTTGTATGGTGTTGAAGTCGAAGAAGAAGCACCACCTCCGCCACCAGCCAAAGCCGTCAGCATGCAAAAGTCGCTGATTACCCTCGACAAGGTCGGCAGCAGCCACAAGGTTTCGCTGGAAAAAGGCCCGTCCGCACCAAAATTCATTCGCGTCAGTGCCACTTGGGTGGATAACGGTGACGACTGCGACAACGACGACCTCGATCTGCGCATCGGCATCCTGCGCCCTGATGGGCGGATGTCGATCATCCAGGCACCGGACAAACGTGGCGAGTTCGATCTCGATCCTTACGTGTTCCACACCGGCGATGTAATGAGCGCGAGCGCCGGCGAACCGGCGGTGGAGACCGTCGACATCAACCCGGCGATCTCGCAGCTCATGGGCGGTAAAGTGGCGCTGGTGTGCAGCGTGTACTCAGCGGTCGACAATGGTGCGGTGTCGGTGGCCTCGCTGAAACCGAAAATGCGCATGGAATACGGCAACCAGGTCGTCGAGTGCGCTTTCGAATTCCCCGAAGATCATGATGATGAGGATGAGGACTACAGCGACATGATCTACACCTATGTGATCGGTCTGATCGAAATCGACCAAGAGCACATCGTGCTCAGCCCGTCCGGCGCCACCTCCGAGTCTTGCAGCGAAGCCACGCCGTGGCTGACCCGCAACGGCGAAAAACTCAAGCTCACAATGGATGGCCCCGAAGTGTTCAAGGGCGAGCCACTGCAAAACAGCGGTTCGAAACGCTACGTTTGAGCCAGCCACTCTGACTGCCCGCGCTGCAACTTTGCTCCGCGGGCATCACACTCAGTCCAGCACCGAGAGCTCCATTGGCAACACCGGCGTAAAACGAGCTGAACGATCAAGCTTGACCCGCGCGCCGTACGCGTTGAGCGTCGCCGCCGGGTCAATTGCTTCCAACTGATCGAAGTCCAGTGAGTCCCACTGCGATCGTGTTACCAATGCGGAGATCACATAATGTTCTTCGCTTACACCGTTCGCGGCGTTATTACGCTGGATGTAGCCAGACGCCAATACCTTGTCGATCCCCGGTAGCAAAGCAAACACTTCGCCAATTACCCGAAACAGCGAGCCATGGCACAGCGCAACAAAGTCACGCCGCACCTGTGCATCTGTGCGGTTCTTGAATGTCAGCTTGCCATTGCCCCGCGCCTCCGCAACGCGCCGTGGCACGTCCCCCTCATCCGGTAGATCCACATCAAGTGCGACGCCGGTGACGTCCTGCGAGAACGCGTAAGTGACCTGAGTTTCCTTCGGCCAGGCAATTCCGCTCAACACGTAATTCAATGCCTTCTCCATCTGGGCACTAAAGCCGCGCGCGGCGAGCCGAAAGGTTTTTTCAATCTCGCCGCGCTCAAATTCGTGGGCATCCCGAGTCGCCTGCCAACGATTCAGATCCTCAACATATTGCCGCTGCGCTGCGTCCGCATCACGCGCCATCTTGCCACTGCGCAGCAACATTCGGTCCATCAGGCCTGGGGCTTTCTGCGCTGGTTGCTGCGGCGCCTCGATGGCAAACGGCGCGGGGATCAGCGGCATCGACCCAGGGCGCGGCGTACCCAGGTGCACACCGAGGCAGTCTTCAAGATCGCGATTGATTTTTTCCGCGGCTTTCTCCAGTAACGCCTGAATTGAGTCCGCACGCTCCGACTTCACACGCTTGATGATTGCGGGGGACAACTCGTTGTCATCCATGTCGGTAATCAGCAGCAAACCCTGGTCGCTGACCTTGACCTTCAACTGGCCAGCGTAATCGCCGGCGTTGCCAGTAGCCTGGGGATCAGCGGCACGCGACGGCCGATCAATGCGCTCGCGACAGGACAAGCCGGTACCGGGTAAACCGGCATTCAAGAAAGTGCCGTTGCGCGCCATGGTGAGACTCAAGCCGCGCGGGCCAATCGAGGTGCTGACGCCCGAACCGCTGATGTTGAGGCGAACGCCGGGAATGATCGTGATGCGTTTGGAGAAACGAAACCCCATGAACAGCTCCTTGATCCTGAAAGGCCGGGACATCTATCCCGGCCAGCGCTCTGCAGTTCAGGTTCGGCCGGCGATGTAGTCGTCGATCGAAGAGAACTGCCGGTTACGACACATCCAGCCAGAAAGGAAAACGAACGCCGTCGTTGCAAATACCGCCCATCCCCGGCGGCGACGTGCGTCTTGCCGGGTACGTGCGCCGCCACACAGCAGCAACGCCATCATCAGGAAATAAAAGGTCAGCAAGGCGATTTTGGCAAACAGCGAGAGCAGGAAAAACAGTGACACGCCATTGCTGCGGTAGGTTTGAATGATCACTTGCAGCGACATCAGGCCTGCCAGCACGCAAGCGGCGATCAGCGCGTAATTCTTCGGAATCTCCAGCCAGACGCTAAATACAAAATAAGACCCGATACCCAGAATCGGCGTGATGCTGGTGAAAAGCGCATCGGTGTAGTCCTGATAGATCGTCATCGAGCCACGTCGGTGTAGCCAGATGCAGATCAGCAACAACACCGCCATGCAGAACAGGGCGATCTTCAGATACAGAACGGCCTGATGATTATCCTGCGCGTTACTGTTTGCCGGGACAGGACTTGCCACCGCTGGTACTTGAGCAGTCGCAGCAGGTACACGCGGTTCAGCACGTTTGATATCGCTGGTGGGTGCCGTTCTGGCGGACTGCGGTATCGCGCCGGAGAGTTGATTGAGTCGCTGCGACATTGATGTGCTCAGGCAACTTTCGGTTACGCAGTTATCGCGCAAGCGCAGCCATTCACGTTGCTCGATACGAACCTGATTACGGTTAGCCGCAGAATCCAGCGCACGCACGTATTGCGAGTTCAGCTGTTCATCGAGAAGACTCAGTGCAGTATCGGCACAAATGGATTTTTCCGCGAAGCTCACCGCTTTGGCGCAGTCGAAACTGGTGGCATGGGAGTGCAATGAAATAAATGCGAGCACCAGAGCAATACCGGTGCTTATGCTTGAGCGAGACATGATCGAGTCCTTTCTTGTTGTTTGTACTGCCCGACCAAGGGTCTCTGAACGACGCCTGAGTCGGGGGGAGAATGCGCTCGCCTCAAGTACCAGGTGATTGCAGGAAGGTGGTGCCGTTCCATGTGAATTTTTGCGTGCTTTCGACACTTGGGCAGCAGTTGGCATCGTCCGGACCGACGCTGAGCATTTTCACTACGAGGGTTTGCGGCGCGATGACTTCAACGCTTTGCACACCTGATCCCACGACCAGTTTTGCGCGGTGAATCCAGCCCTGAGGAGTCGCGTAAAACGTCGCCAGCGACTGGAAGTAGCCATTGCCACCCCCCTGCCCTTCAAGGGTGTAAAGCACCACCGCGTCGTTGGTTCCGTCACCGTTCAGATCGGTCAAAATGATTTGTCGGGCGTCCTTGTACTCTTCACCGCCGTCCTGTGCGATTTCGCTGGCGATTTCACGGTCAATCGCAGCTTCGAGCAACGCGGTGACAGCGGCAACATCAGGCGCTGCCGGCGGAGTTTCTACAGGAGCTGCAGCGACAGGTTGTTCGGTGATTGCCTGGCGTTGCGCGACCGGATTGGAATCGCTGATCTTCTTCAGTACGGCAGCCTTGAGTGCCAGCATGTCCGATTCGAGAAAGAGCTGGTTTCGCGTATCGCCGAACGGCTGTGCATCGCCCAGTACCCAGCGAGCGAAGATTCCCGGACGTTTCTTTTCCTGGCGATCGACCAGATCGTCGATCACTTCGTTGGCCGCTTTGGCAAAGCGTTCATAGCCATTCTGGCCAACGGCTTTGATCAACGTATCCTTCTCGCGCGCCACGTTTCTGCGAGCCAGTTCGAGCATGATGATGTTGGTGTCGACCAACTTGCTTTCGCATTCGTTGGTGTAGTTGCCGAAGCAATTCTGCCGGTATTCCTGAACAGCATTATTGGCTTTGAAGTCGTCGTAAGCGCCACAGCCTGACAAGGCTGCCAATACACCAACTGCCATGACCCCGCGAAGCAGTCCCATTGAAAAAATCCTTATCAGTGCCTCATCCTGCTGAACTGCCCGTTTGATCCGAGGCAGTCGCGCTTGGCGAAATGGTTGTACATAAGTTGAATAACCAGCGAATTGCCGGTTCGTGGAAATTCTGCAGACAAGAAAAAGCCCCCGGCAAACGCCGGGGGCTCTCGCAACCCTTTCGGGTTAGCCGATGTTCACGCCGTGCTCTTTAGCCAACGGCGCCAGGCCGCCAGCGAAGCCCTGGCCGATGGCCTTGAACTTGAACTCTTCGCCGTTGCGATACAGCTCGCCGAAGATCATCGCGGTTTCGGTCGAAGCGTCTTCGCTCAGGTCGAAGCGTGCCAGCTCTTTACCGTCAGCCTTGTTGACGACGCGGATGTAGGCGTTTTGCACTTGGCCGAAGCTCTGCTTGCGCGCGTCCGAATCGTGGATGGTTACAGCGAATACCAGCTTCTTCACTGTTTGCGCCAGGCCGGTCAGTTTGACGGTGACTTGTTCGTCATCGCCATCGCCTGCACCCGACTTGTTGTCGCCCATGTGCTCGACCGAGCCATCAGCAGACTTTTTGTTGTTGTAGAAAATGAAGCTGTTGTCGTCGAGCACTTTGCCGGATTCGCCAACGATGAATATCGAAGCGTCGAGGTCGAATTCGGTGCCGTCGGTGACGCGTGGGTCCCAGCCCAGGCCAACGATAACTTCAGACAGGCCTGGAGCTTCTTTGGACAGGCTGACATTGCCACCCTTGCTCAGTGATACCGCCATGTTCAAATTCCTCTTGGTTGTGGTGAGTCAGGCCCTGAATTCAGGGCCTTGCAAATCGATTGGCAAGATGCCGAACCTTAGAAGTTCAGACCGAAAGAGTTGGCAACAGCCTTCAGGCCGCCAGCGTAACCCTGGCCAACAGCGCGGAATTTCCACTCGCCACCGTTGCGATACAGCTCAGCGAAAATCATCGCGGTTTCGGTGGAAGCGTCTTCAGCCAGGTCATAGCGAACGACTTCGGCGCTGGATACTTCGTTGACCACACGAATGAACGATCCACCGACCTGGCCAAAGCTTTGTTTGCGGGCTTCGGCGTCATGGATGGTTACGACAAACACGACTTTTTCGACGTCGGCCGGAACACGGCTCAGGTCAACTTTCAGCACTTCGTCGTCGCCGTCGCCAGCGCCGGTACGGTTGTCACCCGTGTGCTCAACCGAACCGTCCGCACTCTTCAACTGGTTGTAGAAAATGAAGTCTGCGTCGCTGCGAACCTTGCCGCTGGCGCCTACCAGAAACGCGCTGGCGTCCAGGTCAAATTCCGCGCCGTCGGTAGCGCGCGGGTCCCAGCCCAGGCCAACCAGAATCCTGGTCAGGCTCGGGTCGGTTTTGGTAAGGGACAGGTTGCCACCTTTTTGAAGTGTCAAAGCCATCGGTACATCTCCTTGTGGTTGATGCTGCTACTCAATTGTTTTCGGTTTGGGTTTCTTCCTGACCCGGCAAGATCAGGCTCGCCACTACGCCGATTGCCAGGACCACCATGACAATCAACAAGCTGGTATTCGCGTCAATGGTGTAGCCGTGGTGGAACATGTGGTCGGTGGCGTTCAGGCCAAGTTTCACTGCGATGAAGAACAACAGTGCAATCACCGATTTTTCCAGATGGACCAGGTAGCGTTTCAGCGCTTCGAGCACGAAGTACATGGTTCGCAGGCCAAGAATCGCGAACAGCATCGCCGAGTAGACGATCAGCGGTTCACGGCTGACAGCGATCACTGCCGGTACCGAGTCGAACGCGAAGAGGATATCGGACACTTCCGCGACCACCAGGCACAGGAATAGCGGCGTGGCGAACAGCGTGCCTTTGGCGGCCAGGGTCATGCCCTGGTTTTCCGGTTTCTGCAGCTCACCTTCGAGCACCTTGCGGGTCACGAAGAAATTGTGGCCGTACAGTTTTGGCCACACCGGGAACAGCTTCTGTGCGAAGCGATACGCCATGTGCTTGGAGTAGTCTTCTTCCTCGTCATCGTCCCCGCCGGCACGCAACATCATCACGGCCGTCCACGCAACGATCACCGCGAAGACAATTTCCACCCACGGCCCGAAAGCCAGCAGGCCAGTGCCGATCGCGACGAACACGCCACGGAACACGATGGCACCGATGATGCCCCAGTACAGAACGCGGTGACGCAGGCCATCCGGCACCTTGAACCAGGCGAAGATCGCCATGAAGACAAACAGGTTGTCGACACTCAGGACTTTTTCCAGCGCATAACCGGTGACGAACAGGCTGGCCACTTCAGGGCCGTGCTGCACGTACAGGAAACCTGCGAACGCCAGCGAAATCGCGATCCAGAATATCGACCAGATCGAGGCCTTCATCAGCGAAATAGGCTTGCCTCCACGGTGCGTGACCATGTCCAGCAGCAGGGCGCCAAGCGCCAGCCCTACAAACACCGCCATGGTCAGCGGGGGAAATCCGATTTGCGTTTCCACAGGTACCGCTCCTTAAAGATCAAAATCAGCCGGGTTCAGACCCAGCTCGGCGCAGATCAAACGGCACGCCGCTTTTTCCTTTTCATCGAACGTGCCGTCCGATGCGCCGATGGAACAGGCAACACGCACCAACAGGCGAGCAGCACCCGGGTCGCTCTTGATCTTGCCGATGACTTTCAGTGCTTCCGCCTGACCGATCTGGAAGTCGAACTCGAACTTCTCGCAATGCGCCGAGAAGGACTTGATCACGTCTGCCGTGTTGAACACTTTCAATTCAGGCGAGATATTGATGAAGCCGATCATCTTCTGCTTTTCCGCCGAAGAGATATCGCCATCCGCTGCGGAGACGATGGCGCAGCTGGCCGTCATCGCTTCCATGAACTTCTGGTTCTTGAATTTACCGACTTCAGTTGTCAGTTTGTCGCGAGCCGCCGTCGCGTTTTCTTTAAGCCATGCGAGCATGTCAAATCTCCTTAAGGGGCGGGACCGGGAGGCCCCGCCATCCGTATTATTTCGAGCCGGCGCGCCAGCTCATGCCCCAGCCATAAGCCTTGTCGACTGCCGAATGACCACGATGGAAGTCGACGCGGCGCGAAACCTTCACCGCCCCGTCAACGTTCTCGAGCATGGCAATCGCACACATGCCTTCGCGGCCACCTTCTTCATTGAGGCGAACCTCGATGTCCGGCTGGCCGGGGATGTAGATGGTCACGATGCCGTCAGTCTCTTTCCAGTTCGGCGCGCCTTCGTAGATGAAGGCGAAGATCAGAATGCGTTTGACCTCGCCCCACTTCGCGCCGTTGATGTGCATCCACTCGCCACCGGCAACCGAGCCGGTGCGGTCATCGCCCTTGAGCTGGATGTACGGCGCGCCACTCAGGCTGCCGAAGCAGTTGCCCAAGGCCTGCACCACGCCCTTTTCGCCGTCCTGCAGTTCGTACAGGCAGCCAACATCAAGGTCGACGGATTTGTTGCGGCTGAAGAAGCCACCGCCGCTGCCCTTGTTCCAGTTCAGGTTGACCTTGATTTCGCCGAAACCGCTGGCGGTTTTCTCCAGGCTGATCGACGAGCGAGTCTTGTCGAGCGTGATCTTGCTCAGACTGATCGTCGATTTCGCGGGCGCAGGCACCGGTGCCGGGGCTGGTGCAGGCGGAACGGGCGCAGGCGTCGGTGCAGCGGACGGAGCCGCGATTTCAACACCAAAATGCTTGGCCAGGGGCTCCAGACCGCCGTTGAAACCTTGCGCGACACAGCGGAATTTCCACTCACCCTGGCGACGATAAAACTCGCCAAGGATCAACGCAGTTTCCTTCATCCCGGCAGTTGGCAACTGAGCCTCGATGCCGCCCGAGACTGCCACGGACAAGTGCGAGACGCGCTCGAAACTGGCCTTGTTCTCATGGATCGTCGCCGACAGCGCGACTTTCTCGACCGCCGTTTCAAGACGACTCAGATCGACAGTGAATACCGCACGCCCGGCTGTCGCCTCGGTCATCTGCAACACGCCGCCGAGCACACTGCTCTGGCCATAGAAGCACATGTCGCCATCGCCACGGACTTTACCCGAAGCGTTCAGGACGAAAGCCGACACATCAATGTCGACGCCCGGAATTGGCGTGTAGTTGATATCCACGCGAAGCTGGCCGCAGGCAACCGGCGCATTACCACCAGGTACGAGAGCGGCCATCAGCTCAGCGCCTGCACGGCCAGATTGACCAGGTCGTCAGCGGTTCGCCCACGAGTGGTTTCGCCGATGGCCTTGAATTCCCAATCGGAACCTTTGCGCGACAGGCTCGCCATCACGATGCCGGTATGACCGCCCTTCTCGGACAGGTTGAAACGCGCCAGTTCCGATTTGTTGCTGGCATTGACGATGCGGCAGTAGGCTTTTTCGACTTTGTCGAAGTTCTGCCCGGTGAAGCTGTTCACGGTGAAGATCAGATGCTTGACGGCGGCCGGCAGACGCGACAGATCAACGTGGATAGTTTCGTCATCACCATCGCCTTCACCGGTACGGTTGTCGCCAGAGTGCTGAATCGAACCGTCCTGCGACTTCAACTGACGGAACCAGACCAGGTCGATCACTTGCAGACTTTCGTCGAGCAGGATGCACGAAGCGTCCAGATCGATCTCTCCGCCGCTGCCCATCAGCTTGCCGAGAAAACCTGCTTTCACCGGGTCCCAACCCAGGCCAAGGCTGATGCGGGTCAACGCGCTGCCGGCCGTTTTTTCCAGAGAAATGCTTTGCTGTTTGCTCAGGGTAAGTGCCATCGTTACGCTCCTTGTTGATCGTCAGTGTTCACGTCGCGATCAGGTCTGATCGCGCTTTTTGCTGTCCGCAGACGTCCACGACGCCATGCCGGATGAAAGTGTCGCCAGTGCGCGTCTTGCGCCGCAGCGAGCAATTCGTGATCGCCACGGGTATCGCCCCAGGCTTTGAGGCGGTATTCAGTCAGCGGCCCATAGACCGCCTCCAGCCGCAGCACCTTGTTCTCGCAGCGGCAGTTGTTGCCGGATATACGTCCGGTCAATTTGCCGTCGATCACTTCAAGTTCGGTGCCGATCAGCTTGATACCCAAGCGATCCGCGAAGGGTTGCAGCACCAGCGCAGGCGACGCCGAGCACAGGGTCACCTGCGAACCGGCGGAGATCTCGCTGGCAATCGCCATCAAGCCTGTCGGGCGCATCAGCCTGGTCCAGAAAGCTGCGCAGTACTTCGCTGCCTGCTGGCTCACCCACTCCGCGTCCACGCCGCTGAGAAAGCGGCTGATCAACTGCGCCTTGAGTTCGTCACGGCTCATGCGTCGGGCGAGGAATCGAATGCTCGGCAGCGCGAGTGTCAGCACACGCCGGACGAACTCACGTTTGCCGAAAGCAAACTTCAAGAACGGTACAAAACTGTCATGGCGGGTCAGTGTGCCGTCGAAGTCAAAGACGCAGAGCACCTTTTTCCCCGGCTGGTCAGGGCCGGTATTTGCCTGAATCATCGAATGGCCTCGGCTAGTCGAATGGGTGCTTCACCGTGGGCGGCATCGGTTTGGCGCACGCCATGCCATTCGGCGCGCTCAAGAATCTTCATCGCCCATTGGTAATGGGTCGCCGGTTCACACATCACATCGTTGTGCTTGAACACGGCCGGGGCCACGTCGCTGACGATCAACTTCGCACTGTTCAGGTCTTCGAGGCTGACTCGCAGCGCATCCTGAATGATGCTGATCTGGCTCGGGTGAATCGCGGTCTTGCCCACCAGACCGTGGGCGATGTCCAGTTCCAGCTCTTCACACAGCAGATTCGGCGTGGCGAGTTGTTCGAACACAGGCGCGGTCAGTGCAAAACCTTGCGACCCCATCACCCCGGCCAACATCGGAATCACGTAACCCATCGGCGTGTTGTACAGCGTGGTCGCCGGGTTACGCCGCAAGCCGAGGCTGCCCATCAGATCATTACCGCCAATACGCAGGGCGATGATCCGGTGATTCAGATTGGCCTTGAGCGCCTGACCCAACTCGAGCATCGCCACCGGACTGAACACCTCGGCAGTTTCCAGAGTCGGCATCAGGAACAGCTCAGGACTGGTCACCGCCCGCTCCCAGGCGTCGAGGTTGCGCAGCGTCAGTTTCGGCACAACGAAGCCGTCGACGTGCTTCATCAACGGCCAGTCATTGAGTACCGCCGCCATCGCCGAATCACGCGGACGCACGAACAGCACCGGCCCCTCGGCAGGCCGCCCGCCGCGCTCATCTATTGCCGACAACAGGCAATGCAAGTTGCTCAACGCGGTGCTGACATCGATCTCGGCAACTGCGTCTTCGAGGCATACCACCAGCGAACGCAGTTCCGGCAGCTTGGTGGCGAACACCACATCCAGCAGATCGGCGCGCGTGGCCGGCATGTACAGCGTGGCACCCAAGGCGTAAGGAGAAAGCTTCTTCATCAGCTCACGCTCCGAATGATGGTCACGGCTCGGTACGGGCCGAGTGCGGCGCCGACTTCTTCGACGCAAACGCCAGCGCCTTCGGTGAGGTGCATCAGTAATTGCACGTCACTGTCGTTGCGATCTCGCACCAGCACATGATCCGGCACCCGGCGTAGCACCGCGCGAGTGGCCTCGGCGATGCCCGGTTTGACCCGGTTTAGATTGCTGATATCGAAACGTGCAGCCAGCGACTCCACGACTTGCGTGGCGGCGGCTTGCAGCTTGGCACGCTTGTTGGCCGTCCACGGCACCGCAGCAGGCACCGGGCCCAGGGTTTTGCGCTGCTGCTCGATGTGCTCGATGAACTCGCGCGTCACATCGTGTTCAGTCAGGTGGTCGTAGACCACGCAGCCATGCAGCCCGCCATCAGCCGGCCAGATCGAACGCGATACCAGACCCGAGACGGTCGCGCCAAGGATGCCCGACGGAATCACCCAGTCTTCCGCCGAGGCCGCCAGCCAGGCTCGCCCGCAAGGGTCGGCCAGCACCACCAGACGCGGCTCCTCAGGGAATCGAGCATCGCCTTTGAGGCTGCGCTGAATTTCACCGGAGATCGCACCTTTGCCAGTCCAGCCGTCGACGAACACGATGTTTTGCGCGCCGTGGGCCTGAATGATCGCCTCAAGACCGATGAGGTCTATGCCGCGATCCCGCACGATGCTGATGCCGTAATGATGTGTCTCGCGGCCCATGTCGATCAGCGCCCGACGCAGCAGCACACCCAGCGGCAACCCGGCGCGGACAAACGACACCAGAACAATCGATGGGCCTGTGCAAGCGCCATTCAACGCCAGCGCCAGTGCCTGAACGTCGCTGGCCATGCGCACGCCATTCTGCGCGAGCGCTCTCTCGTACAGCGCTTTGTGCACAGGTGTCGGCGCGCTCTCGAAGCTGATCATCTCCGAGTAGTGCTTCTGCTGCGTCTGAATCAGCCGCTCTTTCTCTACGACGTCGGTCACCTCCATCTGCACCGGCTGGAGCAGGAAGTGCACGTCGTCCTGCAAATAGCTGCCGCTACCAACAGTCTTGAGGTCAGCGATGGACTCAGTCATTGAGCGCATGCCCCACAAACCTCGCCAGCTGGCTGCCGGACGGGGTTGCCCACAGGTGGCAGGCATCCATGAAACCGAGGTCGGTAATGCTGTCGCCGAAGCCCAGCACGGGTCGTTCACCGTTGACTTCACGGTCACGGCGCAACAGTTCCTCAACGGCCACGCGCTTCGACAGACCGGCGGGCAAAAAGGCCAGATTGTTGCTGTTGCCGTGGACGTGCATTCCCTCCAGCAAGCCGCGCGCCTGGACTTCAGCCAGCACGGTTTGCAGGACTTCATCGTTGGATTCGTTGTGCTTGGTCACCACGTAGTGGCGCAGGTTTTCTTCTTCAACTACCCAGCCGCGCAGCGAAATGCCCAGCGCCTTGCCAATGGCCAGGGTCGCGGCGCTCAGATCGGGGAGCCGGTGTTGAAAGTCTGCCAGGACGACAGTCATGTGCGCCTGCCATTGCTCATCGAGCCTGCCGTCGGCGCCGAGAATCACCCCGCCGTGCGAGCACACGGCGCCCTTGTCGAAAGGCAGTTTGACTCGACTGAAAGCTTCGACACTACGCGCAGTCACAGGCACGACGTCGGTCGAGGACAACAGCCATTCCACCAGAGTTTTCTGCACCGGGTTCATGTACCCGTTCGGTTGGCCTTCAATGTCAAAGGTCGCAGGATGGCGTGGCGTGCCTTCAGGCATTTTGCGCGCGGTCTGGAACAGCGTGTCATCAAGGTCAACCAAGGCCAGCGGACGATTACTGAGCATCGACAATCACCTCGGCGTTCAGGGCGGCAACCAGTTCGGCAGATACCGCCTGCGTCGGCGTTTCCGAGCAGATCAGCACGCGATCAAACTCCCCCGGGCGCACGTTGTAGAGAAAGTTCGGAATGCCCAGACCGTAGTTGTCCGAGAACGACAACGCGTGACCGATGGCATGGCCCAGCGCGATCGGCGAACGGCTGGTCGAGCTGAAGTGCACGTCGGCACCGGCACGCTCAAGACGTTCGGCGAGCAGGAACGGACGCCAGACAAACTCGCTGGTGCCGACCACCAGCACTCGCTCGCCAGCCTTGATTTGCAGATCGGGGGCCAAGGTGTCTTCGACCTTGCGCACACCGAGCCGGCCCCAGTCGTTGTGTGCCGACAACGGCCACTCACCGGCGGCAACGGTGCCGACGGCCGGCATCTCCGGCAGCGGCGCTTCGAGGTCTTGATGGAAATCGTAGGAGCCTTGCAGTAACGAGACTTGATGCGCGGACTCGCCAATGGTGTTGCGCACCGCGTTGCTCGACCAGTCGGTCAGCACGCAGGTCACGACACGTTCGACCTGGGTCAGACCCGAGTCGACCAAGGCGCGGTGCAAATTGATGAAGGTCTTGCCGGTGGAGGCTTCATCGTCTACCAGCACCAGCGAGCGCGCATTCAACATCATTTCGCGGACGTCGGGATCGACCGGCAAGTGGATCAAATGGGCGCTGGCGTGGCTGTGTTCTTCTTCGAAACGAGTGAACAGTTCGGTGCCGGTCGGGTGCCGTGTGCTGACCATGTACACCGTGTCAGGCCGGGTCGCGCTGAACGCGCGATGCACGCCAGCACCGAGGCCAACGGCGGTCTCGGCCATGCCGATCACCAGCACCGGGCCGGGCAGATCCGCAGGGATCTGCGCTGCGAGGCTTGCGAAACTGGTATTCATTGCCGAGGGGCGTACCGGGATATGGCGGCCAAGCACTTTGGACACGAACAGGAACGCACGCTTGGGGTTACGGCGCTCGGCAAAGCCGAACAAAGCGTTCGGAGCGATGAGTGAATCATCTACTTTGACATCGAGTCGCCCGCGCATCAGTTGCGCACTGAGCGTTTGTGTAGCTGCGTTACTTTCCATGAGCAAAAATTCCTAAATGGCGCTGGGGGATTAACCGCGCGCCGGTACCAAATGTTTCAAATCAAGAGAAGTCAGAAATTTCGCGCTTCGACACGCCACATTGAAGCCTGGGCTTCACGCGCCAGTTCCGCTGTTGTGAAAGATTTACCGACAGGGATCTTGCTGGCCTCGACGCGACAAGCGTCAAG
The DNA here is from genome assembly GCF_058801265.1 of Pseudomonas sp. GW822-FHT03F08. NCBI lineage: Bacteria > Pseudomonadati > Pseudomonadota > Gammaproteobacteria > Pseudomonadales > Pseudomonadaceae > Pseudomonas > Pseudomonas sp. GW822-FHT03F08. The sequence continues at coordinate 38,602 of NZ_JBXANC010000017.1, read as the reverse complement.
GAATGAGAGGAGCAATGGCGCCTTGACCGCAAAATTCATGTTTTGCGCATCCGGCAGAGTTGAGGTCACCAGACCGACCACCGCACCCGAGGAGTCAAAGAGAGGGCTGCCACTGGAACCGGGCTGAATCGGGGCAGTGAACTGCAGTAGGCTCGAATCATTGTGCAGGCCAAACAGACCCGACACACCACCCTGCGTCACTTGCACGCCGCCGCCAGCGAACCCCGCAAGCGGGAATCCCAACGCCACAACGTTGTCGCCGAGGTCGCAGCCAAAACCTTCCTTGAACGCCACCGGTTTCAGCGGTGGGCAATCCAGCACTCGCAACAAAACGATGTCGTTGCGCCGATCGACCACAACGGGTTCGACACGGTAACGTCCTTCGAAGGAGGAGATATGAATTTCCTGCATGTCCTCGATGACATGAGCACAGGTCAGGACGTGATTTCTCGAAACGGCAAAACCGGTGCCGGTCGCACTGCCGCGTCCGGATTCGGAAGGACTTGAGCGTCCCTTGGGATGGGCATCGTTGATATCGAGGCCGATTCGCCGGCCAAAAGCCGCCAGGCCATAAGCTGAACCTTCAGCCAGAGCCCGGAACCTCCATTGCTGATTGCGCGTGTAAAACTCGCCGATGATGATCGCCGATTCGCCGTTATCACGCAGATCGAGACTGTAATCGAGCTGGCCATCAACCTGAAAACGCAGGGTCTTCAGATCACTGACCGGACCAGCAGCAGAGAAGGTATAGACGATGATCAGCACACGATCGCTGCCTGACGGCAGTTCTGCCAGGTTCATCGCACAGCCGACCTTTTCCTGATCACCTTTCCACTCCATCCAGCCATGGGAGGTCTGGAACAGGGCGGGATCACCTGTCGGGCGGCGTTTCTCGTCAACCGGCAATATAGCGACTGCTGCATAGTCCCCGAAAGCCGAGGACTTACCGCATTCAAGAGTCCATTCACTCTGTGCGCTCGATATTACGGCATTTGCGCCAGGCGCCAGCACCATCATTCCCTGATCTCTCCTTGACTGCTAACGACCAGCTGCTTCACATGCAGCGCGGCAAATTGTAGCAAAAATAGATGTCGCTTTAATATCAGGATGCCACAGCCGCCACGGTCACGCCCTTGACCCGGACGTTCGCCCTCCAGACGGTCGCAGGCTCCGGCAAGCCCAACCGTCGAGCCGCGAAAATGCCCGGCAGGTTGGTCCCGGTCGCCCGGGTGTAACCGATGCCGCCCGAGTATCGCGGGTTGATTTCCAGCAAATGCGGCTGGCCATCAGCGTCGTCGCGGGTCTGCACATTGACGATTCCGTCACAACCGAAATGCTCGGCAGCCTTGAGTGCCAACTCGACAGCCGGGCCCTCACGCTCGAAGGTCTGATGTACACCAGCCTTTCGACGACTGACGAACGCAACCGGACGGCCAGCTTCGCAGACCATGTCCACCGAACATTCGCTGCCGGCCATGTACGGCATCATCAGCATCGGTGCCGGAGCTTCGGCTTCACAGTAAGCACGCATATAAGTTTCAAAATTGGCTTCACGCGCATCCGGGTTGGCAAAACAGCGGAACGGATCGGTATCCGCCTTGAATCGCCAGAAACCCTGGCCATAAATACCGACCGCAGGTTTGACGCACACTTCGCCACTGGCGGAGAGGGTTTTGTAAGCAGCGAACATTTCTTCGGCATTCAATGCTGTGATCGCCGGGACACAAGCCAGGCCGACACGCTCTGCTTCGGCGGTGAATCTGCTCTTGTCGTCGACCATGTCGAAGGTCGCCATCGACGTACCGCCAGTCACCAATTCAAGACCCGCCTGTTCAAAGCGCGCCCGTTCGATCTCGAAAACATTACCGACGCGTCCAGCCAGAATCAGTTTGATGTTGTGCGCTACTGCAGTGGCGATGACCCAGTCGATACGCTCTTCATTGTCACTTGGCTCCGTAAAACTGACGTCGGCAAGCGACGTGATTTCAGGGCGATCCTGACGATGAGAGGCGAAGATTTTTACATCCGCCGGAAGTGCCTCGCGCGCGCCGATGATGACGTCACGCTGACTCGATTGCCCTTCTAGAAACCAGATCATTTGATACTCGCTGATTGATGCGCCCGCGCAATAGTAACTGGATGAATATCAACTGATGGCAGATTTGGGTCATCGGGCCGCAAAGTCGGCGCGCGAAGGCCTTGGGAAGTAGATTTGTTTTCGAGTTTTTACATGGGGGGTTGAATCAATTCGGGAGTTCACTCTTGATATTCTGCTGGCGAGCCAAACGGAGCGTCCACCAGCAATACATTTCCGCATGTGAAAATTACCGGGCTTACCCGCCGGGGCAATGCTCACCTGACCGAAAAACACACAAAAAAGGGGCAGACTCAACGCCTGCCCCTTATGCATTACACCCTCAAAACCGTGAAACGCTGTGCATCGCATCCACCAGATAGCGCATCGCAATCCGGTCACTTTCCGACAGTTCTCGGTAGCGCTCGACCAATTTGCGCTCTTCAGAGTTGAGCCGCTTCCTGCGTCTGCCTCCCAGGCACGGAAAGATTCCCAACATTTCGGTAATGCATTGCACCTTTGCCATGGACGATGTCCTTTTCCATTACTTCAGCATTTTTTTGAAACCGCCTCGCCCTGCTCCTGCAAGCAGCGATTTGAGCCCTGCCGGTCGGATGGGTCGAGACCGGCCATACCCATAGAATAGAAATTAAATCGGCGCTGAAAAGCTGTTTTTAGAGTAATTAGTCGAAATAAGCAGTTATGCCCTGTAAATCAGAAAAGGCTGTGGGATAAGTAACCGTAACGTCTTGTTTCATTGAGAGGCTGTCGCCGTGCTATCAATGAATTTTGCAAAATCAGCGAACGGATTAAGCTAGCGGGCATCTGTTACTAGTCCGTAGCGTTTGGCCGAAGGCTTGTCCGAACCGTAATTTCTGATCCAGTACGTGCCAGGAACGGCGCGGGATTGTCCACGACAGGTTGTATCTATGCACCGCAGGAATTTGCTCAAAGCGTCCATGGCCATTGCGGCTTACACCGGCCTTTCCGCCTCCGGCCTCCTTGCCGCACGCGCCTGGGCCGCCTCTGGCGGTGCCGCCGACGGTGAAGCCCAGGCCTTCGACTTTGAAACGCTGAAGCGCCAGGCCAAGCAACTGGCCGGCAACGCCTATCAGGACACTAAACAAGTGTTGCCGCCGACCCTGGCGACCATGACCCCGCAGAACTTCAACGCGATCCGCTACGACGGCGAGCATTCGCTGTGGAAGGAGAACAAGGGTCAGCTCGATGTGCAGTTTTTCCACGTCGGCATGGGTTTCCGCCAGCCGGTGCGCATGTACAGCGTCGATCCCAAGACCCGCACGGCCCGCGAGGTGCATTTCCGCCCTCAGCTGTTCAACTATGAAAACACCTCGGTCGACACCCAGCAGCTCAAGGGCGATCTGGGTTTTGCCGGCTTCAAGCTGTTCAAGGCGCCGGAGCTGGATCGGCATGACGTGGTGTCGTTTCTCGGCGCCAGCTACTTCCGCGCGGTGGATGCCACTGGCCAATATGGCCTCTCCGCCCGTGGCCTGGCCATCGACACCTACGCCAAGAAGCGCGAAGAATTCCCTGACTTCACCAAGTTCTGGTTCGAGACCCCGGATCAGAACGCGACCCGCTTCGTGGTCTACGCCTTGCTCGACTCGCCGAGCGCGACCGGTGCCTATCGCTTCGACATCGACTGCCAGGCCGAACGCGTAGTGATGGAAGTCGACGCCCACGTCAACGCCCGCACCGCCATCGAACAACTGGGCATCGCGCCGATGACCAGCATGTTCAGCTGCGGCACCCACGAGCGCCGGATGTGCGACACCATCCACCCGCAAATCCATGACTCGGATCGTCTGGCCATGTGGCGTGGCAACGGCGAGTGGATCTGCCGTCCGTTGAACAACCCGGCGACCCTGCAATTCAACGCCTTCGCCGACACCGATCCGAAAGGTTTCGGCCTGGTACAGACCGACCACGAATTCGCCAACTACCAGGACACCGTCGACTGGTACAGCAAGCGCCCGAGCCTGTGGGTAGAGCCTACAACTGCATGGGGCGAAGGCTCTATCGATCTGCTGGAAATCCCTACGACCGGTGAAACCCTCGACAACATCGTTGCGTTCTGGACACCGAAGAAACCGGTAGCCGCCGGCGATTCGCTGAACTACGGCTACAAGCTCTACTGGAGCGCCTTGCCTCCAGTCGGCACACCGCTGGCGCGGGTGCATGCGACCCGTTCGGGCATGGGTGGATTCGTCGAAGGCTGGGCACCAGGCGAGCATTACCCGCCAGTCTGGGCCCGTCGTTTCGCCGTGGACTTCACCGGTGGCGGTCTGGATCGCCTGCCGCAGGGCACCGGGATCGAACCGGTGGTCACCTGCTCCAACGGCAAGGTGCAGGACTTCAGCGTGCTGGTGCTGGATGACATCAAGGGTTACCGGATCCTGTTCGACTGGTACCCGACCAATGACAGCGTTGAGCCGGTGGAACTGCGTCTGTTCATCCGCACCAACGACCGCACGCTGAGCGAGACCTGGTTGTACCAGTACTTCCCGCCGGCGCCGGACAAGCGCAAGTACCCTTGATGGCTTGAGCCGTCAGGCCAACAGGCAGTACAAGTGGATATCGTGGGGTTCCAGATCAAACAGTTCGGGATCCGGTTGTTCCAGCAACCGGCAACCCTGGCGCTGGTAGAACTCCACGGTATTACGCGACTCGGTCGCCGAGACGTACAACGCCTCGGCGCCGATCTCCCGGCCATGGGCGCAGGCCAGGGCAAACAATCGCCCGCCCAGCCCCTGCCCACGCCAGGCGCGGCTGATGTGCAGGAACTTCAACTGCCGCATCTTCAGGCCCTGATTGTGAATAACCCGGTTATCCACAACCACTGCCGCCACCAGTGTCTCGCCATCAAAAATCCCGTGTAGCCACCCGCCGCTGCGCCAGCACTTCTCCAATACCCGCGCATTCTCCTCCGCTTCGCCTTCGGGCCATCCGCGCATATCGAAATGCGCCGGATACAGAATCAGCCCACCGTTTTCCACGCGATAACATGCTTCGACCCGTTCACTGCGGTCGATCTGCGCCAGCAGCGGCAAGTCGAGTTCGGTCAACGCTCGTTCGATCAACATTGCGGTCCATTCCTTTGCAATTCCAAGCGACAGGCAAGAAAAAACCCGCCGGTTCAATGGCGGGTTTTATAGGCTTTGCGACAGGTCGGAATCAATCCCGCAGATCAGACTCGTGAATCGGCTGATCCCGATGAGTCGCACGTTGATACTGCGCCGGCCACACCGCTTTGCGTCCGCCCAGGTCATCGTCGGCATGCAGCGGCCAGTACGGATCACGCAGCAGCTCACGGGCAAGGAAGATGATGTCGGCCTGACAGGTCCGCAGAATGTGCTCGGCTTGCGCAGGCTCGGTAATCATGCCCACGGTGCCGGTAGCGATGCCTGATTCCTTGCGCACCCTTTCCGCGAAGCGGGTCTGATAACCCGGTCCCACCGGAATCTCCGCGTTCGCTGCAGTACCACCCGACGATACGTCGATAAGATCCGCGCCGAGAGTTTTCAGGCGTCGCGCCAGCTCCACGGTTTCATCGGGGTTCCAGCCATCTTCCACCCAATCGGTGGCCGACAGACGAACGAACACCGGCAGTTCTTCCGGCCAGACGGCACGTACCGCCTCGGTTACTTGCAACACCAGACGGATGCGGTTTTCGAATGAACCGCCGTACTGGTCGCGGCGCTGATTGCTCAGCGGAGAGAGAAACTGGTGCAACAGATAACCATGCGCCGCATGCACCTCGACCACGCTGAAACCGGCTGCCAGCGCACGCTTGGCCGCGGCCACGAAATCCTGGATGACCTGGGCGATCTGCCCTTCATCAAGCTGTTTGGGTTGGGTATGTTGCGGGTCAAAGGCAATCGGTGAAGGCCCGACCGGCGTCCAGCCGCCGTCATCCGGTTTGACGCTGCCGTGCTTGCCGATCCACGGCCTATGGGTGCTGGCCTTGCGTCCGGCGTGGGCCAGTTGAATGCCGGCCACTGCCCCCTGCGCGTTGATGAAACGGGTGATGCGTTGCAGCGGTGCGATCTGTTCGTCTTTCCACAGGCCCAGGTCTTCGGCGGTGATCCGCCCGTCGGCCGTGATCGCCGTGGCTTCGGTAAATACCAGGCCCGCGCCCCCCACTGCACGGCTACCGAGATGCACCAAATGCCAGTCGTTGGCCAGGCCATCGACACTTGAGTACTGGCACATTGGCGATACGGCGATGCGGTTGGGCAGGGTCAGTTGGCGAAGGGTAAAGGGTTCAAGCAGCAGACTCATGGGGCACCTCTCAAATCAGTGGGCAGGCTCCAGGGTTCTGTTTGAAAAGTCGACGAGTGACAGGAAAAAGGTGCAGCACCCGCCCCCGCGGGCAAAAAATTCGACAAGACGTCACAAGGCCAATCAAGCAGTGCTTAGAGCCTAGTCGACATCCGGGGATGAGGGAGGGTTCAGAAATGAAACAGCACAATTGAAAACACCTGCGCCCCTTCAGAAAGGGGCGCAAAGCCCTTAGCGCGGTTCGATGTGAGCAATCATCAGTTGCACGGTTTCATTGCCGCGAAACTCGTTGAGATCGAGCTTGTAGGCCAGCTCGACCCATTTGATTGTCGGGTTCGGCCAGATATCGCGGTCAATGCCAAACGCGATGCCATCGAGTTTCACCGAACCGCATTCGCTCTTCAGCACCACTTTCAGGTGCCGCTCGCCGACCACCCGCTGCTCGACCAACTGAAACACGCCATGAAACAGCGGCTCCGGGAAATGCTGGCCCCAAGGCCCGGCATGACGCAGGGCACGAGCCAGTTCCAGATGAAACTCTTCAACAGCCAGGGTGCCGTCCGACAGCAGGCGCCCGGTCAGATCTTCTTCGCGAAGCTGCCTGCGCACTTCGGCGTCGAATGCCTCGGCGAACAACGGAAAATTCTCCTGCGGCAAGGTCAGGCCAGCCGCCATCGCATGACCGCCGTACTTGCTGATCAGGTCTGGATGCTGCGCCGCCACCACGCTCAACGCATCGCGAATATGGAAACCCTGAACCGAACGCCCCGAGCCTTTGAGCAGGCCGTCGCCGGCATCGGCGAAGGCGATGGTCGGGCGGAAATAACGCTCTTTCATCCGCGAGGCGAGGATACCGATGACACCCTGGTGCCATTCCGGGTCGAACAGGCAAAGGCCGAACGGCATCGACTCGACCGGCAAGTCCTTGAGCTGTGCCAGCGCTTCACGCTGCATGCCTTGCTCGATGGATTTGCGATCCTGGTTCATACCGTCCAGTTGTGCGGCCATTTCCCGAGCCAGTTCTGCATTCTGGGTCAGCAGGCACTCAATCCCGAGGCTCATGTCATCCAGACGCCCCGCCGCGTTCAGGCGCGGGCCGACAATGAACCCGAGGTCGGTCGACGTGATGCGCGAGGCTTCACGCTTGGCTACTTCAAGGATCGCCTTGATCCCCGGCCGCGCACGTCCGGCGCGAATTCGTTCCAGGCCCTGGTGCACCAGAATCCGGTTGTTGGCATCCAGCGGCACCACGTCGGCGACGCTGCCCAGCGCCACCAGATCCAGCAGTTCGCCGATGTTCGGTTGTGGCTTGCTCTCGTACCAGCCGAGGCTGCGCAGGCGTGCACGCAAGGCCATCAACACGTAGAAAATCACCCCGACCCCGGCCAGCGCCTTGCTCGGAAACTCGCAACCAGGCTGGTTCGGATTGACCAGCGCATCGGCTTGCGGCAGTTCATCGCCGGGCAAGTGGTGGTCGGTGATCAAGACCTTCAAACCGTGACGCTTCGCGGCCGCCACACCTTCGACGCTGGAAATACCGTTGTCGACGGTGATCAACAGTTGCGGCTCGCGGGTCATCGCGACTTCGACGATTTCCGGGGTCAGGCCGTAGCCGTATTCGAAGCGGTTCGGCACCAGATAATCGACATGTGCCGCGCCCAGCAGGCGCAGGCCAAGCACGCCCACGGTGCTGGCCGTCGCGCCGTCGGCGTCGAAGTCGCCGACGATCAGGATCCGCTGACGCTGCTCCAGCGCCGTCACCAGCAGATCCACCGCCGCATCGATCCCTTTGAGTTGCTGGAACGGAATCAGCCGCGCCAGGCTTTTGTCCAGCTCCGCCTCGGACTGCACGCCCCGCGCCGCGTACAGGCGGGTCAGCAACGGTGGCAGATCACCGAGAAACGGCAGAGTGGCGGGCAACGGGCGAGGATCGATACGCATGGGGTGACAGGAGCTTCTCTTGGGTACGTGGGATTTTTCGGGAGCGCTGCGGACTTAGCCGCGCTCGCCTTGCAGCCAGCTGAGCTGAACTTCGTGCTGACCACGGTCGTCGGTGACGAAGATCGTGCCTTCGCTGATCATCACGTCCCACTTGATGACGCGGGGCATGTCCTTGGCCAGGGTTTCCAGCACTTCCTGCGGGACAGCAGCGATGTTGACGTTCTTCAGGTTCTTGATCGCCGGGATCACCTTGCCTTCCCAGACGCGCAGGCTGCCGTAGGCCAGCAGGCTGGTGCGCTCGGTGCGACGGGAGCACCAGGTCAGGCGATCCGCATCCGGCTGGCCGACTTCAATCCAGTGCAGGACACGGTCATCCAGGCTCTTTTCCCACAGCGCAGGTTCGTCCACGTCCGACAGACCACGACCGAACGACAGGTGCTCGTTGTACCAGAGCGCGTAGGCCAGCAGGCGCACGGTCATGCGTTCTTCGGTTTCCGAAGGGTGGCGGGCGATGGTCTGCTTCACGTTCTCGTAGACGCTGCGGTCGAGATCGGTAAGGTTCAGTTCGAATTTATAGGTGGTGGACGGCTGGGCCATGAACGGGCTTCTTGATACGAGGAAAGTCGGCAAGTCTAACCGATGCTGTAGGCAATCCACGAATTGATGGCGATCAACCTTGCGCGACTGACAGCCGGCTATGTTAAAACGCTGTATCCGTTCAGCCTTGTCCTACAGGATCTCGCATGCCGTTCGCCAACAAGCCGCTCAGCGGTCTGAAAGTCATCGAATTGGGTACATTGATTGCCGGGCCGTTTGCCTCGCGTATTTGCGGCGAGTTCGGTGCTGAAGTGATCAAGATCGAATCGCCGGACGGCGGTGATCCGCTGCGCAAGTGGCGCAAGCTGTATGAAGGTACTTCGTTGTGGTGGTTCGTCCAGGCACGCAACAAAAAGTCTCTGACGCTGAACCTGAAACACCCCGACGGTCTGGCGATCCTGAAAAAACTGCTGGGTGAAGCCGATATCCTGATCGAGAACTTCCGCCCCGGCGTCCTGGAAAAACTCGGCCTGAGCTGGGAAACCCTGCACGCGCTGAACCCGAAACTGGTGATGGTGCGTCTTTCAGGCTTCGGCCAGACAGGGCCGATGAAGGATCAGCCTGGTTTCGGCGCAGTCGGCGAATCCATGGGCGGCCTGCGCTACATCACCGGTTTCGAAGACCGCCCGCCGGTGCGTACCGGAATTTCCATCGGCGATTCGATTGCCGCCCTGTGGGGTGTGATCGGCGCGTTGATGGCCCTGCGTCATCGCGAGGTCAACGGCGGGCTTGGCCAGGTCGTTGATGTGGCGCTCTACGAAGCGATCTTCGCCATGATGGAAAGCATGGTGCCGGAGTTCGATGTGTTCGGGTTCATTCGTGAACGCACCGGTAACATCATGCCGGGCATCACGCCGTCGTCGATCCACACCAGCGCCGACGGCAAACATGTGCAGATCGGCGCCAATGGCGATGCGATCTTCAAGCGCTTCATGCTGATCATCGGCCGTGAAGATCTGGCCAATGACCCGGCGCTGGCCAGCAATGACGGGCGCGACACTCGCCGTGACGAGTTGTACGGGGTGATCGATCGCTGGGTCAATTCGCTGCCGCTGCAAACCGTGCTGGACCTGCTGAACCAGGCCGAAGTCCCGGCCAGCCGGATCTTCAGCGCCGAAGACATGTTCAACGATCCGCAGTACCTGGCCCGGGAAATGTTCCTGCAGGCCAAACTGCCGGACGGCAAACCCTTCAAGATGCCGGGCATCGTGCCGAAACTCTCTGATACACCCGGCACGTCCGAATGGGTCGGACCGCAGCTCGGTGAACACAATGCGCAGGTACTCCACGATCTTGGCTACGACGAGAAGCAGATCGCCCGGCTGCGCGAAGACGGAGCCATCTGAGCTGAAGCGCCGACCGGCCTCAGCCTCCAACCGCGCCCACCACTGGTGGACGTGGCGGCTGTTCGGCCTGCTTTTTCTGCTGATGCTTCCGGCCTGGGCGCAGGCGAAGCCGACGCTGATCTGGCTGCTGCGCGACCTGCCGCCGCTGACCATTTTCGAAGGCCCGAAAAGGGGCCAGGGCGTCATCGATCAACTGATGCCGATGCTGATTGCCGGCATGCCGCAATACGAACACACCTTGATGCGGGTCAACCGCGCCCGCGGCATCCAGATGCTCCATGAACACCCGTTCGCCTGTGATCCTTCGCTGATCTGGAACAAGGAGCGCGCGCAATGGATCGCGTTCTCCATCCCGGCATTTCGAGCGGTCAGCAATGGCCTGGTGGTGCGTCAGAAAGATCGCGAAGTGCTGGCGCCGTTCATTTCCGACGGTGAAGTCGATCTGTCCGCATTCCTGGCCAACAGCGACAAGAAAGTCGGCGTGGTGGCCGAGCGCAGTTATGGCGAATACATCGACGGCCTGCTCCGACAGGCCCCGGGCGGCGCGCTGACACCGCATTACGGGAATGACGCGTTAAGCAGTCTGCTGTCGATGCAACGGCTCGGGCGATTGCAGGTGGTGCTGGGTTACTGGCCGGAAATCCGTTATCAGGCCCGTCAGGCACAGATCGCTGAAGATGAGCTGGAGTTTTTCCCCATTCGCGGGTCGGGCAAGTACATTTCGGGGCACGTCGGCTGCACCGACACCACTCAGGGCCGGCAGGCGATCAGTGAAATCGATCAACTGTTGCGTACCCTGCCCCACGAACATCTCGACCAGCTCTACGCCGACTGGCTGGACCCTGAAAGGCGTCAGGACTATCTGGAGCAGGCGCGGATCTTCTTCCAGCAGCAGGCCACGCAGTAAATCCCGGACAAAAGAAACCCCGAGAAGTGGGGAGACGACTCGGGGTTAAACGTGGTCTTTATCAAAGACCCGTAGCAGCAAGCGACAAGCACCGGAGCACAATGCTTGATCCTGCTGCTATGGGGTCTGACTGACCCGGGTGCAGGAAGGTTCCCACAAAAGACAAATCAGTTTCAGAGACCCGGGTGCTTGTCGCGGGCAGCGTTGCGCAACGCTGCAATCACACAGGGCTCCAGCCGACCTTCGGCGATCAGGATGTCGCGATGCAAGCCATCGACCACATCCGTCAGTTGGCGCTTGTCGCTCAGCTGCGCCCGATTGAATTCGCGTTCCACCATGATGGCACCACTGCCGTTCTTCAGTGTCACCAGGCATTCACCCTGCAGACCGCGAGGGGTCAGCGTCACCTGATACGGGCTCAGAGCCTCACCGAGCAATAGACTGATACTTTCCATCTCGATCTCCACTCAATAGTCCGAAAACACAGTGCCTGGGGCGTGTCCACAGTAAATGACCACCGGCCCGAGAAGAAAGTTCTGCATGTCGGCGGCCTCTCCCGGAGCGTCACCTGCCTGACGGAGCATGCAGGGTGAAGATGACAGAAAAATAACCAATGACTTCAGACAATGACCGGACGTCGGGGCGACGACAGATAGCTGTCGAGCAGATTGCGCATCAGCACGGCCGAAACCGGTGTGTGCAGGCGTCCCAGGAGCTTCATCCCTTCATCGCCGAGCAAAGGTTCCAGGTCGGCCTGTACGCTGGGCGCCACCACCCCCAACAGAATCAGCGCCCGCGCCTCTTGCCGGGCCACCAGATGCCTGATCAGCGCCACCCCCTCGCCGCCCTTGAGTTGCGGATTGCAGATGGCGATATCGACAGTCCCACGGCGTACCAGCGAACGCTTTGCCGCGCTCAGCGAAGGCGCGGTCAACACGTCATAGATACCGATGGCGTTGAGCATCTGGTGCAACGCCATCAACTGGAACGGGTTGGGTTCGAGAAGCAGGATTTTGAGCAAGCGCATTGGACGACCTCTGGAACGACAATCGCGGTTTCTCGCCGCAGTGGTTTGTCACTCTAGGGCAGTCGTCCTAAGCCTCCCATCAGAAAAGTAGCCACGCTTTATAGGACATTTCCCAACTTCACTGCGGACAACGACACCCGCTCTCGGTCCGGCACTGGGTGATATCCGTCCAGCCACCCAGCAGGCCACGCAACTTCCCATCGACACCGTAAAAGGGCACCGTCCATTGATAGATGTGCCGGGAGCCATTCCTGAACAATAACTGTCGTTTGCTGAAGCGCGTCTTGCGTGTGCGCAATTGCACCATGAACTCGTCATGCAGCATCAGTGAGGTGGCGGGCGGAAGCGCATCGAATTCATACAGCATTCGTCCTTGCACTTGCTCGAAACGGACGCCGAGTGCTTCTTCATAGCTGCGGTTGCACATGATCAACCGTCCCTGCAGATCACGCACGAACACGGGGTCGGGCATCGCATCGATCAGTGCATGCTGAAAGGCCAGTTGATCGCCCAAGCCCTTTTCGGCTTCCCGGCGCTGTTTTATCTCGGTAGCAAGCCGACGATTCCAAAACAGCGAAAGCAGGCCCAATACCCCGAGCGCCCCCATCGCCCAGCATCCCCACTTGATCAGCCGCGCTCCGAAGGACGGTGCCGGTGCAGGTGAAATACCGTCCAGCCACTTCAGGCGCATCGCCCGCAACTCGGCGGCCGAGAAAGCACCGAGGGCCTTGTTGAGAATGCTCAGCAACTCAGGCAGGCCTTTGCGCACCGCCAGATGATCCGCCTCCCACTTGCCCTCGACCAGACCACCGACCTTGAGCAAGCCTGATGGAAACAGCTGTGCACCGATCTCGTTTTCAATCGTGGCATAAGCCTCGCCACTCTCCACCAGCGCCCGGGCCTCGGCGTAGGTCTTGACCGAGCGAATCTCGATCAACGGGTGGTCGCGTCGGATACTGTCCTCCAGCGCATGCCTGGCCGGCAACACCAGGACCCGTTTCTCCAGCTCTTCAAGCGACTGCACCGCCGGCAAACCTGCCCGCCCGACGAACACCCACCCCGCTCCTCCGAAGGCATGGCTGAAATCGAGGAACTGCCTGCGCTCCTCGTTCATGGCCAGTGTCGTACTCATGTCGGCGACGCCGCTTTCCAGGCGTTCCAGCATGTGGTTGGTGGAGAACGATTCCTGATGCACGAACTGCAAACCGGTCATGGCGCTGATGTGCTTGAGCACATCGTTGTTCAAGCCACTCCACTGACCGTGTTCGTCCTGAAACAGATACAACGGATATTGCACCGAGGCGACTGTCACCCTGGGGTTTTCACGAATCCACTGTCGCTCTTGCGCGTCCAGCTCGATGGGCTGGATATTCAACTCCATCCCTTCTGAATGCATCGTCAGATGAGCTGCCTCGGTCAATTGCAGAAACCCCGACAGCCCCAACAAAAACAACCAGCTCAGCGCTGGCCTCAATCCTGAATAAAACCGCATTGCCACATCCTTCGTCATCGACTCGCCCGTCCTTCGTGGGCGAAACCCGAGCAGTGTGGCATGCAAAAACAAGAAAGCCCGTCAGGAGACGGGCTTCAAAATGTGACAGCTTTCAGGGCTTAAAGCGGCTTGCCGCGATTGCCATGCTGGCTGACAAAGGACTGCACGGCTTTCAGCTCGTTTGCCAAAACTGTGCAGCGCTCTTCTCTCTCAAACAAATCAGAAAGATGTGCAGGTAGCTCGAGAGCTTTTCCTACACCGGCTTTTTCCACGGCATCCGGGAACTTGACCGGATGCGCCGTGCCCAGGATCACCATCGGGATATCCAGGCTGCGACGGCATTCGCGTGCGGCTTTCACACCGATGGCCGTGTGCGGATCGAGCACCTCACCGGTCTGTTCGAAGACTTCGGCAATGGTTTCGCAGGTTTGCGCATCGTCCACGGCCAGCGAGTCGAACAGTTTGCGCGCCTCGGTCCAGCGTTCCTGTTCAACGCTGAAACCACCGCCCTGCTTGAACGAATCCATCAGTCCGGCAATCGCCGCGCCGTTGCGACCGTGCAGGTCGAACAGCAGGCGTTCGAAGTTCGACGAGACCATGATGTCCATCGACGGCGACAGGGTGGCGTGCAGGGTTTCCTTGACGTACTGGTTGCCGCTCATGAAGCGGTGCAGGATGTCGTTGCGGTTGGTGGCGACGATCAACTGGTTGATCGGCAGACCCATGTTGCGCGCCAGGTAACCGGCGAAGATGTCGCCGAAGTTGCCGGTCGGCACCGAGAACGACACCGAACGTGCCGGGCCGCCCAATTGCAGCGCTGCGTGGAAGTAGTAAACGATCTGGGCCATGATCCGCGCCCAGTTGATCGAGTTCACCGCCACCAGACGTGTGCCCTTGAGGAAGCTCTGGTCAGCGAAGCTGGCCTTGACCATTTCCTGGCAGTCGTCGAAGTTGCCTTCGATGGCGATGTTGTGGATGTTCTCACCGAGGATGGTGGTCATCTGCCGACGCTGCACTTCGGACACACGGTTGTGCGGGTGCAGGATGAAGATGTCGACGTTTTCACAGTGCTTGCAGCCTTCGATGGCGGCCGAACCGGTGTCACCGGAGGTGGCGCCGACGATCACAACGCGCTCGCCGCGCTTTTCCAGCACGTAGTCGAGCAAACGACCGAGCAGTTGCAGGGCGAAGTCCTTGAACGCCAGGGTCGGGCCGTGGAACAGCTCCAACACCCATTCGTTGCCGTTCAACTGACGCAGCGGCGCCACGGCGTTGTGCGAGAACACACCGTAGGTTTCTTCGAGGATCTTTTTGAAATCGGCGTCCGGAATGCTGCCGGTCACGAACGGGCGCATCACCCGGAAGGCCAGCTCGTGATACGGCAGGCCGGCCCAGGAAGCGATTTCTTCCTGGGTGAAACGTGGCAGGTTTTCCGGGACGTACAGACCGCCGTCGGTGGCGAGACCGGCCAGCAGGACGTCTTCGAAATTCAGGGCCGGTGCCTGGCCGCGGGTACTGATGTAACGCATGACTGACTCCAATGGACAGTGTTCGCAACACAGGGCCCGCAGGCGGGCCCTGTGAAGGAGATCAACTTAGTTCAAGTGCTCGACGCGGATCCGCACAACCGGACCGACCACGCCCGCCAGGGCTTCGAGGGCGGCGATCGCATCGTTGATGTGCTGTTCCAGCACGCGGTGGGTCAGCAGGATCATCGGCACCAGGCCGTCGTGTTCCTCGACTTCCTTCTGCATGATCGACTCGATGTTGATGCCGCGCTCCGACAGGATGCTCGCCACCTGAGCGAGTACGCCCGGATGGTCCTTGGCCTGAATGCGCAGGTAGTAGGCGCTTTCGCAGGCTTCGATCGGCAGGATCGGGTGGGCCGACAGCGAGTCCGGCTGGAAGGCCAGGTGCGGCACGCGGTTTTCCGGGTCGGAGGTCATGGCGCGAACCACGTCCACCAGATCCGCGATCACCGACGAAGCGGTCGGCTCCATGCCGGCGCCAGCGCCGTAGAACAGGGTCGAACCGGCAGCGTCACCGTTGACCATCACCGCGTTCATCACGCCGTTGACGTTGGCGATCAGGCGATCGGCCGGGATCAGCGTCGGGTGTACGCGCAACTCGATACCCGCGGCGGTGCTGCGTGCCACGCCCAGGTGCTTGATGCGGTAGCCCAGCGCTTCGGCGTAGTTCACGTCGGCGGTGGTCAGCTTGGTGATGCCTTCGGTGTAAGCCTTGTCGAACTGCAACGGAATACCGAACGCGATCGAAGCCAAGATCGTCAGCTTGTGCGCCGCGTCGATGCCTTCGACGTCGAACGTCGGATCGGCTTCGGCGTAGCCCAGCGCTTGCGCCTCGGCCAGCACGTCTTCGAAGGTGCGACCCTTCTCGCGCATTTCGGTGAGGATGAAGTTGCCGGTGCCGTTGATGATCCCGGCGACCCAGTTGATACGGTTGGCGGACAGGCCTTCACGGATCGCCTTGATCACCGGAATGCCACCGGCTACCGCCGCTTCAAATGCCACGATCACGCCTTTCTCGCGTGCCTTGGCGAAAATTTCATTACCGTGAACAGCAATCAGAGCCTTGTTCGCGGTGACCACATGCTTGCCATTCTCGATGGCCTTGAGTACCAGCTCGCGGGCAACGGTGTAGCCGCCCATCAGCTCTATGACGATGTCGATCTCAGGGTTCGTGGCCACTTCGAAGACATCGTTGGTAATCGCAATACCGGTCGTCTGGAACTGAGGCTTTGGCGTGCGCATGGCAATTTGTGCCACTTCGATTCCACGCCCGGCACGACGAGCAATTTCCTCGGCGTTGCGCTGAAGTACGTTGAAGGTACCGCCACCGACGGTCCCTAACCCACAGATGCCTACTTTGACCGGTTTCACTGTGAACTCCCCATAAAACGGCCGACGCGAGGCCGGCCGTGAAAACAACCGCGCAATCGCGGCTCTCTATTGATGGCCCGGCCATGTTGCCGCCGGACCACGCTCGTCAGCGCCTGAGCGTGACGATGCGAATTACTTCGCGCCCAGCGCCAGTTTGGCGACTTGTGGCGCAGGCTGGTAGCCCGGAATGACTTGTCCGTCAGCCAATACGATGGCCGGTGTGCCGTTCACGCCGATCGACTGACCGAGGGCGAACTGCTTGGAAACCGGGTTCTCGCACTTGGCAGCCTTGATTTCCTTGCCATCGACCATCTTGTCCATGGCCGCTTTCTTGTCTTTCGAGCACCACACGGCTTGCAGTTGCTCGTCACCCGGCGAACCCAGGCCCTGGCGCGGGAATGCCACGTAACGCACTTCGATGCCGCGCTTGTTCAGCTCCGGCACTTCGGCGTGCAGCTTGTGGCAGTACGGGCAAGTGGTGTCGGTGAAAACGGTGATGTGCGACTTGGTTTCGCCCACGGCCGGGTAAACCACGGTCTCGGCCACCGGGATCGCATTGATCAGTTTGGAAATGCCCAGGCGCTCGGTCTTCTCGGTCAGGTTGACCGGTTTGCCGTCCTTGAGCTGGAACATGTAGCCCTGAACGATGTACTGGCCGTCGGCGCTGGCGTAGAGCACGCGGCTGCCCTTGAGCTTGACTTCGTACAGGCCCGGCAGCGGGCTGGCGGTGATGGTGTCCACCGGCACGTCGAGCTGGAGGTTTTCCAGGCTCTGGCGGATGGCTTTGTCGGCCGCATCATCGGCGACGGCAAAGGTGCTGACCAACGCAATGGCTGCGGCGGCGAAAATCTGGGTCAGACGCATGAGAACTCCTGAAGGCGGACAAATGGAACGTTCAGAACGCCCGTGCCGGAACACCGGGTCATAACCGTCCATCGTGCAAACCGGCAAAGCCTACCACATAAGGTTCGCGTGACCGAATGCGCCTGTCGCAAGACAGCCAGCGCTCAGCCTCGAGGGTGATGCTTGGCATGCAGATCCTGCAACCGCGCCCGGGCGACGTGAGTGTAGATCTGCGTGGTCGACAGGTCGCTGTGGCCCAACAACATCTGCACCACCCGCAAGTCGGCGCCATGGTTGAGCAAGTGCGTGGCGAAAGCGTGACGCAGCGTGTGGGGCGACAGCGATTTGCCGATGCCGGCGACCTTGGCCTGATGCTTGATGCGGTGCCAGAAGGTCTGGCGAGTCATCTGCTCGCCGCGCTGGCTGGGAAACAGCACATCGCTGGGGCGTCCGCCCAGCAACTCGCCGCGACCATCGCGCAGGTAACGCTCGACCCAGACAATCGCTTCCTCGCCCATCGGTACAAGGCGCTCTTTACTGCCCTTGCCCATTACCCTCAATACGCCCTGACGCAGGTTGACCTGCTCCAGGGTCAGACTGATCAGCTCGGTTACCCGCAAGCCGCAGGCGTAAAGGACTTCAAGCATGGCGCGGTCACGCTGGCCGATGGCTTCGCTCAAGTCTGGCGCCCTCAGCAACGCTTCAACGTCGGCTTCTGACAGGGATTTGGGCAACGGCCGACCGAGTTGCGGCATGTCGACGCGCAAGGTCGGATCGACCGAGATCAGTTTTTCCCGCAACAGGTAGCGATAAAAGCCACGTACACCCGAGAGGAATCGCGCGGTAGAACGGGGTTTGTAGTTCTGTTCCAGGCGCCAGGCCAAGTGATCAAGGATCAATTCACGACCGGCGTTGATCAGCTCGAGATTTTTCTCCTGTAACCAGCCGTTGAACAGTGCGAGATCACTGCGATAGGCGTCGCGGGTGTTGTCGGAAAGACCTTTTTCCAACCATAGGGCGTCGAGAAACTGATCAATCAGCGGGTGGTCGATGGCGGGCATAAAAGCTCAGGCAAGGCAGAGATGGCGGACAGTCTTTCATAGCCCGCCCGTACACGGAACCTTCAGGCGGCAAAACCAGGCAGAACCGGTACCGGACGCTTGTCGTCGTCAATCGCGACGAAGCTGAACTGCCCGTGAATCGCCTTTTCGCGCCCGTCGCAGCTCATGCTTTCAACGAACACTTCCACCTCGACCTTGAGGCTGGTGTTGCCGACCTTGATCACCCGCCCGACCAGTTCGACGATGGAACCTGCCGGGATCGCGTGGTTGAAATCGATACGGTCGGTCGACACGGTCACCAGTGGCAAGCGGCAGAAACGCGTAGCGGTGATGAAGGACACTTCGTCCATCCAGGCCAGCGCCGTGCCGCCGAACAGGGTGTTGTGATGGTTGGTGGTCGGCGGGAAAACCGCCTTGGTCACGCGGGTCACCGAGAGTTCGGTGCGGCGTTCGATTTCTTGGTCACGAGATGTCATGGATACGGCCTGAAGCAATAGTGCTGTGGATAAATTGCGGACAACAAAAAAGCAGCCCGTAGGCTGCTTTTTTCTGCATCGGAAGCTGGACTTAAGCCAGTTTTTCCTTGATGCGAGCTGCTTTACCCGACAGGTCGCGCAGGTAGTACAGCTTGGCTTTACGTACGTCACCGCGACGTTTAACAGCCATGCTGTCGATCTGCGGGGAGTAGGTCTGGAAAGTACGTTCTACGCCAACACCGTTGGAGATTTTACGAACGGTGAACGCACTGTTCACGCCGCGGTTACGCTTGGCGATTACAACGCCTTCGAACGCTTGCAGACGGGAACGATCGCCTTCCTTCACTTTCACCTGAACGACAATGGTGTCGCCCGGGGCAAAGGTAGGGATTTCTTTGGTCATCTGCTCTGCTTCGAGTGCAAGGATGATTTTGTTGGTCATGCTGTGCTCCTAAGGTAAATCGTCGGATTTACCATCGATACGTTGTTAACTATCGTCCCGCTCGCGGATGTATTCCTCGAGCAGCTTCTTCTCTTCTCCAGAAAGCGAGCGGCTTTCCAGAAGATCGGCGCGTCGTTCATAGGTCCGACCAAGGGACTGCTGTAAACGCCAACGCCGGATGTGCGCGTGGTTGCCACTCAGCAACACGTCGGGTACACGCTGATCCGCATACACCTCAGGTCGGGTGTAGTGCGGGCAATCCAGCAGACCATCCGTAAAGGAATCTTCCTCGGCGGAGTCCGCATGCCCTAAAGCTCCAGGCAGCAGTCGTGTAACCGCATCGATCAGGACCATGGCCGGCAGCTCGCCGCCAGACAGTACATAGTCGCCAATCGACCACTCTTCATCGACATGAGCTTCAATAAAACGCTCGTCAATGCCTTCATAGCGACCGGCAATCAGGATCAGTGCATCCGATTTCGCCAGTTCGCGTACCGCCGACTGAGTCAGTTGACGGCCTTGGGGGGACAGGTAAATCACCTTCGCCGCCTCCCCGGCTGCTGCCTTGGCCTGAACCAGAGCATCTTCCAGGGGCTTGATCTTCATCACCATGCCCGGACCACCGCCAAACGGGCGATCGTCCACAGTGTGATGCCGATCCGTCGTGTAATCCCGCGGATTCCAACAGGTCAGCTGCAAGAGCCCCTGTTTGACCGCACGACTGGTGATGCCGTAGTCGCCAATGGCGGAAAACATCTCGGGAAACAAACTGATCACTTCTACGCGCAAGTTAGCCACGCTTAGAAGTCCGCGTCCCAATCCACCTTCATCTCGCCCGCTGCGAGGTCGACGGCCAACACGCATTGCTCCGTATAGGGCAACAGGCGTTCGCGATCATCCAGGCTGCCAGCGCAAGGCTTGACTACCATTACATCATTGGCGCCGGTTTCCAGAAGATGATCGATTTTCCCGAGCAATTGCCCCAGTTGATCGATGACCTTCAGACCTTCCAGCTGGTACCAGTAGTACTCGCCTTCGGTCAATTCAGCGAACAGGTTGCGCGGCACGCAGATCTCATAACCGGCCAGAAGACGAGCTTCTTCACGATCATCAAGACCCTTGAGCTTTGCGACCAGGAACTTGTCGCTCCCGCGTCCACTGACCAGCTCGACCTGTTTGACATTGCCTTCGCGCTTGAGCGTCCAGGTTTTGTACTGCAACAGGTTTTCAGTCGGATCAGTAAAGGAATAAACCTTCACTTCGCCGCGAACGCCGTGAACAGAATAAATTTTGCCAATAACGATCAAATCATCAGCAATAGCAGGCGTCGCGTTCATATTGCTCAGGCCGCAGCCTTAGCCGATTCCTTCAACAACTGAGCAACGCGCTCAGAAGGTTGTGCACCAACGCTCAGCCAGTAGGCAACGCGCTCTTGGTTCACGGACAGACGGATTTCCTGACCACGGGCAACAGGGTTGAAGAAACCAACCTGTTCTTTGTGGGAACCGTCACGCGGGTTGCGGGAGTCGGTTACGGTCAGGTGGTAAAACGGGCGCTTTTTGGAGCCGCCAAGGGCAAGACGGATTGTTAGCATGTGAACATCGTTCCTGTAGTCGGTGCTGCAAATCTAAATGCACAGCGGGCATGGGTGCCCGAAAGGCCGCATATTCTAAGGAATATCCGGACTTTTGCAAATGACTTTTTCCGGCGCCTATGGCAGGCCGTGCAGATTTGCATATAGGGCCGTCTTTTAAAACGGCCGGTCAGCTCCCGCCGAGTGCGGGTTTGCTGTTGATCCTGCGTCCTTGCAGGGTCTGCGCCGGTGCGACGACCGGCGAAGTCTTTACATCTTTGGCATGCCGCCGCCGGGCAACATTCCGCCCATGCCGCGCATCATTTTCGCCATTCCGCCCTTGGCGGAGAATTTCTTCATCATCTTCTGCATCTGCTTGTGCTGCTTGATCAAGCGACCGATGTCCTGCACCTGAGTGCCGGAACCCATGGCGATCCGGCGCTTGCGCGAACCGCTGATCAGCTCAGGGTCGCGGCGCTCGGCCGGGGTCATGGAATTGATGATGGCTTCCATCTGTTTGAATTGCTTCTCTGCGGCGTTCTGGGCATTGCCCATCTGCGACAGGTTCACACCACCGATGCTCGGCAGTTTGTCCATGAGGCCGCCGAGACCGCCCATGTTCTTCATCTGTTGCAGCTGATCGCGGAAGTCTTCGAGGTCGAAGCCCTTGCCCTTCTTCAGTTTCTTGGCCAGTTTGTCGGCCTTGTCCTTGTCGAGGGTCGCTTCAGCCTGTTCGATCAGGCTGAGCACGTCGCCCATGCCGAGGATCCGCGAAGCGATACGCTCCGGGTGGAACGGCTCGAGGGCTTCGGTCTTCTCGCCCATACCGATGAACTTGATCGGCTTGCCGGTGATGGCACGAACGGACAGCGCGGCACCGCCACGGGCGTCACCGTCGACCTTGGTCAGAATCACACCGGTCAGCGGCAGTGCATCGCCGAAGGCCTTGGCCGTATTGGCGGCGTCCTGACCGGTCATGGCGTCGACCACGAACAGGGTTTCGACCGGGTTGATCGCGGCGTGCAGCGCCTTGATCTCGCCCATCATCTCTTCGTCGATGTGCAGACGACCGGCGGTATCGACGATGACCACGTCGATGAATTTCAGTTTTGCTTCTTTAATAGCCGCGTTGGCGATGTCGACCGGCTTCTGGCTCAGGTCGGACGGGAAGAACGTCACGCCGATGTCGTTGGCCAGGGTTTCCAGCTGTTTGATCGCCGCAGGACGATAGACGTCCGCCGACACGACCATGACCGACTTCTTCTTGCGCTCTTTAAGGAAGCGCGCCAGCTTGCCGGCGGTAGTGGTTTTACCGGCACCCTGCAGACCGGCCATCAATACGACGGCTGGCGGCACGGCACTCAGGTTCAAATCTTCGTTGGCCGCGCCCATCAGGCTTTCGAGCTCGGCCTGGACGATTTTCACGAACGCCTGGCCCGGCGTCAGGCTGCGCGACACCTCGGTGCCGACAGCGCGCTCCTTGACCGAATTGACGAAGTCCTTGACCACCGGCAGGGCGACGTCGGCTTCGAGCAACGCCATGCGCACTTCGCGCAGGGTGTCTTTGATGTTGTCTTCGGTCAGCTTCGCCTTGCCAGTGACATGGCGCAGCGTCTGCGAGAGACGGTCGGTTAAGTTTTCAAACATTGCGCGATCCTTTCAGGCCCTGTGTAGACCGGGATAATGGCGGCCCAGACCGGAATCAACATGTGCTCGGCGAGCCTGCGGCGTGGGCAGGTCGCGGATTATAGCGAAGACTGCGTCTGGCGGACACCTCGCTGTCAGCTTGCTGAGTCTTTCGTGCCATGGCGGTTCTATGCCAAACTCAGCGCCTTTCGGGCTTGCCTAACAGGATTTATGCTCCCCTTGTCACCGAGTTTGCTGACCACCCTCGCCGCCGCCCTTCTATATGCCGCTGCGACCCTCTATCAGGGCACCCGCCTGGCCACTGGCGCCAAGGCCAACAAGCGCCTGCTGGTCACGCTCGGCGTGCTCGCCGTGCTGGCCCACAGTGCCAGCCTGCTGACTCACCTGCTGACGCCGATCGGTCTGGGCCTGGACTTCTTCAGCGCTTCGAGCCTGATTGCCGCGGCAGTCATTGCCCTGACCCTGCTGGCCTGTTCGCGGATCCCGGTGGAAAACCTGCTGGTCCTGTTGTTCCCGCTGGGTGCGATCACCGTGTTGCTGGCGCAGTTCGCACCCACCGGCACCGTGCAGATCATCGACGAAGAGCCGGGCATCCTCGCGCATATCCTGCTGTCGATCCTCGCCTACGGCATGTTCACCATCGCCGTGTTCCAGGCGTTGTTGCTGCTGGTGCAGGATCACCAGCTCAAGAACAAGCACCCGTCCGGGCTGATCAAGAACTTCCCGCCGCTGCAAACCATGGAAAGCCTGCTGTTCGGCTTCCTCTGGGCCGGCTGGACGCTGCTGTCGCTGTCGCTGATTTCCGGCTGGCTGTTCGTCGAGAACCTGTTTGCCCAGCACCTGGTGCACAAGACCCTGCTGGCCTGCCTGGCCTGGGTCGTGTTCAGCGTGCTGTTGTGGGGCCGCAACCGCCTGGGCTGGCGCGGCCACAAAGCGATCCGCTGGACCCTCGCCGGTTTCTGCCTGCTGATGTTGGCGTATTTCGGCAGCAAACTGGTCCGTGAATACATCCTGCACATCTGACGGGCGGCATAAATGGACGGTTTGCCCATAGGGCCGATGCTCGCGGTATTTGTCCTGCTGATTCTCTGGTCGGGATTGTTTACCGCCATCGAAGTGGCGCAACAGCATCTGCTGGCGCAACGCACCGCGTCGCGCGCCAGTGACAAACCACTGGCAAAACTCAGCTTCCCGCTCGACAGCCTGATCCTGTGCAACACCCTGTGCCGCGCTCTCGCCGTGGTGCTTGCCACGCTACTGGCGATTTTCCTCTGTGAAGAGAACGGTCCCTGGGCAGCCTGCCTGGGCGCCAGCGCCGTATTGCTGGTATTTGCCGACTATTTCCCGCGCACCCTCGCCCAACGTTATCCGGACGCCGTGCTGTCATTCGGCAATTCGTTGCTGGCTGTTCCGCTGAAAGTGATCTATCCGCTCGCATGGCTGCTGAGCAGCATCAGTGGTTTGCTGTTGCGTCCGCTGGTGCGCAAGCCTCAGGTCGTGCAGCAGAGCGAAGACGACGTCCCCGCTGATCGCCATGACGACCCGGAGCACTCGTCTCGCCCGCACCCGGTTTCCGGCATCCATGCGCTGGACAACATCACGGTCAACGACATCCTGGTGCCTCGCAGTGACGTCGACGGCATCAATCTTGATGACCCGATCGAAGAGATCATCGAGCAATTGCGCCACAACAAGCGCACGCGCCTGCCGGTTTTCCACAGCGACATCAACCAGGTCGAGGCCGTCCTCAACACCCGGCAGATCCGCCACTTGCTGGACAATCACGCCCTGACCCGCGAAGCGCTCCTCGCCGCCAGCTACGAGCCGTATTTCGTCCCGGAAAGCACGCCACTGCAACTGCAGCTGCTGAACTTCCACAAGCAGCAGCGGCGCCTGGGCATGGTGGTGGACGAGTACGGCGAAGTGTTGGGGATCGTCACCCTGGAAGACATTCTCGAAGAAATCGTTGGCGAATTCGAAAGCGAGCACAGCCTCGACAACCCGCATATTCATCCGCAGGCCGATGGTCGCATGGTGATCGACGGCGCCGCCTCGATCCGCGAGCTGAACAAATGCCTGGGCTGGCACCTGCCCAGCGACGGCCCCCGGACTCTCAACGGTCTGGTGACAGAAGCTCTGGAAACCATCCCGGAAAGCGCGGTCTGCCTGAAGATCGGGCGCTATCGCCTGGAGATCCTCGAAACCGAGGAGAACCGCGTAAGCAAAGTGCTCATCTGGCACACCAGCTCGGCACCGGCACTCACACCCGTCCGCTAGCTCGCCCCTTGTTCAATCGTTAGCCACCTTCCTATAATCGGGGCGCTTACCCAAGCCCCGCCGAACCGCGTGCTTACCCCGCACCCGACTGGTTCCGGCCGGTTCATCGCCGCTTTCCGCATCACACCGACGACTGTTCCTACTCGAAACAGCGCTCGTGCCCAATCCCATATCCCTGGGTGTTCGACCATAATAATTCGCTCCAACGGAGCTCATGACTGTCAGGGATCACCGCATGACGACCAGTACCGCTTACAGCGACACCGCGCCTGCCCAACCGACCAACTCCGCCACCCGCGTGGCCACGGCAAGTTTCATCGGCACGGCCATCGAGTTCTACGATTTTTACGTCTACGCCACTGCTGCTGCGCTGGTGATCGGGCCGGTATTCTTTCCGCAGACATCCGGCACGGCGCAGATGCTCTCGGCATTCCTCACTTTCGGTATCGCTTTCCTCGCCCGCCCGCTGGGTTCGGCATTGTTTGGTCACTTCGGCGACCGTATCGGACGCAAATCAACACTGGTGGCTTCCCTGCTGCTGATGGGTGTCTGCACCACGCTGATCGGCGTGCTGCCGGGTTACGACAGTATCGGGGCGTGGGCGCCGATCCTGTTGTGTGTGCTGCGCTTCGGCCAGGGCCTGGGATTGGGTGGTGAATGGGGCGGGGCGGCGCTGCTGGCGACCGAAAACGCACCGAAAGGCAAACGCGCGTGGTTCGGCATGTTCCCGCAGTTGGGCCCTTCGATCGGTTTTCTGGCGGCCAACGGCCTGTTCCTGACCCTGGCCATGACGCTCAATGACGAACAGTTCCGCAGTTGGGGCTGGCGGATTCCGTTCCTGCTCAGCGCGGTGCTGGTGATGGTCGGGCTGTATGTGCGCCTCAAACTTCACGAAACGCCAGTGTTCGCCAACGCCATTGCCCGTCAGGAGCGGGTGAAAGTGCCGCTGGTCGAGCTGTTCAGCCAATACTGGGCACCGACGTTGCTGGGCGCTGCCGCCATGGTGGTGTGCTACGCGCTGTTCTACATCTCGACGGTGTTTTCCCTGAGCTACGGCGTGTCGACGCTGGGCTACAGCCGCGAGACATTCCTCGGGCTGCTGTGCTTCGCAGTGCTGTTCATGGCGGCCGCCACGCCGTTGTCTGCCTGGGCAAGCGATCGTTACGGGCGCAAACCGGTGCTGATCGTCGGTGGGGTGCTGGCAGTTCTTTCCGGGTTTCTGATGGAGCCGTTGCTGACTCAGGGCTCGACCTGGGGCGTGGCGCTGTTCCTGTGCATCGAGCTGTTCCTGATGGGGGTGACGTTCGCCCCGATGGGCGCGCTGCTGCCGGAACTGTTTCCGACGCACGTCCGCTATACCGGCGCATCGGCGGCCTACAACCTCGGCGGGATTGTCGGGGCCTCGGCGGCACCGTTCTTCGCGCAGAAACTGGTGGCGATGGGTGGTTTGAGTTATGTCGGCGGGTATGTGTCTGCGGCCGCGGTGCTCAGCTTGATCGCTGTGCTGTGCCTGAAGGAGACGCGCCATAACGACCTGAATCAGGTGTCGTAAGCGCAATGATCGCTCCCGCACAGGCGGTCGCGATCAGATAGCGAGATTACAGCTCTACAACGACTGCCTGAGAAGCACGGGTCGCCTTGGCACGAGCGGCCTCGATCGACTCGTCACGCGCCAGGGCCACGCCCATGCGACGCTGGCCATTGACCTCAGGCTTGCCGAACAGACGCAGCGCGGTATCCGGCTCGCTCAGTGCAGCGCCGAGGTTGGCGAATGCGGTCTGGGTCGACTGACCTTCCACCAGAATCACCGCCGAAGCCGATGGGCCGAACTGACGGATCAGCGGTACAGGCAGGCCGAGGATCGCCCGGGCGTGCAGGGCGAACTGCGACAGGTCCTGGGAAATCAGGGTCACCAGACCGGTGTCGTGCGGGCGCGGCGACACTTCGCTGAACCACACCTGATCGCCCTTGATGAACAATTCGACGCCAAACAGGCCACGACCACCCAAGGCTTCAGTTACCGCTTTGGCAACGCGCTCGGATTCAGCCAGTGCAATCGGGCTCATGGCCTGTGGCTGCCAGGATTCCTGGTAGTCGCCTTTCTCCTGACGGTGGCCGACCGGCGCACAGAACGTGGTGCCACCGATATGACGAACGGTCAGCAGGGTGATTTCGTAGTCGAAATCGATGAAACCTTCGATGATCACCCGACCTTTGCCAGCGCGACCGCCCTCTTGCGCGTAATCCCAGGCTTTCTGCACGTCAGCGACGCTGCGCAGCAGGCTCTGGCCCTTGCCCGACGAACTCATCACCGGTTTGACGACGCACGGGAAGCCGAGGTCCTCAACGGCTTTGCTGTAGTCCTCGAAGGTGTCGGCGAAGTGGTACGGCGAAGTCGGCAGATCCAGCTCTTCGGCGGCCAGACGACGGATGCCTTCGCGGTTCATGGTCAGTTGAGCGGCGCGAGCAGTCGGGATCACGGTGAAACCTTCAGCTTCCAGCTCGACCAGGGTAGCGGTGGCGATGGCTTCGATTTCCGGCACGATGAAGTGCGGCTTCTCGGCTTCGATCACCGCACGCAGGGCTGCGCCATCGAGCATGTTGATCACGTGGCTGCGATGAGCAACCTGCATGGCCGGCGCATTGGCGTAACGGTCAACGGCGATCACTTCAACGCCCAGGCGTTGCAGCTCGATCACCACTTCCTTGCCCAACTCACCACAGCCACACAGCAATACGCGGGTCGCGGTCGGCGACAATGGAGTTCCGATACGGGTCATCTCAGGTCCTCAAAGAAGCGGATCATCGAGGAAAGCAACGCCAGACGCGCTTTCCATGGGGAGAAAGCGCGGCATTTTACATGAACCTGAGGGTTTGGCTTCAGCCGGCGACAGCCTGTTTACGCTCGCGCCAGGCCATGATCAGCCAGACGGCGGTGACACCGGCGAACTTCGAGGCCAGGGCAGTGATGATCACCGGTGGCGTCAGCAGGTCGATCATGCCGAAAAAGATGAAGGTATCGAGGGGAATGCTCAGCGCCGAACTGATCCACAGGCGGTCACGCAACGGCCGCTTGGTGACGGTGAACACCAGCCAGTCGATGCACTCGGACACCGCGAACGCCGTGGCGCTGGCCAGCGCAATCGATGGATCGGAGGTGACATAGGACAGCACCAGCGCCGCCAGCATCGCCGCAATCGCACCGTGGCCGAACCGGATCTGCACCATGTCGCGCAACACGAACACCAGCCCGCCCCAGGCTGACCAGATGATGTCCAGGTGCGGCGCGGTGGAGAAGGCGAAATTGATCAGCACGACACTGCTGATGTAAGCGATGAGGAAAATCATGGGCGTGACCTGTCAATTTGGCGCACAGGTTACTTCAGCCCTTCGACGACGCCAATCAAATCGGCTATTGCCCAGGCGTTTTGCCGATCATCCAGACCAGCCCACTAGACTTCGCCCGCTCATGACACAACCCCAGCACCGCCCGCCGCTCGTCGTTGGTCATCCGGCTCCAGCGGGTGATTTCCTCGACCGTTCGCTGGCAACCGGTGCAAATGTCATCGTCATCCAACGCGCAAATATTCACGCAGGGCGAGGCCACCGGCCGCTCAACCGTATTCATTCTTCCTGCTCGACCAGATCGCGCGCATAGCGCTGCGAGTTATGTACATAGTGGGCGGCGCTGGCTTCGAGCATCTTCTTCTGTTGTTCGGTCAACTCACGCACCACTTTGCCCGGCGAGCCCATCACCAGCGAACCGTCGGGAATTTCCTTGCCTTCGCCAATCAGCGAATTGGCGCCGATGATGCAGTTTTTACCGATTTTCGCGCCGTTGAGAATGACCGCGTTGATGCCGATCAGGCTGTAGTCGCCGACCGTGCAGCCGTGGAGCATGGCGTTGTGGCCGATGGTCACGCCGGTGCCGATGGTCAGCGGGTAGCCCATGTCGGTGTGCATCACGGTGCCGTCCTGCACGTTGCTGTTCTTGCCGATCAGGATCAGTTCGTTGTCGCCGCGCAACACGGCGTTGAACCAGACGTTGGCGCCCTCTTCCAGTCTGACCTTGCCCACCAGCACGGCATTGGGGGCGACCCAGCTCTGCGGATGGGTCTCGACACGGGCGTCGCCCAGGCGGTATTTCATCTTGTTTTCCTCAGGGCTCACGATGGCTGGCCATTCGAACGATGGCTTCAGGTGTTGATAAAGCTTTTGGGCGGCTGATGCAGGCTGATTTTGGCGTCATAGAGCAGGTTGATCAACTCGACGATCATGATCGCCGTCAGCCCCCAGATCTTGTATTCGCCATAACGATAGCTCGGCACGTACCAACTGCGACCCTGATAGTCGATGCGATGGGTGTGTTCGCGCGGATCCTTGCGGAAGAATTCCAGCGGCACACTGAACACCGCAGCGATCTCGGCATCATTGGCCTGGTATTCGACGAAATCGGGAATCACCCCGACATACGGTGTGACCTTGATGCCATGCAGGGAGATCAATGGGCTGAGCGGGCCGATCACTTCGACCAGGCCGGGCGGCAGGCCGATTTCTTCTTCGGCTTCACGCAGCGCGGTAAAGATCAGGTCCGGATCCTCCGGATCCCGTCGACCGCCGGGAAAAGCGACTTCGCCACCGTGGGTCGAGAGCCCGCTGGCGCGCAAGGTCAGGACAAGCTCGGGTTCGTCACTGCGAGTAATCGGCACCAGGACGGCGGCCTCGGGGAAACGCGTGTCGGTCTCCAGCGTGCGCGGCGTGTGATTGCTTACCCGGTGCAGTAGCTCGTCCAGCATAAGTGTTCTCGATCTGTGCCTTGCCCTGCATCATGCACCAATCAATGCGACCGCCCAAGCCCCGAACAAGGGTCATGTCGCGAAACGACAACTTGCCGACTGACACCGCTGCACGCCAAGATAGGCGCAGCATTCAGGAACCCCAGCATGAAATTTTGCAGCCAGTGCGGCAACCCGGTGACCCAGCGCATTCCCGAAGGCGACTCGCGGCTGCGATTTGTCTGCGACAGCTGTCAGACCATTCACTACCAGAACCCCAATATCGTGGCCGGATGCGTGGCGACCTGGGGCAGCAAAGTCCTGCTCTGCCGCCGTGCCATCGAGCCGCGCCTCGGTTACTGGACGCTGCCCGCCGGCTTCATGGAGAACGGCGAGACCATCGAGCAGGCCGCCATCCGCGAAACCGCCGAGGAAGCCTGCGCCCGGGTGCGTAACCTGAGCATCTACACCCTGATCGACGTGCCGCACATCAGTCAGGTGCATGTGTTCTTTCGCGCAGAGCTGGCGGACCTGGATTTTTCCGCCGGCCCCGAGAGCCTCGAAGTGCAATTGTTCGACGAAGCGCAGATTCCATGGGACGAGCTGGCTTTCCGCACAGTGGGCCGTACCTTAGAATGCTTCTTCGCTGACCGCCGCGCCGAGACTTACCCGGTGCGCTCGGAATCGATCCCGCCGCTCGCTCAACCGGCCATCACTTGATTTCAGCGCCAGCCGGCCGATAACCCGCGTGCGCAGCCCGCGACAGCGCCTGCATAAGATCTATAAATAAATTATCTGCATCACCTTCTGGGGAATCGTTTCAATGCGCTGGTTGCTTGCCCTGTTTTGCCTGTCGTTCGTCACCGTCTCCCAAGCGTCGTTCGTGACCACCGTGACGCCTTCGAACACCCCGCTCATCGAAAAAATACTGGTGCTCAAATCGGCTCATCAACTGCAGTTGATCGCCGATGGCAAGCCGCTCAAGAGCTATCGCATTTCCCTGGGCAAGGGCGCGAAAAAAGGCCCGAAACTGATTGAAGGCGACAAACGCACACCTGAAGGTTTCTATTGGATCGACTGGCGCAAGACCAGCGACAAATTCAACCTGTCGATGCACATCTCCTACCCGAACATCAGCGACTCCGCCCGCGCCCGGCGCGAAGGCGTCGAGCCTGGCGGCATGATCATGATCCACGGCACGCCGGATTCCGAAGACAACCCGGAAAACCTGTTCCACACCCTGGACTGGACCGACGGCTGCATCGCCATGCGCAACGTCGACATGCGCGAAGTCTGGAACCTGGTGCCAGACGGCACGATGATCGAAATCCGCCCCTGATTCTGTCACCAGGGCGCCTGCTCTCTCCGGGCCGCGAAGCGGCCCTTCCCTCTGACCATTGGTCGCCCGCAAAAAATAAATTCAAAAGATCGCAGCCTGCGGCAACGTCTGAACGGTGATACCACTTTCACCCGCCAGAACTGCCGCAGACTGCGATCTTTTGCATTCCAGAGCCCACCTCTAATACCACTTGAAACCACCCACCCTGAA
Source organism: Pseudomonas sp. GW822-FHT03F08 (assembly GCF_058801265.1). Classification (NCBI taxonomy): domain Bacteria; kingdom Pseudomonadati; phylum Pseudomonadota; class Gammaproteobacteria; order Pseudomonadales; family Pseudomonadaceae; genus Pseudomonas; species Pseudomonas sp. GW822-FHT03F08. The sequence continues at coordinate 7,373 of NZ_JBXANC010000017.1, read as the reverse complement.
ACACCCGATTCCAAAGGACTACAGGCCTTTCCGCCGCGTTGACATGGTATGCAAGTGGTATTAGTTTTCGCCGAAACAGCGAGCGACAACAATCCAATATCAGCTCCGGAAATGCCTGTATGAATGATCTACACGCCCTGCGCCCTGACGACTCCCAGCCGACGCCGCTGTACCTGCAACTGGCGCGCAACCTGGAAGCCGCGATCCATGCCGGCCAGTGGAAAGCCGAACAGGCGATGCCGTCGGAGCGCAATCTCAGCGAAATGCTGGGGATTTCTCGGGTTACCGCCCGCAAGGCGCTGGAAGTCTTGCTCGATCAAGGATTGATCCGCCGCCTGCAAGGTTCCGGCACCTTCATCACCCCACGCCTTGAACAACCGCTGTCGCGCCTGTCGGGTTTCAGCGAAATGCTCCGTCTCAAGGGCTTCGTGCCCAGCTCGCAATGGCTCGAGCGGGAAATCACCCTGCCAACCCACGAAGAACTGATCCGCCTCGGCCTGTCGCCGAACGACAAGGTCGCGCGCATGAAACGCCTGCGCAAAGCCGACGACACGGTGATGGCCATCGAGATGAGCACCCTGCCCGCCTCGATCATGCCCAAGCCGCAAGTGGTGGGCGATTCGCTCTACGAACACCTCGACAGCATCGGCAAACCGATCGTGCGCGCCTTGCAGCACATCCAGGCGATCAACGCCTCGGACGAGTTCGCCGCGCTGGTCGGCATCGCCCCCGGCACCGCGATGCTGCTGATGACCCGGGTCGGCTATCTGGAAGACAACACGCCGATCGAAGTCACCGACACCTATTGCCGCAACGACTACTACGACTTTGTTGCAGAGCTTCGCCGCTGATCAGCAGCCAGGCCAAACGAGAGAAGCGAAATGTCCGAAGACAACATCCTTACCGCTGACGGCTGGATTCGCGGCCGGCTGATCCACGAACACGGCAGAGTCGTGTCCATCGAAGGCGTGCCTTGCGATCCGGCGGGCAACGACCTGCCTTATCTGCTGCCGGGCTTCATCGATCTGCACGTCCACGGCGGTGGCGGCAAGGACATCATGGAAGGCACCAGCGCCTTCGAGACCATCACCAAGACCCACGTGCGTTTCGGCACCACCTCGCTGCTGGCCACCACGATGACCGCGCCGAGTGCCGAGATCTCCAGCGTGCTCAGGGATGTCGGCGAATTCTGCGAGCAGCGTCCGAAAGGCGCCGCCCGGGTCCTCGGCGTTCACCTCGAAGGTCCGTATATCAATCCCGGCAAACTCGGCGCGCAACCGAATTTTGCCCACACCGCGCTGATGGCCGAAGTCGAAGAGTATCTGGCACTCGCGCCGATCCGGGTGATCACCATCGCCCCGGAAATCGCCGGCCACGACGGCTTGATTCGTGAACTGAGCCGCCGTGGCATCCGCATGCAGATCGGCCACACCCTCGGCAGTTACGAGGAAGGTGTCGCCGCCCTCGAAGCCGGCGCCACCAGTTTCACGCACTTGTACAACGCCATGAGCCCGCTGCATCACCGCGAACCGGGCATCGTCGGCGCCGCCCTCGCCCACGCCAAATTCGCCGAGTTGATCCCGGACTTGCTGCACGTGCACCCCGGTGCGATCCGCGTGGCCCTGCGCTCGATTCCTTGCCTGTATTGCGTCACCGATTCGACCGCCGCCGCCGGCATGCCCGACGGCGAGTACAAGCTCGGCAGCCACACCGTCACCAAATGCCTGGGCGGCGTGCGCCTGCCGGACGGCACGCTGGCCGGCAGCACCCTGACCATGGATCAGGCTTTGCGCAATCTGGTGAAGATCGGTCTGCCGATCGCCGAGGCCTCGCAACGTCTTTCGCAATTCCCCGCCGACTACCTCGGCATCACCGAACGCGGGCGCCTGCAACCGGGCGCCTGGGCCGACTGCGTGCGGCTGGATCGCTCACTCACACTGACCGCCGTCATGGTCGAAGGAGAAGACATTGACTTCAAAAATGCTTGAGGAGGCGCTGTCCTCGTTCGAGGCCGTGCAAGCCCAACTGCAACAGCTCGATGGCTCGATGATCGAGATCGCCGGGCGCCTGCGCCGTCAGCCGCCGCAAGTGGCGATGACCGTCGCCCGTGGCAGTTCCGATCATGCGGCGAGCTACTTCGCCTACCTGACCATGCAGCAACTGGGCATTCCGGTGGCGTCGCTGCCGATGTCGGTGGTGACCATGCAACAGGCGCCGTTGAAAGTCAGCGGTCAGGTTGCGTTCGCGTTTTCCCAGTCGGGACAGAGCCCGGATCTGGTCAACAGCCTGCGTCTGCTGCGCAAGCGCGGCGCACTGAGCGTGTCGATGGTCAACGCCGCCGACTCGCCGCTGGAGGCCGCGTGTGAATTCAGCCTGCCGCTGCTGGCCGGCACCGAAAGCAGCGTCGCCGCGACCAAGAGCTTCATTGCCACCCTCAGTGCCAGCGCCCGTCTGATCGCGCACTGGAAAGAGGACAGCGAATTGCTGGAAGCGCACAACGCCTTGCCCGAAGGCTTGCGCGACGCCGCGCAACAGGACTGGAGCCTGGCCATCGACGCCCTGCGTGATTGCGAACGCCTGATGGTGATCGGCCGTGGCGCCGGTTTCGCCATCGCCCAGGAAGCCGCACTGAAATTCAAGGAAACCTCGGCGATCCAGGCCGAAGCCTTCAGCAGCGCCGAAGTCCGTCACGGCCCGATGGCCCTGATCGACGAACACTATCCGCTGCTGGTGTTCGCCCCGCGCGGTGCCGAACAGGCCGGTCTGCTGAGCCTGGCGGCCGAAATGCGCCAGCGCGGCGCCCGCGTGCTGCTGGCCGCACCGGATGACGTGAGCGAACGCGACCTGACGTTGAGCCGCGCGGAGCATCCGGCGCTCGACCCGATCCTGGCGATCCAGAGTTTCTACGTGATGGCGGCCGGTCTGGCCGTGGCCCGTGGCATGGACCCGGATCAGCCGCGACACCTGAGCAAAGTCACTCGTACGCACTGAGTCCGAACCGAACGTTTTCCTGATGAGACCGAGCCATGCACAACAACAATAAAGAGCTGACTTTAAGCGCCCCGCTCAGCGGCCCGGTGCTCACGCTCGCCAAAGTTCCGGACGCGGTGTTCGCCAGCGGCGCGATGGGCGACGGCATTGCCATCGATCCGCTGAACGACACCTTGTATTCGCCCTGCGCCGGGGTGGTGATCCACGTTGCCCGCACCAGCCACGCGCTGACCGTGCGTGCCGACAACGGCGCGGAAATCCTCCTGCACCTGGGACTCGACACGGTCGAGTTGCAGGGCGAAGGTTTCTCGATGCTGGTCAAGGAAGGCACTCGGGTCAGCAGTGGCCAGCCGTTGCTGCGCTATGACCTGGACAAGGTCGGCCGCCAGTGCAAAAGCCTGGTCAGCCTGCTGATCCTGACCAACAGCCAGGACTTTCAGGCGCGTCCCATCACCCTGAAAACGGTGAAGGTTGGCGAACCGCTGCTGCACATAGTTGCTCGTCACAGCACGGCGGCGAATGCAGAAGAAACCGGCGGCCCTGAAGTTCACGGTCACGTGCGGGTCGCCCATCGCGGTGGCCTGCATGCACGCCCGGCCGCGTTGATCCGCCAGACCGCGCAAGGTTTCAAGAGCCAGTCGCAGCTGCATTTCGCCGGCAAGTCGGCGCCGTGCAACAGTCTTATCGGCTTGATGGGCCTGGCGATTGGCGAGCAGGACGAAGTGCAAGTCAGCTGCCAGGGTTCCGATGCGCAAGCTGCACTGCAAGCCTTGCTCACGGCCTTGGCCACCGCTCTGCCCGACGATCATCACGCCACAGCACCGGTTGTTTCTGCACCACGCAATCGCCCGGCCGAGGCCGGCGTGTTGCACGGTGTGTGCGCCGCACCGGGTCTGGTCGGCGGGCCGCTGTTTCGCTTGAACGCGATCAGCCTGCCGGCGGACGCTGGCAATCATCAGCCCGAACACCAATTGCAGATCCTCGACGCGGCACTGAATCAGGTTCGCAGCGAAATCAACGGCACCCTCGCCCAGGCGAAAAAACAGCGTAATGCCGACGAAGAAGCGATCTTCGCCGCGCATCTGGCATTGCTGGAAGACCCAGCACTACTAGATGCCGCGCAGCAATCGATCGAAACCGGTACTGCGGCGACTCACGCCTGGAGTCAGTCGATCGATGTGCAATGCGAGGTGCTGCAGAACACCGGCAGCGCGCTATTGGCCGAGCGTGCCAACGATCTGCGCGACTTGAAACAACGGGTGCTGCGTGCCCTGCTCGGCGAAGCCTGGCATTACGACGTGCCGGCCGGCGCCATTGTCGCCGCCCACGAACTGACGCCTTCGGACTTGCTGCAACTGAGCGCGCAAGGTGTCGCCGGGTTGTGCATGGCCGAAGGTGGCGCGACATCCCACGTGGCCATTCTGGCCCGGGGCAAAGGCCTGCCGTGCATGGTCGCACTGGGCTCGGCGCTACTGGATCAAGCGCAAGGTCAATCTGTGGTCCTCGACGCCGACGGCGGGCGCCTCGAACTGACGCCAAATGGCGAAAGACTGGCCGAAGTCCGGCAAGCCCAGATCGACCGCCAACAACGTCGCGAAGCCCAGCAAGCCCAAGCCCATCTGCCGGCGGAAACCCGCAACGGCGTGGCCATCGAAGTGGTCGCCAACGTCGCCTCCAGCCATGAAGCAGCGGACGCGTTTGCCAATGGCGCCGATGGCGTCGGCCTGTTGCGCACCGAGTTCCTGTTCGTCGATCGCCACACCGCGCCGGACGTCGAAGAACAGCGCACCGCCTACCAAGCGGTGATCGATGCCATGGGCGACAAGTCGGTGATCATCCGCACCATCGACGTCGGCGGCGACAAACAACTCGATTACCTGCCGCTGCCAGTGGAAGCCAACCCGGTTTTGGGTCTGCGCGGTATTCGTCTGGCTCAGGCCCGCCCGGAAATCCTCGATCAGCAACTGCGCGCCCTGCTGCAAGTCAGCCCGTTGCAGCGCTGCCGGATCCTGCTGCCGATGGTCACCGAAGTCGACGAACTGCTGCACATCCGCCAACGGGTCGATGCGCTGTGCCTGGAACTGGGCATCAGCCTACGTCCGGAAATCGGCGTGATGATCGAAGTCCCGGCCGCCGCCTTGCAGGCCGAACAACTGGCCGAACACGCCGACTTCCTGTCCATCGGCACCAACGACCTGTCGCAATACACCCTGGCCATGGACCGCGACCACGCCGGCCTCGCCGCACGGGTCGATGCCTTGCACCCGGCACTGCTGCGCTTGATCGCCATGACCTGCGAAGGCGCGGCGGTGCATAAACGCTGGGTCGGCGTGTGCGGTGCCCTGGCTTCCGATCCGCTGGCGACGCCGGTGTTGATCGGCCTGGGCGTGACCGAACTGTCGGTGAGCCCGGTACAGATCGGCGAAATCAAGGATCGCGTGCGCCAGGTGCACGAAGCCGAATGCCAACGCCTCGCCCGGGACTTGCTCAAGCTGAGCAGCGCCGCCGCGGTGCGTCATGCCTGTCATCAACATTGGCCTCTGCGCTAACAAAAACAACAAGGACAAACGCCATGTACCAACTCTTCATCGAAGGCCTCCAACGCCTCGGCCGAGCGCTGATGCTGCCGATCGCGATCCTGCCGATCGCCGGCCTGCTGCTGCGCCTGGGCGACACCGACCTCCTGAACATCGCGATCATCCACGACGCCGGCCAGGTGATCTTCGCCAACCTGGCGATGATCTTCGCCATCGGCATCGCGGTCGGTTTCGCCAAGGACAACAACGGCACCGCCGGCCTCGCCGGGGTGATCGGTTACCTGGTGATGATCTCCACGCTGAAGGTGCTCGACGCCAGTATCAACATGGGCATGCTCGCCGGGATCGTCAGCGGCCTGATGGCCGGCGCGCTGTACAACCGCTTCAAGGACATCAAGTTGCCAGAGTATCTGGCGTTCTTCGGCGGCCGGCGTTTCGTACCGATCGTGACCGGTTTTGCGGCGGTGGGATTGGGCGTGGTGTTCGGCTACATCTGGCCGCCGATCCAGCACGGCATCAACAGCTTCGGCAGCCTGATGATGGAAAGCGGCAGCTTCGGCGCCTTCGTCTTCGGTGTATTCAACCGCCTGCTGATCGTCACCGGCCTGCACCACATCCTCAACAACATGGCGTGGTTCGTGTTCGGCAACTTCACCGACCCGACCACCGGCGCCCTGGTCACCGGCGACCTGTCGCGTTACTTCGCTGGCGATCCGAAGGGCGGCCAGTTCATGACCGGCATGTTCCCGATGATGATCTTCGGCCTGCCCGCGGCGTGCCTGGCGATGTACCGCAACGCCCTGCCGGAACGACGCAAAGTGATGGGCGGGATCTTCCTGTCGATGGCCCTGACCTCGTTCTTGACCGGGGTAACCGAACCGATCGAATTCGCCTTCATGTTCCTCGCACCGCTGCTGTACCTGGTGCATGCGCTGCTGACCGGGCTGTCGATGGCGATCACCAATGCGCTGAACATTCATCTGGGTTTCACCTTCTCCGGTGGCTTCATCGACATGGTGCTCGGCTGGGGCAAGTCCACCAATGGCTGGCTGGTGATCCCGGTGGGCCTCGCTTATGCGGTCATCTATTACGCGGTGTTCGATTTCTGTATCCGTCGCTTCAACCTGAAGACGCCGGGGCGTGAAGACGTCGCCACCGCCGACAAAGCGGTTCTGACCGAAAACGAACGCGCCGGGGCTTATATCAAGGCACTCGGTGGTGCAGAGAATCTGGTCACGGTTGGCGCGTGCACCACGCGGCTGCGACTGGAAATGGTCGATCGCAACAAAGCTTCGGATGCGGATTTGAAAGCGCTGGGCGCGATGGCCGTTGTGCGTCCGGGCAAGGGCGGGAGTTTGCAGGTGGTTGTAGGGCCGATGGCCGACAGCATTGCCGATGAGATTCGCCTGGCGATGCCCGCATTGGGACGTGCCGTCGTGGTTGCACCTGTCGCCGTCATCGAAACCAGTGAACCGGTTGCAGTCGCTGCACCGCTGGCACAGCAATGGCTGACTGCCCTGGGCGGCAGCGACAATGTGCTACAACTTGATTGCATCGCCATGAGCCGGATTCGCCTGCAACTGGCCGATGGCAAAGCGCTGTCGGAAAGCCGATTGAAAGAACTGGGCTGCCTGGGCGTGAGCGCATTGGAAGATGGCGTGTGGCACTTGCTGGTGGGGGATCGGGCGCAGAGTTTGAGTGCGGCGCTGGAGGGGTTGGTTAATCGGAGTGAGGTGAGTGCCAAGGTTTAGGACCACCACTCAACACGATGAGCGTTAGCTCGAGTACCGCTTTTGACGTGCCGGCCCCATCGGCAGGCTGAGTGGAGGGATTCATCCGGGGGTG
>NZ_JBXANC010000016.1:0-79409 GCF_058801265.1 Pseudomonas sp. GW822-FHT03F08 | reverse complement strand
GGAGTTTTCCGTTTCGACTGCGCCGGAAGTGGGGCGAATTATAGGCCTCCAGAATCTGCCGTCAACCCCTAATTTCACTTTAGGCTGGAAAGGCCTGTTTTTTGCCTTCTATATAGTCGCAGAGCACTACGCACCCACGCCCCAAAAGACATCACGAAAGGATCCCCATGGAAGCGTCACTGGAAACCGTCGCCCTTTTCTCCCTCAAACCGGCTATGAGGAAGAAGGCCTGAGCCCGATCCTGCGCGATGATCTGGTCATGGGTGATTACCAGCGGGACATGTTCGAACGGTTGGTGCGCCGGGAAGACGTCCAGACCTGGCCCACTACATAGATGAAGGAAGTGGCGCCACGCTTCTATTTTGATATCTTGCCGTCCATCTTCAGCGCTCATCATCGGGAACGCGCTGATCTCAGCCTATCGAAGGTTTAAGGAAAGGATCGAATGGATTTTTTGTGTTTTCTGGCATTTGTCGCGGCCTGGGGGTTCATGTGGCGCTGGGTGGTGAAAAACCGCGGCAGCTGGAACCTGTTTCTCGGAAACCTCATTGGCGCGGTCGGCGGTTTCATTGTTGGCGTCGTGGTGCTATCCATCTTCCTGTCGTTGTTCCCGTCCGCAAACAAGTCAAAAGACAAGCCTGCGCCCGAGATTGCTAAAGAGGCCGCCGCGACGAAACCTGGTCTGATGCCAGAGCAGGAGTCGGCCGCAACGCAAGCACCAATCGCTCCGGTTCCGGTTCCGGTTCCGGTTCCGGTTCCGGCACCAGCACCGGTTTCCGACAACCTTGCAAGCTATGTCGCCAGCGAACCGCAGAATGAACCTTCACCACCCGAGTCCGCGCTAATGCCCTACTACAGTAAGCGCATGGCAACATCGGTTTCTGAAAAGAAGATCGAAGACACCGCAGGCAAGAACTTCGTCACTCTGCGCCAGATGATGGGCAAGGATCCGAACGCTGACAAATCGGTACTGGCATCGGTCATGTGCACGCCTTTCATTCAGAGCGCCATGCGTTTTCCAATGGCGGCGGTCATTACCCCGCAAGAGAAAACCAGCAGCAAGCGGTTCAAGGATCAGACTTACACCATCAGTAATACTGTCACCGCCCGCAACATGCTCGGCGATGATGTCCGTTACCGGTTCGATTGTTCGATACAACAACTGCCGGCCAATGACTCGGGTTATGCCGAGTGGCGCCTGCTGGATCTGAAGCTGCAAAAGGCTGGCTCTTAAGCCTCGCTTAAGAGTTGAAGGCGCAGGCTGCGCTATCATCGCCAGCCTGTGCGCCTTGAGCTTTCCCCTCTGATGTCTCGATCCTCTGCTGACCTTTCCCCGCTGCCTCCTGTATTGGCCGGCCCGCTGTTGCGGCGGCTGGAACCGACACGACTTGTATTGTGGCTGGTGGGTACTCGCCAACTGACGCTGACCCTACGCCTGCAAGGTGTGGGAGACATTCCTCTCGACGCAACGAAATGCACGGTCATCCCTGTAGGCACTCGGGCGTTTGTCCATCTGATCGACGTCGTCCTCGACAGCGCCCTGCCCTGTGAAGAACGCATCGACTATGACTTGCTGATTGACGGCGAAACACAGATCGCCGATTGGGCGCCCCATCTCCTGTACCAGACAGACCCGCGCCCGAACTTCGTCCTGCGTTCTCGGATAGATCAACTGTTGCACGGCTCCTGCCGCAAGCCCCATCACCCGGCAGCGGACGGCTTGCTGTGCGTCGATCGATTACTCGCCGCCGAAACCGATCCGCAACAGCGCCCGGCCCTGCTGATGATGAGTGGCGACCAGATCTACGCCGATGACGTCGCCGGCCCGATGCTGCGGGCGATTCACGCCCTGATCGAACGGCTTGGCCTGTTCGGCGAGTACCTCGAAGGTGCGGTGGTCAGCAACAGCTCCAAACTTTATGAGCACCCGGCCAGTTACTACCACCGTGCGGATTTGTTACCCGCGCTCGAAAGCAACGAGACATTGCGCGAACGTTTTTTCGGCGGTGCGCGTAAGCCGATTTTCACCAGCAGTAGTGCCGACAATCATCTGGTGACGTTTGCCGAAGTCATGGCCATGTACTTGTTGGTGTGGTCACCAACGCCATGGACATTGATCGACCCGCAAGCGCCAGCGCTGGCACCCGAACGTCGCCAGCGCTATACCCTGGAGCAGACCCGGATCGATGCCTTCAAGGCAGGTCTTGGCAACGTTGCCCGAGCCTTGGCGCACTTGCCGAGCCTGATGATCTTCGATGACCACGACATTACCGATGACTGGAACCTTTCCGCGCAGTGGGAAGAAACGGCCTACGGCCATCCGTTCTCCAAACGCATCATCGGCAATGCGCTGATCGCCTATATGTTGTGCCAGGGCTGGGGCAACAACCCGGATGCATTCAGCGAGCTGCTGGAGAAAACCCGTCGCCTGAGCGACAGCGGTGATGACCACTATCTCGATGCGCCAGTGCAAGACGATCTGATCGATGAGCTGCTGCGTTTTCAGCACTGGCACTTTGTACTGCCGACCAGTCCGGCCCTGGTTGTACTCGACACCCGTACCCGACGCTGGCGCAGCGAAATGGCGCTCAAGCAACCTTCCGGTCTGCTCGACTGGGAAGCCTTGAGCGAACTGCAACAGGAACTGCTCGATCATCCGTCGGCAATCATCGTCTCACCGGCACCGATCTTTGGTGTAAAGCTGATCGAAACGGTGCAAAGGGTATTCAGCTGGTGCGGTTATCCACTGCTGGTGGACGCGGAAAACTGGATGGCCCATCGCGGCGCCGCCCAAGTGATCCTGAATATTTTCCGACACACGCGTACACCGGGCAATTACGTGGTGCTGTCAGGGGATGTGCATTATTCCTTCGTCTACGAAGTGCTTATCCGACACCGCAAGGCCGGCCCGCGAATCTGGCAGATCACCAGCAGCGGTATCAAGAACGAGTTCCCGAAAACCTTGCTGGAATGGTTCGACCGTCTGAACCGCTGGCTCTACTCACCCCGCTCGCCGCTGAACTGGCTGACCAAACGCCGACGCATGCGTATCGTGCCGTACGTTCCCGAACATGCCGAAGCAGGCGAACGTCTGTGGAACTCGGCGGGGATTGGTCAGGTGTTTTTCAATGAGCAAGGGCAGCCACAGGACATCATCCAGCACAACTCGAATGGCGCGCCAAAGACCCGAATGATGGCACCGGATCTGACGGATTATCCTGATTAGGATTGCGACAATTTCCGACAGCAGATTGCCCGGATGAAAAATGTGGCTGCCGAAAATAATCGGCAGCCACTTCAGACGCAATCAAGAGGATCACTTTGCCTCAAGTATCCGTCCCATCCCCCTGACAATCATCCCCACCTCCCGCTCATCAATCGTCAACGGTGGCAGCAACCGTATGGTTTTGCCCCGGGTGATGTTGATCAGCAGTCCATGATCCCGCGCAGCAATCAGTGTCAGGTCGCGAATCGGCTGTTTCAGTTCGATGCCGACCATCAACCCTTGCCCACGAATTGCCAGCACATTCGGATTGCCCGCCAGTTCCGCGTGCAAGCGACTGAGCAAGCGCTCACCTTGAATCCGCGCATTTTCCAGCAGGCCTTGTTCCTCGATGATCTCGAGCACGGTGCAGCCAACCCGGCAGGCCAGCGGATTACCGCCAAACGTGCTGCCGTGGCTGCCAGGGGTAAACAGCTCCGCTGCCCTGCCCCGTGCCAGGCAGGCACCAATCGGCACACCGTTACCCAAGCCCTTGGCGAGGGTCATGACGTCGGGAACAATGCCCTCATGCTGGAACGCAAACCAGCGCCCGGTCCGGCCGATGCCGGTCTGGATTTCGTCGAGCATCAGCAGCCAGGCGTGACGGTTGCAGAGTTCGCGCAGGGCTTTCAGGTAACCCGGTGGTGCCATTTGCACGCCGCTTTCGCCCTGGATCGGCTCGACCAGAATCGCCACGATCCGCTCGCCATGTTGCTGCTGCACCTGCTCCAATGCTTCAAGATCACCAAACGGCACTTTGACGAAATCACCCGGTAGATCGTTGAAACCCAGACGTACCGCCGGGCCATCGCTGGCCGACAAGGTGCCCAAGGTACGGCCATGAAACGCATTGGCCATGACCACCACCAGTGGCTGCTCGATCCCCTTGCGCCAGCCGTGCAGCCGCGCCAGTTTCAGCGCGGTTTCATTGGCCTCGGCGCCAGAGTTGTTGAAGAACGCCCGCTCCATTCCCGACAGCTGCGTCAATTTCAGCGCCAACTGCTGCTGCCAGTCGATGCTGTAGAGGTTGGATGTGTGCAGCAGTAATCCAGCCTGTTCGCTGATCGCCGAAACGATCCGCGGGTGCGAATGGCCGACATTGGTCACCGCCACTCCCGCGACGGCATCGAGGTACTCGCGACCGGCCTGATCCCACAGACGGGTGCCCAGACCTTTGGTGAAACTCAGGGCCAGCGGTTGGTACGTGTTCATCAGGGCGGCGGTCATGACTTCAAACTCCAGTGAAGGTCGGTGTGTTTGCAGTATGGTTAGCCACCAGAGCTGGATAAACTCGGGAAAACTTCAATCATTTAGAAGCAGGGCTTGATAATGGATCTGTTCCAGTCGATGAGCGTCTACGTCAAAGTCGTGGAAGCCGGCAGCATGACCAAGGCCGCCCTGCAGTGCGAAATGTCCACGACCATGGTCGGCAATCACCTTCGCGCACTGGAACAGCGACTCGGTGTGCAACTGTTGCAACGCACCACCCGGCGTCAGCGTCTGACCGAATTCGGCACGGTCTACTACCAGCGTTGCCTGGAAGTATTGGGGCTCGTGACAGACTCCGAACGTCTCGCCGAACAAACCATGGATGAGCCGCGCGGCCTCCTGCGCATCACCGCACCGCTGACTTTTGGCGTCGAACGACTGGCCCCGGCGCTAAGCGAATTTTCCCTGCAATACCCGCAGGTAAAAATGGATGTGGTCCTGACCAACCGCCGCCCTGACTTGATGGAGAGTGGTCTTGATGTTGCGTTCCGGCTGGGGCATTTCGAGCAGTCGAATCTGATCGCCCGGCCATTAATCGACTACACGCTGACCGTCTGCGCCTCTCCGGAATACGTAGCCCGGCGCGGCATGCCACTGACGCCCGAAGACCTGCAACAGCACGATTGCCTGTCGTTCGCCTACCCCGCCGGTGATGACTGGCAATCGGTGGAAAAACGCTGGAGATTGAGTGGTCCGGACGGCGAAATCATGATCGACGTCAGCGGGCCGATGCTGATGAACACCTCCGCCGGTTTGCATCAGGCGGCCCGTACCGGCATGGGCATCGTGATGTTGCCGGATGCACTGGTGGAACAGGATCTGCGCGACGGCAAACTGGTGACGGTGATTCCCGACTTCCAACCGCCGAGCCGCCCATTGCACCTGCTTTATGCTCAGGATCGCTATCGACTGCCAAAGCTTCGGCGCTTCGTTGAGTTTGCGATGCAGACGTGGGGGAAAAGCTGACTACGCTTGGCATCGGTTCAATAACAATCACTTGGTCATCAAGGACACGATCACCCAATGAAAAACGATCTGACGGTACGCGATCTACTACCCGCCGAAACTGAATCGGTGCGGTTGTTTCTCGGGCAGCACGGCTGGGCGCATCGAGTCGGATCCGCGGAGCATTTTGCGCAGTTGATTCAAAACTCGCAGCGGACGGCCGTCGCGCTATCGGGCGAACAGATTATTGGCTTTGCCCGCGGCATCACCGACGGTTTGTCCAATGGCTACCTGTCGATGGTGGTCGTTGATGTGCAGCACCAACGCAAAGGCGTGGGCCGGGCACTGGTCGAGCATGTGATGGGCGACAACCCCGACATCACCTGGGTACTGCGTGCGGGGCGCGAGGGAGCCGAAACATTTTTTGCCAGCCTGGGGTTTGAAACCTCAGTGATTGCAATGGAACGCCCGCGATTGAAATAACGGGTACTGAATGCGACCTCGGCTATTATCCACCTTCCTCTTTTTCAGCATGGATGCTGCGCGATGCTCACGATTCTGCAAAACACCCCGATACGGGCCTACGTGTTTTTTCTGATTGTGGTTTATTTCGGGATCAAGGCGTTTTCTCCCCGCCGTGAAAGCCGTCTCTCGATGCTCATAACACCACCCGCTTTTTTGGCGTGGTCGTTGTACTCCCTGAACTTGACGATCGACCCGGTCCTGTTTTTTAGCAGTTGGTTCGGCGCGCTGTTGCTGGGCGGCCTCTCGGCCTGGCTGGTTTTTTCCCCCAGGGGCGTGGTACTCGACGACTCCGCGACGGGGCTGATCATGCCGGGCACCGTGAAAATCCTGATCATGTTCCTGATGTTTTTTTTCGCAAACTATTACTTCGGGTATCAGGATGCCGTAAATCCGGAGCTTGCCGCGTCCCCCGACATGCTGCTGCTCAAGTCCACGGTGTCGGGTTTCATGTGCGGCCTGATCAGTACCCGCTCGCTGAAGCTCTACTGGACACTGCGAGCCCTCGCCGCCCGACAGTCTCCAGTAATCGCACAGTAACCATTGTATAACCGGTGATCACGATCCGCTTTTCACCAGCACCGGTTTCTCCTGATAACGCTGGGCAAACAACTGCTTCAATTGCGCCACTTTCGGCATGTCGTTGATCACGATGTACGGATAGCTCGGGTGTTCGGTGAGGAAGTCCTGGTGATAGTCCTCTGCCGGGTAGAAGCCGTTGTAGGTTTCCAGTTTGGTCACGATGGGTTTGCTGTAGGCATGCGCCGCATCAAGCTGGGCGATATAGGCCTGTGCAACGCGTTGCTGATCGGCATTGACCGGGAACAGCGCCGAGCGATATTGGGTGCCGCTGTCCGGCCCCTGGCGGTTGAGTTCTGTCGGGTTGTGGGCCACCGAGAAGTAGATCTGCAACAGGCTGCCATAACTGACCTGAGTTGGATCGAAAGTGACTTGCACCGACTCGGCATGCCCTGTGTCCCCTTCGCTGACCCGTTCATATTCCGCCGTATTGGCAGCACCGCCGGCATAGCCGGAAACGGCTTTCTGCACACCTTTGACGTGCTGGAAAACACCCTGTACGCCCCAGAAGCAGCCACCGGCAAACACCGCGGTTTCGCTGTGTGCCTGGGTGTTTTCGTCGAGTGCCGGCGGCGGAATGACCACGCCCTCCTCGGCCCCGAAGGAAAACGCCGAGCACTGCGCGACAACCCCAGCCGTCGCGACGCCCAGCAGCAGACGACGCCAGATAGTTTGAGCTTTCATGTTCTGTACTCCTGATCAGCCGAAGGTAAAGGCGTAGGCCGACACGCCCGGATCGAGAAACTCGATGCTGAAGGTGCGGTCCTTCACGTCAGCGGTTTGCCGTACCAATTGATACAAGCGTTGTTCGGTCACGCGACCGCTGCCGTCAGGCGCCACGTCGACACCGTGGGAATCGCCCGGCGCGTGACCATCGATCATCACTTTGAAGCGCACCGGTTTACCGTCCGCCCCAGGGCCCAGCACCAGGTGCAGGTCGCGGGCATGGAAGCGATAAACGATACGACTGGCCGGCGCACTGGCGGTGGCACGCTCAGCACCGACCGCCCATTGGCCGCCGAGGCTCCAGTCATTCAGGGCAAGATTTGCAGGTGTCTTGTAGGCCGCGACCTTGTCAGGCACCAGGCTGGTTTCCGGTACGAAATGTTCTGCGCGCTGGTAGCCGACGTAGGTTTCCGGTGACAGCACCTGATTCATGTCCGGTGCAAGCTGCACGCCTTGAGCGTCTGCGTTGATCAGGCCATCAGCCACGGTTTTTGCACCGGCCTCACGCAGCAGTTGCTGGATGACTCGTTCCGACTCGGCGTAGTCCCCTTCGCCAAAATGGTGGTAACGAATGCGCCCCTGAGCGTCGGCAAAGTAATGCGCCGGCCAGTATTCATTGTTGAAAGCGCGCCAGATCTTGTAGTCGTTATCGATGGCTACCGGGTAGTTGATGCCCAGTTCCTTCATGGCTTTGGTGACGTTGCCTACATCACGCTCAAAGGCGAATTCCGGCGCATGCACACCGATCACCACCAGCCCCTGATCGCGATATTTCTCGGCCCAGGCTTTGACATAAGGCAGGGTGCGCAGGCAGTTGATGCAGGAGTAAGTCCAGAAATCCACCAGCACCACTTTGCCCTTGAGTGCCTGGGCATCCAGCGGCGCGGAGTTGAGCCACTGCACTGCGCCATCAAGCGCCGGCAACTGCCCCTCGACCGGTAACGAACCCGGTGCCTTGGCGGCCATTTTCATCGCGCCGCCGGCTGCCATCATGCTGCCGTTCGCCGCGTCATCCGCTGCGGGAATCTGCGCCATCATCGTGCCGTTGGCCTGAGGTGATTTCCCCGAAAGCTTGCCGACCAATGCCTGCTCCAGCCCTCCGGTGGAGGCGGTCGAGAACCGCGCCAGAATCCCGGTATCGAGGCCCAGCGCGATGGCGGCCACCCCGGCCAGCATCGCGGCTCCGAGCCCGCGCCGGATCCACTCGCCAGTCCCGATCGAACGCTTCATCACCGCGAAGACTTTACCGCCGAGCAGCAACGCCGCAGCGAGCGAAGTCGCGGCACCGGCGGCGTAGGCCAGCAGCAACAACGTGGTGGCGATGCTTGCACCTTGCAGCGCGGCACCGGTCAGAATCAGCCCGAGGATTGGCCCGGCGCAAGGCGCCCACAACAGCCCCGTGGCGACGCCGATCAGAAACGAAGCGCCAGGACGCGGACGATTGTCCTGACCGGCGGCCTCCGACAAGCGACTGCCGGCGGACACCAGCGGCCGGGTCAGACGCTCGGCCAGACGCGGCAACAGCAGCGTCAGCCCGAACAGTGCAACGAACAGCAACGCGAGCCAGCGACCGTACTGATTGACTTGCACCACCCAACCGCCGCCCACCGCCGCCAACGAGGCGACGAGCGCGAAGGTCAGCGCCATCCCCGCCAACAGCGGCAAGCCACTTTTGATAAACGGCTGCCCGGTGCGAGCGAAGACAAAAGGCAGAACCGGCAGGATGCACGGACTGACGATCGTCAGCACACCACCGAGATAAGCGAGAACCAAGAGCCACATAGTGTCGTCCTGTTGTAAGTGAAGATCGCCAGCGAGCCACGACTCAGGCCGCCACGGGTTTGAAGGTCATGGCCAGACCGTTCATGCAGTAACGCAGACCGGTGGGTTTGGGCCCGTCGTCGAACACATGACCGAGGTGACCGCCGCAACGCCGGCAGTGAACTTCCTCCCGCGTCATGCCGAAAGAACGGTCCTGACGTATGGCCACGGCGTGTTCCAGCGGTGCCCAGAAACTCGGCCAACCGGTGCGACTGTCGAATTTGGTCTCGGACGAGAACAGCGCCAGATCGCACCCGGCACAGGCAAACGTGCCGGTCCGGTGTTCGTTGTTCAGCGGGCTGCTGTAAGCGCGCTCCGTGCCCTCTTTGCGCAGCACTTCGAATTGCTCATCAGTGAGCAACCCATGCCATTCACTGTCGCTGTGTGTCACTTCAAACGCTTCGTCGGCCAACGCCTCGCCGACCAACGCAGAGCCGGTGGATAACTTTGGCAATACACCGGCCAGAAGGGCTGTAAGCCCCAGCCCGCCGCCCGTTGCCAGAATCTGTCGCCGTGAAAACATGGCCGTCTCCCAAAATTCCAGATGCCTGTCGTGGAACACAGCCTAGGCTTGGGTTGATCGCCAAATCCTCACGGGAAGTTAAACAATTCGTGATAACTCGCCCGGAGGAAAACCCGCACAATGCGTTAATCGCGCCGAAGGATTGAGCTTCATGGAACAGACCAAACGCGTCCTGGTGGTCGAGGACGACCTGCACATTGCCGACCTCATTTGCCTGCACCTGCGGGACGAGCAATTCGAGGTGGTACACAGCGCCGACGGCGACGAAGGCATGCGCCTGCTGCAGCAAGGTCACTGGGATGCGCTGATCCTCGACCTCATGCTGCCGGGGGTAGATGGTTTGGAGATTTGCCGTCGCGCCCGGGCCATGGCGCGCTACACGCCGATCATTATCACCAGCGCCCGCTCCAGCGAATTGCACCGCATTCTCGGCCTCGAACTGGGCGCCGATGATTACCTCGCCAAACCGTTTTCGATGCTTGAACTGGTGGCTCGGGTCAAAGCGCTGCTGCGCCGCGTGGACGCCATGGCCCGCAATCTGAAGATGGACGCCGGCAGCCTGAGCCTCGATGGCTTGACCATCGACCCGATCACCCGTGACGTGGCCCTCAACGGCCAGCGCCTGGACCTCACCCCACGAGAATTCGACCTGCTGTATTTCTTCGCACGTCAGCCGGGCAAGGTGTTCTCGCGCATGGATCTGCTCAACGCGGTGTGGGGCTACAGCCACGAAGGCTACGAACACACGGTCAACACCCACATCAATCGCCTGCGGGCGAAAATCGAGGCCGATCCTGCGCAACCGGTGCGCATCCTCACGGTGTGGGGCCGCGGCTATAAATTCGGCACGAGCGCAGAGCAACCATGAAACTGACCCTGACGCAGCGCCTGTCACTGGTGTTCGCCGTGTTGCTGCTGGCGTGCTGCGGCACATCGGCGTGGTTGCAGGTACGCTCCAGCCAGATGCATGAGCTGGAAGTGGTGCAAGGTCTGTCCCGGGATCTGGCGCAACACATCACCCACGACACGGTGCTGATGGACAGCAACGGACTGATGCCCGGCGCGGTGCGCGAATTGTTCAGCCAGTTGATGCTGGTCAACCCGAGTGTCGAGGTGTACCTGCTCGACACCGAAGGCCGGATCGTCGGCAACGCAGCACCGGAAGGACGCCTGCGTCGGCAGACTGTCGACCTCGCGCCGATTCGACGACTGCTCAACGATCAACCGTTGCCGATCCTCGGCGACGACCCGCGCAGCGTCGATGGTCGCAAGGTCTTCAGCGCGGCGCCATTGCAGGTCAACGGCAAAGCGGCCGGTTACCTTTACGTGGTCCTGCTCAGCGAAGCGCACGACCGATTCGCCGAGCGCGGCGCCACCAGCGCGGCGCTCAACACGGCGCTGTTGTCCATAGGGCTCGTTGCATTCCTGTGCCTGATTGCCGGTTTGACCGCGTTTAATCTGATCACTCGACCGTTACGACGATTGACCGAAACCGTGGGTCAATTCGACATCGACGGCGCACCGCAATCACTGCCCGTCGCGCCGACACCTGTGGACAAGTCCGCGGACCCGGATGAAATCGCCGTGCTCGACGCGGCGTTCCGGCAAATGCAAAACCGCCTCGGTGAACAATGGCGCTCACTGACCCGCCAGGATCAGGAGCGTCGGGAACTGGTGGCGAACATTTCCCATGACCTGCGCACACCGTTGGCCTCGCTGCATGGTTACCTTGAAACGCTGTCACTCAAGGACGCGACCCTATCCCCGGAAGAACGCCGTCGCTATCTGGGCATTGCCCTGGATCAGAGCCGCAAGGTTGGCGGACTCGCGCAATCGTTGCTGGAGCTGGTGCGCCTGGAACATGGATTCGTGCAGCCTGTGCTGGAGAAATTTTCCCTGACCGATCTGGTGCAGGACATCTTCCAGAAATTCGAACTGGGCGCCGAAGCCCGAAATGTTGCACTCAAGGCCAGCTTCAACACCAACCTGCCGACCGTCTGCGCTGACCTCGGGCTGATCGAACGGGTACTGACCAACCTGGTCGATAACGCCTTGCGTCATACGCCGTCGGGTGGCGAAATCGAACTCGGTCTGAAACCCCAAGGCGCGCTGGTTGAAATCACCGTCAGCGATACCGGCCCCGGCATCGCCGCCGAGTTGCGCGAGGGTTTGTTCCTGCGACCGTTCAATATCGGTGGTGCGCGACGCGATGGCGGCCTGGGCTTGCGAATCGTGCACCGGATCCTGCAACTTCACGGGTGCGAAATCCAGTTGCTCGATGTCGCAGGACGGGGCGCGACCTTTCGCTTCTCGCTACCGGTGGATCAACAGAACGCCGAACTGTGGATCGTACGTTCGATGAACCTGAATACGCCGGGCAAATAATCAACTCCACCGGGCCGTTGCTCCGTGACAACAACGTCCCGCTCCCCTAAATTAGTCGGCCTGAAAAAGCCCCCCGAGCTTTCTCGTCTCATCTCAAGTTAAAAAAGTAGTGAAATTTCAATGTCCGATTTCAACACCGCTGAATCCGTAGTCACCCTGTCGTCCAAAGCGGAATACGAAAACTCCATCAATCTTTCACAACACATCCCACAGGCGAAGATCATCAGCGAGATGGTCCTGGACGCGTTCCAGTCGAGCCGCGAAAGCGACCAGATCCGCGAGCTGCGCGCTGCGATCCGCCAGGCCCACGACCGCTTCGATGACGACCAGGCCTACGAGCTGATGGGTGAACTCAAGCGTCTGAAAGATGCCGAAGCCGCCGACATTGCAGCGCTTGAAGACCTGAGCAGCAAATTCCCGATCAGCCGCATCCTGTCCAGCTTCAAGGACGACCCGGCGTTCCAGGAAATCGTCTACGGCCTGGCCCTGAAGGTACTGAACCAGACGCATCAGGCGATCAGCAATCCGAGCGGCGGCAAGAGCAAAGCCGCGCGCGCCAAGAAAGACGTCGAAGTGTTCAGCATCCGCAAGGACGGCATCAGCGTGACCCTGCCAATGCGCACGCCGCGTTCGCGCCTGAGCGTGGATCGTGAAGCGCTGGAATTCCTCGGTTTCACCTTCGTCGGTGAAGGCGAAGAAGCCGAGCTCGAAGGCGAGACCTTCGTCGACAACGCCGGCGCTGAGCACGCGATCAACCGCAAGAACATCATCACCGCCCTGCAACAGCAGACCGCGTTCGACGGTTACAGCATCGCCGCCCAATAAGCGCAGCGCTGACGAAAAAAGCCCCGCTCTGAATTTCAGGCGGGGCTTTTTGTTGTGCGGCTTTCAGCGATTACGCCGAAGGATGCACCGCTGCGATCATGTCGACTTCGATGGCCGCGTTTTTCGGCAACTGATAGACGCCGACAGTTGTACGCGTATGGCGGCCAGCATCACCCAACACATAACTGAAAACGTCGGATGCACCGTTGGCCACTTCGCTCAGGTCGACGAAGTCCGGGGTCGACTTCACATAGACCGTGACCCGCAACAACGCCCTGACCTTGTCCAGCGAACCGACTGCATCGACGATGAACGCCAGGCAACGCATGGCACTGATGCTCGCTGCGGCCTGCGCATCCTTGAGCGTCAGCTCCAGCCCGACCCGCCCCGGATACTGAATCTTGCCCTCGGTGCGCGGCACCATGCCACTGATGTACAGCTCATCGTGATGACGGACCAGCGGCGCGTAATTGCCACCCACCGTGTTCTCGCCATTGATGTCGTAGTTCAGCTCTTTTGCCAGGGCAATGAAGCGTTCGTCGCAGGTCATCCTCTCAGTCATTTCGCCCAGCCTCTTGATCGATGCATGAAGAATTGCAGATTACGACAGTCGAGCGCCGAGCAGCACGTGGCGCTATAACTGACAGGGTTGGATCCAAATCTAGGGCTTTTACCGACACACCGCAACCTGTGGTTGCTTGTACGAAAAAGCCCCGCACGACATTGAACGTGCGGGGCCTTATATAGACGTGGAAACGACTTTAAACAGCGCTCAGTCGCTCGACCATGTCAGGGAATTTTTCCACCAAACGGATCAGCAAGGCAGCCTGAGCGTTGGGCTTTGATTTCTCCTGCTCCCAGTTTCTAAGGGTGCTTGGACTTGTCCTGATTCGTCTGGCAAAAACTGCCTGTGACATGTGCAGTTTTTCCCGTAAAGCTACGATTTCCTGAGCAGCGACTTCGGGGGCTGGTTTGTCCTCAAGTGTCGTATTACGTAGCGTGATTTTTCCTTCGCGTTGAGCCGCCATCTCATCAACGCCCTGCATCAATTCTGCAAACAGGTCGCGTTTTTTCATGGGGTACCTCGTGTTTTCAACTCTTTCTCTATGGCTCCCTTGAGCGCCCTCTCTTGATCGGCGGTCAAATTCTCAAGCTCATCTTTGTCATAAATCGCAAACATCCAAAACTGGCCATCATTCATAAGCCAATAATAGATAACTCGCAAGCCGCCTCTCCTGCCTTTACCACGACGAGCATCCGCCCAACGCAGTTTTCGGAAGCCACCGGTTCGTTGCATGACATCGCCTGCATGCGGATTGCTCTGCATGTAGGTCTGTAGCTCACGATATTCGTCGTCCGTGAGGTAATGACCCAGGTTTGCGGTGAAGAGTGTGGTTTCAAAGAATATTGTTCTCATTCAAAAACTATAAGCAAATTGCTTATAGCAGAACAATAAACACCTTTCGTTGCGGATAAACAATCCTCAACAAAAAACCCCGCTCATCTCTCGATGAACGGGGTTTCTCGTACAGCGTTCGAACCTTACGGCGCGTACGTCAGCAACAGCTCGGTCGGCACCTTGAAGTCCAGGGACATCATGACGCTCAACGCGGTGATGGTGAAGATCGAGAACACGAACAGCTTGCGTGCCCAGACCGTGTCATCCACCGCCTTGTAACCGGTCCAGGCCATGTACAACCAGTACATGCCCATGGCCGCGGCGACGGCGAGGTAGCTCATGCCGGCGTAACCGCTGAAGGTCAGCATCAAGGTCGCCACGAGGAAGGCCAGGATGTAGAGCAGGATGTGCTTCTTGGCCACCTGGATTCCGCGCTTCACTGGCAGCACCGGAATCGATGCGGCCAGGTAATCGTTGAAGCGGAAGATCGCGATGGCATAGGAATGCGGCATCTGCCACAGGCTGAACATCACCAGCAGGGTCAGCGCGGCCATGTCGAAGCTGTTGGTCACGGCCACGTAACCGATCACCGGCGGCATGGCGCCCGACAGACTGCCCACCAGCGTGCCGTGAACCGACTTGCGCTTGAGGTACAGGCTGTAGAAGCCGACGTAGATGATGAAGCCGATCACGGCGAACAATGCAGCCAACGGGTTGGCCACCTTGTACAGCAACGCAACGCCGGCGACACCCAGGACGGTCGCATAGACCAGGGCCAGTTTCAGGGAGATCAAGCCCTGGACCAGCACCCGGTTCTTGGTGCGTTCCATCTTCAGGTCGATGTCACGGTCGATGCAGTTGTTGAACACGCAACCGGAGGCCACGACCAGGGATGTGCCGATCATGGCGGCCAGGAACACCGCCAGATCTACATGCCCTTTCGAGGCCAGGAAGAACCCGCCTGCCACAGAAAGCACGTTACCGAAAATGATCCCCGGTTTGGTGATTTGGATAAAGTGCTTGAGCGACATCGGGTCTACCTCACTTCGCCATCATGAACGTGTGGATGCTGAACATGATCCACAGCGACAGGCCGACCAGCAGCAGGATCACGATGGCCGTGAAGACGAACGCGATCACGTTGTTACGCTGAGCCACGGAGCGGTCCAGGTGCAGGAAGTAATACAGGTGAACGATCACCTGGATCACTGCGAACAGCAGGACGATTGCCAGCGTGGTGGACTTCGGCAAGGTCGGGAACATCACCAGGCCGAACGGGATGACGGTCAGGATCACCGACAGGATGAAGCCGATGGCGTACGACTTTACGCTGCCGTGGCCAGCATCATGGCTGTCATGGGAGTGTGCATTAGCCATTACAGGGTCCCCATCAGGTAAACAACGGTGAATACGCAGATCCACACCACGTCCAGGAAGTGCCAGAACAGGCTCAGGCAGCTCAGACGGGTCTTGTTGGTCGCCGTCAGGCCGTGCTTGTTGACCTGGTACATCATGATGCCCATCCAGATCAGACCTGCGGATACGTGCAGACCGTGGGTGCCGACCAGGGTGAAGAACGCCGACAGGAAGCCCGAACGGCTAGGACCGAAGCCCTCGGAGATCAGCAGGTGGAACTCGTTGATCTCCATGGCGATGAAGCCTGCGCCGAGCAGGAAGGTCATGAACAACCAGCCCAGAACCTGCTGCTTCTTGCCTTTGTACAACGCCAGCATGGCGAAGCCGTAGGTGATCGAACTGAACAACAGCAGAGCGGTTTCGCCCAGCACGTATGGCAGTTCGAAGATGTCGTGGCCCGACGGGCCACCGGCGACGTTGTTTACCAGTACCGCGTACACCGCGAAGATCGACGCAAACAGAATGCAGTCGGTCATCAGGTAGAGCCAGAAACCGTATACGGTCATCTCGCCCGAGTCGTGGTGATGGTCATCGTGCCCATGGTCATGACCATGAGCGTGTCCAGCATTGGTCACTAAGTTCGACATTGTTTAAGCCTGTTCCAACTTGGTTTCAACACGGGTTGCGGAAGCAGGGATCTTCCCGGCCGCTACCAGACGCTTGTGCTGCTCGGCTTCGATGCGCTCGATCGTTTCAACCGGAACCATGTAGCCCTGGTCGTCACGTGCAGCGTGGATCACGAAGTAGATGACAGTGCCGGCCAGGCTGGCGATCGCCAACCACCAGATGTGCCAGATCATCGCGAAACCGAACACGGTCAGCAGTGCGCCCATCACCACGCCAGTGGCGGTGTTGTTCGGCATGTGGATCGGTTCGTACTTGGCTGGAGCCTGGTACGCGGTACCGTTTTCCTTGGCCTCGGTGAACGGATCGATGCAGTCTGCTTTTGGCAGTACAGCGAAGTTGTAGAACGGAGGTGGCGACGAGGTCGACCATTCCAGGGTATGGGCATTCCACGGGTCACCGTGTTCGCACATGTTTTCTGGCTTGTTGCGGTCACGCACCGAGACGTACAGCTGGATCAGCTGGCAGGCGATACCGACAGCGATCATCACCGCACCGAACATGGCAACGTACAGGTACGGTACCCACTCAGGGTTGGTGGTGGCGTTCAGACGACGGGTCATGCCCATGAAGCCCAGAGCGTAGAGCGGCATGAACGCGACGAAGAAGCCCGAGATCCAGAACCAGAACGCTGCTTTACCCCAGCCTTCGTGCAGCTTGAAGCCGAACGCTTTCGGGAAGTAGAAGCCGAAGCCTGCGATGTAGCCGAATACCGCGCCGCCGATGATCACGTTGTGGAAGTGAGCGATCACGAACAGGCTGTTGTGCAGAACGAAGTCAGCACCCGGGATGGCCAGCAGTACGCCGGTCATGCCGCCGATGGCGAAGGTCACCATGAAGCCCAGAGTCCACAGAACCTGGCTGGTGAAGCGCAGACGGCCCTGGTAGATGGTGAACAGCCAGTTGAACAGTTTCACACCCGTCGGGATGGAAATCAGCATCGTTGCCAGACCGAAGAAGGCGTTGACGCTGGCACCCGAACCCATGGTGAAGAAGTGGTGCAGCCAAACCATGAAGCCCAGTACCGAGATCGCGCCCGAAGCGTAGATCATCGAGTGGTGGCCGAACAGTTTCTTGCCGGTGAAGGCCGAGATGACTTCCGAGAAAATGCCGAATGCCGGCAGGATCAGGATGTAAACCTCAGGGTGGCCCCATGCCCAGAACAGGTTGACGTACATCATTGGATTGCCACCAAGTTCATTGGTGAAAATGTGGAAATCCATGTAACGGTCAAGGGTCAGCAGTGCCAGGGTAGCGGTCAGGATCGGGAACGAAGCCACGATCAGAACGTTGGCCCAGGTGCAGGTCCAGGTGAAGATCGGCATGTCCATCAGTTTCATGCCAGGGGTACGCATTTTCAGCACGGTCGCGAGGAAGTTAACCCCCGTTAGCGTTGTACCCAGACCGGATAGCTGTAGCGCCCAGATGTAGTAGTCCATACCCACGCCAGGGCTGTATTGCAGACCCGACAGCGGTGGATAGGCAACCCAGCCGGTCTTGGCGAATTCGCCGACGCCCAGGGACAGGTTGATCAGCACAACGCCGGACACCAGCAGCCAGAAGCTCAGGGAGTTCAGGAACGGGAAGGCAACGTCACGGGCGCCGATCTGCAGCGGCACTGCAAGGTTCATCAGGCCGGTGAAGAATGGCATCGCCATGAAGATGATCATGATCACACCGTGAGCGGTGAAGATCTGGTCATAGTGTTCAGGTGGCAGGTAGCCAGGCGAACCCTCGGTGGCCATGGCCAGCTGGGTACGCATCATGATGGCGTCGGCAAAGCCACGCAGCAGCATGACCATGGCAACGATGATGTACATCACGCCGATTTTCTTGTGGTCGACCGACGTCAGCCACTCGGTCCACAGGTAAGTCCACTTCTTGAAGTAGGTGATTGCAGCGAACAACGCCAGACCACCGAGCGCGATCATCGAGATGGTGACCATCACGATCGGCTCGTGGAAAGGGATCGCTTCCCAACTTAATTTACCAAACATCGTTTACTCCTCTGCCCCGGCAGCTGAATGCGAATTCGAGTCCATATCCGTTGCCGCCACTTCTTTCTCTTTCTTCTCGTGCTTCAGCGGCTTGCCCGGTTTCATGCCTTCGTACTTGTCGACGATGGTCTGGAACAGGTTCGGCGTGACCGAGGAGTAGAGCTCGACTGGATTGTTCTGGCTTGGCTTGGCAAGGGCTGCGTATTCAGCTGGTTCAAGCTGTTTAGGTGCCTTTTTGACTTCACTTACCCAGGCGTCGAAATCTTCCTGAGAAGTTGCGATCGCTTTGAATTTCATACCGGTGAAACCAGCGCCGCTGTAGTTGGCGGAGATACCGTCCATTTCAGCGTTGCGGTCAGCGATCAGGTGCAGCTTGGTGGTCATGCCCGCCATCGCGTAGATCTGGCCGCCCAGGCCCGGGATGAAGAACGAGTTCATCACGGCGTCGGAAGTGATCCGGAAGTTGACCGGGGTGTGCGCCGGGAACACGATCTTGTTGACCGTGGCGATGCCTTGTTCCGGGTAGATGAACAGCCACTTCCAGTCCAGCGCGACCACTTCGATGGTCACAGGCTTGACGTCGGATTCGATCGGACGATACGGGTCCAGCTCGTGGGTCGACTTATAGGTGATGTAACCCAGAGCGATGATGATCAGGACCGGAATGGTCCAGACCGCCACTTCGATCTTGGTCGAGTGCGACCATTTCGGGGTGTAGACGGCGTTCTGGTTGGAGGCGCGGTACTTCCAGGCGAACAGGAAGGTCATGATGATGACCGGCACAACGACCAACAGCATCAGCAGCGTGGCGGTGATGATCAGGTTGCGCTGTTCCAGGCCGACCTGGCCCGTTGGATTGAGCAAGGTCATGTT
The DNA here is from genome assembly GCF_058801265.1 of Pseudomonas sp. GW822-FHT03F08. Classification (NCBI taxonomy): domain Bacteria; kingdom Pseudomonadati; phylum Pseudomonadota; class Gammaproteobacteria; order Pseudomonadales; family Pseudomonadaceae; genus Pseudomonas; species Pseudomonas sp. GW822-FHT03F08. The sequence continues at coordinate 60,243 of NZ_JBXANC010000016.1, read as the reverse complement.
GCAGCCTCCCAGCAACAACGTGCCGAGCAGCGGCACTAGGCCTAGTAATCTGGGGTACCTGTTTTTACTCATCTCACGACCTCTAAAGCAGCTTGCGCAATGCAGTTGGGTTTTGATCGCCAACACTTCACCCTGCCAAGGGTTGGCATTTTCTTTGGATTGAATAAGGGCCGCCCGTCGCGCGTCAGACGCTCGACAAATCCTGGGACAGCGGTCAGTTCTTATTCGAATTCGTGGTCAAAGGCCTTGTTACAGACCAATTCCATTTGGTGCGGAAAGTTGGAAGGCACCGACACCTGGGTGTCTCGCAAGCCTTTCGACCGCTCGACACCCGACTTCCTGCTCAGTTCCTTATAAAGGCTGAACAGTGCCGGGAATTCAGTGCGGGCGATTGTAGATAGGTAGCGCCCTATACACCATGTCTTATCCCGAAATAATTTTTATCCATTCGAGCAACAATCCATCACCATTTTTGCAAAAGTTCCGCATGTTATCGAAATCGATTCTCAACAAAAACACCAAAAAATGTAGGTCTATCGGCCTCAGTTCAGACAGCTCCGAAAGCTTTTTCTGACGTCGCGATCCGCGCAAAGCCCGATACCCCAAGGCTTTTGGCCATGTGCCAGCGTCTGTTAAAACTGCCTGATCCGGCACACGCGTGCAAAAACAGACAAACGCTGAAACAGACCAATCCTTTTTTGTAACAGCGCACCAATCCGTGCCTGTGAAACGCACTGCGACACAGCGCGTGTGACAACATGTCGCACACCTGTCGCACCGTCCCTTGCCGTTCGTCACGGTGTTTTCACAAAGACCCTGAAATGCAAAACGCCCCGATTTGCAGAACCGCAAATCGGGGCGTTTGTTTTATCGGCGCCGGGGCCGAAAAGTTGATTCAGCGCAGTGCTTTTCGGTTACGCGAAGTCAGCAGCGGCACCAGGATCACCACCAGCACGAAGGCCACCAGCGCCCATTGCGCCAGCGACAGACCGAGGATCGGCGGGTACGGCGTCGAGCAGAAACCGTCTACCTGAAAGCCCAGCGGGAAGATCTTCGCCAGCGGCAAATCATCGACGATCGGCTGCAGTACATCGATGCCGCAGCTCACTGCCGGGTAGAACTGGGTGTACACGTGATGCCCTGCGACACCGGCCCCGGCAATCGCGCAGATCACCACCAGCACTTCGAACACGGTGATGCTGCGGCGGGTGCGCATGGCCGCGCCGATGAACGCGAACAGCGCGATCAACAGCAGGGCATAGCGCTGCAGGATGCACAGCGGGCATGGCGCCTCGCCCAGCACGATCTGCATGTACAGCGCGCCGCCGATCAGCGCCAGGCAGATGATGCCCAGCAGCACCAGAAAGCGCCGCTCACGTCCCAATCGAATCGTTTCCTCGCTCATCGCGTTTCCCTTTCATGTCCATGGTTCAGCTGGCCGGCGGCTGCGCTTGCAGTTGCGCCATCAGGCTGATGTTGTCTTCGATATGCCAATTGGCCGCGATGCGACCGTTGTCGATCTGATAGATATCGGTTGCCCGGAAGTCTACACGCTGCCCCTGCCCTTTGAGAGCCTTGAACGTACCGGTGAAATGCCCGCGAAAGTGCAGATGCACCACCACGCGATCACCGGCGACGATCATTTGTTCGATCTCGCAGCTCAAGTCCGGTACCGCCGTGCGAAAGAACTTCGACGCCAGCAGCGGTCCCGTCGGCCCTTGCACCCGGCCTTCCGGCGGGGTCTTGTCGACAAACTGCGGCGACAGGGCTGCGGTGGCCAACGCCTCTTCGCCAGTGTTCCAGAAACTGCCATAACGCCGCGCCGCCAGTTCCATTGCATCACGCTGGGCCTTGGGCAGGCTCTGATCGACGATCAGGGTCTGCGGCTGGATCAACGCGGATTCGGCAAAGGCAAACGGACTGGACAGCAAGGCAACCGACAGGCCCAAAGTGGCCAGGCTGAAACGGCGGGAAGAAGCGAAGTGCGACATGGGGGCGATCCTGATCATGTAAACGAACGAGCGCCTATCATCAGCATCGGGGAATAAACGATAAACCGGTTAAGAAACGATTAACCTTTAAACACTTTTTAAGAATCAGAACGGTTCGAAAAAAAGCGACCCGAGGATCTCGGGTCGCTCATCAGGCTTATTCCAGAGCCGCCGCCGGCCCGAAGAACTCGTAACGGCTCTGTTTCTCCGGCACACCCAGCGCCTTCAGGTGACGCTTGATCGCCCCCATGAAACCTTTCGGTCCGAGGAAGTAGGCGTCCACGTCACGCTGCGCTGGCAGCCACTCACCCAGTTGTTCCTGGCTCAGCAACCCGACCTTGTCCGCCGCCGGGCTCACACCGTCATCTTCGGCATAGCAATAGAAGCGCTTGAGCTGCGGATGACGCTCGGCCAGACCATCGATCCAGTCACGGAACGCATGCACGCTGCCGTTGCGCGCGCAATGAATGAAATGCACCGGACGCTCGGTTTCCAGCGCCGCTTCCAGCATGGCCAGCGTCGGGGTGATACCGACGCCGCCGCTGATCAACACCAGAGGTTTGTCGCTGGCCGTCAGAGTGAACTCGCCCGATGGCGGGAACAGTTGGATGCTCGCACCGACATGCAGTTGATCGTGCAGGTGATTGGACGCACGACCGCCCGGTTCACGCTTGACGCTGATGCGGTACTGACCCTTGTTGGCCAGGGCGGACAGCGAGTAATTGCGGCGGATTTCTTCGCCGTCGAGCACCAGCTTCATGCCGATGTACTGCCCCGGCTCGGCCGCGAGGATCGGGCCTTTGTCCGCTGGTTCGAAGTAGAAGGAAATGATTTCCGCGCTCTCCTCGACCTTGGCCGCCACGATGAACTCCCGCGCCCCGCGCCAGCCGCCGACGGCTTGTTCTTTCTGGTCATAAATGGCCGTTTCGGCACCGATCAGGATGTCGGCCAACTGGCCATAAGCGGCACCCCAGGCACTCATCACTTCCGGCGTGGCGATTTCTTCGCCGAGCACTTCGGAGATGGCGCGCAGCAGGCAGGTGCCGACGATCGGGTAGTGTTCCGGCAGAATCTGCAACGCCACGTGCTTGTTGATGATCTTGGCCACCAGATCGCCCAACTGGTCGAGCTGATCGATGTGACGGGCGTACATCAACACGCCGTTGGCCAATGCACGAGGCTGGTCGCCGCTGGCCTGGTGAGCCTGGTTGAACAACGGGCGAACTTCCGGGTACTCGGAGAGCATCATGCGATAGAAATGGGTGATCAGCGCTTCACCGCCGCTTTCCAGCAGAGGCACAGTGGATTTGACGATGGCACGATCCTGGACGCTAAGCATAAGGGTGACTCCTGAGCTTTCTCTAAAAGTGCCTTAACCGTTTCAGTTATCATGCCAACTAAATTCTCCATATAAATCAATAACTTGAAATTTATGTAGTCAGATCGACACAAGCACCTCTATAGTCGCTTCGACTACAACGCGTCTCTTTGACTACAAGACCATGTCTGCCAAATCCCTGCTGACCGCCCTGCTCCCACTGGTTTCCGACCTGTCCCGCGAACTGCCCGAAGGCGAGCGCTACCGGCGCCTGCTCGAAGCCATGCGCGCCCTGCTGCCGTGCGACGCCGCTGCGCTGCTGCGCCTCGATGGCGAGTGGCTGGTGCCGCTGGCTGTCGACGGGTTGAGCACCGACACCCTCGGCCGCCGCTTCAAGGTCAGCGAACACCCGCGCTTTGGAGTGCTGCTGGCAGGCGCCGGCCCGACCCGTTTTGCCGCCGACAGCGATCTGCCCGATCCGTATGACGGACTGGTCGACGGCCTTGACGATCACCTCGAAGTCCACGATTGCCTCGGCTGTCCGTTGTTCGTCGATGAAAAGCTTTGGGGCCTGATTACCCTCGACGCACTCGATCCGGAGCGCTTCGAACCGATCGAACTCGATGCCCTGCAGGCCTTCGCCAGCCTCGCTTCGGCCACAGTGAACGCCGCTGAGCGCATCGAACGACTGGCGATCCGCGCCGAGGACGAACACCAGCGCGCCGAGGTGTATCGCCAGGCCAGCGGCCAGCAGAATCGCGAAATGATCGGCCAGAGCAAGGCCCACAAACGGCTGGTGGAAGAGATCAATCTGGTCGGCGGCAGCGACTTGACCGTGCTGATCACCGGCGAAACCGGGGTCGGCAAGGAGCTGGTGGCCCAGGCGATCCACGCCGCTTCCAAGCGTGCCGACAAGCCGATCATCAGCCTCAACTGCGCGGCCCTTCCGGACACCCTGGTGGAAAGCGAACTGTTCGGCCACGTGCGCGGCGCCTTCACCGGCGCCACCAGCGACCGCCGTGGCAAGTTCGAACTGGCCAATGGCGGCACGCTGTTTCTCGATGAGGTCGGCGAGTTGTCGCTGACCGTCCAGGCCAAGTTGTTGCGGGTTTTGCAGAGCGGCCAGTTGCAGCGTCTGGGTTCGGACAAGGAACACCAGGTCGATGTGCGCCTGATCGCCGCGACCAACCGCGACCTGGCCGAAGAAGTGCGCAGCGGTCGCTACCGCGCCGACTTCTACCATCGCCTGAGCGTATACCCGTTGCGGGTCCCGGCGCTGCGAGACCGGGGCCGCGATGTACTGCTGCTCAGTGGTTATTTTCTGGAACAGAACCGCTCGCGCATGGGCCTCAACAGCCTGCGCCTGAACAGCGACGCGCAAGAAGCGCTGCTTGCCTACACTTGGCCGGGCAACGTACGGGAACTGGAACACCTGATCGGACGCAGCGCGCTGAAGGCGCTGGGCAACTGCAAGGTTCGGCCGAAGATACTCAGTTTGAGCGCGATGGATCTCGACCTGCCGCGCGAGGTTGTGGATAACTCGCCGGAGCCGGCCAGTGCCGTCGTCGCGATGCCGTTGATTTCCGGGGATCTGCGCGCAGCCACCGAGCAATATCAGCGGCAGTTGATCAGCGCAGCACTTGAGCGTCATCGGGACAACTGGGCCAGCGCCGCGCGTGAACTGGGGCTGGACCGGGCGAATCTGGGGCGCATGGCCAAGCGGTTGGGGATGAAATGACAGTCCCGCCGTCGGATTGGCGCCAGAATCCCTAAAGCCTGCCGGTTACAAGTCGATAACCCGGCATCAATAGTTTTCGGCGATTTCCACCCTCGCCCATCACCTTTTTTCCACAGAAGGTTTTTATGTCTTCCAACAAAGCCCGCGCAGATTCACTTTCGCTTCTGCTGTTTACCTTGCGCAGCGGCAAGCTGATGGCGATCAACCTGCTGAAAGTCAGTGAAATCATCCCCTGCCCGCCGCTGACCAAGCTGCCGGAGTCGCACCCGCACGTCAAAGGCATCGCCACCCTGCGCGGTGCTTCGCTGTCGGTGATCGACCTGAGCCGTGCCATCGGCGAGCGTCCGCTGGAAGACCCGAACGGCGGCTGCCTGATCGTCACCGACGTCAGCCGTTCGAAACAGGGCCTGCACGTGCAGGCGGTGAGCAAGATCGTGCATTGCCTGACCACCGACATCAAACCGCCGCCGTTCGGCTCCGGCGGTTCCCGCGCCTACATCACCGGGGTGACCTCGGTCGACGGCACTCTGGTGCAGGTGCTGGACATCGAAAAGGTCATACACAGTATCGCCCCGGCGCAAATCGAGATGGCCCCGACCGACCTGAGCATGGAAGACGCCGAAGTGCTGGGCAACGCGCGGATTCTGGTGGTCGACGACAGCCAGGTGGCGCTACAACAATCGGTGCACACCCTGCGCAACCTCGGCCTGCAATGCCACACAGCGCGCAGCGCCAAGGAAGCCATCGACTGCCTGCTGGACCTGCAAGGCACGGCGCAGCAGATCAACCTGATCGTCTCCGACATCGAAATGTCCGAGATGGACGGCTACGCCTTCACCCGGACTCTGCGCGAGACCCCGGACTTCGCCCACCTCTACGTGCTGCTGCACACCTCGCTGGACAGCGCGATGAACAGCGAAAAGGCCCGTCTCGCCGGCGCCAACGGCGTGCTGACCAAGTTCTCTTCGCCAGAACTGACCCACTGCCTGATCGAAGCGGCCAAACACGTCGCCGCCCACGGACACTGAGCCTTGAGCGAAACGTTCTGTTTTCTGATGCGGCGCGACCTGAGCCAGGACGTGCCGGCCATCGAGTGGCCGAATGGCATCGAACTCACGACCTACAGCGCCGAACGGGCGCCCGCCGTGCATGAACTGATGCAAATCGGTTACCGCGAAGGTGGCGGCCGGGTGCCGGCACTGGACGTCTGGCAACAGCAGTTTGAAAACGATCCGGAATACGATCCCGCATTGTGCTTCATCGCCAGCGATGCAGACGGCGTCCTCGGCGTGGCGCAATGCTGGACCAGTTCCTACATCAAAAATCTGGTGGTGCATCCCCGCGCTCAAGGTCGTGGATTAGGCCGGGCGTTGTTGCTTCATGCGTTCAAGGCGTTTCGGGATCGGCGAGAAGGGTTTGTCGATCTGAAGGTACTGGAAGACAACCGTCGGGCGCAGAGCTTGTACGAAACGTCCGGAATGTATGTGGTCCGCCGGGAATTGGTGCCGGACTGACAAACTAAAATCCTGCGGCATACTCAAACCCTGGCGATCAACCCTCCAAGGATGCCCGAACCATGAAACGCCTCGCCCTCTCCGTGCTTTGTCTCATTGCCCCTCTCGCCCACGCCTCCAGCCCCGATGCCTGGGCCGCCCATGACAAAGCCGTACTCGCCAGCTGCACCAAGGCCAGCGGCCTGAAAGACGCCAAACCGGTCGGCAATGCCGCGCAATTCGACGACCGCGTCGGTTACACCGCGCTATTGCTGCAAGGTCAGTACCCGCAAAAACACATGAAGGGCCAGCAAGGCACCGAGTTGTGCCTGTACAACAAAAAGTCGAAAACCGCGTTCGTCACCGAATGGGACTCGATCCGCCCGACCGCCAAGCCCTGAGTGAATGGCGCACAACTTGCTTCAACCCAGGCCTGCATGGCGGTTTTACGTCGCCGTTTCACACCCTGATTGAAGATCGCCCGCTCAATGAATACGACGTTTTCCTGCGTAGGTTGCGGCAAATGCTGCACCGATCACCACGTGCCCCTGACGCTGGCCGAAGCCCGTATGTGGGCGGCTGACGGCGGTCAGGTGATCGTGTTGGTGGAGGCATTTCTCGCCAACGGCCTGGGCCTGCCGGAACAGCAGCGTGAGCATGCGCTGCGTCGTTCGGCGGTAGTGCGCAGCGGAAACTCCGACGCCCATGTGGCAATCACCTTCGCCGCCTACAACGTCGGTCCCTGCCGGAATCTTGACGAAGACAAGCTGTGCCGCATCTACGAGCGCCGGCCGCTGGTGTGTCGCATCTATCCCGCCGAAATCAATCCGCACATTCCGCTGAACCCTGCCGCCAAGGACTGCCCGCCGGAATCGTGGGAACAAGGGCCGGAGCTGATCGTCGGTGGTGAATTGGTGGATCAGGAACTGGTGACGCTGATCCAGCGCTCCCGTCAGGCGGATCGCGATGACATCCGGACCAAGGATGCGATTTGCGGGTTACTCGGCATCCGCACCACGGCACTCAAGGGCGACGGGTTTACCGCGTACCTGCCAGACATGGGCGTGTTTGCCTCGGTCATCGATCAGGTCACCGCGCAGCCATTGAGCGAAGTGTCCAGTGAATGGCTGTTTCACCTCTCCGGTGATGATGTCGCCGGGCAAGTGCTGGCGGCGGGTGCACACGTGGTCACCGAGCCGCCGCAGACTTACGCGTTCATTTCCCTGCGCGCGGCCTAGGATCCCTGTCGCCGCCCCCAGAACTCCCGCGCCAGCGAACGCAAATCCCCCGCCAGCCCCGCCACGTCCTGTGAGTTGAGCTGGCTCTGGCGCCCTTCATCCACCGTCAATTCACACGCGGTACGAATACTGACGATGTTGCGGTTGATGTCCTCGCTCACCGCGCTCTGCTCCTCGACTGCGGCAGCAATCTGCAGGCTCATCTCGGTGATCTGCTCGACCCGGCCGCTGATGCCATCCAATGCCCGCGCCGCACGCTGGGCCTGTTCAACACTGTTATCCACATGCTCGCTGCTCTGCTGCATCACCAGCACCGCATCCCGCGCACCGTTTTGCAGGGTGCTGATCATCCGCTGAATCTCGTTGGTCGACTGCTGAGTGCGCTGGGCCAGACCCCGCACCTCATCGGCCACCACCGCAAACCCACGCCCGGCATCCCCGGCCCGCGCCGCTTCGATCGCAGCGTTGAGCGCCAGCAGATTGGTCTGCTCGGCGATGCTGCGGATCACCTCCAACACTCCGGAAATCTCGCTGCTGTGGCCTTCGAGCTGATGAATCACCTCGGTGGCCCGCCCCAACTCTTCGGCCAGACGCAGCACGGCGCTACGACTCTCGCCGACCAACAGATGACCTTCACGGGTTTCCGTCCCCGCCATATCAGCCGCCACCGACGCCTGCTGCGCATGGCTGGCCACCTCGGCAACACTGGCCGCCATCTGATGAATCGCCGCCGCCACCTGATCGGTTTCCGCCTGCTGCGCCAGCGTGCTGGTGTGACTGCTGTGCAGATGATCCACCAGTTGCGCCGCATGCCCGGCCAGCCGTTGCGAGGCATCACCGATCCGCCCGACCACCGCGCCAACCTGGGCTTCGAGCATCTGCAAGGCAAACTCGATTTGCCCAAACTGATCCCGCCGCCCGGTATAAATGCCCTGGCTCAACGGATTATCGGCAATCTGCCGGGCACGCTCGGTCAGTCGCTCCAGCGGCCGCAGCAACCAGCCCACGCCCAGCGCACACGCGCCACTGCCGGCCACCAGCGCAGCGGCTTCGATGCCCATGGACTCCGGCCGCAGCCAGGCTTCAATCCCCAGTACCACCACCAGCACCGAACTGGTCAACGCCATGATCCGCGCCCGCAACCCCAACACCGGCAGCCGCTGCCAACGCGACACCCGCTCCCCGCGCAACTGCGCGTAAGCCCGCTCTGCCGCAGCGACCTGCCGCGCATCCGGTCGCGTACGCACCGACTGAAACTCCACCGCCGCACCGTTCTGCGTGACCGGCGTGACATAGGCACTGACCCAATAGTGATCACCGTTCTTGCAACGATTCTTCACCAGCCCCATCCACGACCGCCCGCGCTTGAGCGTCTGCCACATATGGGCAAACGCCTGCGCCGGCATGTCCGGATGACGCAACAGGTTATGCGGCGTGCCCAGCAGCTCGTCACGGCTGTAACCGCTGATCTTGATGAAGTCGTCGTTGGCGTAGGTGATCGCGCTGGTCAGATCGGTGGTCGAGAGAATGTTCGCATCCGGCGCAACATCGACATTGCGCCCGGTCACCGGGAGATTGATCTTCATGGAAAGCGCGCTCGTTTTATTGGAAAGAGTCGGCAGGGCTGCTGACTCTAAGCGCACTAACTGGTTAAACGTTGATCTGGCTCAGGAACTGAGCACTTAGCCATCACTGTGATCGAAAATCACAGCGACGGCCGAGGCGGGAATGAATCAGCGCTTGCCCATCGAACGACGGGTGCCCGACGGCGCCACGCCCGGGATCTTGGCATGACGGTCACCGTCCTTGCCCTTGAACTGCGGCTGCTTGGCCGCTTTGGCAGCCGCAAGGTCACCTGGCTTGAACGGGAACTTGAAGGCCGGGATCTTGGCTTTGGTTTCGTTGGTTTCAGCATGCTCGGCCGTGACGTCGCTGATAGCGTCATCAACTGGCGGTTGGGTCGGGGAAGTCATAAAAGCTCCGCAAAGCAAAAAGTCGGGCCCGAACAGTGAGCCGCGAAGGCGCGCAGTATACCCGCGCGCCCAATATCGGCACCTGAAGATTTACACGGCACGCCGAACGGCCTACAGATAACTGATGGTGACAATGCCCTTGTCGCTCGAAGTCTTCAGCGCCTCATACGTGACGGACAACGGCAACGCCTCATGACTGCACGCATTGCGATAGGAATCGACATCAAGCGTCAGGCCAGGCTTGACCTCAACCTGCCGCGACGCCTTCGAACCCAACGCCCCGACACGCCCCACCTCACAACCGGAATCGACAATCCGCCCGCTGAACCGGATCTCACCGGAACTCGTCTGCGGCGCGGCAAAGACACAAAGCGGAAGCAAAACAAGCCCAGCCGATATCGCGATATTCAACTTCATGGCAAAGACACTCCCGAAAGCCCCACCCCAATGGCGTCAGGGCCGTACACCGTGTATCCGCTGGTGGGGGCGGATCTTTAGAAGCGTAGATGGCGCGGGCCGGGAAAGATGAAAATCCAGAGATCGCCACCACCACCACCACCACCACCACCACCACCACCACCACCACCACCACCACCACCACCACCACCCTGCTCCTCACCACTCAACACGATGAGCGTTAGCTCAAGTACCGCTTTTGACGTACCGGCCCCTTCGGCAGGCTGAGTGGAGGGATTCATCCGGGGGTAGGCGCGTAGCGCCGTGCGGCGAAGCCGCATGCATCGAAAGGAGGTGCAGCGAAGCAAACCGTAGGCGATGCCCCCGGATGAATCCCGGAACGAAGGAACGCCGAGCCACAGCGAGGCGCCGTACGCCGGGGCCCAGCCTTTTGGTTCCTTTTTGGCGTTTGAAAAAGGGACTCGCCGTAAGGGCGAAACCGCCAGCTGCAACCCCCGCAGAAACGGATATTCACAAAGAACACCCAAAACCTGGTCGGCCCAAAGGCCGCCAAGTCAAAGCCGAAACTGACAGCCGCGACAGCTAGCCGTCACCCTCCTGACCCCCAAACAAGTTTATAAAGAACCAACCTGCCCAAACCCCGTCCCCCTGGCGCCCCACAAGCATGCAAATCCAGAAGAAAAAGGCCCTGCTCGCCACCCTGCTGATCGCCCTCGCAGCCGCTGGCCTGTGGTACGCGATAAAACCCGCACCGGCCAAACTCGCCGCCCCCACCGCCATCCCGGTCAGGGTCGTCGCCGTCAGCGAAAAAGACGTCCCCCGCTACACCAGCGGCATCGGCTCGGTCCTCTCGCTGCACAGCGTGGTGGTACGCCCGCAGATCGACGGCATCCTCACCAAACTTCTGGTCAAAGAGGGTCAACTGGTCAAACAGGGCGACCTGCTCGCCACCATCGACGACCGCTCGATCCGCGCCAGCCTCGACCAGGCCCGGGCACAATTGGGCGAAAGCCAGGCGCAACTGCAAGTGGCGCTGGTCAACCTCAAGCGCTACAAACTGCTCAGCGTCGACGACGGTGTATCGAAGCAGACCTACGACCAGCAACAGGCACTGGTCAACCAGCTCAAAGCCACCGCCCAAGGCAATCAGGCTTCGATTGACGCAGCGCAGGTACAACTTTCCTACACCCAGATTCGCTCCCCGGTCACCGGCCGCGTCGGGATTCGCACGGTCGACGAAGGCAACTTCCTGCGCATGACCGATACTCAGGGTCTGTTCACCGTGACCCAGATCGACCCGATCGCCGTAGAGTTTTCCCTGCCGCAGCAAATGCTGCCGACCCTGCAAGGTTTGATCAGCGATCCGCAGCGCGCCCAGGTCAAGGCCTACATCGGCGCCGACACCGATGGCGAAACCGGCAACCTGCTCGGCGAAGGTCACCTGACCCTGATCGACAACCAGATCAACGCCAACACCGGCACCATCCGCGCCAAGGCCGAATTCGACAACCCCAATCAGAAGCTCTGGCCCGGCCTGCTGGTGACGGTAAAGATTCAGACGGCGCTGGATAAAGATGCGCTGGTGGTCCCGCCCACTGTCGTACAGCGGGGCCTCGATCAACACTTCGTGTACCGGGTCAACGGCGACAAGGTGGAAGCCGTTCAGGTTCAAATGGTTTACCAGGGCAGCGGTCAGGACATCATCAAGGGTGTGAAACCCGGCGACGTATTGGTCAGTGACGGCCAGTCGCGGCTCAAGCCCGGTTCGACCGTGCAGGTCATGAGCGAGCCGCCGCAAGTGGTGCAAGCGGAGCCCAAGCCATGAAGCAGCACAAAGGCGTTTCGACCTGGTGCATCGATCACCCGGTGGCGACGATTCTGCTGACCATCGCATTGGTGCTGGTCGGGGTGATTGCCTTCCCGCGCCTGCCGATCGCCCCGCTGCCGGAAGCGGAATTTCCGACGATCCAGGTCTCCGCACAACTGCCCGGCGCCAGCCCGGACACCATGGCCTCGTCCGTGGCCACGCCGCTGGAGGTGCAATTCAGCGCCATCCCCGGCATGACCCAGATGACCTCCAGCAGTGCGCTGGGCTCCAGCCTGCTGACCCTGCAATTCACCCTCGACAAGAGCATCGACACCGCCGCCCAGGAAGTGCAGGCCGCGATCAACACCGCCGCCGGCAAACTGCCGAAAGACATGCCGACCCTGCCGACCTGGAAAAAGGTCAACCCGGCCGACAGCCCGGTGCTGATCCTCAGCGTCAGCTCGACCCAGATGCCCGGTACCGAACTCAGTGATCTGGTGGAAACCCTGCTTTCGCGTCAGATCAGTCAGATCGACGGCGTAGGCCAGATCAACATCACCGGTCAGCAACGTCCGGCGATTCGTGTACAAGCCTCGGCGGACAAACTGGCCGCCATCGGCCTGACCCTCGCCGACATTCGTCTGGCGATCCAGCAGACCAGCCTCAACCTCGCCAAAGGTGCGCTGTACGGCGAGTCGAGCATTTCCACGCTGTCGACCAACGATCAGTTGTTCCACCCTGAGGAATACAGCCAGCTCATCGTTTCCTACAAGGATGGCGCCCCGGTTCACCTGAAAGATGTCGCCAAAGTCGTCAACGGTTCGGAAGATGCCTACGTGCAAGCTTGGGCCGGCGATCAACCGGGGGTGAACCTGGTGATCTCCCGCCAGCCGGGGGCCAACATCGTCGAGACGGTGGACCGCATTCAAGCCGCCCTGCCCGGCCTCGAAGCCATGCTGCCGGCCTCGGTGCAGGTCAAAGTGCTGATCGACCGCACCCAGACCATTCGCGCCTCCCTGCATGAAGTGGAAATCACCCTGCTGATCGCGATCCTGCTGGTGGTGGCGGTGATGGCGCTGTTCCTGCGCCAGTTGTCCGCGACGATGATTGTGTCGGCGGTGCTCGGTGTGTCGCTGACCGCCAGTTTCGCCTTGATGTACCTGCTCGGTTTCAGTCTGAACAACCTGACGCTGGTTGCGATTGTGGTGGCGGTCGGGTTTGTGGTCGATGATGCGATCGTGGTGGTGGAGAACATTCACCGTCACCTGGAAGCCGGCGACAGCATGCGCGAAGCAGCGGTCAAGGGCGCCGGCGAGATCGGATTCACCGTGGTCTCGATCAGTTTCTCGCTGGTGGCGGCGTTCATTCCGCTGCTGTTCATGGGCGGCGTGGTCGGGCGCCTGTTCAAGGAATTTGCCCTGACGGCGACCTCGACCATCATGATTTCCGTGGTGGTGTCGTTGACGTTGGCGCCGACGCTCGCCGCGCTGTTCATGCGCAAACCGGTGCATCACGCCCATGACAAACCGGGGTTCAGCGAGCGCCTGCTCGGCTGGTACGAAAAAGGCCTGCGTCGCGCCCTCGCCCACCAGAAACTGATGATCGCGGTATTTGGTGTTTCTGTGGCGATGGCCATCGGTGGTTACATCTTTATCCCCAAAGGGTTCTTCCCGGTGCAGGACACCGGCTTCGTCCTCGGTACGACGGAAGCCGCCGCGGACATTTCCTACAGCGACATGGTGAAAAAACACCTGGCGATGGCCGAAATCGTCGCCGCCGACCCGGCCGTCCAGGCGTTTTCCCATTCGGTGGGTGTGTCCGGCAGCAACCAGACCATCGCCAACGGCCGCTTCTGGATTGCTCTGAAAAAACGCGGTGATCGCGACGTTTCGGCCAGCCAGTTCATCGACCGCATCCGTCCGCAACTGATGAAAGTCCCCGGCATCGTGCTTTACCTGCGCGCCGGCCAGGACATCAACCTCAGCTCCGGCCCGAGCCGTGCGCAGTATCAATATGTGCTCAAGAGCAACGACGGGCCGACCCTCGCCACCTGGACCCAGAAACTCACCGAAAAGCTGCGTAGCAACCCGGCGTTCCGTGACATTTCCAACGACCTGCAACTGGGCGGCAGCATCACCCACATCAGCATCGACCGCAGCGCCGCCGCGCGTTTCGGCCTGACGGCGAGTGATGTCGACGAGGCGCTGTACGACGCGTTCGGGCAACGGCAGATCAACGAGTTCCAGACCCAGGTTAACCAGTACAACGTGATTCTGGAGCTGGACACCAAACAGCGCGGCAAGGCCGAAAGCCTCAACTACTTCTACTTGCGCTCACCGCTGAGCGGGGAAATGGTGCCGCTGTCGGCGCTGGCCCGATTTGACGCACCGACCATCGGCCCATTGTCGATTGCCCACGACGGCATGTTCCCGGCCGCCAACCTGTCGTTCAACCTGGCGCCCGGCGTGGCGCTGGGTGACGCGGTGATCCTGCTCAATCAGGCCAAGGCCGAGATCGGCATGCCGACCGCGATCAGTGGCAACTTCCAGGGTGCGGCGCAGGCATTCCAGAGTTCGCTGGCCAGCCAGCCGTGGCTGATTCTGGCGGCGCTGGTGGCGGTGTACATCATCCTTGGTGTGCTTTATGAAAGCTTCGTCCATCCGCTGACGATCATCTCGACCTTGCCGGCAGCGGGCCTTGGCGCGGTGATCATGCTGTGGATCTGCGGCCAGGACTTTTCGATCATGGCGCTGATCGGGCTGGTGCTGTTGATCGGTATCGTCAAGAAGAACGGCATCCTGATGATCGACTTCGCTCTTGAAGCGCAGCGTCATCGCGGGCTGTCACCGCAGGACGCGATTTTCGAGGCGTGTATCACGCGGTTCCGGCCGATCATCATGACCACCCTCGCCGCCCTGCTCGGCGCCCTGCCGCTGATGCTCGGCTACGGCACCGGCGCCGAACTGCGCCAACCGCTGGGGATCGCGGTCGTGGGCGGCCTGCTGGTCAGCCAGATGCTGACGCTGTTCACCACACCGGTCATATACTTGTGGCTTGAGCGGCTGTTCCACAAGCCCAAACCAGCGCCCGTCGCGGCGCTGGCAACGACAGACTGAGGCGGGTCATGCGCGTTCTGATTATCGAAGACGAAGAGAAAACCGCGGACTATTTGCACCGCGGCCTGACGGAACAGGGTTACACCGTGGATCTGGCTCGCGACGGCATCGAGGGCCTGCACCTGGCTCTGGAAAGCGACTACGCGGTGATCGTCCTCGACGTGATGCTGCCGGGCCTCGACGGCTTCGGCGTACTGCGCGCGTTGCGTGCGCGCAAGCAGACGCCGGTGATCATGCTCACCGCCCGCGAACGGGTCGAAGACCGGATCAGGGGCTTGCGCGACGGTGCCGACGATTACCTCGGCAAACCGTTTTCCTTCCTCGAACTGGTGGCGCGCCTGCAAGCGCTGACCCGCCGCAGT
The DNA here is from genome assembly GCF_058801265.1 of Pseudomonas sp. GW822-FHT03F08. Taxonomy (NCBI): domain Bacteria; kingdom Pseudomonadati; phylum Pseudomonadota; class Gammaproteobacteria; order Pseudomonadales; family Pseudomonadaceae; genus Pseudomonas; species Pseudomonas sp. GW822-FHT03F08. The sequence continues at coordinate 44,790 of NZ_JBXANC010000016.1, read as the reverse complement.
GGCGGTCATGAACCGGTGCAAGTGAGCATCGCCGACCTGTGGATCGATCTGATCAGCCGCAAGGCCACCCGCGCCGGCACGCGACTGGACCTGACCGCCAAGGAGTTTTCGCTGCTCAGCGTTTTAGCCCGGCGTCAGGGTGAGATCCTGTCGAAAACCGCGATTGCGGAAATGGTCTGGGACATCAATTTCGACAGCGACGCCAACGTTGTCGAAGTCGCGATCAAGCGTCTGCGGGCCAAGCTCGACGGGCCGTTCGACGAGAAACTGCTGCACACCATCCGTGGCATGGGTTATGTGCTGGAGAGCCGTGGTGTCCAGTAATTCGATTGCGCTGCGCTTGAGCGGGATGTTCACGCTGGTGGCGCTGCTGGTGTTTCTGTTGATCGGCGGCGCGCTGTATCAGCAGGTGGACAAGGGCTTGGGGCTGCTGCCGGAAGCCGAGCTGGACGCGCGTTATAGCGTGCTGGAGTCGGCACTCAACCGATTCGGCACTCCCGAACATTGGGTGAAGATCAACGCCAAACTGAACTTGCTCGGCGAAGAAGACAAACGCATCCGCTTCTGGGTGGTGAGCGGTGACCCGAGTTATGAATATGGCCAGCCGGACGCCATGATCCGCGCCTTTGCCCAAGGCCCTCTGGGCATGCGCGACCTGCAACTGCCCAACCATGATTACCCGCTGAAAGTGCTGCTGACCGAACTGCCGGCCAAGGACCAACGCCCGCCCCTGCGGTTCATGATCAGCATCGACACCGAGACCTTTCACCAGACCCAGCACAACCTTCTTATCGCCTTGATCGGCCTGGCGATTGTCGGCGTGCTGCTGGCTTCGGCATTGGGTTATTGGGTAGCGCGGATCGGCCTCAAGCCGCTGATCAAACTGTCCCACGAGGCCCAGCGTCTGGCACCGCCGCTGCGGGCCGGGCGCTTGCGTCTGTCACCGTTGCCACCGGAACTGGAACAGTTTGTCGACTCGTTCAACTCGACACTGGAGCGGGTTGAACAAGCCTACTCACGGTTGGAATCGTTCAACGCTGACGTGGCCCATGAGCTGCGCTCACCGCTAACCAACCTGATCGGCCAGACCCAGGTTGCCCTCACTCGCGGGCGTTCTGCCGAACATTATTTCGAAGTGCTGCAATCCAACCTCGAAGAGCTGGAACGCCTGCGCTCGATCATCAACGACATGCTGTTTCTGGCCAGTGCCGACCAGGGCAGCAAGGCCACCAAACTGACCTCGACGTCACTCGCCGATGAAGTGGCGACCACCCTCGAATACCTCGATTTCATCCTCGAAGATGCACAGGTCGAAGTACGAGTGAGCGGCGACGCGCAGGTGCAGATCGAGATCGCTCATTTGCGCCGGGCGTTGATCAATCTGTTGAGCAACGCGGTGCAACACACCGCTCCAGGACAGGTGATCGAAGTGCAGATCACGGTCGAGGAACATCAGGTCAGCATCGGCGTCGCCAACCCCGGCTCACCGATTGCCAGCGAACATTTGCCGCGCTTGTTCGAACGCTTCTACCGGGTCGATGCGTCGCGCAGCAACAGCGGCAACAACCATGGTCTGGGGCTGGCGATCGTCAAGGCGATTGCGCTGATGCATGGCGGGGATGTGTTTGTGCGCAGTGATCGCGGAATGAACACTTTTGGCATTCACCTCCCGGTCTGAGGACCTGGATCGTTGCCATTCCCGCAACAGTCATTTATGAAAATCACGCTGTTTCCCGGCGCCCGGCGACCTTATCTTTGCCCGCACCAAACAGCACTTGCCAAGCAAGAAGGTTTTCAAGATGTCCAACAGTATGGGTATTGCCAGCGCTTTCGTTTTGTCCTCATTGATCCTGTCGCCGATGGCGATGGCTGAAGAATCGCAGTCGTTCGTAGCGCAAAACGCCGCTCGCGCCCAGGCATTCGAGCAGTATCAGGCAGACGTGATGGCCAAGGCCCAAGACGCCACGCAAGCCCCTCAGGCCGCAACTTCCCAGGTTCAGGCAGCCGAGAAAGACAGCTGAGTCGCGCACTACGCAACGTTTCCCTCGACGCGGTTGTTTGGCTCTTCCCGTTCAACCGTCGTCCTTCCAGGCCGCTGACTTTCAGCGGCCTTTTTTCGTTGTGGTGTGCAAGCGGACAGGTTCGTCTCTTACAATTAGAAACATCCCGCACCTCAAGACATTGAAGTGTCAGTTGACCCAAGGAGCTTTACCGCACGTGCGTTACCCAGTTCGCTTCACCCCGCTGTTCATTGCAATTGCCGCAACGATTGCCCCCGCCGCCCACGCCGCCGAACCCGAGAAAGAAGGCTTCGTCGAAGGCTCGAGCCTCAACCTCAATGCCCGCAACTACTACATGAACCGTAACCGTCTGCAGCAGACGGACGACAACATCGAGTGGGGCCAGGGTTTCCTCGGCAAATTCCAGTCGGGCTACACCGAAGGCACGGTCGGTTTCGGCATTGATGCCCACGCCATGCTCGGTCTGAAACTCGACGGTGGTGGCGGTACGGACAACTCCAGCATCCTGCCGGTCAGCGACGGCAACGGCAAAGCGCCGGGCTCGTTCTCCACCGCGGGTGGCACGCTGAAAGTGCGTGCGTTCGATACCGAACTGAAGGCCGGTGACCTGTTCCTCACCAACCCGGTGATCGCCGGCGGTGAAAGCCGCATGCTGCCGCAGACCTTCCGTGGCGTCAGCCTGACCAACCACAGCTTCGACGGCTGGATGATCGAAGGTGGCCAGGCCAGTTTCACCAAACCGTACAACCAGAGCGGTCACAAACGCATCGGCACCTCGTACGGCACGCTCGCCGAGCACGATGAAAGCCAGCACCTGAACTGGGCCGGCGTGGCCTGGAGCGGCGTCGAAGGCCTGACCAGCAGCCTTTATGCTTCCGAGCTGAAGGACATCTGGAACCAGTACTACTACGACCTCGACTACACCTGGGCGCTGAATGATCTGGTGACCCTCAACCCGGGCCTGCACTTCTATCACACGCAGGACACCGGCGACGCGTTGCTGGGCAACATCGACAACAACACCTACAGCCTGCATTTCACCGTCGGCATCGGCAGCCACAGCGTCACCGCCGCGTACCAGCGGGTCAACGGCAACACGCCGTTCGACTACATCAGCCAGGGCGACAGCATCTACCTCGACAACTCCCAGCAATACTCGGACTTCAACGGCCCGAACGAGCGCTCGTGGAAACTCAAGTACGCCTACGACTTCGCTGGTCTCGGCATGCCAGGCCTGACCTCGGCGGTGTCTTACTCGCGCGGCACACTGGACCTGACCAAGGTCGACCCGGACAGCAAAGGCTACGCCTCGTGGTACAGCGCCGAAGGTCGCAACGCCAAGCACTGGGAACGTGACATCGACCTCAAATACGTGGTGCAGAGCGGCCAGGCCAAAGACCTGGCGGTACGTCTGCAATGGGCCACCAACCGTGGCGGCAACGGTTACGGCGCGCTGGATACGGACACAGATGAATACCGCGTGATCATCGACTACCCGATCAACGTCTTCTAAGATCGGCGCTACAGTAAGAAGGCCAGCCTTATGCGCTGGCCTTTTTCTTGCGTGTGCGGCAGCGACGTTTGTACAACTACGCTTAGAAGACTCTTCAACCGATAACCCAACCATGATCGCGAGCCGTACCCCACCCGTTGCGGGCAAGACCGGACGCCCCGAGTTGCTGTTGATCCTCGGCAGTCTGCTGAGCGTCATCGCGATTGTGTGCATCGTCACTTTTTTGCTGATTCGTGAGCACGCCAACGCTCAGGAATCGGCAACGCGCAGTGCCACCACCATCGCCCAACTGATCGATGCCGATGTGTTGCGCACCGTTGAGCTGTACGACCTGACCCTGCAAGGGCTGATCGCAGCGGCCCAGCGCGATGACCTGAAAAGCGTGTCACCGCAGATTCGTCACCTGGCGCTGTTCGACCGCTCCACGACCGCGCGCTTCAAGGGCGACATCCTGCTGCTCGACAAACATGGCGAGGTCATCGCCGACTCCTCGCGGGTCGAACCGCTGCCGGGCAATTTCGCCGACCGCGATTACTTTCTCGCCCACGCCTTCAACCGCGACACCGGCATGTACATCAGCCGCCCGTTCAAGCCACGTTGCGACTGCGACGACGCCAACCAGTGGCGTGTCAGCTTCAGCCGGCGCATCTCTTCGGACACCGGTGAATTCCTGGGTGTGGCGGTCGCTTCGATGAAGCTCGATTACTTCGACCAGTTGTTCAACAGCCTCGACATCGGCGTCGACAGCACGCTGAACATCATCAACAACGACGGTATCCTGCTGGCCCAGAAGCCCTATCTGCAAAGCGATTCGATCGGCAAGAGTTTTGCCGCCCGTCCCAATGTGGTGCGGATTCTGCGCGACCGCAGCGGCAATGGCAGTTTCAGCAGCATTTCCAGCATGGATCACCAGCAACGGCTGTACACCTACTCTCAGGTCGGCAACCTGCCGCTGACCGTGATCGTGGCGCTGTCGAGCGATGAAGTGTTCGGGGCGTGGAAGCGCACGGCGATTCTGATCAGCGGCGCCACCGGCGTGCTTTGCCTCGGCCTGTTATGGCTGACCTGGCTGCTGGCCCGGGAGCTGCGCCTGCGGCAACGGGCCGAACGAGAACTGGCGCAACTGGCGGCCACCGATGCCCTGACCGGCGTCGCCAACCGGCGGATGCTCGATCAGGCGCTGCGACACGAATGGTTTCGTGCCCAGCGCTCGGGCAAGGCGTTGTCGGTGCTGATGGTCGATGCCGATCACTTCAAGGCATTCAACGACCGGCATGGTCATCAGGCCGGGGATCAGGCACTGCGCGAACTGGCCAAAGTGATTAGCGCCAATGTGCGGCGCCCGGCGGATCTGGTGGCACGTTATGGCGGTGAAGAGTTCTCGGTGATCCTGGCCGAAACCGACAGCGTCGGCGCGCAACAGATTGCCGAGCATGTGCGGGCGGCGGTGGAACAGTTGCCGCGCCTGGAGGGGGATGAAGTGCCGATGACCGTGAGCATCGGTATCAGCACCTGGACGGCGGCGAGCGAGATCAGTCTGGAGCAACTGATGTTTGCGGCGGACAAGGCGCTGTATCAGGCCAAGGAAGGTGGCCGGAATCGGGTGGTGATGGCGTCCTGAAAACAGGCATAAAAAAAGGCCACCCAAAGGTGGCCTTCAAAAAACTAGAGAGGTTTTTTACTTACACCGCCGCAACCGGGCGCATGTAAGAGATTGGTGCGGTGCTGGCGTCTTCGAACGTCACGACTTCCCAGGCATCTGTCTGCTCAATCAACTTGCGCAGCAGCTGGTTGTTCAGTGCGTGGCCGGACTTGAAGCCCTTGAACTCACCAATCAGGCTATTGCCCAGCAGGTACAGGTCGCCAATTGCATCGAGGATCTTGTGCTTCACGAATTCGTCTTCATAGCGAAGGCCGTCTTCGTTCAGTACGCCATCGGCATCGACCACGATCGCGTTTTCAACGCTGCCGCCGAGTGCGAGGTTGTGCTTGCGCAGGTACTCGATGTCACTCATGAAACCGAAAGTACGGGCGCGGCTGACTTCTTTTACGAACGAAGTGCTGGAAAAATCCACGCTTGCACTTTGGGTGCGGTCCCGGAAAACCGGGTGATCGAAATCGATCTCGAAGCTCACCTTGAACCCTTCGAAAGGGACGAAAGTGGCGCGCTTGTCGCCGTCTTCCACTGTCACTTCACGCAGGATGCGGATGAATTTCTTGGCGGCGTCCTGTTCTTCCAGGCCTGCCGATTGAATCAGGAATACGAAAGGTCCTGCGCTACCGTCCATGATCGGGACTTCGGACGCGGAGAGCTCGACGTAGGCGTTATCGATGCCCAGGCCAGCCATGGCCGAGAGCAAGTGCTCTACCGTGTCCACTTTGACGTCGCCGTTAATCAGCGTCGTCGACATAGTGGTTTCACCGACGTTTTCCGCGCGGGCAGGAATCTGCACCACAGGGTCGAGGTCAGCGCGACAAAACACAATGCCAGTGTCGACAGGCGCAGGCTTGAGGGTCAGGTAGACCTTCTCCCCGGAGTGCAGGCCTACACCTGTGGCACGGATAATATTTTTCAGTGTGCGTTGTTTAATCATGGCTTGGGCCGCTTCAGCGCAAATTGCGAACTGGTATCAACAAAGGCTGGCGATGATAGCAGACCATGCCTTTGCTGAACACCAATCACCTTCATAGCCCTGATACATTCCATCAATCAGCCTGACGACGCAGGAAAGCCGGGATGTCCAGGTAGTCCAGGTCATCTTGCGGATTCATCTTCGCGGCAGTCGCAGCACCGGCCTGAGCCTGGTTGCGCATGACGGTCGGACGGTCCAGGTCACGGTAGTTCACCGCTGGCGCTTCCTGACGGGCGGGAGCCGGTTGTTGCACCTGAGCAGCAGCCATGGAGGTGTGAACGGTGTTGTCGATGACCTTCACAGGCTTCTCGATTTTCGCGCCCAGACCGGTGGCAACCACAGTTACGTGCAGCTCGTCGCGCATGTCCGGATCGATAACGGTACCGACCTTGACCATCGCGTGCTCGGAGGCGAAGGCTTCGATGATCGAACCCACGTCGGAGTACTCACCCAGGGACAGGTCAGGACCGGCAGTGATGTTCACCAGGATGCCGCGTGCGCCTTGCAGGTTCACGTCTTCCAGCAGCGGGTTGCGGATGGCCGCTTCGGTCGCTTCACGTGCACGGTTCGGACCGCTGGCGCAGCCAGTGCCCATCATCGCCATGCCCATTTCGCTCATCACGGTGCGTACGTCGGCGAAGTCGACGTTGATCATGCCCGGACGCTTGATGATGTCGGAGATACCGCGAACGGCACCGGCCAGTACATCGTCAGCCTTGGCGAAAGCCGACAGCAGGCTTGCGTCTTTACCGAGGATGGTCAGCAGCTTCTCGTTGGGAATGGTGATCAACGAGTCGACGCTTTCGGAGAGCATGCGGATGCCTTCGTCGGCGATCTGCATACGCTTGCGGCCTTCGAACGGGAACGGACGCGTTACGACAGCAACGGTCAGGATGCCCATTTCCTTGGCCACTTCGGCGATGATCGGCGCAGCACCGGTACCGGTACCACCGCCCATGCCAGTGGTGATGAACACCATGTTGGTGCCGGCCAGCACTTCAGCGATGCGCTCGCGATCTTCCAGCGCAGCCTGACGGCCGACTTCCGGGTTGGCGCCGGCGCCCAGGCCTTTGGTCACGCCGGTGCCCAGTTGCAGAATGGTACGCGCGCCGATGTTTTTCAGCGCTTGAGCATCGGTGTTGGCGCAGATGAACTCGACGCCTTCGATGTTGCTCTTGACCATGTGGTTGACAGCGTTGCCGCCGCCACCGCCAACACCGATAACTTTGATTACCGGGCTTGCGGGGATGTTGTCTACGAGTTCGAACATTTTCCCTCTCCTTACATTCTCTAGTTTTTTCGCCTACTGCATTTTGTTGCGGTGCTGCGGTAAAGCTTTAGAAGTTGCCTTGAACCCACTTCTTCAATCGGTCCAGCAACGGCGCCTGTGGCTCATCGTTGCTGTAGCTGTCGCGGCTGCCGATGCCCGAGAACGAGATCCCGTCGGACTGCTTCTGCAGGCCGTACATCAACAAGCCAACGCCAGTGGAATAAATCGGGTTGCGCACCACGTCATCCAGACCTTTCACGCCATGGGGCACGCCCAGGCGCACCGGCATGTGGAAGATTTCCTCGGCCAGTTCGGTGGCGCCTTCCATTTTCGACGTACCGCCGGTCAGCACGATGCCGGCCGGGATCAGGTCTTCGTAGCCGCTGCGACGCAGCTCGGCCTGGATCAGGGTGAACAGCTCGTCGTAACGCGGCTCGACCACTTCGGCCAGGGCCTGACGGGACAGTTCGCGCGGTGGACGGTCGCCGACGCTCGGCACCTTGATGGTCTCGCCGGCACCGGCCAGCTTGGCCAGCGCGCAGGCGTAGCGGATCTTGATCTCTTCGGCGTACTGGGTCGGGGTACGCAACGCCATGGCGATGTCGTTGGTCACCTGGTCACCGGCAATCGGGATCACGGCCGTGTGGCGGATGGCGCCTTCGGTGAAGATCGCGATGTCGGTGGTGCCGCCGCCGATGTCGACCAGGCACACGCCCAGCTCTTTTTCGTCGTCGGTCAGGACCGAGTAGGCCGAAGCCAGTTGCTCGAGAATGATGTCGTCGATTTCCAGACCGCAGCGACGCACGCATTTTTCAATGTTCTGTGCGGCGTTGACGGCGCAGGTGACCACATGGACCTTGGCTTCCAGACGCACGCCGGACATGCCCAGCGGCTCGCGCACGCCTTCCTGGTTATCGATCACGTAGTCCTGCGGCAAGGTGTGCAGCACCCGCTGGTCAGCCGGGATCGCCACAGCCTGGGCGGCGTCGAGTACTCGCTCCAGGTCAGCCGAGCTGACTTCGCGATCACGAATCGCCACGATGCCGTGGGAGTTCAGGCTGCGGATGTGATTGCCCGCCACGCCGACGAACGCCGAGTGAATGCGGCAGCCCGCCATCAGTTGGGCTTCTTCGATCGCACGCTGGATCGATTGCACGGTGGACTCGATGTTCACCACCACGCCTTTCTTCAGGCCGCGGGACGGATGAGTGCCGATCCCGACGATTTCCAGCGAGCCGTCGTCCGCAACCTCGCCGACCAGCGCCACCACCTTGGAGGTGCCGATATCGAGACCGACGATCATTTTGCCGCTTTGCACGTTTGCCATGGGTCCTGCCTCTTCTTAATTCTTTGCGACAGCGGGTTGGGCTGTCGTCGGCGCTACTGGTTCCCGCCAGCCAACAGCGAGGCCGTTGGCATAGCGCAGATCGATGCGCGCAATGTTCGTAATCTGGTCTTTAAGCGTCTTGTCATAGATGGCAATGAAGCGGCGCATCTTTTCCACCAGGTTGCCGCGTCCCAGCAGCAACTCGATGCCGGGGCCGGAACTGCCGGCACCGGTAGTCAGGAACCAGCTGCCACGTTCACGCAGCTCAAGGCGCGCAATCGAGAAGCCCATTGGCCTGAGCATCTGGCTCAGCACCTGATACTGCTGCATCACTTGCTGCTGGGCCCGCTGCGGGCCGAACAGCTGTGGCAAGTGTTCGTAGTTCGCCAGTTCCTTGGGCGTGAACGCCTGGCCCTGGTTGTTGAGCAGCGACTCGTCGCCCCAACGGGCCACAGGCAGTTGCTCTTCGAGGCGGATCACCACCTGGTCCGGCCACACCCGACGGACTTCGGCGTGAGCGATCCACGGCATCTGCTCCAGCTCGGTGCGCATGCTCGCCAGGTCGATGGTGAAGAAGCTCGACGCCACGTACGGGGCGATTCGCTGCTGCACCGCTTGCTGGCTGATGTAGCTCAGGTCGCCCTGCACCGCGATCTTGGTGATCGGCCGGTCGGCGTACGGCAACAACCGCTGCGCGCCTTCGTAGGTACCGAACCCGAGCACCACCAGCAACACCGGCCAGAACAGGCTTTTCAGGAAACCGAAATTGGCTTTGGGCAGGCGCGCGGACATCGGCTCTTTGGCCACCATTCGGCTGGCACCCCGCGGCACCGGCTTGCGGCCGGGAGCGGGTGGCTGATGTCTGAGCTGTGCGCCTTGCATGGTCTTAACCTCGCGCCTCTTTCTTGCCATCGGCATCGACACTGGCGGCCAGAATGGCCAGGACCAGTTGCTGGAAATCCAGACCGGCCGCTTTCGCCGCCATCGGTACCAGGCTGTGATCGGTCATGCCGGGAGCGGTGTTGACTTCCAGGAACCAGAATTTGCCGTCGGCGTCCTGCATCACGTCCGCCCGACCCCAACCACCGATGCCCAGCGCCTCGCAGGCTTGCGCCGTGAGGTCCATGAGTTCTTTTTCCTTGGCGGCATCCAGCCCGCACGGAATCCGATACTGGGTATCGTTGGCGATGTACTTGGCGTCGTAGTCGTAGAACGTGTGTGGCGTACCCAGGGCGATAGGAGGCAACACCTGGTCACGCAGGGTGGCGATGGTGAACTCCGGACCGTGGATCCATTGCTCGACCAACACTTGCGAATCGTAGGTACTGGCCGCTTTCCATGCGTCGATCAACTCGGACGCAGAACTCACTTTGGCCATCCCGATACTTGAACCTTCATGCGCCGGTTTGACGATCAAAGGGAAGCCCAGTTCCGTCGCTGCCGAAATACAATCGGCCTCGCTGCGCAGCACGGCGTGACGCGGCGTCGGAATCCCCAACGTGTGCCAGACCTGCTTGGTGCGCAGTTTGTCCATCGCCAGCGCGGAAGCCAGGATGCCGCTGCCGGTGTACGGAATGCCGGCCACTTCGAGCAGGCCCTGCATGCTGCCGTCTTCACCGCCACGACCGTGGAGGATGATGAACGCGCGGTCGATTTTTTCGCTCAGCAAGCGCTGCAGAATGTCAGCGCCGACGTCGATCCCGAACGCGTCCACACCAGCGCTTTGCAGCGCAGTGAGCACAGCGTTGCCGGACTTCAGCGAGACTTCACGCTCGGCACTCAAGCCACCGAACAGCACGGCAACGCGGCCGAAGTCTTTCGGGGCAATGGTGGAGAACAGATTGGCGTAGGCAGCAGTCATTTCAACTTCCCCTCGACCGGCGCCGCCACGGCACCGGCGAATAACTCGCTTTTCAACAGTTTCGGTGCGAGGCCGCCGATGTCACCGGCGCCCTGGCACAGCAGAATGTCACCGGCACGCAGCAGCGGCTTGACCAGCGGCGCGAGATCGACACCGCGCTCGATGTAGATCGGGTCCAGCTGACCGCGCTGACGGATGCTGTTGCACAGCTTGCGGCTGTCAGCCCCCGGAATCGGCTCTTCGCCGGCCGGATAGACTTCCATCAGCAACAGCACGTTGGCGTCGGCCAGTACATTGACGAAATCGTCGTACAGGTCGCGGGTTCGGCTGTAGCGGTGCGGCTGGTAAACCATCACCAGGCGGCGCTCTGGCCACCCACCGCGCACAGCCTTGATCACGGCCGCGACTTCGGTCGGGTGGTGACCGTAGTCGTCGACCAGCATCACGTTGCCGCCGTCCACCGGCAGTTCGCCGTAGACCTGGAAGCGACGACCGACACCCTGGAACCCGGACAGCCCCTGAACGATGGCTTCATCACTGACGCCTTCGTCGGTGGCGATGCAGATGGTCGCCAGGGAATTGAGCACGTTGTGGTTGCCCGGCATGTTCACGGACACATCCAGTGGCTCGCGATCAGGGCGCAGCACGGTGAAGAAGGTCTGCATGCCTTGCTGGCGCACATTGATGGCGCGCACGTCAGCGTCTTCGCTGAAGCCGTAGGTCACGGTCGGACGTTTCACCTGCGGCAGGATTTCACGCACCACCGGGTCGTCCAGGCACATCACCGCCAGACCGTAGAACGGCAGGTTGTGCAGGAACTCGACGAAGGTTTTCTTCAGTTTGTTGAAGTCACCGTCGTAGGTCGCCATGTGGTCGGCGTCGATGTTGGTCACCACGGCCACCAGTGGTTGCAGGTGCAGGAAGCTGGCGTCGCTCTCGTCGGCCTCGGCGATCAGGTAGCGGCTGGTGCCGAGCTGGGCATTGGTGCCCGCAGCGTTCAGACGGCCACCGATGACGAACGTCGGGTCCAGGCCACCGGCCGCAAACACCGAAGCGATCAGGCTGGTGGTGGTGGTTTTGCCGTGCGTACCAGCAACGGCGATGCCGTGGCGGTAGCGCATCAGCTCGGCGAGCATCTCGGCACGTGGCACCACCGGGATACGGCGTTCCAGCGCAGTCGCGACTTCCGGGTTGGACGTATTCACGGCGCTCGACACCACCAGCACATCGGCGGCAGCGGCGTTCTCGGCACGGTGACCGATGAAGATCTGCGCACCGAAGGATTCCAGACGCTCAGTGACCGGCGAAGCCTTGAGGTCGGAGCCGGACACGGCGTAACCCAGGTTCAGCAGCACTTCGGCAATGCCGCACATGCCCACGCCGCCGATCCCGACGAAGTGGATGCGACGGATGCGGCGCATTTCCGGTTGCGGCATGGCTTTCTGATTCTCAACCATGGGCCACCTCCAGACAGGTATCGACCACGCTGCGGGTGGCTTCGGGTTTTGCCAGACGGCGGGCCGCTTGGGCCATTTCTTCGAGTCGTTGCGGTTGCATCAAGACCTCTGTCAGGCGCGCGGCAAGGTCCGCGGCACCAGTCGTTCTTTGCGGCATCAGGAAGGCAGCACCTTCGCGGGCCAAATAATCGGCGTTGCGGGTCTGGTGATCGTCGATCGCGTGGGGCAAGGGCACCAGCATCGAGGGCAGACCGGCGGCAGCCAGCTCACTGACGGTCAATGCGCCTGCGCGGCACACCACCAGATCAGCCCAGCCATAGGCCTGGGCCATGTCCTTGATGAAGGGCTGCACCTGCGCGTCCACGCCGGCGGCGCGGTAGCGCTCTGTAGTCACTTCATCGTGATTTTTGCCGGCCTGATGAAACACTTCCGGGCGCAAGTCGGAGGCGACTTGTGCCAGGGCTTCAGGCAGCAACTTGTTCAACGGTTCTGCGCCCAGGCTTCCGCCCAGGATCAGCAAACGCGCCTTGCGTCCGGCCAGTGCCGCACGCGGTGTTTCGAGGAACAGCTCGCTGCGCACCGGGTTACCGGTGGTACGGCGGCTGTCCGACAGGGTAAAGGTGTCGGGGAAGGCTTCACACACCCGGGCGGCGAACGGCACCAGCAACCGATTGGCGGTGCCGGCCACGGCGTTCTGCTCGTGAACGATCACCGGCACACCGGCCAGTTTGGCGGCGATGCCACCAGGGCCGGTCACGTAACCACCGAAGCCGACCACACACACCGGACGCAGCCGGCGAATGATCGCCCGCGCCTGCCACACCGACTTCAGCAGCATGAACGGCGCCTTGAGCAGCGACAGCTTGCCCTTGCCGCGCAGACCGCTGGCGTTGATGCGGTGCAATTCGAGGCCGGCGGCCGGCACCAGGTCGTTTTCGATCCCGCGTGGCGTGCCGAGCCAGTGCACGGTATAGCCGCGTGCCTGAAACTCACGGGCGCAGGACAGTGCCGGGAACACGTGGCCACCGGTACCACCGGCCATGATCAATACGTTAGCGCCCATGATTCGGCTCCTCCGCGAAGTCGCTCTCATGGAATTCCATCTCTTCACTGCCCAGGTGGGTCCGACTCTCCCACTCGATCCTCAGCAACAAGCCAAGGCAGGCACAGCAGATCACCAGGGAACTGCCGCCATAACTGAGGAACGGCAAGGTCAGGCCCTTGGTCGGCAGCAGGCCGACGTTCACGCCGATGTTGATCAGGAACTGACCGATCCACAGGAACGACAGACCGTAGGCAACATAAGCGGCAAAAAACTGTTTGGCTTTCTCGGCCCACAGACCGATGTACATGCCGCGAATACACACGAACACAAACAGCGCCACGGTGCACAGCGAGCCCACCGCGCCCAGCTCTTCAGCCAGTACCGAGAACACGAAGTCGGTGTGGGCTTCCGGCAGGTAGAACTGCTTCTGCACACTGTTGCCCAGACCCACGCCCAGCCACTCGCCGCGACCGAACGCGATCAAGGCCTGGGACAATTGATAACCGGCGCCGAACTGGTCGGCCCACGGGTCGGCGAAGTTGGTCAGACGCGCCATCCGGTACGGTTGCATCTGAATCAGCAACACCACCGCCGCCACCGCCAGCACCACCATCAGCGAGAACCGGAACAACCCGACCCCGCCGAGGAACAGCATCGCCGCCGCAGCGCCCATCATTACGACGGTGGCACCGAAGTCCGGCTCCATCAGCAACAGGCCGGCCATCGGCAGCAGCACGATGAACGGCTTGAAGAAGCCCATCCAGCTCTCGCGCACTTCCTTCTGGCGACGCACCAGATAACCGGCGAGGTAAATCACCACGAACACCTTGGCGATCTCGGACGGCTGAACGTTGAAGAAGCTGAAACCGATCCAGCGCATCGAACCGTTAACCTCACGGCCGATCCCCGGGACGATCACCATCACCAACAGACCGAACGCACCAATCAGCATCAGCCAGCCCAGCCGCTGCCAGGTGGCGATCGGAATCATCATGGTGACGATGCACGCGCCCAGGCCCAGCACCACGTAGATCAGGTGACGGGTCATGTAATAAAGAGCACTTCCCGACTGCACCGCACCGACTTCGGTCGATGCCGAAGCGATCATGATCAGGCCCAGGCCGAGCAGCGCCAGGCAACCGGCGAGCATCGGGAAGTCGAGGTCGATCCCGCGCCCGGTGATGATCGGCGACGGATACGGCTTGATGATGTTTCTCAGGCTCATGCCAGTTCCTCCACGGCGCGGACGAACTGGTGACCACGGTCTTCGTAATTCTTGAACATGTCGAAACTGGCGCAGGCCGGCGACAGCAGCACCACGTCACCCGGTTGGGCGGCGGCGCGGCATTGTTCGACCGCATCGACCAGCGAACTGGCTCGGATCAGCGGCACGGCGTCGCCGATGGCCTCGCCGATCTTGTCGGAGTCGCGGCCCATCAGGATCACGGCGCGGCAATGAGCGGCTACCGGGTCACGCAGGTCCTTGAACTCGGCACCCTTGCCATCGCCACCGGCGATCAGCACGACCTTGCCTTCGATGTCCGCACCCAGGCCTTCGATGGCAGCCAGTGCAGCGCCGACGTTGGTGGCTTTGGAATCGTTGTAGTAACCGACGCCGTCCAGATCACGCACCCACTGGCAACGGTGTTCGAGACCGGCGAAGGTGCGCAGCGCTGCCAGCATGGCGTCGAACGGCAGACCGACTGCATGTCCGAGCGCCAGCGCCGCGAGGGCGTTGGACTGGTTGTGGGCGCCGCGAATCTTCAGTTCACGCACTGGCATCAGGTTCTGGAATTCGAAGGCCAGGTATTTCTCGCCATTCTCTTCGCGCAGGCCGAACGCCTTGAAATCGGGTTTGGTGAGGCCGAAGGTCCAGCATGGCTGGCCCTCGCCCATCAGCGGACGGGTCAACGCGTCCTGACGGTTGACCACGAACTGCTTGGCGCCACGGAAGATCCGGTGCTTGGCCAGGTGATAGGCCGGCAGACCGCTGTAACGGTCCATGTGGTCTTCGCTGATGTTGAGCACGGTCGCCACTTCGGCGTTGAGCTGATCGGTGGTTTCCAGCTGGAAGCTCGACAGCTCCATCACGTACAGCTCGACGTCATCGCTGAGCAGGTCCAGCGCCGGCGTACCGAGGTTGCCGCCCACGGCCACGCGCTTGCCGGCCGCAGCCGCCATCTCGCCGACCAGGGTGGTGACGGTGCTTTTCGCATTGGAACCGCTGATGGCCACGATCGGCGCCTTCGCGTTACGCGCGAACAGCTCGATGTCGCCGGACAACTTCACGCCACGGGCTGCGGCGGCTTGCAGGGCCGGGGTCGCCAGCGCCAGGCCGGGGCTCACGTAGAGCTCGTCGGCACGGCACAGGAACTCGACGTCCAGCTCGCCACAACGCACTTCCACGTGCGGATAGTCACGCTGGAGCGTGGCCAGTTCCGGTGGATTTTCCCGCGTGTCGGCCACAGCAAACGCCACGCCCCGGTTCGCCAGGAAGCGAACCAGGGACATGCCGCTCTTGCCGAGGCCGACAACGATGCGGAAGTGGTCAGAAGCGATCAGAGACACTCGTTCTACCTCAGCTTCAGGGTGGCAAGGCCGATCAGCACGAGAATCACGGTGATGATCCAGAAACGGACGATCACACGCGGCTCGGGCCAGCCCTTGAGTTCAAAGTGGTGGTGTATCGGAGCCATGCGGAACACACGGCGACCGGTCAGCTTAAAGGAGGCAACCTGAATCACGACTGACAGGGTTTCCATCACAAACACGCCGCCCATGATGAACAGGACGATTTCCTGACGGACGATCACCGCGATGGTGCCCAGGGCTGCGCCCAGCGCCAGTGCGCCGACGTCACCCATGAAGACTTGCGCCGGATAGGTGTTGAACCACAGGAAGCCCAGGCCGGCACCGATCAGCGCGCCGCAGAACACGATCAGTTCGCCTGCGCCCGGTACGTACGGGATCAGCAGGTATTCAGCGAATTTCACGTTACCCGACAGGTAGCAGAAGATGCCCAGGCCACCGCCGACCATCACTGTCGGCATGATCGCCAGACCGTCGAGGCCGTCGGTCAGGTTGACCGCGTTGCTCGAACCGACGATCACGAAGTACGTCAGCACGATGAAACCGGCGCCCAGCGGAATGCTGTAGTCCTTGAGCATCGGCAGGATCAGGGTGGTTTCCACCGGAGTGGCGGCAGTCATATAAAGGAAGATCGCCGCGCCGAGGCCGAACACCGACTGCCAGAAATACTTCCAGCGACTCGGCAGGCCACGGGAGTTCTTCTCGATCACCTTGCGGTAGTCGTCAACCCAGCCGATGGCGCCGAACAGCAGGGTCACCAGCAGAACGGTCCAGACATAACGATTGCTCAGGTCAGCCCACAGCAACGTGCTGACGCCGATCGAAGACAGAATCAGCGCGCCACCCATGGTCGGCGTACCGGATTTGGACAGGTGCGATTGCGGGCCGTCGTTACGAACGGACTGACCGATCTGACGGTTCTGCAGGGTGCGGATCATCCACGGGCCATAGCACAGCGACAGGACCAGCGCGGTCAGCACACCGAGGATCCCGCGCAGGGTCAGGTACTGGAAGACCGCGAAGCCTTTGTAGAACTGTTGCAGATACTCCGCTAGCAGCAGCAGCATTAATGTTTCTCCAGACTGGACCCGCACAGGGCCGCAACGATGTTTTCCATCGCTGCGCTGCGCGAACCCTTGATCAAAATGGTGGTGTTTTTGTCCTGCTCGGCGCCGAGGGCCTGGATCAGTTCGGCCTGTGTGCCGAAGTGATGCGCCTCGTTGCCGAATGCGTTCACGGCGTGGACCATGTTCGGCCCGACGGCGTAAAGCGCGGAAACCTTGCCCCGGGCGTATTCGCCCACGTCGCGGTGCCCCTGCTCCGCCCAGTCGCCCAACTCGCCGATATCCCCGAGCACCAGAACGGTGCGGCCGGAAAAGCCGGCGAGTATATCAACGGCCGCACACATGGAGGTGGGGTTCGCGTTGTAAGTGTCATCGATCACGCGCATGCCGTTTTTCGCCAGTTGCGCGACGGTGCGACCCTTGACCGGTTGTACCGCGCCAAGCCCGGTGGCGATGCCGAACAGCGACACGCCCAAGGCGTGAGCGGCAGCGGCAGCGGCCAGGGCATTGGCGACGTTATGGGTGCCGAGCAGGTTCAGTTGAACCCGTTCCACACCTTCAGGACTGTGCAGGTTGAACGCCGGGCAGCCACGGGCGTCGGTGGCCAGATCGCTGGCGTGGAAATCTGCCTGGGTGTTGCTCAGGGCAAAGGTCAGCACCTTGCGACCGGCAGCGCGGGTCTTCCAGATACCGAACGCCTTGTCATCGAGATTCAGCACGGCGACGCCATCGGCCGCCAGCCCTTCGATGATTTCGCCTTTGGCTTCGACGATTTTCTCCGGCCCGCCGAACTCACCGACGTGAGCGGTGCCGGCGTTGTTGAGGATCGCTACGTGCGGCTTGGTCAGCCCGACGGTGTAGGCGATTTCACCCAGACGCGAGGCGCCCAGTTCGATCACTGCCGCGCTGTGTTCCGGGGCAAGTTCGAGCAGGGTCAGCGGCACGCCGAGGTCGTTGTTCAGGTTGCCACGGGTCGCGTGCACCGAGCCGCGCGTGCGCAGGATGCTCGCGAGCATTTCCTTGACCGTGGTCTTGCCGCTGGAGCCGGTGACAGCCGCAACCGGCTTGGTAAATGCGGCACGGTTCAGCGCGCCCAACTGGCCGAGGGCCTGACGGGTGTCCTTGACCAGCAATTGTGGCAGCGTGCTGTCGGCGACTTCACGCTCGACCAGCGCCGCGACCGCGCCTTTTGCAGCGACGTCGTTCAAATAGTCATGACCGTCGAAACGCGGGCCGGTCAGTGCAATAAACAGTTGGCCAGCCTTGATGGCGCGGCTGTCGATGCTCACGCCGTCAAAACTGGCGTCCGCGCTGATCAGCCGTGCGTCGAGTGCATTGGTCAGTTCGCTGAGTTTCAGGGCCTTAAGCATGGGCCACCTCCCACGCGGTCAGGGCGTGATCCGCCTCGACCAGATCAGAGAATGCGTGGCGCTCGCCGTTGATTTCCTGATAGTCCTCGTGACCTTTGCCGGCCAGGACAACCACGTCATCCGCCGAAGCGCTGGCGATCAATTGCGCGATGGCCTGGCCACGGCCGGCCACGAATGTCACGTTATCCACAGCCGTGAAACCGGCGCGGATGTCATCGAAGATCACCGCCGGATCTTCGGTGCGCGGATTGTCATCGGTGACCAGCACGCGGTCGGCCAGACGCTCGACCACTTCGGCCATCAACGGACGTTTGCCGCGATCGCGATCACCGCCGCAACCGAACAGGCACAGCAACTGGCCTTTGACGTGTGGACGCAGTGCGGTCAGAACTTTTTCCAGCGCATCCGGCGTGTGGGCGTAATCGACCACCACCAGCGGCTGAGTACCACCGCCGAGACGCTGCATGCGTCCGGCCGGGCCTTCGAGTTTCGGCAGCACCTTGAGGATTTCGTCGAGGGCGTAGTCCAGACCGAGCAAGGCGCCGACCGCAGCCAGTACGTTGCTCAGGTTGAAACGGCCCAGCAATGTGCTGCGCAGATGATGCTCGCCCTGCGGCGTGACCAGCGTGGCGCGCACACCATGGTCGTCGAACTGCGCTTCGCGGACATACAGATAGGCACTGCTGTCGAGCAAGCTATATGTAATCAAACGCGAATCACGCTTTTCAGCGGCCAGTTGCCGGCCGAAATCGTCGTCCAGATTGACCACGCGGCACTTCAGGTCATTCCAGGCAAACAGCTTGGCCTTCGCTTCGGCGTAGGCCTCCATGGTGCCGTGGTAATCGAGGTGATCGCGGGACAGGTTGGTCATCACCGCCACGTCAAACGCCAGTGCAGTGACCCGGCCCTGATCCAGACCATGGGACGAGACTTCCATGGCCACGGCTTTGGCGCCGGCCTTTTTCAGGTCGCCCAGGGTCGCTTGCATGGCGATCGGGTTCGGCGTGGTGTGCAGGCCGCTTTGCAGCGAGCCGTAGAAACCGGAGCCGAGGGTGCCGACGATGCCGCAATGCTGGCCGAGCAGGTCCAGCGCCTGCGCCACCAGTTGAGTCACGCTGGTCTTGCCGTTGGTGCCGGTCACGCCCACCAGGTTCAAGTGATGACTTGGCTCACCGTAAAAACGACCGGCAATATCCGACAGCTGCGCGGCCAGGCCTTTGACCGGAATCAGCGGCACGTCTGTGATCGGCAGCACGGTGGCGCCTTCCACTTCGTAAGCCACGGCGGCAGCGCCACGAGTGAGCGCGTCAGCAATATGCGCACGACCGTCGAACTTGCCGCCCGGCACCGCGAGGAACAGGTCGCCCGCGCGCACGTTGCGGCTGTCGAGTGCCAGTTCACGGATCAACAGATCGTGGCCGGCGTGGGGGAAAATCTTGTTCAGACTAAGAGACATCAGCCGCGCCCTCCATTGGCTTTCAGCGGAACGGCCGGGGTGGCGTTGGCCTGTTGTGTTGTCGGCAGGTTGTCCGGGGTCACGTTCATCAGACGCAGGGTGCCGGACATCACACGGCTGAATACCGGCGCCGAAACCAGACCACCGAAGTAACCGGCCTTGCTCGGTTCATCGATCACCACGACGATGGCGTAACGCGGATCGCTCATCGGGCCGAAACCGGCGAACAGCGAGCGGTACGAGTTTTCGGCGTAACCCTTGGTGCCCACCGACGTCTTGCGCGCAGTACCCGACTTGCCCGCCACGTGATACGCCGGCACCTGCGCACGGAACACACCGCGCGGGGCCTCGATCACCTGTTGCAGCATGCCTTGCATGGTTTTCGCGACGGCTTCCGGCAGTACCTGAGTGGTCTGCGGTGCCTTGTCGGTTTTGATCAGGGTCAGCGGCGCGAGGCGACCGTTGTTGGCCAGCGCCGAGAACGCGTGCACCAGCTGAATCGCGGTCACCGAAATACCGTAGCCGTAGGACAGCGTTGCGGTTTCGGCTTTACGCCACTCGCGGTAATTCGGCAGGTTACCGACACGTTCGCCCGGGAAGCCGAGGCCGGTGTCCTGGCCGAGGCCGACTTTCTGCGCGAGACGGAAAATGGTTTCGCCGCCGATATCGAACGCGACCTTACTCATGCCGACGTTACTGGAATTGATCAGAATGCCGGTCAGGTCGAGTACCGGACCTTCGGTTTTCGATACGTCCTTGATCGTGTATTTGCCGATCTGCAGGGAGCCCGGATACACCTCGACGGTGTCGCTCGGTTTCCAGCGGCCGGTTTCGATCGCGGCGCTCATCGAGATCGCTTTCATGGTCGAACCCGGTTCGAACACGTCGATCATCGCGCGGTTACGCATCATCGCCGGTTGCAGGTTGCGACGGTTGTTCGGGTTGTAGGTCGGCTGGTTGACCATGGCGAGGATTTCGCCGGTCTTCACGTCCATGATCACCAGGCTGCCAGCCTTGGCGCCGTTCTCGATGATCGCGTTACGCAGCTCGCGGTTGGCCAGGTATTGCAGGCGCAGGTCAATGGACAACGCCAAGGGCTTGCCGGCCTTGGCGTTTTTGGTGACCTGGACATCCTTGATCAGCCGTCCGCGCCGATCCTTGATGACTTGCCGCTTGCCGGGTACGCCGGCCAGCCACTCGTCGTAGGCCAGCTCGACGCCTTCACGACCGTGATCATCGATGTCGGTGAACCCGACCATGTGCGCGGTGACTTCACCGGCCGGATAGAACCGGCGGAATTCTTCGATGCCGTAGACGCCCGGCACTTTCAGGTCGAGCACGGCCTGGCCCTGCTCGGGGGTCAACCCGCGCACCAGATAAATGAATTCTTTGTTGGCCTGGGCTTCGAGGCGTTCGGCCAGGGCTTTCGGATCCTGCCCCAGCGCCGCCGCCAGTGCCGGCCACTTCTCTTTGGCCGTCTGCATTTCCTTGGCGTTGGCCCACAGCGTGGTCACCGGGGTACTCACGGCCAGAGGCTCGCCGTTGCGGTCGGTGATCAGGCCACGGTGTGCCGGAATCGGAATGTGACGAACGCTGCGCGCATCGCCCTGCCCCTTGAGGAAGTCACGGTCGACCACTTGCAGGTCAATGATCCGCCAGCAGATCGCGGCCACCATCACGCCGAGCAGACCTACCAACAGACGGAAACGCCACGGGAAGAGTGCCCCTTCGAGTTTCATCATGGCGCCACCATCTTCACGTCAGCTGCGCCTGGGATGTGCATCTTCAGTTGTTCGGTGGCCAGCACTTCGATCCGGCTGTGGGCGGTCCAGGTGCTTTGCTCCAGGATCAGGCGCCCCCACTCGGCCTGCGCCTTGTCGCGCACGCTCAGTTCGTTGTACAGGGTGTTGAGCAACTGCCGGTTCCAGTGGGCGCTGTAAGACACGCCGATGGCCGACACGAGCACGCCGATGAACAGCAGCAGCATGAAAAAGCTGCCGCCAGGCAGTGGCTTGGCGAAAAGCTTGCTCACCGCAGCTTCTCCGCGACGCGCATGACGGCGCTACGGGAACGTGGGTTGGCTTTGAGTTCGGCGTCGGAGGCCGTCTGCGCTTTGCCATGGACTTTGATTTTCGGTTCGAACGCGACGTGGCGAACCGGCAGGTTGCGCGGCAGGTTGTCGGCTTCGCCTTTCACCAGCTTGCGCATGAACAGTTTGACGATGCGGTCTTCCAGCGAGTGGAAGCTGATGACGACCAGACGGCCGCCGATTTCCAGGGATTCCAAAGCGGCTTCGAGGCCCGCTTCCAGATCGCCCAGCTCGTTGTTGACGTGAATGCGCAGGCCCTGGAATGCACGGGTTGCCGGGTTCTTGCCCTTTTCCCACGCCGGGTTGGCGACTTTCAGCACTTCGGCCAGATCGGCGGTGCGCTCGAACGGCGTGATGTCACGACGTTCGGCCACGGCGCGAGCCATGCGACCGGAGAAACGCTCTTCGCCATATTCCTTGAACACCCGGGCGATTTCTTCCACAGGCGCGGTATTGACGAACTCGGCCGCGCTGATGCCACGGGACGGATCCATGCGCATGTCCAGCGGGCCATCATTGAGGAAACTGAAGCCGCGTTCGGCATCATCGAGCTGCGGCGAAGACACGCCGAGGTCGAGCAGAATGCCGCTGACCTTGCCGGTCAGACCCTGTTCGGCAACCACCGAACCGAGCTCGGCAAAGCTGCGCTGCACAACGACAAAGCGGCCGTCTTCGGCCGCTAGCGTTTGCCCGGTGGCAATCGCTTGAGGATCCTTGTCGAATCCGATGAGCCGGCCGTCGGGACCGAGCTTGCTGAGGATCAACCGGCTGTGCCCGCCGCGCCCGAACGTGCCGTCCAGATAGCAGCCATCAGGACGTACGGCGAGAGCCTCGACGGCTTCGTCAAGCAGTACGGTGATGTGGTTAAAGCCGCTATCAATAGTCACAGGATCAAATCACGCAGTTCGTCAGGCATGGCGCCCGGTTGTTGTATGGCAGCCAGGTCAGCGGCAGAAACCGCGTTCCAGGCATCTTCGTCCCACAATTGGAACTTGTTCAGTTGGCCGACCAGCATCGCGCGCTTGTCCAGCTTTGCGTATTCGCGCAGACGCGGCGGAACCAGAAAACGACCACTGCCGTCGAGCTCGAGGTCAACGGCATTACCAATCAATAAGCGCTGCAGACGACGGTTCTCTTCGCGGAGCGAAGGAAGCGCGCGCAACTTGGTTTCAATAATTTCCCACTCATCGAGCGGGTAGACACACAAACATGGATCAACGGCATCAATGGTCACGATCAACTGGCCGGAACTACGCGAAACGAGCTCGTCACGGTACCGGCTCGGCATGGCGAGACGGCCCTTTGCGTCGAGACTGATAGCGTTAGCTCCGCGAAACACGTCTGCGTTTCTCCAATTTTTATCGTTTTGAGCTCAAAAAACCCACTTCATGCCACTTTCCGCCACTTGCGCACACTATAGGAATGCGCCCACCACACCGTCAAGGCGCGGATTAAAGGAAAACCCTTACAGAACGGAGATTTAGGAGCATAAAAGGAGGCGCAACGAGAATCTGGCGGATGCTTTTATCCAATAACTTGAAGCAGCACTGAAAGCTGCGCTCGAAAGTTAAAGTAATTTGTTAAGAGTAAGATTTTTTCGGTATTACAAAAGCGCTTCTGCTGTTGATTGAAGCAAGGTGGGAAATGGCTATTACTGCGGTTGCCGCTGCCGGATTTCCAGAGCAGGCCTGCTGATAATAAACAGCCCTGTCGCCTTTAATTCAAGCAGGGAAAAGAAAAAGGTGGAGAGTCGATCTGTAAGCCGGGTTCTGTCTTGAACAGTCATTCGTCTACGATGGCCATCACTGGACATCTTTAGCAACCTACCCGGTCCCAGCGCGGGCCACGCCTTGGGACCCTATTTGGTCTTGCTCCAAGTGGGGTTTACCTAGCCACGAACTGTTGCCAGACGTGCGGTGCGCTCTTACCGCACCTTTTCACCCTTACCGGCGCCGAAGCGCTTAGGCGGTTATTTTCTGTGGCACTTTCCGTAGGCTCACGCCTCCCAGGCATTACCTGGCACTTCGCCCTATGGAGCCCGGACTTTCCTCCCCCCCCTAATTTTCATAGAGGGCAGCGACTGTCCGATCGACTCTCCGCCGCGCAGGTTAACGGCAGAGCGCCCGAAGAACAAGCGCTAATAGCCCGCAAACCGGTCTGCGCGACGGGTTACGCGTCTTTTTGCTGATCCAGCGCGACCTGATACAGCACGTTTTTGCGCTCACCGGTGATTTGCGCCGCCAGAGCCGCGGCACGCTTGAGCGGCATCTCTTCGAGCAACAGATTGAGGATGCGCATCGCCTCGCTGCTGACGGCATCTTCGGATTCCGGCGCAGTCCAGCCAGCCACCACAACAACACATTCGCCACGCTGTTGATTGCTGTCCGCCTCGACGAATGCGCGCAACTCGGCCAGCGGCAGGCCCTTGAGCGTTTCAAAGGTCTTGGTGATTTCACGGGCGAGCAACGCCGGGCGATCAGCGCCAAACACGGCTTCCATATCCTGCAGACACTCAAGAATACGATGAGGCGCCTCGTAGAAAATCAGCGTGCGCGGCTCTTCCTTGATCGCCTCAAGACGCGCCTTGCGCCCCACCGCCTTGGCCGGCAGAAAGCCTTCAAAGATGAAACGATCGGACGGCAGACCGGCAGCCGACAGTGCCGCAATCAACGCGCAGGCACCCGGTACCGGCACCACATTGATCCCGGCGGCACGAGCCTGACGCACCAGGTGATAACCCGGATCGGAAATCAGCGGCGTACCGGCATCGGAAATCAGCGCCACGTTATCGCCAGCCAACAGACGGGTGATGAAGCGACTGCCTTCGTCACGCTCATTGTGTTCGTGACAGGCCGCCAGCGGTGTAGTGATGCCGAAGTGCTGCATCAGACGCTGGGAATGGCGCGTGTCTTCGGCAGCAATCAGCGCCACTTCGCGCAGGATTTTCAACGCCCGGGCGCTGATGTCATCCAGGTTGCCGATGGGCGTCGCCACCACATAAAGCGAGCCCATAGCGGAATTCAAAGCACCTGGAGCAGTCAAAGCGCACACCTCATGATCGGTAAAAACCGCCATTGTAGCGCGTCGAGCGACCGGCGATGCGGTCGCGGCAGACACGGTTTGTCGCACCATTGTGCGGTCGCGCAACATTTGTATCAGCTAAATTGACGGTTTCACGCCAGTAACATCGCGCCCCGGCCAGCGCTTGGGTACAATTCGACGCTAATTTGATCGAGTATCAGGAACACTTACATGATCGCTTGCCTGCGGCTGTTCACTGCCCTCTGCCTCGCTGCCTTGCTGGCGGCTTGCGCCAGCTCCCCTTCCTCCAGCCTTGGCGAACTTCCACGGACTCCGGATGCCAGCATCGAGCAACTGCTCGAACAGGCCGCCCAGGCCAAATCGCCGGACAAGGCTGCACTGCTGCGCCTGAGTGCGGCGGACATGGCTTACCGTCAAGGCAATGCCGGACAGTCCGCGCAGATCCTGCAACAGGTGCCAATGGAGCAACTCCAGCCGGGCCAGCAGGCATTCGCCAGCACCTTGGCCGCTGAACTGGCCATGACCCGCAACCAGCCGAAAGCCGCGCTGGCAGCCTTGAACCATCCAAGCCTGCAACGCCTGAGCGAAATGTCGATTCCGCTGCAGGTTCGCGCCGGCACCGTTCACGCTCGCGCCCTTGAAGCCGACGGCCAGACACTGGCTGCCGCTCGCGAGCGCATCTTCATCGCACCGATGCTGGAAGGCGAAGCCGCCAGCAAGAACCACGAAGCGATCTGGACCCTGATTGCATCGCTGCCGACCGATCAACTGCAACCGAACACCACCGATGACCTCGGTGGCTGGATGAGCCTGGCCCTGGCGGTGAAAACTGCCGGCACCCTGGAGCAACAGCAGGCCGCCATTGATGCCTGGCGCTCGCAGCACCCGAAACACCCGGCCGCGATCAACCTGCCGCTGCCACTGACCAAGCTCAAGGAACTGGCCAGCCAGCCTCTGAGCAAGATTGCCCTGCTGCTGCCACAGGACGGCCAACTGGCCTCGGTCGGCAAGGCCCTGCGTGACGGCTTCATGGCCGCGCACTACCAGGCTCAGCAAGCCGGTCAGAAACCACCGGCCATCGTGTTCTACGACAGCTCGCACCTGACCAACATGGACGAGTTCTACCGCAAGGCCCAGGCCGACGGCGTGCAACTGGTTGTCGGCCCACTGGAAAAACCACTGGTCAAACAGCTGAGCACCCGCCCGCAACTGCCGATCACCACCCTCGCGCTGAACTACAGCGAAGGCGACCAGGGCCCGGCGCAACTGTTCCAGTTCGGCCTGGCTGCTGAAGACGAAGCCCGCGAAGTGTCCCGCCGCGCCCGTGCCGACGGTCTGCACCGCGCCGCGATCATGGTGCCGAAAGGCGAATGGGGCGACCGCGTCCTGCGTGCGTTCAGCCAGGACTGGCAAGCCAACGGCGGCAGCATCGTCGCCACCGAGCGCGTCGATCAGCCTGTGCAACTGGCCCAACAGATCGCCGACATGTTCCAGCTGCGCCAGAGCGAAGCCCGCGCCAAGAGCCTGCAGAATGCTGCCGGCACGAACGTCGCCGCCCAGCCTTCGCGTCGCCAGGACATCGAGTTCATCTTCCTCGCCGCGACCCCGCAACAGGCGCAGCAGATCAAGCCGACCCTGAACTTCCAGTACGCCGGCGACGTGCCGGTCTACGCGACCTCCCACGTGTTCAGCGCCAGCGGCGACGTGAACCAGTACAACGACATGAACGGTGTGCGCTTCTGCGAGACCCCATGGTTGCTGGATGCCAACGACCCGCTGCGCAAGCAGGTCACCGCACAGTGGCCACAAGCCTCCGGCAGCCTCGGCCGCCTGTATGCGATGGGTGTTGATGCCTACCGCCTGGCGCCACGCCTTGATCAACTCAAGGCGCTGCCGGACAGCCGCATCGACGGTCTGTCGGGCAGCCTGGGCATGACTCAGACACAACGTGTCGTGCGTCAACTGCCATGGGCCCAGTTCGTCAGCGGTCAGGTTCAGCGCCTGCCGGACACTCCGCGCTGATGCCCGACAGGTCACACCTGCAAAGCGGCAAGGATGCCGAGCGCCAGGCGCTCAAGCATCTGCAACACCAGGGTCTGCGCCTTCTGGCGCAGAACTGGTTATGCAAACGCGGCGAGCTTGATCTGGTCATGCTTGATGGCGATACAGTAGTATTCGTCGAAGTACGTTACCGAAAGAACACTCAATGGGGTGGAGCGCTCGACAGTATCGATGGGCGCAAACGGCAGAAACTGATTTTCGCCGCACAGTATTTTCTTCAGCGCGAGTCGCGTTGGGCCAATTCCCCCTGCCGCTTCGACGTGGTGGCCATCGACAGCCACCAGGGTCAGCTGAACTGGTTGCAGAATGCGTTCGACAGTTGAGCGCCTGCGCCGACCTGGACATTTTCACTCAACACTTTTGCTCTTTGCTTTGCGGGCTGCACATTCACGTGCCGGACAGCCGCGCTAATTAAGGTCACACAGATGGACATGCAATCCCGAATTCGCCAGCTTTTTCAGGCCAGTATCGACACCAAGCAACAGGCGATGGACGTACTTGCACCGCACATCGAGCAAGCCAGCCAAGTGATGGTCAACGCCTTGCTCAACGAGGGGAAGATGCTCTCGTGCGGCAACGGCGGTTCGGCCGGCGACGCCCAGCACTTCTCCTCGGAACTGCTCAACCGCTTCGAGCGCGAGCGCCCGAGCCTGCCAGCAATCGCCCTGACCACCGACAGCTCGACCATCACCTCGATCGCCAACGACTACAGCTACAACGAAGTGTTCTCCAAGCAGATCCGCGCGCTCGGCCAGCCAGGCGATGTATTGCTGGCGATTTCGACCAGCGGTAACTCGGCGAACATTATTCAAGCGATCCAGGCCGCACATGATCGCGAAATGATTGTCGTAGCATTGACCGGCCGCGATGGCGGCGGCATGGCGTCGTTGCTGTTGCCCGAGGACGTCGAGATTCGCGTACCGGCCAACGTCACCGCACGTATTCAGGAAGTCCACTTGCTGGCGATCCATTGCCTTTGCGATCTGATCGACAGCCAACTGTTCGGGAGTGAAGAATGACCCCTAATCGCCTTGGCCTTCTGGCCTTGACCCTGTGCCTCGGAATTACTGGCTGCACCTCCGTGGTGAATGCCAGCCGCGAAGCACCGATCGAAGACGATCGCGGCACCCGCACCTTCGGCAGCAAGATCGACGACTCACTGATCGAAACCAAAGTCGGCGTCAATGTGTCCAAGGCCGATCCGAACATGGACAAAAAATCGCACATCGTCGTCACCAGCTTCAACGGCGTCGTGCTTCTGGCCGGCCAGACCGAGAACGCAGACCTCAAAGCCAAGGCCGAACAGGCTGCCGCCAACGTGCAACGAGTGAAGACGGTGCACAACGAGCTGCAATTGATTGCACCTTCAAGCTTCCTCGCACGCCAGAATGACTCCTGGCTGACGACCAAGATCAAAACCCAGATGCTTGCCGACGCCAACATTCCCGGCTCGCGCATCAAGGTCGTGACCGAGAACGGTATCGTCTATCTGCTCGGCCTGCTGACCAAGCAGGAAGCGGCCCAGGCCACCAATCTGGTGCAGGGTGTTTCCGGCGTGCAGAAAATTGTGAAGCTGTTCGAATACATCGACTGATACGCAAAGCGCAGGCACAAAAAAGGCGATCCGGTTGGATCGCCTTTTTTATTACTTCACCACTTTCAGGCTTGGCCGGCCGCTTGGGCGTGGCGGCTCGCTGTCCGGCGGCGGAATATCGTCATCCTGTTCGATCTCGTCTTCGTCATCCATCGGCGACTCCAGATCGAACACCATGCCCTGACCGTTCTCCCGGGCATAAATACCCAGGATCGCGGCAATCGGCACATACAGGCTGTGCGGAACGCCACCGAAGCGACCTTCGAAGGTCACGACGTCGTTGTCCATGTGCAGATGACGCACGGCACTCGGCGAAATGTTCAGGACAATCTGCCCGTCACTGGCAAAACCCTGCGGCACCTGCACTGCCGGGTATTCGGAATTGACCAGCATGTGCGGGGTGCAATCGTTATCCACAATCCACTCGTAGAGCGCGCGGACCAGATAAGGTCGACTGGAGTTCATAGCGGCTCCTTAAGCCTTAGCGCATGTCGCGTTCGACACCAGACAGACTCGCCTGGAAAGCCTCACGCGCAAACTGACGCTCCATATAATCAAGCAGCGGCTTGGCTGGCCGCGGCAGTTCTATACCCAGAATCGGCAAACGCCAGAGTATTGGCAATAGGCAGCAATCCACCAGACTTTGTTCCTCACTGAGGAAAAACGGCTTGTCGGCAAACAACGGCGACACGCCCGTCAGGCTTTCGCGCAATTCCTTGCGCGCCACGACACGCGCGGCTTCCTTGGTGCGTGAATCCAGAATCAGATCCACCAGACCACACCAGTCGCGCTGGATACGGTGTATCAACAGACGACTGTTGGCACGCGCCACCGGGTACACCGGCATCAATGGCGGATGCGGGTAACGCTCATCCAGATATTCCATCACCACGGTCGACTCCCACAACGCCAGGTCGCGATCGACCAGCGTCGGGAGACTCCCGTAAGGGTTCACCTCAATCAGTTTAGGCGGCTGACGACCAGCCTCCACATAAATGATTTCGGCGCTGACACCCTTCTCTGCAAGCACGATGCGCACTCGGTGGGAATAGTGGTCGGCGGGGTCGGAGTAACAGGCCAACCGATTGGTCACGCCCATGGCGATCCTCCTCGCTTGTTGAAATTGTCGGAGCCGGAAAAACGCGCGCGCCCAGAGGGCGCCTCCCGCAATACCTGACAGACCAGGCGTTGCGTTTTCAGAGGCGCCCTTGGGCGCGCGCGATTAACAGCAATTGCTTGAAGCGTTATCAGTGCACGTCTTTCCAGTATTCACGCTTGAGCAGGTAGGCGAACACAAAGAAGAACGCCAGGTACAGCAAGACGTAAGTACCGATGCGCTGATGTTGCAGCTTAACCGGGTTAGCCGAGTAAGCCAGGAAGGTTACCAGATTCTTGACCTTCTCATCGAACTGCTCTTCGTTCAGGGCTCCGGTTTTCGGCACGATGGTCAACTGATCGCACGCTTCATGAGTCAGAGGCGTACCGGTCAGCGGGTCATATTGCTTCTTGCCGTTTTCGACGATCTGCACCTGCTTGCAACCCACGACCTGACGACCTTGCAGGCCGACCAGCACGTTTGGCATGCCGACGTTCGGGAAGACCTTGTTGTTCACGCCCCATGGACGCGCAGGGTCTTCGTAGAACGACTTGAGGTAACCATAAAGCCAGTCAGTGCCACGAACACGAGCCACCAGGGTCAGGTCCGGCGGCGCTGCGCCGAACCAGGTCTTGGCGTCGGCCGGCTGCATGCCGATGGTCATGTGATCGCCGATCTTGGCGCCAGTGAACACCAGTTTCTGCAGCATCAGGTCATGCGGCACGCCGAGGTCATCGGCAACACGCTCGTAACGCTGGAACTTGGCACTGTGGCAACCCATGCAATAGTTGGCAAAGGTACGCGCACCATCCTGAAGGGCAGCCTTGTCGGAAACGTCGATGTCGACTTTTTCCAGTTCCGGACCACCGTGTTCGGCAGCGAAAGACAGCACTGGCAGCGCAGCAAAAATCAGAGCAAAAAATAACTTTTTCATCAGCCAGTCACCCTTTCCGGAACCGGTTTGGTCTTCTCGAGCCTGGTGTAGAAAGGCATCAGAATGAAGTAGGCGAAGTACAGGAAGGTACATACCTGCGACAGCAAGGTGCGCTCCGGCGTCGGGGCCAGAACGCCCAGAATGCCGAGGATCACGAACGAAATGCAGAACACCACCAGCCAGATCTTGCTCATCCAGCCTTTGTAGCGCATCGACTTGACCGGGCTGCGGTCGAGCCATGGCAACACAAACAGCACCGCAATCGCCGCGCCCATGGCGATAACGCCCATGAGCTTGTCAGGGACCGCACGCAAGATCGCGTAGAACGGTGTGAAGTACCAGACGGGTGCAATGTGCTCAGGCGTCTTGAACGGGTTGGCTTGCTCGAAGTTTGGTTTTTCGAGGAAGTAGCCGCCCATTTCCGGGAAGAAGAACACAATGAAGCAGAAGATGAACAGGAACACCACGACGCCGACAATGTCCTTCACGGTGTAGTACGGGTGGAAGGCGATGCCGTCCAGCGGGATACCGTTTTCGTCTTTGTGCTTCTTGATGTCCACGCCGTCGGGGTTGTTTGAACCGACTTCGTGCAACGCCAGGATGTGCAGCACCACCAGACCGAGAATCACGATCGGCAGGGCCACAACATGCAGGGCGAAGAAGCGGTTCAGGGTGATTCCGGAAATCAGGTAGTCACCACGAATCCACTGGGTCAGGTCGTTGCCGATGACCGGAATCGCGCCGAACAGCGAGATGATCACCTGGGCGCCCCAGTAGGACATCTGGCCCCATGGCAGCAGGTAACCCATGAAAGCTTCAGCCATCAGCGCCAGGTAGATCAGCATGCCGAACACCCACACCAGCTCGCGCGGCTTCTGGTACGAACCGTAAAGCAGGCCACGGAACATGTGCAGATAGACCACGATGAAGAACGCCGAAGCGCCGGTGGAGTGCAGCAAACGCAGGATCGAGCCGTACTCGACGTCGCGCATGATGTATTCGACGGAGGCAAACGCCTCTTCCGCCGACGGGGTGTAGCTCATGGTCAGCCAGACACCGGTGACGATCTGATTGACCAGAACGAGCAGTGCCAGCGAGCCGAAGAAGTAGAAGAAGTTGAAGTTTTTTGGAGCGTAATACTTGCTGAGATGGTCTTCCCACATCTTGGTGGCGGGGAAGCGCGCATCAACCCAATCCATGAACTTGCTCATCACGCTTTCTCCGTATCGACGCCAATGACAATCAGGTCATCGGTCTCATAGGAATGCGGGGGTACTGGCAGGTTCAAAGGCGCAGGTTGCGACTTGTAGACGCGGCCAGCCAGATCGTAGTGGGAACCGTGGCAAGGGCAGAAATAGCCGCCTACCCAGTCTTTTCCCAGATCCGCGGGTGCCACTTCGGGACGGAAGGTCGGTGAGCAACCCAGGTGAGTGCAGATCCCGATCAGCAGCAGAATTTCCGGCTTGATCGAACGCACTTCAGGGTCGACATAGGTAGGTTGCGTGGAGTTTTTGGAGGTCGGATCGGAGAGCTGGCCCTCGATCTTCTTGAGATTCCCCAGGATTTCCGCAGTACGGCGAACAATGAATACCGGCTGGCCGCGCCATTCAGCAATCATCTGCTGTCCGGGCTCGATTTTGCTGACATTCACTTTCACCGGTGCACCGGCAGCTTTCGCCTTGGCACTGGGAAACCATGACCCCACGAACGGGACCGCAGCCCCCACCGCTCCTGCAGCACCCACCACGGATGTGGCTGCTACCAAGAAGCGACGCCGGCCTGCATTCACGCCGTCATTGCTCATTCAGTCCTCTCCCATCAGCTTTGTGGCCTGTTAAATCAGGCATCTACTAAATATGAATCTATGTACTTATAAAAATTTTGCCGAATGGTAATGAAAAGCCCCAATTCTGACAAGGTAATTACCCGGAGGGGTGGCCCCCAAGCCTTGTAGTATAGGGGGTCTACGAATGTGGCAAGTTGTCACAGCGCAATTATTCGAGAAATCGCACGCATAAAAAAACGCCCGGTTCCGTGAGGAATCGGGCGTTCTTTTTGAACGTGGAAGCGAAATTAACGCTTCGAGTACTGCGGACGCTTACGCGCTTTACGCAGACCAACTTTCTTACGTTCAACTTCACGGGCGTCGCGGGTAACGAAGCCAGCTTTGCGCAGAGCGCTACGCAGGGTTTCGTCGTAGTCCATCAGAGCGCGAGTGATGCCGTGGCGGATTGCGCCAGCTTGACCACTTACACCACCGCCGATCACGGTGACGTAGATGTCGAATTTCTCGACAGTCTCGGTCAGTTCCAGCGGCTGACGAACTACCATGCGGGCAGTTTCGCGGCCGAAGAACGAATCCAGCGAACGGTTGTTGATGGAGATGTTACCAGTACCCGGACGCAGGAAAACGCGTGCGGTTGCGGTCTTGCGACGGCCAGTGCCGTAATTTTGAGTCGCCGACATAATGAACTATTCCGTTAAATCTTCAGTTCTTGGGGCTGCTGAGCAGTATGAGGGTGTGCAGCGCCCGCATAGACTTTCAGCTTACGGTACATGTCGCGACCCAGTGGGTTCTTAGGCAGCATGCCTTTAACCGCGGTCTCGATCACGCGCTCAGGGGCTTTGGCGATCAGCTTTTCAAAGTTGATCGACTTGATGCCGCCCGGGAAACCGGAGTGGGAGTAGTACATTTTGTCAGTGGTTTTAGCACCGGTAACACGGATCTGCTCGGCGTTGATTACGACGATGTAGTCGCCGGTGTCAACGTGAGGAGTGTACTCAGGCTTGTGCTTGCCACGCAGACGGCTCGCGATTTCGGTGGCCAGACGACCCAGGGTCTGACCAGCAGCGTCGACGACAAACCAGTCGCGCTTTACTGTTTCCGGTTTAGCAGTAAAAGTTTTCATTCTTTATAGCCTCAGGGGCCGCCTGTAAATAAGACGGCGGATCTTACTGAATAGTGCGTACTTTGACAAGTCAAAGGCAGCCGGATACAGACGCTTTCGGGGGCTCGGGTCGGCGCGTCCGTTCAACGGCAAGATTCTTCGGCGGCGGCGCATCACTTCCACTGCAGAAAGAGGTCGGCAATTATGCAGATTGCGAAAAAAATTTCAACCTGCTTTTATGCTTGTTTTGCCCAAGGAGCACCCGATGGACTATCGCCAGCTAGGCCGTACCGACCTGAACGTGAGTGCAATCTGCCTCGGCACCATGACCTGGGGCGAGCAAAACACTGAAGCTGAAGCCTTCGCCCAGATCGAACGGGCCAAGGGCGCCGGGATCAATTTCATCGACACCGCCGAGATGTACCCGGTGCCGCCGAAAGCCGAAACCTATGCCACCACCGAGCGCTACATCGGCAATTACTTCAAGAGTCGCGGCGACCGCGCCGACTGGATCCTCGCCAGCAAGATCGCCGGTCCCGGTAACACCATCGACTACATCCGCGACAAGAACCTGCGCCACAACCGCCAGCACATTACCGAAGCCGTGGACGCCAGCCTCAAGCGCCTGCAGACCGACTACATCGACCTGTATCAATTGCACTGGCCGGAGCGCAGCACCAACTTTTTCGGACAACTGGGCTACAAACACAAGATCGAAGCCAACCTCACCCCGCTCGAGGACACCCTCGAAGCGCTCGACGAGCAAGTGAAGGCCGGCAAGATCCGCCACATCGGCCTGTCCAACGAAACTCCGTGGGGCACCATGCGCTTCCTCGCCCTGGCCGAAGCCCGTGGCTGGCCGCGCGCGGTGTCAATCCAGAACCCCTACAACCTGCTCAACCGCAGCTTCGAAGTCGGTCTGGCGGAAATCGCCATTCGCGAACAGTGCGGCCTGCTCGCCTATTCGCCGCTGGCGTTCGGTTTCCTGTCGGGCAAGTACGAAGGTGGCGCCCGCCCACCAAAAGGTCGCCTGAGCCTCTACAGCCGCTTCAGCCGCTATTTCAACCCGCAATCGGAAGCGGCGTGCAGCCGTTACGTGGCACTCGCTCGGGAGCACGGCCTGGATCCGGCGCAAATGGCGTTGGCCTTCGTCAATCAGCAACCGTTCGTCACCAGCAACATCATCGGGGCGACGACGCTTGAGCAACTGGACAGCAACATTGCCAGTTTCTACCTGAATCTTTCAGACGAAGTGCTTGAAGGGATTGAAGCGATTCACAAGGATCATCCGAACCCGGCACCTTGATCCGGCGCTAAAAGCCGCGCTCCCACGCACAAGCGTGGGAGCGCCCAGGTCATAGCGACCGCGCAATGATCTCTTTCATGATTTCGTTGGTGCCGGCATAGATCCGCTGCACCCGCGCATCCGCCCAGGCCCGGGCCACCGGGTACTCCCACATGAAACCGTAGCCGCCATGCAGTTGCACGCACTCGTCGAGCACCTTGCATTGCAGGTCGGTGCCCCAGTACTTGGCCATCGCGGCGGTCGGTACGTCGAGCTTGCCTTGCAGGTGCAGCTCCAGGCAGCGATCGACGAACACCCTGCCGATCTGAATCTCGGTGGCCATTTCCGCCAGCTTGAAGCGCGTGTTCTGGAAGTCGGCGATTGCCTTGCCGAACGCCTTGCGGTCACGGGTGTACTCCAGCGTCCATTGCAGCGCCGCCTCGGCCGAGGCCAGCCCGCCAATGGCCACGGTCAGACGCTCCTGCGGCAATTCCTGCATCAGATAGGCAAACCCGGCCCCGGCCTGACCCAACAGGTTTTCCTTCGGCACTCGCACGTCCTGGAAGAACAATTCCGACGTGTCCTGAGCCTTCATTCCGACCTTCTCCAGGCGCTTGCCCTTGTCGAAGCCCGGTGTGTTCGCCTCCACCAGAAACAGGCTGGTGCCCTTCGCTCCAGCCTTGGGATCGGTCTTGGCGACGACGATCACCAGATCCGCCAGGAAGCCATTGGTGATAAAGGTTTTCGAGCCGTTGATCACATACTCGTCGCCGTCCAGCACGGCGGTGGTCTTGACCCCCTGCAAGTCGGAACCCGCGCCTGGCTCGGTCATGGCGATCGCCGTAACCATCTCGCCGGACACCAGTTTCGGCAGGTACTTGTGCTTCAACGCCTCGCTGCCGTAATGCAGGATGTACGGCGCGACAATGTCCGAATGCAGCGAAAAACCGATGCCGGTCAGCCCCAGCCGTCCGACTTCCTCGATCACTACGGCGCTGTACAGAAAGTCCGCCCCCAGCCCGCCGTACTCCTCCGGCAGGTGTGAGCAGAGCATCCCCGCCTCCCCTGCCTTGTTCCACAATTTGCGGTCGATGTAGCCTTGTTTTTCCCATTGCCCGTGGAACGGCACGGCCTCTTTTTCAAGGAATGTCCGCACGCTGTCGCGGAACAATTCGTGCTCGGAGCTGAACAGGGTTCTGGGGATCATGCGACACCTTTTCTTTATTGTTGAAGGGATCAGACCTTCAGAGACTAAGCCTCGCTTCCGATACAGGACACTGGACACATCCGACAAAAAATAAGACGATCCAGCCGTCTGGTGACCACTTTCCCTTATAAAAACAAAAGTTGAATTATGTCCAAGCAAGTCTCCACGCCCTTGCGGCGCGTCAGCATCCTGGCGATCGACCGGGTTTTCGCTTCCACCCTCATGCAAGCCAAGGATTTCTTCCATCTGGCCAGCCTGCGTTACGGCAAACAACTGGGCCACGGCCTGACTCCGGCGTTCGAAACCCGCCTGGTCAGCCCCGACGGCAAACCGGTGAACAGCTTCAGCGACGTGGTCATGCCGGTGGACGGCGGCCTGGAAAACGCCGACGTCATCATCCTTCCAGCGTTCTGGGATGACTTCGACACGCTGTGCCAACGTTATCCACAGGTGCTGCCGTGGCTACGCGAACAGCACGCCCGCGGCGCCGTACTCTGCGGCGAGGCCACCGGGGTGTTCTGGCTGGCCGAAGCCGGCCTGCTCAACGGCAAGGAAGCGACCACCTACTGGCGCTTCTTCAATGCCTTCGCCGAGCGTTTCCCGCAGGTCTATCTCAATCAGGACAAGCACCTGACCGACGCCGACAACCTTTACTGCGCCGGTGGCACCACCTCGGCCTGCGACCTCTATATCTACCTGATCGAGCGCTTCTGCGGCGCCAATGTGGCGCAAGCTGTAGCCCGCGACATCCTCTACGAAGTACAGCGCAGCTATTCGCCGGGCCGCATCGGCTTCGGCGGGCAGAAACTGCACCAGGACGTGATCATCCTGCAGATCCAGCACTGGCTCGAAGAGCATTTCGCCGACAAGTTCCGCTTCGAAGACGTGGCCCGCGAGCACGGCATGAGCATCCGCAACTTCATGCGCCGCTTCCAGACCGCCACCGGTGACAAGCCGCTGCATTATCTGCAACGGCTGCGCATCGAGACCGCCAAGGGCTTGCTCTCCGGCAGCCGCAAGAGCATCAAGACCATCAGCTACGAAGTCGGCTACGACGATGCGAGCTTCTTCGCACGTCTGTTCCGCCAGCACACCGAACTCTCGCCGAACCAGTATCGACAGCAGTTCCAGCAAGCTGCCTGACGATTCGACCAGACACAAAAAAGGGCCTGCATCTGCAGGCCCTTTTTGTTTGCCGAATCCGCTTAAGGCTTGTGTGCCCGGGACAGGAATTCGTGGGATTGCATTTCCAGCAGACGGCTGAGGGTCCGCTGGAATTCGAACGTCAGACGCCCGCCGGTGTACAGGTCTTTCAACTCGACTTCGGCAGAAATGATCAGCTTGACGTTACGGTCGTAGAACTCGTCGACCATGTTGATGAAACGTCGGGCGATGTCGTCGGTAGCAACGCTCATCTGCTCCACGCCACTGAGCAACACGGCGTGGAAAATCTTGCCGAGTTCAATGTAGTCGTTCTGGCTACGCGGGCCGTCGCACAGTTCGCGGAAGTCGAACCAGGCCACGTCATCGCAGGTGCGCAGCGCGCGGATTTCGCGGTTTTCGATGATCAGCACATCGTTTTCCACGGCAGCCGTGCATTCCGGCGTCAGCGCACGGAAGCTCTTGCGCAGGCTTTCGTGAGCAGCTTCGTCGAGCGGGAAGTGGAACAGCTCCGCTTGTTCGAGGTGGCGCAGACGGTAGTCGACGCCGCTGTCGACGTTGACGATCTCGGTGTTCTGCTTGATCAGCGCGATGGCCGGCAGGAAGCGCGCGCGTTGCAGGCCGTCCTTGTACAAGCCGTCCGGCACGATGTTCGACGTGGCGACCAGGGTCACGCCGTTCTTGAACAGCTCTTCCATCAGCGTGCCGAGGATCATGGCGTCGGTGATGTCGGAAACGAAGAATTCATCGAAGCAGATGACCCGCGATTCAGTGGCGAAACGCTTGGCGATGATGGTCAGCGGGTTTTTCTCGCCGCCGAGGGTCTTCATCTCTTCGTGCACACGCTTCATGAAGCGGTGGAAGTGGGTGCGGGTCTTTTCCTTGAATGGCAGCGCTTCGAAGAAGGTGTCCACCAGGTAAGTCTTGCCGCGACCCACGCCGCCCCAGAAGTACAGGCCCTTGACCGGGGTCTGATCCTTTTTGCCAAACAGTTTGCCCAGCAAACCCGGCTTGTTCTGCTCTGCCGCGATCAGATCGTCGTACAGGCGTTGCAAGTGACGCACGGCAGTTTCCTGCGCCGCGTCATGGAAGAAGTCCGGGCGTTTCAGATCAGCTTGATATCGTTCTAGGGGCGTCATAATTCGTTAGCAAGGCAACAAAAACGGGCCGTCACTGTAGCGATGGCCCGTGGGAATGGCAATCGGCCCTTGGTCGGGCCGGCCCGTTGATTATTCCTGAACCGGTGTCAGAGCGATCCGCAAAGCTCCGACAGCCGCATCCCGCGCAGCCACGTCGGCGAACACCGGGCTGTCGCCGACACACTCGCCTTCCAGCCAGACGCTGAAGCTCAGGTCTTCGCTGCGCACATCCAGCGCCTGACCCGATTGCAGCTGCTTGGTCACCTGGCCCGCGGTCTTGCCGTCGGCGAAGTTGCGCGAGAGCAGCAATTGCTCGCCATCGGCGGCCAGCAGACGGAAACGGAAGCTGCCGTCGTCTTCGCGGAAACTGACGAAACGCGCGGCTTTCGCAGCCTTCTTCTTGGTGGTCGCGGCAACCTGAACCTGATTGACGAACGAGCGCAGGCCAACCGCTTCACGCAATTCATTAAGGAACGGCGTCGCTACCGCACGGGCCTTCTTGGCGCCGTGTTGCAGAATGTCTTCCAGATCCGCCGGACGCTCGATCAACTGGTGATAACGCTCGCGGGACTCGCCCAACTCGTTGTCCAGCAGCTGGAACAGACGGTTCTTCGCCTCGCCCCAACCCAGACCGCCCAGCAGCTCGCTGCGGAACTCGTCGGCCTGCGTCGGCGTGGAGAACGCCTGGAACAGGGTGAACAGGTGCGAATTGTCAGGATCTTTCGCTTCGCCCGGCGCGCGGGAGTCGGTAACGATGCGCGAGATCGCGTCCTTCATTTCCTTGGCGCTGGAGAACAGTGGAATGGTGTTGTCGTAGCTCTTGGACATCTTGCGACCGTCCAGGCCAGGCAAGGTGGCGACGCTTTCCTCAATCAGCGCTTCGGGCATGGTGAAGAACTCCTTGCCCTGGCCGAACAGGTGGTTGAAGCGCTGGCCGATGTCACGCGCCATTTCCACGTGCTGGATCTGGTCGCGACCGACCGGCACCTTGTGTGCGTTGAACATCAGGATGTCCGCTGCCATCAGCACCGGATAGCTGTACAAGCCCATGGTGATGCCGGCATCCGGGTCTTCGCCGGTCTCGACGTTCTTGTCCACCGAAGCCTTGTAGGCGTGGGCGCGGTTCAGCAGGCCCTTGGCAGCGACGCAGGTCAGCAGCCAGGTCAGCTCGGGGATTTCCGGGATGTCGGACTGGCGGTAGAAGGTCACGCGGTCCACATCCAGACCACCGGCCAGCCAGGTCGCGGCGATTTCCAGACGCGAGCGCTGAATGCGCAGCGGGTCATCGCACTTGATCAGGGCGTGATAGTCGGCCAGGAAGTAGAACGAGTCGGCATTGCTGTCGCGGCTGGCGAGAATCGCCGGGCGGATGGCGCCGGCGTAGTTGCCCAGGTGCGGGGTGCCGGTGGTGGTGATGCCGGTGAGGATGCGGGTACGGTTCGTCATGGGTAATCGCTTGTCAGACTGCAATCAATTCGAGAGACGCGGCAGGATCAGATCCTTGAGATCGGTCAGCTTGCCATGAAAAAAGTGTCCGCATTCTGCCACTTTCAGCAGCTCATGGGGGCGCTGGAGTTTGTCAGACCAGTCGTAGACCAGCTGCGGATCGATCACTTCGTCGGTTTCCGGCTGGATCACCGTGAGTTCGCCCTGCTGCGGCAACTGATCCTGATCGCCCAGGCGCATCACCGCTGGCGCGACCATGAACAGGTGCTTGAGCTGTACGCCCTGGGCTTCGAGTCGGCCGCCGAGACGTGCTGCAACAAATCCGCCGAAGGAGAAACCGAACAGGGTCAGCGGCAGATCCGGGTGTTTTTCCAGCAACCAGGCAGCGGCTGCCTGGGCGTCGTCGACTTCACCGCTGCCCATGTCATGGGAACCTTCGCTGGCACCGACGCCACGGTAGTTGAAGCGCAAGGTGATCAGACCCGCGTCGCGCGCGGTGCGCTGCAGGGTCGAGACGACCTTGTTGAGCATGGTGCCGCCCTGCACCGGGTTGGGGTGGCAGATCAGCGCGATGCCGCGCGGCTGCTCGTTGTCCAGGTACAGGGATTCAAGTTGACCCACCGGGCCATCAATCACTACAGGGGTTTCACGCATCAGCAAGGAAGGAACTCCGTGACCTCGAATCGGGTCGACTCGTCTAGCAAATTGTCTGTGCCGATCTATTGCGAGTGAATCGCGGTATACAGCGCAGGTTCGAGCCGTTAACGTAAAGCAAAGCCGTTTATAGAGGAAGGACTCGTGGAACACTCGCTCTTAGTTTGGTTGTTACCGACTCTTGCCCTGGTTGTGGGTGTCGCCATTGGTTTCCTGATCGCACGCGTTGCGCCGAACGCCGCGCCCAGCCGCACACAGCGTCAACTGGACGACATTCAGGAACGCTTCGACAGTTATCAGAACGAAGTGGTAACCCACTTCAACAGCACCGCCAATCTGGTCAAGAAGCTGACCCAGAGCTATCAGGAAGTGCAGGATCACCTCGCCGAGGGCGCCAATCGTCTGGCCCTGGACGAACAGACCCGTCAACGTCTGCTCGCCTCTCTGCACGCAGAGGCTGCGCAGGCCCCACGCGAACGC
This sequence comes from Pseudomonas sp. GW822-FHT03F08, assembly GCF_058801265.1. Taxonomy (NCBI): domain Bacteria; kingdom Pseudomonadati; phylum Pseudomonadota; class Gammaproteobacteria; order Pseudomonadales; family Pseudomonadaceae; genus Pseudomonas; species Pseudomonas sp. GW822-FHT03F08. Next base: position 4,108 of record NZ_JBXANC010000016.1, on the reverse strand, counting down.
CTGACGCCACCGCGCAATCAGGAACCGCCGCGCGACTACGCGCCGAAGACTCCGAACTCGCCGGGCATGCTCGATGAGCATTACGGCCTGAAGAAGTAATCAGTCTTCAGCGCAAATAAAAAGCCCCCGGACAATCACTTGTCCGGGGGCTTTTTTGTGCCTGACGGTTACGGATACTGCTGAACCGTACCCGGCTGCTGTTGCTGCTGACCACCGTACTGCTGGCCCGGGATCGCCTTCAGGTTGACTTCAACGCGGCGGTTCTGCGCCCGGCCGTTGACGTCACCGTTGCTGGCAATCGGATTATCCGGGCCGGCACCGCGGGCCGACAGGTTGGCACCGCTGACACCTTGCGAAGTCAGGTAGGTCGCCACGCTCTGCGCACGACGCTGGGACAGGTCCATGTTGTGCTGGCGGCTGCCGGTGCTGTCGGTGTAGCCGACGATCTCGATCTGGTTCTGGCTGAACTCCTTGAGCGAGCCGGCCAGGTTGTTCAGCGGCTGGTAGAAGCTTGGGGCGATGTTCGCCGAATCGGTGGCGAAGGTGATGTTGCCCGGCATGATCAGTTTGATCTGATCGCCCTGACGCTGCACCTCGACACCGGTGTTGGCCATGCTGGCGCGCAGCTTCTTCTCTTGCTGGTCGGCGTAGTAACCGTAACCGGCTGCCGAAGCACCGACGACGGCGGCACCGATCAAGGCGCCCTTGCCACGGTTGTTGTGGTCGATGGCAGCACCGGCCAACGCGCCGGCCAGTGCGCCGAGGCCACCGTATTTGGCGGTTTTGCTCATGCCCTGGGAGCCGCCGTCGGCCTGGCCCTGATTGTCATACGGGTTGGGCGAGGCGCAGCCGGACAGCACGGCGACGGCAGTAGCGACAATAATCAAACGACGCGTGGTGAACATGGAGAGCTCCTACTTTTTGCATTCTGTGGTGCAACGGCCGTTTGGCAATGGACCTTTGCGGGCGTTGGATCATGACAATGCACAAAAATTCCACCGCGCACTCGTGACAAAATGTTTAGGCGCGCACGAACGGATTTTCCCGCATTTCATCGCCCAGACGCGTGTCCGGGCCATGTCCGGCCACAACGATCGCGTCTTCGTCCAATGTATATAGCCGCTGCTTGATCGATCGCACGATGGTCGCCTGATCGCCGCCCCACAAATCCGTGCGCCCTACTCCGCGCCGGAACAACGTGTCGCCGGCAATCAACAGCTTAGCCTCGGAAAACCAAAAGCTCATGGAACCGGGTGTATGTCCCGGCGTGTGCAGTGCCACGCCGCAGCCGCAGGCCAGTTCCTCGTCGTCGCTCAGCCAGCGATCCGGTGACGGCACCGGGGTGTAGGGCACGCCGAACATCTGGCATTGCATTTCGAGGTTGTCCCACAGGAACTGATCTTCCTTGTGCAGATGCAGGGTCGCGCCGGTTTTCTCTTTCATCTGACCGGAGGCCAGAAAGTGATCGAGGTGCGCATGGGTGTGGATGATGCTCACCACTTTCAGACCCAGCGCATCGAGGCGCGCCATGATCAGATCGGGGTTGCCACCCGGGTCGACGACAATGGCTTTTTTCGTGACCGGATCACCGATGATCGTGCAGTTGCACTGCAGCGGGCCGACGGGGAAGGTTTCGCGAATCAGCATGGAGTTGGGGGCACTCATGGGAATTCCTGGACGAACGGTAGTGAGGTTGGTTTCAGAATTCTACTGCACAGGCCGATACAGATCGCCCGGTCAGTTATTTGACGCCAGCGATCAGAAAAATGATGGCTTAATGATGTCAAACTTCCTGTTTCTGGTGCAAAATCGCATTTTTTGTAGCGGTCGCATTCAGGAAGGGCCGCAGCGCACTCAGGAAATCCCCGCATGCCTACGCCCAAGACTTACTCCATCTCGTTCCCCGCTACTCTGACCGGCAATGCCATTGTTGACAGCCTCATTTCCGGCACCTACTGGCTGGGATCCAACTGGGGCAAAGGTGGAACCAGTCTGAGCTATAGCTTCATGGCTCCTGGCACCTCGTACTTTGTCACCGACTACAGCCCCGACAATGAATACAACGCGCTGTACGAGCTCACCCCGGGTCAGAAGGCAGCGGTGAACTACTCACTGGGGACTTGGGCAGCCGTCACCAATCTCAACTTCAGCTTTACCACAGACACGCTGACCAACGTGGGTGACCTGCGCTTCGGCGGCTATCGGCTGATGGACAACAAGACCGCTGCCTGGGCTTATTTCCCTGCCAACTCCCCGGCCGGTGGCGATGTCTGGATTGGCCCGCAGACGGGCGAAGCCACCCCGCTGAAGGGGTCTTATGATGTCATGACCTTCATCCATGAGATCGGTCACGCACTGGGTCTCAAGCATCCGTTCGACGCCAGCTCGACCAACAAGACACTGCTGGATCCTTCACTGGACGACGTTCACTTCACGGTGATGAGTTACAGCAGCAATTACTCGTACCAGCCGACGACACCGATGGTTCTCGACATCCTCGCGATTCAGAGCCTGTATGGCGTCAACACGATGTGGCAGACCGGCGACAACGTCTACAAGTGGGCACCTGACCAGTCGATTTTTGAAACCATCTGGGATGCCGGCGGTAACGACACCATTGATGGCAGCAATCAACTTGCCTCCGTGAAAATCAACCTGAATGAAGGGGCCTACAGCCAGATCGGCAAGACCTTCACTGACCTGAACACTCAGGCTGCGATCAATGACGGCCTGGCGATTGCCTATGGCGCAAAAATCGAGAATGCCATCGGCTCGGCATTCGATGACATCCTGATCGGCAACGCACTGAACAACACCCTTAACGGCATGGCAGGTGCAGACTCCATGACCGGGGGCGACGGTAATGACACCTACTACGTCGATAACGCGGGCGATACCGTGGTTGAACTGGCAAACGTCGGCTCGGGTATCGATACCGTCATTTCCTCCCTCAGCTACACCTTGGGCAACAACGTCGAAAACCTTACGCTGGTGGGCACCGACAATCTGACGGCCACCGGCAATGCGCTGAACAACGTATTGAACGGCAACAGTGGCAACAACTTCATTGATGGCGGTGCCGGCGCGGACTTCATGGCCGGCGGCGCGGGCAATGACACCTACATCGTCGACAATGTCGGCGACGTGGTCAGCGAATCCAGTACCGTAGCCGGTGAAATCGACACCGTTCGCTCTTCGGTCAACTTCATCCTGGGTGCCAACCTCGAAAACCTCACCCTCACCGGTACTGGCGACATTTTTGCCTTGGGCAACTCCCAGGACAACGTGCTGATCGGCAACGACGGCAACAACCAGCTGTCCGGTGCCGGCGGCCTCGACACCATGATCGGCGGCAAGGGCAACGACACCTATGGCCTCGATCAGGCCGGCGAACTGGCCCTGATCCAGGAGCTGGCCAACGAAGGCACCGACACCCTGCTTCTGACCTATGCCGCCACCTCGCAGATCGTCGATATGACCATCAGCAACCTGCAGAACGTGGAAAACGTGACAGTGCTGGGCAGCGGTGCTTTCGCAGTGCTCGGTAACAGCCTGGACAACGTGCTGATCGGTAATGCCGACAACAACATTCTCAACGGCGGAGCGGGCGCGGACATCCTCAATGGCGGCGCAGGCAATGACACCTATGTAGTCGACAACGTCGGTGACGTGGTTATCGAAAACGGCACCTCGGCGACGGAAATCGACCAGGTTTACTCCTACATCAACTACACCCTGGGCAACAACGTCGAAAACCTTTCGCTGGTGGGTACTGACAATATCAACGCGACTGGCAACGTCCTGAATAACGTGTTGAACGGCAACAGCGGCAACAACATTCTCGACGGCGGTGCCGGCGCGGACTTCATGGCCGGTGGCGCCGGCAATGACACCTACATCGTCGACAATGTCGGCGACGTGGTCAGCGAAACCAGCACCGTAGCCGGTGAAATCGACACCGTTCGCTCTTCGGTCAACTTCATCCTGAGTGCCAACCTCGAAAACCTCACCCTCACCGGCACTGGCGACACCTTTGCCTTGGGCAACTCCCAGGACAACGTGCTGATCGGCAACGACGGCAACAACCAGCTGTCCGGCGCCGGCGGCC
>NZ_JBXANC010000015.1:0-84564 GCF_058801265.1 Pseudomonas sp. GW822-FHT03F08 | reverse complement strand
GGCCTCGATCAGGCAGGCGAACTGGCCCTGATTCAGGAGCTGGCCGACGAAGGCAACGACACGCTGCTGATCACCTACGCATCGACCCTGCAGACCAATGTCGTCGACCTGAATCTGAGCAACTTGCGCAACGTCGAGAACGCCACCCTGCTGGGCAGCGGTAACTTCCGTTTGAACGGCAACGCCCTGAACAACACCCTGATCGGCAACGCCGACAGTAACTACATCGACGGTGGCGCCGGTGCGGACTTCATGGCGGGCGGCGCCGGCAATGACATCTACATCGTCGACAATATCGGTGACGTGGTCAGCGAAACCAGCACCCTGGCGAGCGAAATCGACACGGTACAAGCCTCGATCAGTTACACCCTGGGCAACAACGTTGAAAACCTCACCCTCACCGGCACCGACAATCTCAATGGCACCGGCAATGCCCTGAACAACACCTTGATCGGCAACAGCGGCGACAACGTTCTCGACGGTGGTACCGGCGCAGACATCATGATCGGCGGCGCGGGCAACGACACCTACATCGTCGACAATGCCGGCGACGTGGTCAGCGAAACCAGTACAGTAGTCGGTGAAATCGACACCGTTCGCTCTTCGGTCAACTTCATCCTGGGTGCCAACCTCGAAAACCTCACCCTCACCGGCACTGGCGACATCTTTGCCTTGGGCAACTCCCAGGACAACGTGCTGATCGGCAACGACGGCAACAACCAGCTGTCCGGCGCCGGCGGCCTCGACACCATGATCGGCGGCAAAGGCAACGACACCTACGGTCTCGATCAGGCCGGTGAACTGGCCCTGATTCAGGAACTGGCCAACGAAGGTAACGACACCCTGTTGATCACCTACGCCGCCACACCACAATCGAGCCTTGTCGATCTGAGCATCAGTAACCTGGTGAATGTCGAAAACGCCACGTTGCTGGGCAGCGGCAACTTCACGCTGACCGGCAACAGCCTGAACAACACCCTGATCGGCAACGCCGACAACAACATTATCGACGGCGGTGCCGGCGCGGACTTCATGGCCGGTGGCGCCGGCAACGACACCTACATCGTCGACAATGCCGGCGACGTGGTCAGCGAAACCAGCACCGTAGCCGGTGAAATCGACACCGTTCGCTCTTCGGTCAACTTCATCCTGGGGGCCAACCTCGAAAACCTCACCCTCACCGGCACTGGCGACGTCTTTGCCTTGGGCAACTCGCAGGACAACGTGCTGATCGGCAACGACGGCAACAACCAGCTGTCCGGCGCCGGCGGCCTCGACACCATGATCGGCGGCAAGGGCAATGACACCTATGGCCTCGATCAGTCCGGTGAACTGGCCCTGATTCAGGAACTGGCCAACGAAGGTAACGACACCCTGTTGATCACCTACGCCGCCACACCGCAATCGAGCCTTGTCGATCTGAGCATCAGTAACCTGGTGAATGTCGAAAACGCTACGTTGCTGGGCAGCGGCAACTTCACGCTGACCGGCAACAGCCTGAACAACACCCTGATCGGCAACGCCGACAACAACGTCCTCAATGGTGGAGCCGGGACGGACACGCTCACCGGTGGTGCAGGTGCGGACACGTTTGTCTTCGGTGGCGTCAACGAAATGGGTACCGGCAGCAACCGCGATGTCATTACCGACTTCAACAGTGCGCAAGGCGACAAGATCGACCTGACGAAGTTCGACGCCAACCTGCTGACCGCAGGCTTCAACGGCTTCACCTTCATCGGTGCGGGCGACTTCACCGGCGCCGGCCAACTGCGTTTCGTCGACCACGTGCTTTCGGGCAACGTCAGCGGCAACGCCGGTGCGGACTTCGAAATCCAGCTGGTGGGTGTAAACAGCTTCAGCGCCACCGATCTGGTGGCCTGATACAACCCGACACCCGACCTGTTTTCACAGGTCGGACGCCAACAAAAACGCCCCGATGATTCGGGGCGTTTTTGTTGGCGTCGATCAAGCCAAAGACCTAGCTCAGAACCCCGAGTTCCTTGGCCCTCGCCACTGCTTGTGTGCGCCGCTCAACCCCCAGTTTGCTGTTGATATGACTGGCGTGGGTTTTCACGGTATGCAGCGAAATGAACAGTTGTTCGCTGATTTCCTGATTCGAGCATCCTTGGGCAATCAGACGCAGGACTGCCAGTTCGCGACTGCTCAACTGTTCAGTGATCGGAGAATCCTGCACCGCGCGCAACGCTGGCGGCGGGAAGTGCTCCAGCAGTTGCTGACCGACAAGCCCCGGTGCGTTCAGCGACAATTGCCCGCGCAACCAATCGGCGTGGTCTTTGACCAGGCACTCGAATGGCTGCAACACCCCGCCACTGGCTGCTTCCATTGCCTGTGCCAACGCTTTGCGGGCCTCGGGTTCGCGATTGTTCACCAGCAGCAGCGCCACCTTCTGCGTCAACGCCATCACACTCAACAACTGGCGCCCGGTCTGCTGGCCGTTTTCCAACAGTACATTCAACCGGCCTTCGGCCAGCATCGGTTGCCCCTGAATGACATCCAGCAGCGCCTGCTGCAATTCGACATGCAACGGCAACTGCGGGTGAAACTCCGGTGGTGCCGCGGCGCGTTCGCCGGTGTAGGTCTGCCCCAGACGCGCGAGCCAGGCCTCGGCCAGGTCAATCCGCCCCTGCGCCAGCCACAGCTCGCATTTGACCAGCGTGATCATCGCCAGGTAGTAGATCGGCGGGACATCCCAGATGTGCATCAGACGCTCGGCTTCGGCCAGTTCGGCAAAAGCCCGGGCGTAATCACCGCGGCTGCCGTCGAGCCGGGCAATCACACAGTGACCAATCAACACGCTGATATCACGACAGGCGCGCGCTTCACTCAGGCCGGCCTGCAATCGCACTCGCGCCGCGTCGGACTGCAAGCGCATGGCCAACAGAAACCCCTCATACAGCGTCAATCGCGCACGCACGGCATACAAACGCTGCGCCGACAATCCGCGCAGACGCTCGAGGCCCTGATGCACTTCATCGAGCGAGCGCACTATCTCCCCCCGCGCCTGCAATACCCGGGCACGGTCGTAGTGGGCCAGCGCTTCGAACAGTGGATTGCCGACCCGCTGCGCCAGCTCCAGGGATTCGCGGTTCAAGCCCCGGGCGCGCCACAGATCGCCGTCGGCAATCGCCAGGTTGGACAAAGTCGACAAACACATCAGGCGCTGGCCGTAGCGTTTGGCCGGCAGGCTTTCCAGCGCTTCGCTGCAATACTCGATGGTCTGCTCGCGATGCCCTCGGCCACGGGCGATGATGCCCTTGAGCGCCAGCCATTGGGCAAGCATGGATTTCTGTGCGGTGGCCGACGGCGCCGGTAGAAACCGGCTCAGGTGACTGGCGAGCTCTTCGGCCGCGTCGAGCTGACACGCCAGCCCCAGCGCCCAGCTGTACAACACGATCAGGCGTGGCGTGCTGATCAGCAGACTGTCAGGCAAGTCCATCTTCCAGCGCAGCAACATGCCGACGTTCTGCTCGGCGAGCAGTTGTTCCTCGGACAGGTTCTGGACCAGATTCGCCGCCACGTCCAGATGCCCTGCCCGCAACGCCTGCTCCACGGCCTCATCCAGCAGGCCCTGGGCATTGAACCAGCGACAGGCGCGCAGGTGCAGTGTTGCCGCGGGGACGATCGCCCGGGCGATCGGCCTGCTGCGCAACAGATCGGAAAACAGATGGTGATAGCGATACCAGTGCCCGTGCTCATCCAGCGGCACCAGAAACACCTGATGCGCCAGCAGGAAGCGCAGAATCTCGGCACTGTCGTGGGATTCGCGCACCGCGTCGCATAACTCGCTGCAAAAGCGTTCCTGCGGTGCGGTGTCGTAGAGAAACGCCTGCACCTCGGCCGGCAGGCAGTCGATGACTTCTTCCAGCAGGTAATCACGGATCAGCCCTTCCCCGCTGTTCAAGGCCTGCGGCAACGCTGCGTCACTCCCGGCCTCGGACACCGCCAGCAACCAGAAGCGCAGCCCGGCCACCCAGCCTTCGCTGCGCTGGATCAGGTTTTCCAGGGCCTCGCCGCGCAGTGAACTGCTGTGCCGATCGAGCAACGCCAGGGCTTCGTCGTGGGTCAGGCGCAGATCCTGTTCATGCAGTTCCAGCAACTGTCGCGACAGGCGCAGACGGGCGAGATGCCAGTCCGGCCGCTGACGGCTGGTGACCATGACCAGCAGGCCATCGGGCAAATGATTGAGGAAAAATTGCAGGCAACGGTCGAGTACCGGCCCTTGGGCGAGGTGGTAATCGTCCAGCACCAGCAACAGGGGCGAGGTCGGTTGCAGGTGCAGGGCCAGCTCATCGAGCAGGCCGTCGAGCCATTCTTCAAAGGCGAACGGCTGATGACGCTGACGCATTTTCAACAGGCCGAGTGCGCGGCTGCCGAGTTCCGGGAAGTAGTCCTGCAAGCCTTCGAGCAAGCGCTCGAGAAAGCGCCCCGGGTCACTGTCCCGGGCGCTCAGTCCCAGCCACAGGCTTTGCCAATGGCCCGGCAGGCTTTGACAGAACTCCACGGCCAGCGAGCTTTTGCCGAACCCGGCCGGGGCGCAGACCAGCAACAGACGTCCACCGAGCCCGGCTTGCAGGCGCTCGCAGAGGCGGGGTCGCAGTACGTATCCGTCAGGCAGCGGAGGACGGAAAAAACGTCCGTCCAATGCCGCGACGGCAACGCTTGCGGGACCCGGAAGTGGGGACAGATCAGTCATGGCCGGCTCTTGTTTGAATGGCTGTTGGCGGCGTAGCAGATGTCCGCAGACTAGCCTTAAACGGCGTACATATGAAGTTGTTGCTACAAATGGCTACAAAATCACGACGCAAAAAAAACGCCCCGAACCAGTCGGGGCGTTTTTTCGAGGATGCGGCCTCGGGTTACAGCTTAGCGGATACCGTCCTGGCCCAGGTTGCCTGGCTGGAATTCGCTTTTACTGGCAGAGAAGCCGAAGTCATACGCTGATTTCTCTTCGTTCTTCATGCCCAGTGCCAGATAGCGACCCGATTGCAGGTCATACAGGGTTTCCAGCGCGTACCACGGCACTTGCTTGTCGTAGTAGTCCTCGGCATGGGCCTCGGCGACGCGCCACAGCTGACCGCGACCGTCGTAATGGTCGATGACGGCTGCCTGCCAGGTATCCTCGTCGATGAAGAAGTCACGTTTGGCGTAGATGTGACGCTGACCCGGTTTCAAGGTTGCCACCACATGCCAGACGCGACGCAGTTCGTAACGAGCCAGGTCCTGATTGATGTGGCCGGCCTTGATGATGTCGGTGTACTTCAGAGTTGGCGAATCGATCTTGTAGCTGTTGTTGGCAATGTACATCTCTTTCTTGCCTTCAAGCTTCCAGTCATAACGATCCGGTGCACCGTTGTACATGTCCAGGTTGTCGGAGGTACGCAAACCGTCCGCCGCCGTGCCCGGACCGTCATAGGACACTTGTGGCGCCTGACGTACGCGACGCTGGCCGGTTGCATAAACCCAGGCCTTGCGCGGCTCCTTCACCTGGTCGAGGGTCTCGTGCACCAGCAGCACGGTACCTGCCAGACGAGCCGGCGCTGTCACTTTCTGCTTGAAGTAGAACAGCACGTTGCCCGGGTTGGCCGGATCGTAATCCTTCATCTTGTCGCGGAACACGAACTGGTCCTGGAAATACACCAGGCTGAACGAGCCGTTGGTCTGCGGCGTCGCCTGGGTCACCAGACGGGTCACGCTGCCACCGCGATAGCGAGTGATGTGGTTCCAGATGACTTCCAGACCGTCTTTCGGGATCGGGAACGGTACGGCAGTCTGGAAGTTTTCCAGACCGTTGCCACCGGCCACCAGCGTGGTGGTCGTGGCGTTTTTCCTGATGGCGGCGAACACGTCATCCGGCACGGTGGCACCGCGATGGGACGGGTAAACCGGCATCTTGAACGTGTCCGGGTAACGCTTGAACATCGCGTACTGGCCCGGCGCAAGCTTGTCCTTGTACTGGTCGACGTTCTGCGCGGTGATGGTGAACAGCGGTTTTTCACTGGCGTACGGATCGGACAGGAAGCCTTTGCTGTCGACGGTGCCGGCATTTTTCGCCAGCGGTTTCCAGGCCGGGATCGAACCGTCGGCGTTGCCCGCCATCTCGGCACCCATCGGGGTCAGGCTCTTGCCCAATTTGTCGGCCTCGGCGGCAGGGACCGCCGCCATCACGCTGGTCGCCAGCAGCGAAAGCCCCAGAACACCGGCGTGGAACAGACTCTTTGTTATTTTCATATGGTTGTTCGTCCTGAAAAAAACTGTGCTTAGAAGTTCACGCCAACACTGAGGGCAACGAAGTCGCGATCATCCACCGTGCTGTATTCGCCACCAAAGAAGTTGGTGTAGGCCAGGCTTGCGGTGTAAGTGTTCTGGTATTCGGCATCAAGCCCGAGGCTGATGGCCTTGCGGCCTTCCTCGAAGTTGCCGCCAGGGCCTGGGGAGTAACCCTTGACGTCGTGGGACCAGGCCACGTTCGGCTTCAGGTTCACGCCGGCGAACACGTCGCTGTAATCCCAGATGGCACGAGCGCGATAGCCCCAGGAAGTGGCGGTGGTGAAGCCGTTGTTGTCGCAATTGCTGGAGCGGTTGCTGGTCGAAGCGCCAGGGCCGGCACCGTTGATGGTCGAGGTGTTGAGGATCTGCGAGCAGGTATCCAGGCCGCCGGTCGCCGGCAGCTCACCCGGACCGAAGACCGGATCGCGGCCATAACGGGCCTCGGACTTGCTCTCGAGCCCGCCGACGTGAGTCACACCGACTTCACCCACCAGGGTCAGACGGTTGGCGCCCATCACCTGATCGAAGAAGTGCGTCAGGGTGGTCTGGAGCTGAGTGATTTCCTTGCGGTTGTAACCGTGCAGATCCTGGCCCGGAACACCATTGAGGATCGAGGCGTTGGTCAGCGCGCCGCCCAGCGGACGCACACCGGCGAACAGGATGTCGGTGGAGTTCAGTTGCACCGGCGCGTTCGGCCGGTAGCTGATCTCACCACTCCACGCCGTGCCGGTAGGCAGGGTGGTGGAGAAACTCAGACCGTAGAGACGAATGTCCTCTGGATACTCGATGAAATACTCGGAGTTACCCGCTACCACCAGAGGGCCCAATGCCTGGAACGGGCCCGGGAGCGCCTTGACGCCGTTATAGATCGACTGTGGCGCACCGGTTGCGCTGAAGATCGGCGCACGGCTGTGATAGTTCATGAAGTAGGCACCGAACTCGGTGGCCAGCGGATCGAACATGTACTTGGCGGACACGCCCCACTGCCCGCTGTCCCGCGCATTGCGGTTCGGGGAGCGACGCACCAGCACGCCTTCTTCGTTGACGTCGACATTGGCGGCTGCCAGCGGGCCGAGGGCAACACCCGGAATGGTCGAGCGCTTGTTCAGCACGCGCAGGTTGTCATCGCAACCGGTGGTGACGATGTCAGGCTGAGAGAAGAACGTGCCGCAGTTGTCGGTCACGGTCTTCTGCCAGTCGATCTGGTAGAAACCTTCGGCCGACAGGTTTTCGGTGATGCTCTGGGACAGGTAGAACATGTTGACCGGGATCAGGCCTTCCTTGATCTCGGCGCCCGGACGGCGGAAGGCGGAAACGTCGATCGGGTTGATCGAGTTGATGCCGCCACCGATGAAGGTACTTTCACCCCAGTTCACCACCTGCTTGCCCAGACGCACCGAACCCGGCTCATCGGCGATGGAGTAGTTGTGGTAAACGAAGGCATCGAGGATCTGGCCACCCGAAGAGCGGGCTGCCACGTCGCGGTTATGGTTGCTGACGTCCTTGTATTCCAGATCCTGGTTCTGCAGCGCGAAGTCGTACCAGTATTTGCCCCGGACGAAGACACCGGTGTCGCCATATTTCAATTCGAGGTCGTGGATGCCCTTGAAGATCTTCGAGAAGGCTTGCCCGCTCTTGAAGTTCAAGTGACCGTCGTCGGAGGTCTGGGACAGGCCCCGGCCGCCGTTGTTGACACCAATAAGATCCTTGTTCGGCTGCTGGGTCGAAATACTCATGCCCAGGGAGAGCGAGGAGTCGAACTGGCCTTCGATTTCACCGACGTTGAAGCTGACGCCGAATGCGGGCCCGGCGAGCGTGGAGGCAAGACTGACCGCCAGAGGCAGTTTCGCCCGGCGCCAGAACTGGTTTACTGAGGTCATCGACGCTACTCCATGTGCATTATTGTTATGGCAGTGAGTACTTTTAAAAACGCCTGAAGGACCGGGCGCCAGAGGCCTCCCGAAATCACTTCAATGTTGCATTGCCCCGTTCTTAAAAATCCTTGAGCGGACTATAGCCAGCAGGTGGTACTGCTTGATCCCTCTAAAGTGTGATTTGCAGCTGCCGGCCACTCTGGAACAGTCCTTTCGCCAGTCCGACACATGTCGGCACGGCAAGGATGGCTGAAAATTCGGATTTAACAAGCCAAGCGCTTGCTTGGTGGGTCTGGCGCGCCGTTTTCGGCGCGCCAGGGGACACTCAGAGTGTCGAGAGGAAGGTGCTGTTATTGGCCTGCCATTCGGTGATGTCGAGGCGGATGCGCTTCTTGTCGAGCTTGCCGACACTGGTCTTGGGAATTTCAGTAACAAGGGCGATCTGACTCGGAATCGCCCACTTGCTCAGGTGCCCCAGTTCCACGAACGGCTTGAGGTGTTCCTTGAGCTCACGGGCCCCGATGGCGTGCCCTTCGCGGATCACCAGCAAGGCAAACGGGCGCTCGCCCCACTGCGGATCGGCGATGCCCACCACTGCTACTTCACGTACCGCGACGTGGCGACTGATCAGGTCTTCGAGGTCCAGCGAGGAAATCCATTCGCCACCGGTCTTGATCACGTCCTTGATCCGGTCGCGAATGTCGATCACACCCATGCTGTCGAGCGTGGCGACGTCGCCGGTGTGCAGCCAGCCGCCGGCCCACAGCTCGGCGCCCTTCTGCGGTTCGTTGAAATAGCCTTCGGTCAGCCACGGTGCGCGCAGCACCAGTTCGCCCTGGGTTTCGCCATCGGCCGGCAGGAAGTTGCCGTCGCCGTCGACGATGGCCGCTTCGACCAACGGCCCCGGCACGCCGGCCTTGATCCGGTAGGTGGTGCGTTCGTCTTCGGTGCCCGCCATCAGCTCGTCGTTCAGATGCGCGCACGAGACCAATGGCCCGGTTTCCGACATGCCGTAGGCGGCCGTCAGTTGAATGCCCTTGCTCTTGGCCGTTTCGTACAGCGTGCGATTGAGCGCGCTGCCGCCGATGACGATTTTCCAGCCGCCGAAATCAGTGCCTTGCGCGCCTTTGGCGTTGAGCAGCATTTGCAGGATGGTCGGCACGCAATGGGAGAAGGTGACCTTCTCTTTGCGCCACAACTCGACGAGGAATTCCGGGTCGTAACGCCCCGGGTAAACCTGCTTGAGCCCGAGCATGGTCGCCACGTAAGGCAGGCCCCAGGCATGCACATGGAACATCGGGGTGATCGGCATGTACACGTCGTTGGTGCCCAACAGCCGTACGCTGTCGATGGCGCCCATGATGGTCGACACGCCCATGGTGTGCAGCACCAGTTGCCGATGGGTGAAGTACACGCCTTTCGGATTGCCGGTGGTGCCCGTGGTGTAGAACGTGGTGGCGACCGAGTTTTCGTCGAAGTCCTGGAAGTCGTACTGCGGGCTCGCGGCCGCCAGCAACTGTTCGTACTCGCCGACCAGATTCGGCAGATCCGCGGTTTTTTCCGGCAGATCGGTCAGCAGCAGGGTTTTCTCCACCGTCGTAAGGTGCGGCGCGATGGCCTGGTACAGCCCGACGAACTCGCTGTTGACCAGCACAAAGCGGTCCTCGGCGTGATTCATGGTGTAGAGAATCTGTTCCGGGGACAGGCGCACGTTGATGGTGTGGATCACCGCGCCGATCATCGGAATGGCAAACATGCACTCCAGGTAGCGATGGCTGTCCCAGTCCATCACCGCCACGGTATCGCCGGCCTTCACACCGGCCGCCGTCAGTACGTTGGCCAGTCGCGCGACGCGTTCGATCAGCGTCGGGTAGCTGTAGCGCAACTGGTCACGGTAGATGATCTCGCGGGTTTTCTCGTAACGGGCGCCCGACATCAGCAGCCGTTTAATCAGCAGTGGATACTGGTAGGCCCCTTCAGCGGGCGGAATAACGCGAGTCTGCAACATAAGAATCCCTTTTCTGACTGCACGGTGTTGGCGTTGGAGTTTTGTACTCTAGAACCCTTATACGCCAGCCAAATCAGCCAAAGGAATGATTTGCAGAGCCGTACAAATGCTAGCTTTGCGCCAGCATTTGCCGGTATTCGTCACCGATCAGGCCGTTTGCCCTACCGCCGCTTCGGAAGGTGTGCGTGGGAAAACCACAGCAGCGAGGAAAGTCAAAGCGCCAAAACCGGCCAGAATCAGGTAAAGCCCCACAAAACCATGGCGCGGTTCGACATAGGCAATCAGCGGAATCGCCGTCGCACTGGCACCGAACGATAAACAGTAACGCAAGGCAAATACCCGCGACTGCCATTGCGGCGCGACGAAGTTGGCGACCATCGAATCGTTCACCGTCACCTGGCCGAACACCACGAACATGAACGCCGCCCCGACGGCGATCACCGCCCAGCCCTCGACATAAGCCAGCGCGAACAGTAACGGCGCCTGACACAACGTCAGCGCGATAAACGGCCACTTCAGGCTGACGCGGTGCAACACCCGACCGATGCTCAACTGCGCAATCGCGCCAAAGGCGTAAGCCAGGCTGACCACCACACCAAGGGTTTGCGGTGAGGCGAACAGGTCATGCAACCGCTCCTGAAACAGTTTCGGATAGGTCATGGTGGTGGCGTTGAACACCACCCCGCCGGTGGCCGTGGCCAGCGCCAGCACACCAAACACCATGACCATCGAAATACGCTGGCCGCCGGCACCCTTGAGCGCGGTGTGCGGGCGCTTCGGAATCGGCTCCTCGCGCACCTGCAAGGCAAAACCGATCCCCAGCACGATCGCCACGGCACCCGGTAACAGAAATGCCGAGCGCCAGCCGAACTGCGCCACCAACAGCCCGGTGACCAGCGCCGAGAACGCCACGCCGAGGTTGCCCCACATGCCGTTGATACCGATCTCGCGCCCGCGATTCTGCGCGTAGGCCACCAGCATCGCCGTGCCGACCGGGTGATAGATCGCGGCAAAAATGCCGATCAGGGTCAGGCCGAGCACCAGCATCGTCGGGCTGTTACTGAAGCCAGTGAAGATTGCCGAGGCACCGATGCCGAAGAAAAACACCAGCATCATCCGCCGCCGACTCCAGTGATCGCCCAGCCAGCCAGCCGGTAGCGAGCACGCGCCGAACGCGATGAAGCCACCCAGCGACAAGCCGATCAACGCGGCGTAGTCGAGGGCGAAGGCCTGGGTCATACCAAGCACGGCGGCAGGGAAAATCAGCATGAACATGTGATCGATCACATGGGCTGCGTTGATGTAGCGAATGACGTTTCTGGACTGATTCATGACGGCACGCTTTACGTTGTAGTGAGCGCCCATGCTAAGTTGGCCGGAAAGCGCATTCCTGCCAACCAAGTCATCGAATCCGACATGTTGATCAGCCATTTCGAACACGGACCGGTCAGTGCCTATCCCCGGGACTATCTGGACGGCTCGCACCAGCCGCTGCACCTGCACCGCGAGGCGCAATTGCTCTATGCCGTGAACGGGGTGATGCGCGTGGTCACGGCGCAAGGTGCCTGGGTGCTTCCGCCGAGTCGTGCGGTGTGGATTCCGCCGGAAGTCGCCCATGAGATTTTCATGTCCGGCGATGTGCAAATGCGTTCATTGTTCATCGCGCCCGAACTGTCGCCAGCCAGCCTGCAACACTGTTGCGTGCTGGCAGTGACGCCGTTGCTGCGCGAACTGATCCTGCGCGCGGTGCAGGGCCCGCCCCACGCCGACAATCCGCTGATCCAGCAATTGATGCTGGAAGAACTGGCCGGACTCGAAAACCTGCCACTGCATATCCCGATGCCCGGCGACCGGCGCCTGCAAAACATTTGCCTGGCGCTGCTTCGCACCCCGGATCATCCCAACACCCTGGAAGACTGGGCGCAGCAGGTCGGCGCCAGCTCGCGGACCTTGGCGCGGCTGTTCCAGCTACAACTGAAGATGAATTTCAACGCCTGGCGCCAGCAACTGCGCCTGATGGAAGCCCTGCCCCGCCTGCTCGCCGGGGACAGCGTGCAGAGCGTGGCGCGGGATCTGGGTTACGGCAGCGCGCGGGCGTTCAGCGCGATGTTCCGCCGTTTGCTCGGGGACAATCCCCGGGAGTACCTCAACGCCCTGAATCAGCTCAGCTCGATCAATGCATCTCGGTGAACGCGAGTTTCACGCCGATGGCGATCAGCACGGCACCCATGGTGCGGTCGAACCAGTGGCCCATGCGGGCGAAACCGGCGCGCACGCGCTGTTGGCTGAACAACATCGCCACCAGGCAGAACCAGGTGGCGGTCGCGGCAGCCAGGTAAAGCCCGTAACCGGCCTGTACCGCCAGCGGCGTGTGCGGGTTGATCACCACGGTGAACAGCGACAGGAAGAACAGCGTGGCTTTCGGGTTCAGGCCATTGGTCACGAAACCTGAGGTGAAGGCGCCACGGGCGGTGCGTTCGCCGGCCTCTTTGTGCAAATCGTCGGTCACGGCCGGTGCCGGTTGCGCGCGCAAGGCCTTGAAGCCGATGTACAGCAGGTAAGCGGCGGCGGCCCATTTCAGGGCGTTGAACAACACGATCGATTGGGAAACGATCAGGCCGATGCCCAGCAGCGAATAACCGACGTGCAGGAAAATCGCCGTGCCCACGCCCAGTGCCGTCCAGGTACCGGCGCGACGACCGTGGGTCACGCTCTCGCGCACCACCACGGCAAAGTCCGGGCCGGGGCTGGCGACGGCCAGCAGGTGGATCAGTGCAACGGTCAAGAACTCGGTCCAGTACATGGGGGCTCCTTTCGGCCAAGCGTAACGTTTTGTTTCATCTGGTAGGCTCGGCAGATTACGCCTTCCCTTCAAAGCACAACAGGTACAGTTGATGACGAACGCCCACCGCGCCGTATTCCTCGATCACCCTTCCCTGGATCTGGGCGACCTTGACCTCGAGCCGTTGCGCGCCTGCTTCAGCGACCTGCAACTGTTCGCCCAGACACTGCCTGCGCAGGTTGCCGAACGCCTGCAAGGCGCGACCGTTGCCATCAGCAACAAGATCCTGATCGATGCCGCAGCCATGGCTGCCAATCCACAACTGAAACTGATCCTGATCACGGCCACCGGCACCAACAACGTCGATCTGGCCGCCGCCCGCGCCCAGGGAATTACCGTGTGCAACTGCCAGGGTTACGGCACACCGTCGGTGGCGCAACACACGATCATGCTGTTGCTCAACCTCGCCACGCGCCTGGCCGATTATCAAAAAGCCGTCGGTGAAGGACGCTGGCAACAGGCGAAACAGTTCTGCCTGCTGGACTATCCGATCGTCGAACTGGAGGGAAAAACCCTGGGCCTGCTCGGGCATGGCGAACTCGGCGGCGCGGTCGCGCGTCTGGCCGAAGCCTTCGGCATGCGCGTCCTGCTCGGACAGATTCCGGGGCGCCCGGCCCGGCCGGATCGCCTGCCGCTGGAAGAACTGCTGCCACAGATCGACGCCCTCACCCTGCACTGCCCGCTCAATGAACACACCCGGCATTTCATCGGTGCCCGCGAACTGGCGTCCATGAAACCCGGTGCCTTCGTGGTCAACACCGCCCGTGGCGGGCTGATCGACGAACAGGCCCTGGCCGATGCCTTGCGCAACGGTCATCTGGGCGGCGCGGCCACCGATGTGCTGAGCGTCGAGCCACCGACTAATGGCAATCCACTGCTGGCTGCCGACATCCCGCGCCTGATCGTCACCCCGCACAACGCTTGGGGCAGCCGCGAAGCCCGGCAGCGGATCGTGGGTCAATTGGTCGAAAACACCCAGGCGTTCTTCAGCGGTAAGGCGCTGCGGGTCGTCAGTTGATAAACTGCGGCACTTTTTTCACAGGAGCAGTTATGGATCCGCGCAGTGAAGTACTGCTTCGTCAGGTCGAGTTATTCCAGGGTTCGCTGTTGTTGGCCGGTCTGCCCGCCGACGATCTGCTCGGGCGCCTGCCCAACGCCTTTGGCTGGTGCTGGCATGCCGGCGATCAGGCGGCGCTCGATGCGCGCTTTGAAGGCCGCAGCCATTTCGGCGTCAACGTGCCGGAGCGCGAATTCGACAGCGCGGTGGTGTTCCTGCCCAAGTCCAAGGATTTGACCGATTACATCCTCAATGCCGTGGCTTCACGCCTGGCCGGGCGCGAAGTGTTTCTGGTCGGGGAAAAGCGCAGCGGCATCGAAGGTGCATCCAAGCAGCTCAACCCGTTCGGCAAGCCGCGCAAGCTCGACAGCGCGCGTCATTGCCAGTTGTGGCAAGTGACTGTGGCCAACGCTCCAGAAGCTAAATCCCTGGAAAGCCTGGCGCAGACTTATGAGCTGCCACTGGCCGAAGGCCCGCTGAAAGTCATCAGCCTGCCGGGCGTCTTCAGCCATGGCCGACTGGATCGCGGCAGCGCCCTGCTGCTGGAGCATCTGGACAAACTGCCGAGCGGTCATCTGCTGGACTTCGGTTGCGGTGCCGGTGTGCTTGGCGCGGCGGTCAAACGTCGCTACCCGCACAATCAGGTCACGTTGCTCGACGTCGACGCCTTCGCTGCCGCCAGCAGTCGCCTGACTCTGGCAGCCAACGGTCTGGAAGCCGACGTGTTGACCGGTGACGGAATCGACGCCGCACCGATGGGATTGAACGCAATTCTGAGCAACCCGCCGTTCCATGTCGGCGTACACACCGACTATTTCGCCACAGAGAACTTGCTGCGAAAAGCAGCCAAACATCTGAAAAACGGTGGCGAACTGCGTCTGGTGGCGAACAGTTTCCTGAAGTACCAGCCGCTGATCGAAGAGCATCTGGGCGTGTGTGCGATCAAGGCCGAAGGCAATGGTTTCCGGATTTACCGGGCCAAGCGCGGCTGAAAATTAGCACTTGCCGAATGGATTCTGCCTAGGCAGAATCCGCTCCGTCCTAGGGGAGTAGTCTCCCACGAGCGCCATGCTCGTCCGGCATACGTCAACATACTTGATCCTCAGATCATGGCGTATGCGACCCAAGCGTCCGCAGCAGACGGATCGCAGGGTTTGACAAGACCTATGACACGCACACCTTACCCGGGGCGGGAAGGCTGTACGTGTCATAGCCGTGTCGACCCGCCCCTTAGGAAATCCTGATGCTGGACTCGTTACTCGTTCCCACCGCAATCGTTGCCTTGGCCGAAATCGGCGACAAGACGCAACTGCTCGCGCTGATTCTCGCCGCTCGCTTTCGCAAACCCTGGCCGATCATTGCCGGTATCGTCGCTGCGACCCTGGCCAACCACGCGGCAGCCGGTGCGGTAGGCGCCTGGTTCGGCAGCTTCTTCTCCGATGCGGTCCTGCACTGGATTCTCGCCGCGAGCTTCACCGCCACCGCCCTGTGGACGCTGGTGCCGGACAAGATGGACGACGATGAAGCCAGCACCGCCCGCAAGTTCGGGCCGTTCCTGACCACCCTGATCGCATTCTTCCTCGCGGAAATCGGCGACAAGACCCAGATCGCCACCGTGATGCTGGCCGCGCAATACCCGGAACTGTGGCTGGTGATCATCGGCACCACGCTCGGCATGTTGATTGCCAACGTACCAGTGGTTCTGGCGGGTAACTTTGCCGCAGACAAATTGCCATTGACCCTGATCCGTCGCCTCGCGGCTTCGGCGTTCATGATTCTGGCAATCGTCGCGGTGTACAAGGCGATGCAGAGCAGCGGCTGGGTCTGATCCGGCAGATCGCTCCCACACTCAGTGCGGGAGCGATCATTGTTTCAGGACTTTGGCGCTTTTTCGTAAAGCGGCATGACCTTCGGAATGGCCGCCTGCAACGAGGCGATCCGGCTGGAGGATGCCGGGTGAGTGCTCATGAACTCTGGCGGTGCACCTTCGGACGCCTTGCTCATCTTGTTCCACAAGGTGATCGCGGCGTTCGGGTTGTAGCCGGCGCGAGCGGCCAGCTCCAGGCCGATCAAGTCGGCTTCGTTTTCGTTGGCACGGCTGTTGGGCAGCGTCATCCCGTAGTTGGCCACGGTGTCGGCCAGCGCCAGGCTGTCCTGACCCAGACCGAGCAACGCACCGGCGCCTTGCTTGGCCATCTCGATGCCATAGGCCTTGGACATTGCTTCACGACCGTGCTCGCGCAGGGCGTGGGCGATTTCATGACCCATGACCGCGGCGATTTCATCGTCGGTCAGTTTCAGGCTGTCGATCAGCCCGGTGTAGAAAATGATCTTGCCGCCAGGGCCGCAGTTGGCGTTGAGCTCGTCACTCTTGATCAGGTTCACTTCCCACTGCCACTGCGCGGCATCCGGACGGAAGTTCGGCGCCTGGGCGATCAGACGGTTGGCAATCGCCTGAACCCGCTTGGCTTCGTTGCTGGTCTTGTCCAGCACACCTTTGCTGGACGCCTCGCCAACGGTCTTCTGATAGGACTGGGCATACATCTGGTCGACCTCTTGCGAGGACAGCATGCTGAACATGTACTGCTTGCGTTCCACGCCCACGGCACCGCCGCTGGTGGTATTGACCGACTGACAACCGGCCAGCAACAGCGCCGCGCTCAGTGCACTTACAACCAAAGTCTTGTTCATTCAAAAGCTCCCTGAAAACATGCCGCGTATCCTAGGCGGGTAATTGTATCGACGCCAGATACAACAGACGTGATGCACCTGTTTTCAGAAGACACTCCTCAGCCCTGTAGGAAAAAATTCACATCCACCGACAAGCCCTCTGCAACTGCGTCGCGCACTGATCCATTTGCGACATCCACCGTCAATTGCTCGCACTTCGCCTCATGGCGCAATAGTGGCTGCCGATACAGCAGCGCAGATGTCCTCTTGCGTGCGGAGCTTCCATGAAATTCAAGTCGATCCAGTTTTCCGTGGCGGCCCTGGCCGGCGCCATCGTTCTCAGCGTGGTGGCTGCGTTGGTGCTGTATGCGCTGTTTTCCGGCGCCCGCACCCAGGAGATGGTTCAACAACGGACCCAGGCCCAGTTCGAGCAAGTCATCGAACAACGCCTGACCTCGCTGGCACAGACCCAGGTCAGCCAGATCCAGCGCGAGCTGGAAGCGCCGCTGCTGATTGCCGGCGGACTGGTGCGGGTCAACGCCCTGCTCGGCACGCCCGGCGCCGATGGTCAGCCACGACTGACCGTCAGCCGCGAGCAACTGATCAGCCTGATCAAGGAAAACGTCGAGAAAAACCCAAAGATTCTCGGCACCTACATCGGCTGGGAAAAGAACGCACTGGACCACAATGACGCGGCTTACGTCGGCACCAGCGTGGTCGGCATCGACGCCGCCAACGGGCGCTTCCTGCCGTGGTGGTTCCGCAACGAGGACGGCACCCTCGGCCTGGACAAACTGGTGGACGTCGACGACCAGAAAGTCCTGTCCACCGGCGTGCGCGCCAGCGAGTACTACCTGTGCTCGAAAGAAACCAGGAAATCCTGCGTGATCGATCCGGCGCCCTACAAGGTCGGCGACAAGATCGTCATGCTCGCGTCCTTCATTGAACCGATCATGCTCAACGGCGCGTTCCAGGGCATCGTCGGCGCCGACCTGTCGGTGAACTTTATTCAGGAAATGCTCCTGGGCGCGAACCAGAAACTGTACAGCGGCGCCGGGCAAATGGCCCTGATCGGCGGCAACGGCCGGATCGTCGCCTACACCAAGGACCCGAGCAAATTCGGCGAGAAGGTCAGCGACATCCTCGACGCCCAACAGATTGCCAACATGGCCAATCTCAAGCGCGGTGAAGTGACCTACACCGTCAATAAGGATTCGGGCCGGATCGAACTGTACCTGCCATTCGGCATCGGCCAGACCGACGCACGCTGGACGCTGATGCTGCAACTGCCGCTCAACGCAGTGATGGCCGACCTGCAGAAACTCCAGGGTGACCTCGACGCCCAGCGCAAATCCGACACCTTCGGCATGGCCATGGTCGGCCTGATCATCGCCGGCCTCGGCCTGTTGGTGATCTGGCTGGTGGGCCACGGCATCGCTCGGCCACTGAAGCAAATGGTGACCATGCTCGATGACATCGCCCAGGGCGAAGGCGACCTGACCCGTCGTTTGAGCAGTGATCGCAAAGACGAACTTGGCTCAATCGCCAAAGGCTTCAATACCTTCCTCGCGAAGTTGCAGGCGATGATCACGCAGGTGGTGTCGTCGGTACAAAGTGTCAGCGATTCCTCGGAGCACACGGCGGACATCGCGATCCGCACCAATATCGGCATACAGAAGCAGATGGCCGAGATTGATCAGGTTGCCACCGCCGTGCAGGAAATGACCGCCACCGCCCAGGACGTGGCGCGCAACGCGACCCAGGCCGCGCAAGCCGCCAGCCATGCCGATCAGGCTGCCAGCCAAGGCATGCAGATCGTGCGCGACACGTCGAATTCGATTGGCGTGCTGGCTGTGGAAATCAGCAAGGCGGTGGACGTGGTGCAGACGCTGGCCAAGGACAGCGAAAACATCAACGCGATCCTCATCGCCATTCGCGGGATCGCCGAGCAGACCAACCTGCTGGCCCTCAACGCGGCCATCGAGGCTGCCCGTGCCGGTGAGCAGGGTCGCGGATTTGCCGTGGTGGCCGACGAGGTGCGCAACCTGGCGCAGAAAACCCAGAAGGCTACCGAAGAAATCCAGAGCATGATCCAGCAACTGCAACAAGGCACCCGCGACGTGGTGCGGGTCATGGAAGACAGCCAGAACCGCACCGACGAAAGCGTGCAGCACGCGGCCAAGGCAGCCGAAGCGCTGGAGACCATCACCCAGGCGGTGTCGGTGATCAACGACATGAACACCCAGATCGCCAGCGCCGCCGAGGAACAGAGCGCGGTGGCCGACGACATCAACCGCAACGTGATCAACATCGGTCAGGTGGCGAATGAAGTGGCCGGAGGTGCGGACGAGTCCAGTTCGGCGAGTGCGGACCTGACCAAACTGGCGGAGCAGCAGCGGCGGTTGATCAATCAGTTCAAGGTCTGATCAATCAGGCCGGAGTCAGGCACTCCGGCCCGTTGAGCTTCGGATCATTGACCATGTTCGCCAGCACCCGCTCGCGCAAGGCGGCGGGTTCACTGGCGAGCAGGCCTTGCAGGACATGCAGCGGCGTCTCGGGATCGAGCCATGCCGCCTGCCCCGCTTCATCGAGAATCAACGGCCGGCGCTGACTGGCCGCCGGTTGAGTGATCACCGCAGTGCTGAGCCAGACCTGCTCCTGCACCGGATACGCCTCCCAGATCGCCGCAAAAAACAGTGAAGAACCTTCCCCTGGCGTCAGCCAGTACGGACGCTTGCGCGTGGTGCCGCGCCATTCATAGAAGCCGTTGGCCGGCAGAAGGCAACGGCGCAGGCGCAGGGCTTCGCGGAACATCGGTTGTTCGGCGACGGTTTCGGCCCGGGCATGGGCCGGGGTACGCGACAGATCGGTCAGCCACGGCGGCGTCAGCCCCCAACGGGCGCGGGCCAGCGTGCGCTGGCCATCGGCTTCGGCGCGCAGCATCAATACCGAATCGTTGGGGGAAATGTTCCACTGCGCCAACTGATCGGCGGGAAAACCTGGCAGCGCCGCGAAGTCGCGGTTCCAGCGAAACAGGGCATAACGTCCACACATGGGGCAGTACGACTCAAGAATAAAACGAACGCCAGCCTAACAGACCAGCGTACCGGGGAAGCTCTCCGGTTCATCGCCGGGCAGCGGCAGCGCGGCATTGTACGCGCTGATCAGCTCGCGGGCGTATTCGGCCTGATCGTTCTCGACCGACAATCCGAGCAAACCGAAGATCGGCAGCTCGCCCGTGCCACCGAGCAAATCGCGACCGACCAGATGCGCCTCGATGCCTTCGCTGGCAAGCATGCCCTTGAGCATCTCGCCTTCCATCAGGTTTTCCGGCTCGTAGATTCGCTGCATGGGCGCACCTCACTCGTTTTCGCTGAAGACTTCCAGAAACCAGTCCTGACCATCGACCTGCAGGACAAAGGTGATCGGCCGGCAACACACCTGACAGTCTTCGATATAGGTCTGATCGCCCCCCGACAGATCCACGGACGTCTCGACCTCTTCACCACAATACGGACATTCATATACTGCGCTTTCCAGCATCGCGGTCTCCCGGGTGACTTGTGCGTATAATCGCCGGTCTATTTGCAGGGCTATTTTTGTCTGGCTACTTTTTCAGACCGTGCCCCGTTGGTTTTCGATCAAAACCTTTACTTACCCTAGCCGTTTCCAACAAGAGAGCATGATGGGCGAATTCGATGCCATCCGACCTTACGACGACAGCGAAGTACCTGCGGTACTGGCAAGACTGCTCGGCGACAAGGCGTTTCTAGATATCCTCACCCACTTCCGCTTCCCGCGTTTCGCCGGTGCCTTCGGCTGGATGCTCAAACCACTTATAGCCCATCGGCTGCGTCGTGAGTTCGCCGACGTGACGTCGGTGGCCACTTTGCAGGATAAGGTCGAGTTCTACGTCGACCACACCATCGAGCGCGCCACCGACGGCGTGACCTACACTGGTGTCGAGCAATTCAAGTCCGGCAGCGCTTATCTGTTCATCGCCAACCACCGCGACATCGTGATGGACCCGGCTTTCGTCAACTATGCGGTGTACCACGCCGGCCTGCCGACCCCGCGCATCGCGATTGGCGACAACCTGCTGCAAAAACCGTTCGTCAGCGACCTGATGCGCTTGAACAAGAGCTTCATCGTTCACCGTTCGATCACCGGGCGCCGCGAGAAAATGGCGGCGTACCAACTGCTGTCGGCCTACATCAACCACTCGATCCGCAACGATTGCGCCTCGATCTGGATCGCCCAGGCCGAAGGCCGCGCGAAGGACGGCGACGACCGTACCGAGTCGGCGATCCTCAAGATGTTCCACATGAGCCGCAAGGACGAGCCGTTCGGCGAGGTTATCCAGTCGCTGAACCTGACCCCGGTGTCGATCAGCTACGAATACGACCCGTGCGACCAGGCCAAGGCCCGCGAGCTGTACATCCGCGCCACCACCGGCACCTACAGCAAGGCGCCGGGCGAGGATGACGTGAGCATCGCCAAGGGCATCACCGGCTACAAGGGTCGGGTGCACGTGAACTTTGCCGCGCCGATCAGCGAATTGTTCGAAGACACCAAGCAATTGGCAGTCGAGATGGACAAGCAGATTCTCGGCGGCTACCGGTTGTTCCCGGTGCATTACCTGGCGTACGCGCAGTGGGCGGATGCTGATCCGCAACTGAATGTGCCGAAGGCTACCGAGGTGTTCGGCGCCGAGGAACTGGCCAAGGCCCAGGAAGAATGGCAGAACCGGTTGGACGCCTGCCCTGAGGAGCACCGTCCGTATCTGGTGCTGCAATATGCGACGCCGGTGCGCAATCAGTACCGGGTCAAGGCTGGTTTGCCGCTGTAAGCGGTTTCGGCCGGATACAAAAACGGCGCCTTCGGGCGCCGTTTTTCGTTCAGTAGCGGGTACTGATCCAGGACACCAGCAACGCCAGGCCCAGACAGGCAAAGCCGAAGCGGTAGAAGAAGCGATTCATGCGCAGGGTCGCCCAATCCAGCACTGGCTCCTGATCGGGCCGGCTTTGACGCTGGGCCGCGATACTGGCCATCGCTCGTTGTTCACGGCGACGGGTCGCGTGCAGCAGCCAACTGCCCGGGAAAGCCAACAGCAGGGCCAGCAGGTTGATCAGTTTGGCGGGATGGGCGGTAAACAGCGTCATCAAGTGCAGCGACATCACAGACCTCAATCTAAACCGGAATGGCGAACGCCAGACCGACGACCGCGGCGCGGATTCTACCGAAACCCTCCCTCGCAGCCCTACCCTTTACGACAAATAACGCAGCAATCGACCGATGGCTGTCCTGTGTCACGGCATCGTCATTTGTTTCGGCCACCCTGCGCGCCTCGAAACGTAAACGGAATGCGACATGCTTCACGCGGAAAACCAGGATCGCCTGTACCTCATCTCCCCGTCCGACGAACAACAGACCCTCGTCGGCAGCCTGGCCTTCAATGTTCAGGACCGTCACTGGCTGGTGTATTGCGCCCTTGGCGGGCACCAGCATGCGGACTTGCCCGAGACCGACCTGCTGACCGGCGTCAGCGTTCTCGACTTCTATTCACAAGCCGCCTGAACAAAAAAAGCCCGGGACCATCACTGGCCCCGGGCTTTTTCACATCAACCGAAAACTTATTCAGCGAGAATCTGACCCACGGTCGGATCCTTGAACAGACGGGTCAGCGCATCGCTCAGCACATCGCTGACCAGTTTGGTGTTGGTTTCCTGATTCGGCGCCATGCCGAAACGCTGGTCCAGCGACGCGCCGTAACGGCCGCTGTAGCGACGGTTGCCGCTCTGCACATCGGAACGGAAGGTCGCGCCGATGGTGGCCTCGGTCACGTACATGCCTTCTTTCGGCGACTGGTATTTCAGTTCAGTCAGGGTCACGGTCAGTTGTGGAGCATTCATCGCACCGTTGGACGGGGTAAAGCCCAGCAGACGCACGGCCGCTTCGGCCTGAGCCTGCAACTTCGGCAGGATCTGCTCGCGCTGTACGGTGATGGCGCTGGTTTCCGGGTACAGGCCACCGCGGGTGCCCAGGGTTGGCGACGGACGACCGTCGACCACGCGGACCACGACAGGCTGGCCGTGGCCGACCGGTGCCAGCTGAGTGGTCAGCTTCGGTTCCGGGCTCAGTTGTTGCGGGCTGTGGGCGCAGCCAACCAGGGTCAAACTGGTCACAGTGATCAAACCGAACAACAGGCGTTGCAACATGCTCTTCTCTCCAGAATCAGGCACAGACAGGCCCGCAGTATAGCGGTGGGCCACAGCGGGTCACCAGCACTGAAATCTCTGACAAACCCCGGCGCACGCGGTTCCTGTCACAGATTGTTCACCGCCCTTACATGTTCGCTTCACGGTCTTTTGACAATCTTCGTCACAGATCTCCAGAAGGAACACACACCATGCGCTATCTGATCTCGTTGTTCGCTCCACGTCCGCTGCACCGCAGCTTCGCCCTGCTCGACCACAAAGGCCATTGCCAGGCTTTCAAACAGTGCAGCCTGCAGCCAATGGGTGACGGTTGGGTCGAAATCGAGGAAATCCGCCTCAACTGGTTGCACCAGCCTCTGCCTGCCAGCGCCCGGGTCGAACAGCACCGCCCTCGCGCACGCGCCCAGGCGATGTTGAGCATCTGACCGGATGCCTAATAAAAGTCATTAAACTCGACCAACTCCCCGCATTTCTTCGATACAATCTCCCCCCGATTATAAGGACGTCTCCTGATCGGGCCCCGCAACAGCGTCAATGCGCTTGCATTGGCATCAAAATCGCCCACAGAGAGCCGCCCACACAGATCGAGTGAAGCTGGCGTGCTTGCTGTTTCCCTGGCAAATCCCCGCTTTTCGCGAATCTGCAGAGCTGTCATGACGCTCGGTCACTGAGTTGTTTGCCCGTTTTGCCTGCCCATGTATCGCGTGGCGGCAATCCTTCCGGGCACGGTGCCTGGCCCGGACAGCCCTTTTTTGAGGTTCACGTCTTCAAAAGAGCGTGAAAAAAACGGGTTTTCACAACTTCACAAGAGTGTGGCGAGCAAATGAATAGTTTTGCGTCTGAACATGCACCATTAGCGTCTGAAACAGCCCAACGACACAGGAACGGGTACGCCTCGAATACCGGAGCCTGAAGCCTGTCCGCTACGGATTTGGTTGCACAAACGGATGTCTCGACCATAAGTCGAATTGCCAGCCCCGTGCTGAAATGAGTTCATGTGACTCTTGAAGCCAGGCCGCACGCATCCGTCGAAGTTGCGAAAAATTGCGAAGATTCGGACATGGCAAACCTGGCCATGGGTTCCTGGGGCGCCACTGACCTGCCCCGGATACCTGGCAGCCATGCCGACAATTTGGTGCTGCAGATTTTGGAGACGCGTTAAATGGCGCATAACGAAGCAGTCGACGTAGTTCTGGTTGGGGCCGGCATCATGAGTGCCACCCTTGCAGTCCTGCTCAAAGAGCTCGACCCGGCGATCAAGCTGGAAGTCGTCGAGCTGATGGATTCCGGTGCCGCGGAGAGTTCCAACCCGTGGAACAACGCCGGTACCGGCCACGCCGGCCTGTGCGAGCTGAACTACACGCCGCAGGCTGCCGACGGCACCGTCGACATCAAGAAAGCCGTGCACATCAACACCCAGTTCGAGGTGTCGAAGCAGTTCTGGTCGTACCTGACCAGGAAAGGCACGTTCGGCTCGTGCAAATCCTTCATCAGCCCGGTGCCGCACCTGAGCTACGTCGAAGGCGAAAAAGGCGTTTCATTCCTCAAGGAACGCTTCAACGTGCTGCACAAGCACCACGCCTTCGCCGACATGGAATACACCGAAGACAAGGCGAAGATGGCCGAGTGGATGCCATTGATGATGCCGGGCCGTCCGAAAGACCAGGTGCTCGCCGCCACTCGCGTGATCAATGGCACCGACGTCAACTTCGGCGCGCTGACCAATCAGTTGCTCAAGCACCTGACCAGCGCACCGGATGCCCAGGTCAAGTACTGCAAGCGCGTGACCGGGCTGAAGCGTAACGGCAACGGTTGGACCGTCAGCATCAAGGACGTCAACAGTGGCAGCAGCCGCGAAGTCGACGCCAAATTCGTTTTCCTTGGCGCCGGTGGCGCGGCCCTGCCGCTGCTGCAAGCCTCGGGCATCGAAGAAAGCAAAGGCTTCGGTGGCTTCCCGATCAGCGGCCAGTGGCTGCGTTGCGACAACCCGGAAGTGGTCAAGCATCACCAGGCCAAGGTCTACAGCCAGGCTGCGGTAGGTTCGCCACCGATGTCGGTGCCGCACCTGGACACCCGCGTGGTCGATGGCAAGAAGTCCCTGCTGTTCGGGCCATACGCCGGTTTCACCACCAAGTTCCTCAAGCACGGCTCCTTCATGGACCTGCCGCTGTCGGTTCGCGCCGGCAACATCGGCCCGATGCTGGCCGTGGCGAAGAACAACATGGACCTGACCAAGTACCTGGTCAGCGAAGTGATGCAGTCGATGGAACAGCGTCTGGAATCCCTGCGTCGTTTCTACCCCGAGGCGAAAGCCGAAGACTGGCGCCTGGAAGTGGCCGGCCAACGGGTGCAGATCATCAAGAAAGACCCGAAAAAAGGCGGCATCCTGCAGTTCGGTACCGAACTGGTGGCCGCGAAGGACGGCTCCCTCGCCGCCCTGCTCGGCGCTTCGCCAGGTGCTTCGGTGACCGTTTCGATCATGCTGGAACTGATCGAGAAATGCTTCCCGGCCAAGGCCAAGGGTGAGTGGGCTGCCAAACTGGCGGAAATCTTCCCGGCCCGTGAAAAGGTCCTGGAAACCGACGCTGCGCTGTATCGCAAGATCAACGCGCACAACAACGTCGCGCTGGAACTGGTTGCAGCCAGTAACGAGACCGAAAGCTACGCCTGATTCGGCTCCATGAAAAACGCCCCGCACTCAGTGAGTGCGGGGCGTTTTTTTATGCCTCGGGAAAACCGCGGGCAATCAGCCGCGGGCCTTCTCGATCAGCTCGATGTATTCCGGTGCGTTGCGTTGATCGCGGATCTGGTCGACGAAGGTCTTGCCGTGCTCGTCTTTACCATCCACGTCATAACCGGCGGCAACGAAGAAGGTCAGGAAGCGCTCGAAATCGTCGATGCGCAGGCCACGGTAGGCCTTGACCAGTTTGTGCAGCGACGGCGAGGTGGCGTCGACCGGCTCAAAATCGAGGAACAGCTTGATCTGCTCATCGCCGATCTCGTCACCAATCACTTGCTTCTTATCTTTACGCATTGCCGACTCCAGCTCGCAGACATTTCACGGGGCGGGCAGTTTACCCCCGCCCGGGCACAGGGCTCAACGCGCACGCGTGCTGCCGGTGTGCAGATCGGCCCAGATGTGGCCGTTGGCGTAGGTCAGGAACTGCACGTACACCGTTTCGTTGCGCAACAGATCGATCACCACCCGGTACTGGGCCAACGGATAGAAGAGCGTCAGGGTCTTGCTCTTGTCGTCATACACCGGTTTTTTCAGGCTTTTGCTTTCGCCGTCAAAACTGACCAGTACCTGGTTGATCGTCGCGCCCTTGTTCAGCGACTTGCCCTTGAGGCGGATCATCAACGGCGAGGTGACCGGAATCGGCTGCTGATTGGACTGACGCTGGGCACCGACCACCACGGAATAGTCGGTGACCTGCAACAGTTGCTGCTGCTCGGGTTCGGCATCGCGCAGAGTGAGGTCGTCGGGCGGCAGGAATTGGCTGTGCATCGGGGCGGCGGCCAGGGGCAGGCTGAGGGTCAGCAACAGGGCGGCGCAGCTGCGGATCAAGAGGCTCATGACAGGCTCCGGAGGGCGGGGCCGAGCACTTTAGCAGTCTTTAAAAGCAAAAGATCGCAGCCAGGGGCTGCGATCTTTCAGGGGATTCTTACATGCCTTTGACGGCGAAGATCCCGTTGGCGTTGCGCCAGTAGCCTTTGTAGTCCATGCCGTAACCGAAGATGTAACGGTCGACGCACGGCAGGCCGACGAAATCGGCTTTCAGGTCAGGACGGGCCTTGCGGTCGTGGTCCTTGTCGATCAGCACGGCGGTGTGCACTTTGCGCGCGCCAGCGTGTTTGCAGAAGTCGATGATCGCGCCCAGGGTGTGACCTTCGTCGAGGATGTCGTCGATGATCAGCACGTCGCGGTCGATGAACGAGACTTCCGGCTTGGCTTTCCAGAACAGGTCGCCGCCGCTGGTTTCGTTGCGATAGCGGGTGGCGTGCAGGTAGGACGCTTCCAGCGGGAACTGCAGATGGGTCAGCAGCTTGCCGGAGAAAATCAGCCCGCCGTTCATCACACAGAACACCACCGGGTTGCTCTCGGCCAGTTGTTCGTTGATTTGTGCACCGACGCGGGCAATGGCAGCCTCGACTTCAGCTTCGGTGTACAGGCAGTCAGCCTCTCGCATGATTTGACGGATATGCTCGAGATCAGCGGACATGGCGCTCTCCAAGGGGGGTCTGTTTCGGAAAAGCGGGCAAAGGTACGCATCCCGCACGGCCGAATCAAGCATTTGTGGAC
Organism: Pseudomonas sp. GW822-FHT03F08; assembly: GCF_058801265.1. Lineage (NCBI taxonomy): Bacteria > Pseudomonadati > Pseudomonadota > Gammaproteobacteria > Pseudomonadales > Pseudomonadaceae > Pseudomonas > Pseudomonas sp. GW822-FHT03F08. Next base: position 57,304 of record NZ_JBXANC010000015.1, on the reverse strand, counting down.
TAACGTACTGTATGTCCTATAGGACATCACCCTCGGATAGATTAATCTAGGCCGGTTTTTTTGCCCGCCGCCGGAGCCTTTCCCCATGTCCATCCAAGAGATCCGCCATCCGCTGATCCGTCACAAACTTGGCCTTATGCGCCGTGCAGACATCAGCACCAAGAATTTCCGCGAGCTCGCTCAGGAAGTCGGTGCCCTGTTGACCTATGAAGCTACCAAAGACCTGCCGCTGGAAACCTACGATATCGAAGGTTGGTGCGGCACTGTGTCGGTCGAGAAAATCGCCGGCAAGAAGATTACCGTCGTGCCGATCCTGCGTGCCGGCATCGGCATGCTCGAAGGCGTGCTGAGCCTGATCCCGGGCGCCAAGGTCAGCGCCGTCGGCGTTGCCCGTAACGAAGAAACCCTGCAGGCCCACACCTATCTGGAAAAACTGGTTCCGGAAATCGACGAACGCCTGGCCATGATCATCGACCCGATGCTCGCCACCGGCAGTTCCATGGTTGCGACCATCGACCTGCTGAAAAAGGCCGGTTGCAAGGACATCCGCGCGATGGTGCTGGTTGCCGCGCCGGAAGGCATTGCCGCTGTCGAGAAAGCTCACCCGGACGTGATCATCTACACCGCGTCCATCGATCAGAAACTCAACGAGCACGGTTACATCATTCCTGGGCTTGGCGATGCCGGTGACAAGATCTTCGGCACCAAGCAGAAGGACGCGTAACCATGCAGCAAGAGTTCAACGATCCGCTCTGGCGCACGGTGCTGTCCGGCGCACAGATGCTGTTCGTGGCTTTCGGCGCCCTGGTGCTGATGCCGCTGATCACGGGTCTTGACCCGAACGTGGCACTGTTTACCGCAGGTCTTGGGACGATTCTGTTCCAGATCGTCACCGGGCGTCAGGTGCCGGTGTTCCTGGCGTCGAGCTTTGCCTTCATCACCCCGATCATTCTCGCCAAGGGCCAGTTCGGCCTCGCCGCGACCATGGGCGGCGTGATGGCGGCCGGTTTCGTCTACACCTTCCTTGGCCTGGCCGTGAAGATCAAAGGCACCGGGTTCATCGACCGTCTGCTGCCGCCGGTGGTGATCGGTCCGGTGATCATTTCCATTGGCCTGGCCATGGCGCCGATTGCCGCGAACATGGCGATGGGCAAGGCCGGTGACGGTTCGGAGCTGATCCATTACCAGACCGCGATGATGATCTCGATGCCGGCATTGCTGACCACGTTGATCGTGGCGGTGTTCGGCAAAGGCATCTTCCGCCTGGTACCGATCATTTCCGGCGTGCTGGTGGGTTTCGCCATGTCCTTCTATTTCGGTGTCGTCGACACCGCGAAGATTGCGGCAGCCCCGTGGTTTGCGATCCCTCACTTCACTGCGCCCGAGTTCAACTGGCAGGCGATCCTGTTCATTGTCCCGGTGGCGCTGGCCCCGGCCATCGAGCACATCGGCGGCGTGATTGCCGTCGGCAGCGTGACCGGTCGCGACTACCTGAAGAAACCGGGCCTGCATCGCACCCTGCTGGGTGACGGTATCGCCACCACGGCCGCCGGCCTGTTCGGCGGTCCGCCCAACACCACCTACGCCGAAGTGACTGGCGCGGTGATGCTGACCAAGAACTACAACCCGAAAATCATGACCTGGGCGGCGATCTTCGCCATCAGCCTGGCGTTCATCGGCAAGTTCGGTGCCCTGTTGCAAAGCATTCCGGTGCCGGTGATGGGCGGGATTCTGTGCCTGTTGTTCGGTTCGATCGCGGCGGTGGGGATGAACACCCTGATCCGTCACAAGATCGATCTGGGCGAGGCGCGCAATCTGGTGATCGTTTCCGTCACGCTGGTGTTCGGGATTGGCGGTGTGCTGGTCGGCACCGGCACCGGTCCGGATGACTTCGGCCTCAAAGGCATCGCGCTGTGCGCGGTGGTGGCGATTGCGCTGAACCTGATCCTGCCGGGCAACGACAGCTGGAAACACAAGAAGGCGGATGAGCCGCTGCTCTAAGCCTTGAGCGTTGGTCGTTCCCACGTTGCGTGGGAACGACCATGTTTTCAGAGAGCCAGTGGCGCCCGCTCACAAAGCGTCGCCAATGCCTTTGCCCATTGCGGGTCATCGTTCAGGCACGGCACCAGCACCAACTCCTCCCCTCCCGCCTCGCGGAACTGTTCCTTGCCGCGATCGCCGATCTCTTCCAGGGTCTCGATGCAATCGGCGACAAACGCCGGGCACATCACCAGAATCTTCTTCACGCCGCTCTTGGCCAACTCATCCAGCCGCGCTTCGGTGTAGGGTTCGATCCATTTCGCCCGGCCCAGCCGCGACTGAAACGACACCGACCATTTACCGTCCGGGATGCCCATGCGCTTGGCAAACTCGGCCGCCGTGCGCAGGCACTGGCCGCGATAGCAGGTGGCAACCACCTCCGGTGGTGCACCGGCACAGCAATCGCCGCCGCCCTCGAAACTGTGCCCCGGATTGAGTTTTTTCAGGTGCCGTTCCGGCAAGCCATGGAAGCTCAGCAGCAGGTGATCGTAATCCTGCTGCAAGTGCGGTCGGGCACTCTCCGCCAGCGCATCAAGGTATTCCGGCTGATCGTAGAACGGCTGCAATACCGACAGTTGCACATCGAGTTTCTTCTCGCGCACAACCCGCTTGGCTTCTTCGATCACGGTGGTCGTGGTGCTGTCGGCGAACTGTGGATAAAGCGGCGCGAGGGTGATGCGCTTGTGCCCCGCCGCGACCAGCTTCAACAGGCTTGTCTCAATCGATGGCTCGCCGTAACGCATGGCCAGTTCCACCGGGCCGTGGGTCCACTGCGCCTTCATCTGCTGTTGCAGGCGACGGCTGAGCACCACCAGCGGCGAGCCTTCATCCCACCAGATCGAGGCGTAGGCATGGGCCGACTGCTCGGGGCGCTTGATCAGGATCAGCGACACCAACAGACGCCGCACCGGCCACGGCAGGTCGATCACGTACGGGTCCATCAGAAATTGATTGAGGTAGCTGCGCACGTCGGCCACCGAAGTGGAGGCCGGCGAACCCAGGTTGACCAGAAGCAAGGCGTGATCGGTCATGCAACGTCCTATTTCAGAGGCGGCTGGAGAGATCGTCCAGGGCCGCGCGTAAATCCGTGAAGCGGAAACTGAATCCGGCTTCCAGCAAGCGTGCCGGCGTGGCCCGTTGGCCACCCAGCAACAGCAATGACATCTCGCCGAGCCCGACCTTCAAGGCGAGGGCCGGCATCGGCATGAACGCCGGGCGATGCAGCACGCTGCCCAGCGTCTTGGCGAATTCGCGATTGCGCACAGGTTTCGGTGCGCACGCATTATAAGGACCGCTGGCCTGATTGCGGTGCAGAAGAAAATCAATCAGGGCGATTTGATCGTCGATATGAATCCACGACATCCACTGCCGACCATTGCCCAAAGGCCCGCCCAGTCCGAGTTTGAACGGCAGCAACAGGCGCGACAAAAAACCGCCCTCGGCCGACAGCACCAGCCCGGTCCGCACCAGCACCACACGAATGTCCATCGCTTCGGCACGCTGCGCGGTTTCTTCCCAGGCAATGCACAACTGACTGGCGAAATCGTCGATCACCGGTGGCGAATCTTCGGTCAACTCGCGCTCGCCGCCGTCACCGTACCAACCCACCGCCGAGCCGGAGATCAGCAGTGACGGTTTCTGCCCGCGATTTTCCAGCCACGTCAGCAACGTTTCGGTGAGCGTGATGCGACTGCTCCACAACACGGCTTTACGCCGATGGGTCCACGGCCGGTCGGCAATCGGCGCGCCGGCGAGGTTGACGATCACGTCGACCGGCTCGTCGCCAAAGTCCTCCAGACGCGCAATGCCACGCACTGGCGCTCCACAGATTTTCGCGACTTTTTCCGCGCGACGACTCAGCACGGTCAAGCGATGTCCCTGCCCCAACCAGTGCCGGCAGAGCTGACGTCCGATCAATCCAGTACCGCCGGTCAGCAATATGTGCATGACATCTTCCTCGCGTGGCGTTTTACCCCGATCCCTAGTCTATTTTTATAAGCAGGGATCTTTTCTATCGGGCAGGCTCTATTGTTTAACAATAGGCCAAGCTGTCAGAGCGAAAACGCTGGAAGTTATACCAAAAAACAAAATTGTACAGGTTTCATCCACGGCGTAGTCTGTACAGAAAGGTAAACGAGGCCCCTATGACTGTACCTATCGCAATCATTGGCACCGGCATCGCCGGACTCTCCGCCGCCCAGGCCCTGACAGAGGCCGGGCACAGCGTTCAGTTGTTCGATAAAAGCCGTGGCAGCGGCGGGCGCATGTCGAGCAAGCGCAGTGACGCCGGCTCGCTGGACATGGGCGCGCAGTATTTCACCGCCCGCGACCGACGCTTCGTCACCGAGGTCCAGCGCTGGCAAAGCCAGGGCTGGGTCGCCGAGTGGACGCCGCAGCTCTACACCTATCATGGCGGGCAACTGAACCTGTCGCCGGACGAGCAGACCCGCTGGGTCGGCACACCGCGCATGAGCGCCATCACCCGTGGCTTGCTCGACGGCCTGGAAGTGCACTTCGCCTGCCGGATCACCGAGGTCTATCGCGGCGAAGAACACTGGCACCTGCAAGATGCCGAAGGCTTCACCCACGGGCCGTTCAGCCATGTGGTGATCGCCACCCCGGCCCCACAGGCCACCGCGTTGCTGGCCGCTGCGCCGAAACTCGCCGGGGCTGCTGCAGGCGTGAAGATGGACCCGACCTGGGCCGTCGCCCTCGCCTTCGACACGCCACTGGATACACCCATCGAAGGCTGCTTCGTACAGGACAGCGCCCTGGACTGGCTGGCCCGCAACCGCAGTAAACCGGGGCGCGACAACACCCTCGACACTTGGGTCCTGCACGCCACCAGTGCCTGGAGCCGGCAGCATATCGATCTGCCCAAGGAAGCCGTGATCGAGCAATTGCACGGTGCCTTCGCCGAATTGCTGCACAGCGCCATGCCCGCGCCCACCTTCAGTCTCGCCCACCGCTGGCTCTATGCCCGCCCATCCACCAGCCATGAATGGGGCACGCTGGCGGATGCCGATCTGGGGCTGTATGCATGCGGCGACTGGTGCCTGTCGGGCCGGGTCGAAGGCGCGTGGCTCAGCGGTCAGGAAGCTGCACGTCGCCTGCACGAACACCTGCAGTGAACCGCTTCAATCCGCGCAAACTGCTGCTGTCGAAATGGACAGCAGCCCTCCCGCAAAACCGTGAAAAGCATTTTCTGATAACCAGACTATTCTGCGACGAGGATGGCACGGTGCTGGAGATTGAATTACACGCTGTGTTGACCCGACACAGCACGCAGTTGGACTGGCACGCATTGCAGGACGATGCGCACTGGAAAATGGGCTGGCTCTAGTTCTCGCCAAAATCCTGTACAAATAAATTGACTTGTACACCCTTGAATCTATGCTGAAGGAATGTTGTACAGAATAATTATTTTGTACAAATTCAGATTCGAGGTGCCTCCATGTCCGAACCGTCCCCACCCAAGATCGCCATCAGCGCCTGCCTGATGGGAGCCGAAGTGCGCTACAACGGCGGGCACAAGGAATCGCGGCTGTGCACCCGCACCCTCACTGAGTATTTCCAGTTCGTCCCGGTCTGCCCGGAAGTCGCGATTGGCCTGGGAATTCCCCGCGAGCCGATTCGTCTGGTCGGCGACCCGGATCATCCACAAGCCCTCGGCACTGTTCATCGCGAGACAGACGTCACCGATGCGCTGTCCGCTTATGGCCAGAAAATGGCCACCGAACTCGATGACATCTGCGGCTACATCTTCATGCAGCAATCGCCGTCCTGCGGGCTGGAGCGGGTCAAGGTCTATCACCACAACGGCGCGCCGATCGGCAGCGGGCGCGGGATCTACGCCCAGGCCTTCTGTGCCCGGCACCCAGATCTACCGGTGGAGGAAGCCGGACGATTGAACGATCCGGTCCTGCGGGAAAATTTCATTACCCGAGTGTTCGCCTACAGCGACTGGCAGCAGGTGCTCGAACACGGCTTGAGCCGCCGCGCCCTGACCGACTTCCATTCCCGCTACAAGTACCTGCTGATGGCCCATAACCCGGTGCAATACAAGGCGCTGGGCAATCTGCTGGGCAACATGGGCCGGATCGATCCGGTGGAGCTCGGCCCGCGCTACTTCAGCCAGTTGATGGCAGCGCTGACCACCTGCGCCACACGCCGCACCCACAGCAACGTGTTGCAGCACATCTGCGGTTACCTGAAACGGGCCATCAGCGCCGAAGACAAACAGGAAATGCAGCACGTCATTGGCCAGTACCGCCACGGCATCGTGCCGCTGGTGGTGCCGCTGACGCTGCTCAAGCATCACTTTCGTCAACACCCCGATCCGTACATCGCGCAACAGGTTTACCTGCAACCGCACCCGGAAAACCTCAGCCTGCGAAACGCCATTTGATGAACGACTCACCCGACAGCAGCGCCCGCGAAGACCTCGGCGCCGACTTCAAGAAAGCCCTCGACGACGGCTGGCTGCCGATCCGCGAGGTCGCGCGCCAGACCGGCGTCAACGCGATCACCCTGCGCGCCTGGGAACGCCGTTACGGATTGATCGTGCCCCAGCGCACGCCTAAAGGTCATCGTTTGTATTCGGCCGAACACGTGCAGCGCATCCAGACCATCCTCACCTGGCTCAACCGGGGTGTTGCGGTCAGTCAGGTCAAACCGCTGCTCGACACACCGCAAGCCTTCAACGAGCCGCTGGAAAACGAATGGCAGCCGTTGCATCAAGCCGCACTGCAGGCGGTCATCCAATTGAACGAACGCAGCCTCGACGACAGCGTCAACCAGGCCATGGCGTTGTACCCGCCGCGAACCCTGTGCGAGCAATTGCTGATGCCGTTGCTGGCGGAACTCGAACAGCGCTGGCAGGGCCAGTTCGGTGCGCAGATGGAGCGGGTGTTCTTTCACGCCTGGCTGCGTAGCAAATTTGGCGCACGCATCTACCATAACAACCGTCAGTTGCGCGGTGCGCCACTGCTGCTGGTCAATCATTCGGACTTACTGCTGGAGCCGCACCTGTGGCTCTGCGCCTGGCTGATCAGCAGCGCCGATTGCCCGGTGCAGGTGTTTGACTGGCCGCTGCCGGCCGGGGAACTGGCGTTGGCAGTCGATCATCTGCAAGCCCGTGGCGTACTGCTGTATTCCAGCAAAGCCATGAACCTTGCGCAGTTGCCGAAGCTGTTGAATGGCGTCAGCTGCCTGAAAATGATTGCCGGACCAACGGTGTGCATCCACCACGCCGAGTTGTCCGTAAGAACCTCCGAGATCGCTGATCTGTACCTGGCCGAAGATCCTCTGGCGGCGCATCAGGTGCTGATAGAGCGAGAGTTGATTTGATGAAGACTGTCGAGAACACCATGCAATTGATCTGGCTGCGCAGCGACCTGCGCCAACATGACAACACCGCCCTGACGGCCGCCGCCGAGCGTGGCCCGACCGTGGCCGTGTACCTGTTGAGCCCCGAGCAATGGCAGAAACATGACGACGCCCCGTGCAAGATCGATTTCTGGCTGCGCAACCTGCGGGAGCTGAGCAAAAGCCTCGCAGCACTGAACATCCCGTTGTTGATCCGCAGCGCCCCGCGCTGGGATCAGGCGCCAGCGGTGCTGCTTGAGCTGTGCCGGCAATGGAAGGTCGAGGCCGTTCACGTCAACGAGGAATATGGCATTCACGAAAGCCGCCGCGATGCAGCGGTTGCGCGAGCCTTGCAAGCCGAAGGCATCACGTTCCACAGCCACCTAGATCAATTGCTGTTCAAACCCGGTAGCGTGTTGACCAAGACCGGCACCTACTTTCAGGTGTTCAGCCAGTTCCGCAAAGTCTGCTACGAACGTTTGCATCGCTCGATGCCGGCGCTGATAAAGGCGCCGTCGGCGCAGGTCCCGCTGAATATCGACAGCGACCCGGTGCCCGAATCCATCGAGGGTTTCCCGACACCCGGCCAGGCCCTGCGCAACCTGTGGCCCGCCGGCGAAACCGAGGCCCAACGACGCCTCGACACCTTCGCCGACGTGCAGATCGACTATTACAAGAGCGAACGCGACTTCCCGGCCAAGCCTGGCACCAGCCAGCTCTCGGCCTATCTCGCGGCGGGTGTGATCTCGCCGCGCCAGTGCCTGCATGCCGCGCTGCAAACCAATCAGGGCGAATTCGAAAGCGGCAAGGTCGGCGCCGTCACCTGGATCAACGAGCTGCTGTGGCGCGAGTTCTACAAACACATTCTGGTGGGTTACCCGCGGGTGTCCCGGCATCGCGCGTTCCGCCCAGAAACCGAAGCCCTGGCCTGGCGCGATGCGCCGCAGGAACTGGCGGCCTGGCAGGAGGCGCGCACCGGCCTGCCGATCATCGACGCGGCCATGCGCCAATTGCTCGAAACCGGCTGGATGCACAATCGCCTGCGGATGGTGGTGGCGATGTTCCTGACCAAGAACCTGCTGATCGACTGGCGTGAAGGCGAGCGTTTTTTCATGCGCCACCTGATCGACGGCGATCTGGCGGCGAACAACGGCGGCTGGCAGTGGAGCGCTTCAACTGGCACCGATGCAGCGCCGTACTTCCGGATTTTCAACCCGGTCAGCCAGTCGGAAAAATTCGACAGCGAAGGCCTGTTCATCAAACACTGGCTGCCTGAACTGGCCGGACTGAACAAGAAGGAAGTGCACAACCCGGCGAGCGCTGGCGGGCTGTTCGGGGTGGCGGACTATCCACCGCCGATCGTCAACCTGAGCACCTCGCGGGAGCGGGCACTGAGCGCGTTCAAGAACCTGCCGTCACGCCAGGCGGCCGGAGGCGGGCATGAGTGAATTTCTGCGCCGTTTCGCCCGCCAGTTTGCGCAGTTGAACAAAGACAACCTGCACAGCCTGGGCGCGCTCTACAGCGAGGACATTCATTTCACCGACCCCTTGCACGAGGTGCAGGGGCTGACGCAATTGCGCAGCTACTTCAGCGAGCTCTACGCCAATGTCAGCGAGCTGCGGTTCGACTTCCACGGTTTCGACCAGATCGGCGACTGCGAAGGTTACCTGCGCTGGGTCATGAGTTACCGCCACCCGCGTCTGGCGGGCGGGCGATTGATTCGCGTCACGGGCTGCTCGCACCTGCTCTGGCGCGACAAGGTTTATCGCCACCGGGATTACTTCGATGCCGGGGCGCTGCTTTATGAACATCTACCTGTATTGGGCCGGGTGATTGCCTGGCTGAAAAGGAGACTGGGATGAGTCGTTCAACGCCACGCCGTTATTGGCTGACCGGCGCCAGCAGTGGCATCGGCGCAGCACTGGCGGAAGAAATTCTGAAAACCGGTGCACACCTGGCGGTCAGTTCCCGTCAGGTCACACCACTCAAAGCGCTGTCGCAACGCTATCCGGGCCAAGTGCTGGTGCTGCCGGGGGATTTGACCAACAGCCAGACCGTGCGGGAAATCGGTGAACAGATCGCGATGGACTGGGGGGCGTTGGACAGCGTGATTCTCAACGCCGGCACCTGCGAGTACGTCGATGCCCAGCAGTTCGACGCCTCGATCATCGAGCACGTGGTGCGCACCAACCTGCTCGCCAGCAGCTACTGCATCGAAGCCGCCCTGCCCTTGCTGCGCAAAGGGACCGCGCCGCATCTTGTGGGCATGGCCAGCTCCGTCACTTATGTGCCATTGCCTCGGGCCGAAGCTTATGGCGCATCGAAGGCCGGGTTGCGGTATCTGTTCGAGTCGTTGCGCATCGATCTGGCGGACGAAGGCATTGAAGTCACGGTCATCAGCCCGGGCTTTGTCGAAACACCATTGACCGCCAAAAACGATTTCCCGATGCCATTGAGCTGGCCTGCGGAAAAAGCGGCGAGTCACATCTTCGGCAGACTCAAGGAGCGGCCTCTGGAGATAGCCTTTCCGGCGCTGTTCATGGCTGCGCTCTGGCCATTGTCGAAAATGCCGGCGCGGGTACAACTGGCGATTGGCAAACGCATGGTGCGGCGCAGCCCGCCGCTCAGGGATCTGACGTGAACATCGCCATTGTCGGCAGCGGGATCGCAGGCCTGACCTGCGCCTACCTGCTCAATCGCCGACATGACGTGACGGTGTTCGAGGCCGGCGACCGGGTCGGCGGCCATACGCACACAGTAAAAGTGACGGTGGATGGGCGAGATTACGCAGTGGACACCGGGTTCATCGTGTTCAACGACTGGACGTACCCGAACTTCATTCGCTTGCTCGGCCAGTTGGGCGTAACCGCCAAGGCCACCGAGATGAGCTTTTCGGTGACCGACCCCGACACCGGCCTGGAATACAACGGCAACAACCTCGACAGCCTGTTCGCCCAACGCAGCAATCTGTTGTCACCGGGGTTCTGGGGCATGCTGCGCGACATCCTGCGCTTCAACAAGGAAGCCCGGCGCGACCTCGCCGAACAGCGGATCGCCAGCGACACCACGCTGGACGATTACCTCAAGGCCGGCGGTTACGGCGAGCGCTTCATCCTGCATTACATCCTGCCGATGGGCGCGGCGATCTGGTCGATGCCGATGGCCCAGATGCTGAACTTTCCGTTGCAGTTCTTCGTGCGGTTCTTCGAGAACCACGGTTTGTTGTCGGTCAGCAATCGTCCGCAATGGCGAGTGATCGAGGGCGGTTCGAGTGCTTACATCGCGCCGCTGACCGAGTCTTTCAAAGAACGGATCCGCGTGAACTGTCCGGTAAACCGGATCGATCGCAACGAACACGGCGTGGTTATCCACAGCCCCGCCGACATCGAACACTTCGACAAAGTCGTGCTGGCCTGCCACAGCGATCAGGCATTGCGTCTGCTGGCCAATCCCGGCAGTGCCGAGCGGGAGATTCTCGGTGCCCTGCCCTACGCCGACAACGAAGTGGTGCTGCACACCGACACCCGCCTGCTGCCGACGCGCAAACGGGCCTGGGCCAGCTGGAACTATCGCCTCGGCGGGGCCGGCCATACCCAGGCGGCCGTCACTTACGACATGAATATCCTGCAAGGCATCCAGAGCGACACCACGTTCTGCGTCAGCCTCAACCAGAGCGCCGGCATCAGCCCGTCCAAAGTGCTTGCCCGTTTCACCTATGCCCATCCGCAATTCAGCCTCGCAGCGGTGGCGGCACAACAGCGCTGGGCCGAACTCGACGGAGCACAACACACCCATTATTGCGGCGCGTACTGGGCCAATGGTTTTCATGAAGACGGCGTGGTCAGCGCTTTACGCGTGGCCGCCGCGTTCGGAGAAAGCCTGTGAACAGCGCGCTCTACAGCGGCTGGATCGCCCATCGGCGATTCGCTCCGCGCCGTCATGAATTCCGCTACCGGATCGGCCTGATCTATCTCGACCTGGCCGAACAGGACGCCGTGCTGAGCCTTTCGCCCTTGGCAGGCGCGAGCCGGTTTGCCCCGTTCTCATTTCGCGAGACCGACTACCTCAAGACCTTCACCGGTCGTGGTGTGCGGCTGATCGATGCCGTGCGCCTGCTGGTCGGTGAGGCCCTCGGTCACGAGCCGCAGGGCTCGATCTGCCTGCTGACCCAGCCTCGCAGTTGGGGCCTGGCATTCAACCCGGTGAGTTTCTTTTATTGCCACGAGGCCGACGGGCAACTGGCGGCGATTCTCTGCGAAGTCAGCAACACGCCGTGGCGCGAGCGCTATCACTATGTGCTGCCGGCGCGGTCGCCGACCAACGTACGCGACTTCCACCAGCATTTCGCCGTGGCCAAGGCGTTTCACGTTTCGCCTTTCCTGCCGCCGGATCTGGAATACCGCATGAGCTTCAGCCCCGCCGCGCAAACCCTGGGCGTGCACATGGCCGACTGGCAAGGCGAGCAAAAACTGTTCGACGCCACGCTCAACCTGAAACGCGAACCTCTTGATCGACGCAACCTGCACCGGCATCTGTGGCGCTTTCCCTGGATGACCGCCAAGACCGCCCTCGCGATCTATTGGCAGGCCCTGCGATTGCTGCTCAAGCGCACCCCGCTGTTTCCCCATCGGACGGCCGACGACAGCTTTCGAACCGCCACTGCGTCTCCCGAGGAGCACCGCCATGAAATCCTCTAGTGTTTCGGCCAGAGCCGCCATCCCGTTCAGTACGCACGGCATCACCGGTTCGCTGCTGCGCCGCGGTGTTCTGCGTCAGCTCGCACAGCTCAAGCATGGACAACTGGTGGTGATCGAGGACGGCGAACGCCAGGTCTACGGCACCCCGGGCAGTGCGTTGCTGGGCGAGATTCATGTCCTTGATGCGGCGGCGTGGGGCATGGTCGCGGGCAACGGCTCGATCGGTGCGGGTGAAGCCTTCATTCACGGTTACTGGAGTTCGCCGGACCTTACGGCGGTAGTGCGGGTCTTCGTCAGCAACCTTGAGGTGCTCGATGGCATGGAGGGCGGACTGGCGAAAATCGGCCGGCCGCTGGTGCGTGGTCTGCACTGGCTTAACCGCAACACGCGCAAGGGCTCGCAGAAAAACATCGCCGCGCACTACGACCTCGGCAACGATCTGTTCGAGCAGTTTCTCGACCCGACCATGATGTACTCGGCGGCGCAGTTCCTGCACCCCGACGACAGCCTGGAACAGGCGCAGCTGAACAAACTGGAGCGGATCTGCCAGAAACTCGCGCTCAAGCCCGGCGATCACCTGCTGGAAATCGGCACCGGCTGGGGCAGCATGGCGCTGTACGCCGCGCAGCACTATGGCTGCAAAGTCACCACGACCACGCTGTCCAAAGAGCAATACGCGTTCACGGCCCGGCGCATCGAAAGTCTCGGCTTGCAGGATCGAGTGACGCTGCTGCTCAAGGACTACCGCGACCTCACCGGCCAGTACGACAAACTGGTATCGATCGAGATGATCGAAGCGGTCGGCCATCGCTTCCTGCCGACCTACTTCAAGCAATGCGCGCACCTGCTCAAGAGCAACGGCCTGATGCTGCTGCAAGCAATCACCATTCGGGACCAGCGTTACGAGCAGGCGAAACGCGGCGTGGATTTCATCCAGCGTTACATCTTCCCCGGCGGCGCCCTGCCCTGTGTGCAGAAGATGCTCGAAATCGTCAGCCGCGACACCGACATGAACCTGCTGCACATGGAAGATTTCGGCCTGCACTACGCCCGGACCCTGCGCCTGTGGCATGAGAACTTTCGCCATGCCCACGGCCGTCTGAGCGAATTGGGCTACGACGATTATTTCCTGCGGCTGTGGGAGTTTTATCTGTGCTACTGCGAGGGCGGCTTCCTCGAACGCACCATCGGCACCGCGCAATTGCTGTTGGCCAAACCGGCGGCCATGCCGGCACCGCTGCTCGGGCGCTTCGATGCTTGAGCGGATCGCCAACGCCGTTCTGTTCCAGATTGGCTGGCTGGCCTGCGTGCTCGGCGGCAACAGCCTGTGGTTGCTGGTGGCGCTGGCGGTGCTGGTGATTCATCTGCGCTGGATCAGCAGTTGGGCGGCGGAGGGTCGACTGATTCTCAGCGTGGTGATTCTGGGTACGGCCGTGGACAGTGGCTTGCGCGGCCTCGGGGTGTTCGAGTTCAAGGATTTGTCGCCGCTGATTCCGCTGTGGCTGATGTTGTTGTGGGCACTGCTCGCCACGACGTTACGCCATTGCCTGCAATGGAGCGCCCGGCCCTGGTGGCTGGCGGCTCTGCTCGGAGCCGTCGGTGGTGCGTTGTCGTATTGCGCCGGTGGACGACTGGCCGGAGTGCAATTTCCCTACGGCGAGTTACCGACCTTGATCGGCATCGGTCTGTTGTGGGCGCTGCTGTTTCCGTTGTTGCACCAACTGTCCGGGCATCTGGAAGACTGATCGTCTGTCAGAGCTTTCACACGCATACCGGGCACTGCCGTACACTGGCGCCCATGAAAACCATTCCCCTCCAGCCAATCGACGAGCCCGCAGTCACCTGTTCGACCTGCGCGGCCTGCTGCTGTCAGCTCGAAGTCATGCTGATCACCGACACCGGCGTGCCCGAGCGCTATATCGATACCGATGATTGGGGTGGTGAAGTGATGTTGCGCCTGGACGACGGCTGGTGCGCGGCACTGGATCGCGACACGATGATGTGCACGATCTACGAAAAACGCCCGCTGATCTGCCGCGAATTCGAAATGGGCGCCCCGGAATGCATCGACGAACGCCAGGGGATTGCCACGGCGTATCGCTGAATACAAAAAAAGGAGCGCCGGGCGCTCCTTTTTCATGGGTGTTACAGCGGCATCGAATAATGCAACGAGTAGCTTTCTACCCCGTCGTTGTTGCTCGACATGCCGGCGTTGGAATAGTGAGTCGCGCGAATCCCCACCTCGTGCCCGCCATGGAAGCGCAAACCGAAACCGAAACGGTCTTCGAACTGGAAGGCTTGGCCGATCTTGTTGCCTTCGTATTCGGTGTTGGAAAACACCGCAGCGCCGATGCCGGCCTCGACGTACGGCTTGATCGACTCGCCGGAAAACTCGTAAACAAACACCGGCGAGAACGACAGGCTGTTGTTGCTGGAGCCCTTGTCGCCTTCCCAGTAGGTGTAGGCGCCACTCCAGTAACCGGTCAGGCGACCGACATCGCTTTGCAGCCAGCTCTTGTCCCAGTCGAAATTCATCCCCAGGCGATACGTCATCGTTGAATCGCTGGTGGCCCCAACCCCGAATTCCACACCCGCGGCTTGCGCGGTAAAACTTTGCCCCATCAGTGCGGCCGCAATCGCGGCCAAGCAGAATAGTCGCTTCACTTGAAACATCCTTTTCCGAACGGTCGTATGGTTTTTAGTTTGCTTGACGCTATAGAAATCGGCGTTTGAACAGAAGTTCAGCTGATTTTTCAGTTATGACGCAACTTTTTTACAAACCGAAGCTTTGCACATCGCCGGGCAATTGTCCCAGCAATGGCAGGATGTTTTTCAGGGATTGCGGATCGGCACTGGTCCAGAATTTCGCGGGGCGGTTCGGGCCCTCGGCGAGCAATTCGCGCTCGGCCAGCAGACGCTGAAGTTGCCGGGCCACAGCGGCGCCGGTGTCGATCAGGCTGATGTCGTCGGGGAGCATCGTCTTGAGCATCGGCTTGAGAAACGGATAGTGGGTGCAACCGAGAATGATCGTGTCGCAGCCTGCGCCCAGCAGCGGTTCGACGTAGTGCTGAAGCAACTGACGCAGCGCTTCGCTGTGCAGGTCGCCGTTTTCGATCCGCTCGACCAGTCCCGGGCAAGGTTGGGTAATGACCCGAATATCGGTGGCAAAACGATCGAGCAAGGCCGCGAATTTCGCGCTCTGCAAGGTGCCGGTGGTGGCGAGTACGCCGACTACTCCGCTGCGAGTGGCGGCAGCAGCCGGTTTGACTGCCGGCTCCATGCCGACAATCGGCCAGTCGGGGAAGTCACGCCGCAGGTCAGCGACGCCGGCCACGGTCGCGGTGTTGCAAGCGATCACCAGCGCCTTGGCGCCCTGCTCGCGGAAAAAACCGGCCATCACGCTGCAACGCTCGCGAATGAACTCCGGGGTTTTCTCGCCATAAGGAATGTGGCCGCAATCGCCGAGGTAGAGCAGCGATTCATTGGGCAGCAACTGCTGGATTTCCGCCAGCACCGACAGGCCGCCGACGCCGGAGTCGAATACGGCGATCGGCGCCTCACGCATGGTGCGAACCACAGACGCTGCACCCCGGATCACGCTTGACCCGCAGTTCACGGAAGCGCGAGCCCAGTGCATCGATCAACAGCAGACGACCCACCAGTGGCTCGCCGAATCCTGCCAGCAACTTCAACGCTTCCAACGCTTGCAGGCTGCCGACCAGGCCAACCAGAGGACCGACCACGCCGGCCTCGCTGCAGGTCAGTTCGGCTTCGCTGCCGTGACCGTACAGGCAGTGGTAGCACGGACTTTCGGCACGACGCGGGTCGAACACCGAGAGCTGCCCTTCGAGGCGGATCGCCGCGCCGCTGACCAGCGGTTTGCGCGCAGCCACACACGCAGCGTTGACTGCTTCGCGAGTGGAGAAATTGTCCGAACAGTCGAGCACCAGATCCACCGCAAGCACGGCAGCAGCGAGGGAGTCCTCGTCCAGCGCCTGGCGATGGGGCACCAGTTGAATTTCAGGATTGATCGCGCTCAGGCGCTTGAGCGCCGAGTCGACCTTGGTCATGCCGACGCTGTCGGTGTCGTGGATGATCTGGCGTTGCAGGTTGGTCAGGTCGACCGTGTCGAAATCCGCCAGATGCAATTCACCGACACCCGCCGCCGCCAGGTACAAGGCCACCGGTGCGCCGAGACCGCCGAGGCCGACGATCAGGACACGGCTGTCCTTGAGCTTCAACTGGCCATCGATGTCGATGTGTTGCAGCAGGATCTGCCGACTGTAGCGCAACAATTCCTGATCATTCAGCACGGCAGGCGCCCCAGGCTGATCCGTTGATGGCCGCCCAGATCGGTGCGGCTGTGGACTTCTTCGAAACCTTGCGTCAGCAGCAGATCGCGCACGGCTTCGGCTTGATCATAGCCGTGTTCGAGCATCAGCCAGCCCCCGGCCTCCAGATGTGCAGGCGCCTGGGCAATGATCAGGCGTATATCGTCGAGCCCGTCGACGCCGGCCACCAGCGCGCTTTCCGGTTCGAAACGCACATCGCCTTCGACCAGATGCGGATCGGCGGCGCGGATATACGGCGGGTTGCTGATGATCAGCTCGAAACGCTTGCCTTCGAGGGCACTGAACCAGTGACTGCTCAGCACCGTGGCGTTGTTCAGGTGCAGGCGCTGACGGTTGCGTTCGGCCAGGGCCACGGCTTCCAGCACACGATCCACGGCGGTGACGTTCCACGCCGGGCGCTCGCTGGCCAGAGCGAGCGCAATTGCGCCGCTGCCGGTGCCGAGGTCGAGCACTTTGGCCGGGGTCGCCGGGAGCAATTCCAGTGCGGCCTCCACCAGCAGTTCGGTGTCCGGACGCGGGATCAACGTGTGTGGCGCGACTTCCAGATCGAGCTTCCAGAAACCCTGCTGGCCGAGAATATAGGCCACCGGTTCACCGCTGCGACGACGCTGCAGATATTCGGCGAAGACCATCACGGCTTCGCTCGGCACGATGCGCTCGGGCCAGGTGTGAAGAAAACTGCGCGACTTGCCCAGCGCCGCGGCAAGGAGCAGTTCGGCGTCCAGGCGCGCGGTGGGTGAGTCCGGCAGTTCGGCGGCGCGCAACAGGCTGGCGATGATGGTCATTTATTCACCTATCGCTGCAAGTTGGTCGGCCTGGTATTCGGCCAGCAACGGCTCGATCACCGCTTCGACGCCACCGGCGAGGATTTCGTCGAGGGAATACAGGGTCAGGTTGACGCGATGGTCAGTGACCCGGCCCTGGGCAAAGTTGTAGGTGCGGATGCGTTCGGAGCGGTCACCGGAACCCACCAGCAATTTACGCTCACTGGCGATGGCGTTGGCCGCCGCTGCGGTCTGCTGGTCGTTGAGTTTGGCCGACAGCCAGGCCATCGCCCGTGCACGGTTCTTGTGCTGGGAACGTTCTTCCTGGCACTCGACCACGATGCCGGTCGGCAAGTGGGTGATACGGATCGCCGAGTCGGTCTTGTTGACGTGCTGACCACCGGCCCCGGAGGATCGGTAGGTGTCGACGCGCAAGTCCGCCGGGTTGATCTCGATCGCTTCCTGCTCGTCCGGCTCCGGCAACACGGCCACGGTGCAGGCCGAGGTGTGGATCCGGCCCTGGGATTCGGTGGCCGGCACACGCTGCACGCGGTGGGCACCGGACTCGAACTTCAACTTGCCGTAGACGTTGTCGCCTTCAACCCGGGCGATGACTTCTTTATAGCCGCCGTGCTCCCCCTCGTTCTCCGAGAGGATTTCCACCCGCCAGCCACGCCGCTCGGCGTAACGCGAATACATGCGGAACAGGTCGCCAGAGAAGATCGCCGCCTCGTCACCACCGGTGCCGGCGCGGATTTCGAGGAACACGTTGCGCCCGTCGTTCGGGTCCTTAGGCAGCAGCATGCGCTGCAAGGTGGCTTCCAGTTCGATGAGTTGCTCTTTGGTTTCGCGGACTTCTTCCACGGCCATTTCACGCATGTCCGGGTCGCCGTCCTTGAGCAGCGCCTGGGCGCCTTCCAGGTCGGCCTGGGCTTTGAGCAGCTGTTTATAGGCTTCGACGACCGGCTCGACTTCGGCGTATTCCTTGGAATAGGCGCGGAATTTGGTCTGGTCGGAAATGACTTCGGCGTCGCCAAGCAGCGCCGTCAGTTCCTCGAAACGGTCCTGGAGGATATCCAGCTTATTGAGCAGTGACGCTTTCATTGCGGTTT
Source organism: Pseudomonas sp. GW822-FHT03F08 (assembly GCF_058801265.1). Taxonomy (NCBI): domain Bacteria; kingdom Pseudomonadati; phylum Pseudomonadota; class Gammaproteobacteria; order Pseudomonadales; family Pseudomonadaceae; genus Pseudomonas; species Pseudomonas sp. GW822-FHT03F08. Next base: position 38,971 of record NZ_JBXANC010000015.1, on the reverse strand, counting down.
TTTATCCGAAAAGCTATCCGGTGAGCCCTCGAGGGCAAAGAGTTCCTGGGCCATGGCCAGCGCATCGAGGCGGCCTTCGGCAGAAAGCTTTTTCAACTGTACGCTCGGGGCGTGCAGGAGTTTATTGGTCAGGCCACGGGCCAACTGGCCCAGCACGTCTTCGGCGTTGCCACCGTTGGCCAGCAGGCGCAAGGCCTTTTGCAGCTCTTCGTCGCGCAGGCGTTCGCTCTGTTGACGATAGGCCTTGAGCACATCGACCGCCGCCAGTTCACGCAGGCGCACCATGAAATCGTCGGCACCGACCGAAACCATCTCTTCGGCCGCTTGCGCTGCGCCCTGGCGGCTCTTGAGGTTTTCGGCGACCACTTCGTGCAGATCGTCGACGCTATAGAGGTAAACGTCGTCGAGTTCGCCGACTTCTGGCTCGATGTCACGGGGAACGGCGATGTCGACCATGAAGATCGGCTTGTGCTTGCGCAGCTTCAGGGCGCTTTCCACCGCGCCCTTGCCAAGGATCGGCAACTGACTGGCGGTGGAGCTGATGACGATGTCGCTGCGCACCAGTTCGGCCGGGATGTCCGAGAGCAGCACCGCGTGCGCACCGAACTGTTCGGCCAGCAGGCTGGCACGCTCCAGTGTGCGGTTGGCCACCACGATACGCTTGACCCCCAGCTCATGCAGATGGCGGGCGACCAGGGTGATGGTCTCGCCGGCGCCGATCAGCAGGGCCTGACTGCGTTGCAGGTCGCTGAAAATCTGTTTGGCCAGGCTGACGGCGGCAAACGCCACGGACACCGGGTTTTCACCAATGGCAGTGTCGGTGCGCACTTGCTTGGCAGCGTTGAACGTTGCCTGAAACAACCGGCCCAGCAACGGCCCGATGGTGCCGGCCTCGCGGGCCACGGCGTAGGCCGATTTCATCTGGCCGAGGATCTGCGGTTCGCCCAACACCAGCGAATCGAGCCCGGAGGCGACCCGCATCATGTGACGAACTGCCGCATCATCTTCGTGCACATAAGCACTCGCGCGCAGCTCATCGAGGCTTAAATGGTGATAGTCGGCCAGCCAGCGCAGCACGATATCGGCCGAAAGCTGATCCTGTTCTATATACAGTTCACTGCGATTGCAGGTGGAAAGGATCGCAGCTTCGCGGCTGTCGGTGAGTCGGCAGAGCTGCTGCAAGGCCTCCACCAGCTGCTCAGGGGTAAAGGCCACGCGCTCGCGGACGTCTACTGAAGCAGTCTTGTGGTTGATACCGAGTGCAAGGAAGGCCATTCAAGGTCGCTGATGGTGACGTGAAGCCGGCAATTGTCCTACTTCGTCAGATTCAGAACAACTACCGCTGACTATTGTCCCAATTGTCCGCCCCTATAATGGCCACAATCGAGACTCGGTTATGTTTGGCCGAAGGCTTGTGTCATGATGATCCGACCGCAGGTTAGTCGTCCTCTTCCTATATGAATAGATCTTCCGCGTTGCTCCTTGCTTTTGTCTTCCTCAGCGGCTGCCAGGCCTTGGCCCCCGTTTCGCACGATGGCACCTCATCGGTCGAAGACACCACGCCAGCCCCTGAAAAGCCCAAGGTTTACAGCTCGTTCAGCGAGGAAACGGTGTTCAGCCTGCTGAGTGCCGAACTCGCCGGCCAGCGCAATCGTTTCGACATTGCCCTGGACAACTACGTGACCCAGGCCATCAACACCCAGGATCCGGGTGTTTCCGAGCGGGCGTTCCGCATTGCCGAGTACCTGGGCGCGGATCAACCGGCGCTGGATACCGCATTGATCTGGGCAAAAAACGCCCCGGATGACCTCGAAGCGCAACGCGCCGCCGCCGTGCAACTGGCTCGCGCCGGGCGCTATGACGACTCGATGGTCTATATGGAGAAAGTCCTGCAGGGCAAGGGCGACACCCATTTCGACTTCCTCGCGCTGTCGGCCGCCGACACCGATCAGGAAACCCGCAACGGTCTGATGAAAAGTTTCGACCGTCTGTTGCAGCGTCACCCGCACAACAATCAGCTGATTTTCGGCAAGGCCCTGCTGATGCAGCAGGATGGCGACACCAAAGGTGCGCTGGCCCTGCTCGAAGACAATCCGCCAGATGACGGCGAAATCGCCCCGATCCTGCTGCGCGCCCGCCTGTTGCAAGGGCTGAACCGTGGCGACGAGGCCCTGCCGCTGCTGCAGAAAAACATCAAGAAGTACCCGGACGACAAGCGCCTGCGCCTGACTTACGCGCGGATGCTGGTGGAACAGGACCGGATGGATGACGCCAAGGTCGAATTCTCGACCCTGGTCCAGCAATACCCGGAAGACGACGAACTGCGTTACTCGCTGGCACTGGTCTGCCTGGAAGCCAAGGCCTGGGATGAGGCCAAGGGTTACCTGGAAGACCTGATCGCCCGCGAAAGCCATGTCGATTCCGCGCACCTGAACCTGGGCCGCATCGCCGAAGAACGCAACGACCCGCAAGGCGCGCTGATCGAGTACGCCCAGGTCGGACCGGGAAACGACTATCTGCCGGCGCAACTGCGTCAGGCCGATATTCTGATGAACAACGGCAAGACCGCCGAAGCCCAGAGCAAGCTGGCCGCCGAACGTGATGCGCAGCCGGATTACGCGATCCAGTTGTACCTGATCGAGGCCGAGACCCTGTCCGCCAACAATCAGGGCGACAAGGCCTGGAAAACCCTGCAACAGGCGTTGCTGCAATACCCGGATGATCTGAATCTGCTCTACACCCGGGCAATGCAGGCGGAAAAACGCAACGACCTGGCACAGATGGAAAAAGACCTGCGCCTGATCATCAAGCGCGATCCGGACAATGCCATGGCCCTCAACGCCCTCGGCTACACCCTGTCCGACCGCACCACCCGCTACGCCGAAGCCAAGGCGCTGATCGAGCAGGCCCATCAGATCAATCCGGAAGACCCGGCGGTACTCGACAGCCTCGGCTGGGTGAATTTCCGCATGGGCAACCTGGATGACGCCGAGAAGTACCTGCGCCAGGCCCTCGAGCGCTTCCCCGATCACGAAGTCGCCGCTCACCTGGGCGAAGTCCTGTGGACCAAGGGCAATCAGCGCGAAGCGAAACAAATCTGGGGCAAGTTCCTCAAGGATCAGCCCGACAGCACCATTCTGCGCAGCACCATCAAGCGCCTGACCGGATCCGAGACTCTTTAACTCATGTTTTTGCGCCACGTCATAGTTTTCAGCTTCATCGCCCTGCTCGCCGGTTGCGCGGGTTTTGGCGCTCGCGAATCGGTCGAGGGCCATGGCAGCCCGGCACAATGGGCCGCTAACAAACAGCAACTGACCGGCCTCGATGGCTGGCAGATCGACGGCAAGATCGGTATCCGCGCCCCGAAAGACTCGGGCAGCGGCACGCTGTTCTGGCTGCAGCGCCAGGATTATTACGACATCCGCCTGTCCGGCCCGCTGGGTCGCGGCGCTGCGCGGTTGACCGGTCGCCCGGGCAAAGTCTCGCTGGAAGTCGCCAACCAGGGCCGCTATGACGCGCAGTCCCCGGAAGTCCTGCTGGAAGAACAGCTCGGCTGGAAATTGCCGGTATCGAACCTGGCCTGGTGGGTTCGCGGCCTGCCGGCTCCGGCCAGCAAGAGCCGCCTGACCCTCGATGGCGACAGTCGCCTGGCCAATCTGGAGCAGGACGGCTGGCAGGTCGAATACCTGGGTTATGCCGAACAAAATGGTTACTGGTTGCCCGAGCGGATCAAACTGCACGGCACCGACCTGGACGTGACGCTGGTCATCAAGACCTGGCAACCGCGTAAATTGGGGCAATAAGCATGACCGCTCCACGCCTGACGCTGCCTTCTCCGGCCAAACTCAACCTGATGCTGCACATTCTCGGTCGCCGTGAAGACGGCTATCACGAGTTGCAGACGATTTTTCAGTTCCTCGACTACGGCGACGAAATCACCTTCGCAGTGCGCGACGATGGCGTGATTCGCCTGCACACCGAATTCGACGGCGTGCCCCACGACAGCAACCTGATCGTACGGGCGGCGAAAAAACTTCAGGAACAATCCGGTTGCGCCCTCGGCATCGATATCTGGATCGACAAGATCCTGCCGATGGGCGGTGGCATCGGTGGCGGCAGCTCGAATGCGGCGACCACGCTGCTCGGCCTCAATCATCTATGGCAGTTGGGCTGGGATGAAGATCGGCTGGCAACACTGGGCCTGAGCCTGGGTGCCGACGTCCCGGTTTTCGTGCGCGGGCACGCGGCTTTCGCCGAAGGTGTCGGCGAGAAACTGACCCCTGTCGAGCCTGTCGAACCGTGGTATGTCGTGCTCGTTCCGCAAGTCTCTGTTAGTACGGCAGAAATTTTTTCAGATCCGTTGTTGACACGTAACACGCCGCCCATTAAAGTGCGCCCCGTTCCCGAGGGAAACAGTCGAAATGACTGCTTGCCGGTGGTAGCAAGGCGTTATCCAGAAGTACGTAACGCATTGAATTTGTTAGGTAATTTTACCGAAGCAAAACTCACCGGAACTGGAAGTTGTGTGTTTGGGGGCTTCCCAAGCAAAGCTGAAGCTGATAAAGTCTCGGCCCTTCTGACAGAGACCCTTACAGGGTTTGTAGCGAAAGGAAGCAACGTTTCGATGTTGCATCGCAAGCTGCAAAGTCTGCTCTAAAGGAACCAAGTGCCCGGCACTTGCAAGCAACAGATACAGGGGCGTCGCCAAGCGGTAAGGCAGCAGGTTTTGATCCTGCCATGCGTTGGTTCGAATCCAGCCGCCCCTGCCATTTTCCTATACTCATCCAGGTATACCCTCAGCCTTCAGGTACTGCGCGTGTCCAAGATGATGGTCTTTACGGGGAACGCTAACCCCGATCTGGCTCGGCGTGTTGTACGTCAGCTGCATATCCCTCTCGGTGACATCTCTGTCGGTAAATTCTCCGACGGCGAAATTACAGCCGAGATCAATGAAAACGTTCGCGGTAAAGACGTTTTCATTATTCAGCCGACTTGCGCTCCGACCAACGATAACCTGATGGAACTGGTAGTGATGGCTGACGCCTTCCGCCGCTCCTCGGCTACTCGTATCACTGCTGTTATTCCTTATTTTGGTTATGCCCGTCAGGATCGCCGTCCGCGTTCCGCACGTGTGGCTATCAGCGCGAAAGTCGTCGCTGACATGCTTACCGTAGTCGGCATCGACCGTGTTCTCACGGTTGATCTGCATGCTGACCAGATTCAGGGTTTCTTCGATATTCCGGTAGATAACATCTACGGCTCCCCGGTTCTGGTGGATGACATCGAAGATCAGCGCTTCGAGAACCTGATGATCGTGTCCCCGGACATTGGTGGCGTCGTGCGTGCACGTGCCGTTGCCAAGTCCCTGGGCGTGGATCTCGGGATCATCGACAAACGCCGTGAGAAAGCCAATCACTCTGAAGTGATGCATATCATCGGTGATGTCGAAGGGCGTACCTGCATTCTGGTCGATGACATGGTCGATACCGCCGGCACTCTGTGCCACGCGGCCAAGGCCCTGAAAGAGCATGGCGCAGCCAAGGTCTTTGCCTACTGCACACACCCTGTGCTGTCGGGTCGGGCCATCGAGAATATCGAAAATTCCGTGCTGGACGAGCTGGTGGTCACTAACACCATCCCGCTGTCCGCTGCAGCACAAGCCTGTGCACGTATCCGTCAACTGGATATCGCACCGGTTGTTGCCGAAGCGGTTCGCCGCATCAGCAATGAAGAATCGATCAGCGCGATGTTCCGTTAAGGGCCCTGCCCTTCTCGAAATGTCTCGTTGACGAAAAGCGCCCCGCCCCGGCATTCCTGCCGGGGCGGGGCTTTTTTGCCCATACCGTGTTCGGCGCTGGTCGCAAACGCCACTCGGTCATGGCTATTTTGGAGATACAAAATGAACGATTTTACTCTGAATGCTGAAGCGCGTTCCGACCTGGGGAAAGGTGCGAGCCGCCGCCTGCGTCGTCTCGCCGCCCTGGTTCCAGCTGTTGTTTACGGTGGCGACAAAGCCCCTGAATCCATCAGCATGCTGGCCAAAGAAGTTGCCAAACTGCTCGAAAACGAAGCGGCTTACAGCCACATCATCGAGCTGAACGTTGGTGGCACCAAGCAAAACGTGATCATCAAAGCTCTGCAACGTCACCCGGCCAAAGGCCACGTGATGCACGCTGACTTCGTACGCGTTGTAGCTGGCCAGAAACTGACCGCTATCGTTCCTGTGCACTTCATCAACGAAGCTGCTCCAGTGAAGAAAGGCGGCGAAATCTCGCACGTTGTTGCCGAGATCGAAGTTTCCTGCCTGCCGAAAGATCTGCCTGAGTTCATCGAAGTCGACCTGGCTGACGCTGAAATCGGTTCGATCATTCACCTGTCGAACATCAAAGCCCCTAAAGGCGTTGAGTTCGTTGCTCTGGCTCACGGTAACGACCTGGCTGTTGCCAACGTCCACGCTCCACGTGTTGCTCCAGAAGCTGCCGAAGGCGCAGCAGAGTAATTCACTCTGTGAAGCCGGAGTGAGCAGGTAACATCGCGGACTGGAACGTAGCGAGAAAGCGGGCGAGAACGCGGAGTTTACATCCATGGTAAATGAGCATTTTTCGTCCACTTTCGCCGCCTTCCCTGATCGCGGCGATGTTATCCACCACTCCAAGGAAGGGCCCCTATCGTGACTGCCATCAAACTGATCGTTGGCCTGGGAAATCCAGGCGCTGAATACGAACAGACCCGGCATAACGCAGGGGCCCTTTTTGTTGAGCGCATCGCCCACGCACAGAATGTGAATCTCGTGGCCGATCGCAAGTATTTCGGCCTGACCGGGCGGTTTTCGCATCAGGGTCAGGATGTTCGCCTGCTGATTCCCACCACCTACATGAACCGCAGCGGCCAGGCCGTGGCGGCACTCGCCGGTTTCTTCCGCATCAAGCCTGAAGAAATCCTGGTGGCGCACGACGAACTCGATCTGCCTCCGGGCGTCGCCAAACTCAAGGTTGGCGGCGGTCATGGCGGTCACAACGGATTGCGCGACATCATTGCGCAATTGGGCAATCAGAATACGTTCCACCGCCTGCGGCTTGGCATCGGCCACCCGGGCGTCGCCAGTATGGTTTCAAATTTCGTCCTGGGTCGTGCGCCACGCGCCGAACAGGAAAAACTCGATGCCAGCATCGACTTTGCCCTCGGCGTGCTGCCGGATATCCTCGCCGGTGAATGGAACCGTGCGATGAAAAACCTGCACAGCCAGAAGGCCTGACTCTTATCCGAGGGGAAACACCATGGGATTCAATTGCGGCATCGTCGGCCTGCCTAACGTCGGCAAGTCCACCCTGTTCAACGCCCTGACCAAATCCGGGATCGCGGCCGAGAACTTCCCCTTCTGCACCATCGAGCCGAACAGCGGCATCGTGCCGATGCCGGATCCGCGTCTGGACGCCCTGGCGGCCATCGTCAACCCGAAGCGCATCCTGCCGACCACCATGGAATTCGTCGACATCGCAGGCCTGGTAGCCGGCGCCTCGAAAGGTGAAGGCCTGGGTAACAAGTTCCTGGCCAACATCCGTGAAACCGACGCGATCGCTCACGTCGTGCGCTGCTTCGAAGACGAAAACGTGATCCACGTTTCCAACAGCGTCGACCCGAAGCGCGACATCGAAATCATCGACCTGGAACTGATCTTCGCCGACCTCGACAGCTGCGAGAAGCAACTGCAGAAAGTCGCGCGCAATGCCAAGGGCGGTGACAAGGACGCAGTCGTTCAGAAAGCCCTGCTGGAGCAACTGATCGCTCACTTCACAGAAGCCAAGCCTGCGCGCAGCCTGATGAAGAACATGAGCGCCGATGAGAAAGCGGTGATCAAAGGCTTCCACCTGCTGACCACCAAGCCGGTCATGTACATCGCCAACGTCGCTGAAGACGGTTTCGAGAACAACCCGCACCTGGACGTGGTCAAGGCCATCGCCGAAGAAGAAGGCGCCATGGTCGTTCCGGTCTGCAACAAGATCGAAGCGGAAATCGCCGAGCTGGACGACGGTGAAGAGAAAGACATGTTCCTCGAGGCCCTGGGCCTGGAAGAGCCTGGTCTGAACCGTGTGATCCGCGCCGGCTACGAAATGCTGCACCTGCAGACCTACTTCACCGCCGGTGTCGAAGAAGTCCGCGCCTGGACCGTCCGCGTCGGTGCCACCGCACCACAAGCTGCTGGCGTGATCCACACCGACTTCGAGAAAGGCTTCATCCGCGCCGAAGTGATCGCCTACAACGACTTCATCCAGTACAAGGGCGAAGCGGGCACCAAGGAAGCCGGTAAATGGCGCCTGGAAGGCAAGGATTACATCGTCAAAGACGGCGACGTGATGCACTTCCGCTTCAACGTGTAAAAGCTGCACCCAAGAAAAAGCCGCGTTTGATACGCGGCTTTTTTGTGCCTGAAATTCAGCCCGTCAGACTTTTTTGGTTCTTGGCAGAAAGATCGCCAGCACCCCGAACAACGGCAGGAACGAGCACAGGAAGTACACGTACTCGATGCCGTGAATGTCCGCGAGATGCCCGAGCAACGCCGCACCAATCCCGCCAAAGCCGAACATCAACCCGAAGAACACGCCGGCAATCATTCCGACGTTGCCCGGCACCAGTTCCTGCGCGTACACCACAATCGCCGAGAACGCCGAAGCGAGGATGAAGCCGATCACCACGCTCAGAACAGTGGTCCAAAACAGGTCGACATGCGGCATGAGCAGCGTGAATGGCGCAACGCCAAGGATCGAGAACCAGATCACCGCCTTGCGCCCGATCTTGTCGCCAATCGGCCCGCCGAAGAACGTGCCTGCCGCCACCGCGCCAAGAAACAGAAACAGGTGCAACTGCGAACTGGCCACCGACAGGTCGAACTTCTCGATCAGGTAAAAGGTGAAGTAACTGGTCAGGCTGGCCATGTAGAAATACTTGGAGAACACCAGCAATCCAAGCACCACCAGCGCGCTGGTCACCCTGCCCTTCGACAACCCGTGAGTCGCCGCCTGGCCAGCCTTGAGCTTGAACAGGTTCAGGTGATGGGCGTACCAACGGCTGATGCGGTACAGCACGAACAGCGCAAACACGGCGAACAGCCCGAACCACGCCACATTGCCCTGGCCAAAAGGAATGATGATTGCCGCCGCCAGCAACGGCCCGAATGCCGAACCGGCGTTACCACCGACCTGGAAAGTCGATTGCGCCAGACCGAAGCGCCCGCCCGACGCCAACCGCGCGATACGAGACGCTTCGGGGTGGAAGGTCGAGGAGCCGATGCCGATCAGCGCTGCCGCCAGCAGAATCAGCGGGAAACTGCCGACCATCGACATCATCACTATACCGATCAACGTACACACGGAACCGGCCGGCAACAGCCACGGTTTCGGGTGCCGGTCAGTGTGGTAACCGACCCACGGTTGCAACAGCGAAGCGGTCAATTGGAACGTCAGGGTGATCAGGCCGACCTGGGTGAAGGTCAAGCCGTAGTTGGCCTTGAGCATCGGATAGATCGATGGCAGCACTGACTGGATCAGGTCGTTGATCAAATGCGCCAGCGCCACCGCGCCGATGATGCGCATCACCAGAGGACTGCTTTGTGGAGGAGCGGACGCCGACGCAGCGGCGGTCTGAACGTTGCTGATAGCCATGGGAGTTTCCGTACAGCAGATGGGTGCACACGGGCAGGTGCGTCAATGTGCCATTTTTCGGTGCGCCAGCGCCATCCCCTTAGCCAGCTAACGAACTATTCATTCATCGCAACGCAAGTGATAGCGCAAAGCCATGGTCTGATTCTTGCCTTGCTTCTCCGCTTGAACGCGGCCCCCTTACAAAGGGGATCGAGAATGGGAAGTTTTGCTACAGAGTCTGCCTACAGAGCGGACGAGAGTGGACTTTCGAAGCCTTTTAGCAGGGCACTGATCGCGCTCGCAACGAACGCGATGCACGCCAATGGTGCGTGGTGTCCAGAGGAGTCATGGGGCATGCAGGCTTTCTTATCACCGGGGATCAAATTGCTGGGGCGGTTTGGCTTCGCGCGTAAATTCCAGTTGTTGTTTCTGCTGTTCATTCTGCCGTTGGCCGGTAGCCTGTTGATGATCGGCCAGGACTATCGCGACAAGCTCAACCTGATTTCCGGCGAACGTGCCGGTGTGCGTCAGTTGCTCGCCCTCGATGCGCTCGACAACCTGCTCGCCGCTCAGCGCGACCGCGCTGCCCGCTGGCGTGCCACGGAAACCAACCGCCAACCGACGCCCGCGACTCTCGCCGCCATGGCCGCATTCGATGGCGTGCAACCTGCCGTCGCCCAAGCCACACAGGATCTGGGTAATGCGTTGAAAGCCGAAGGCGCGGAAGGTGAAACACTGGCTCGCTATCAGGCCCTGCAAACCGCCCTCGGTGGTCTGGACTCCAAGAGTCTGGCCGGCGTCGGCTGGTGGCCGGACGGTTACGATCGCTTCACCAACGCCCTCAGTGCCCTGCAAGCGTTGCGCGAACAAATCGCGATGGACAATCGCCTGATCCTCGCGCCATGGCTGGAAACCTATCTGCTGACACAGATTTCCACTCAACATGCACCGGACCTGATCGAACGGGTCGGCCGACTGGCAGCCGTGGGCCAGGCGTCTGTGGTGTCCGGGCAGTTCACCCTGCAAAGCCGCCTGCAACTGCGTGATCTGCGCAGCCGCATCGGCGATGCCCGCGAGCAGCTTGTAAAAACTGCAGGCCTGCTCGAAGCGCGTCTCCCGCCGGCCCTGCAAGGCTGGGCCGGGCAATACCACGACAGCCTCAAGCAGCTGGATGCCGGGTTGAAAGTGCTGGATGACGGCGTCTTCGGCGGCAGTATCAATCTCAAACCTGAAGACTTCGAGCGCAGCCTCGATGCCCTGCTCGGCAACCTCGCCACGCTGCGCCAGCAATCGCTGGTGTCGCTGGATCAGCGCCTGGACGACTACCACGGCTCGGCGATTCGTCAGTTCATCGTTGTGGCGACGGTCTTCGGTTGTCTGCTGCTGGCAGCGCTCTATCTGTTCGTCTGCCTGCAAGCCTCGATCCGTCGCAGCGCCAGCGGCATTACGGTGCTCGCCGAAGCCTTGCGCGACGGCAATCTGAGCCTGCAAGTGCCGGTCGTGGGCCGAGATGAACTGGCGTCGATCAGCACCGCGCTCAACGTGGCCGTGGTGCAACTACGCAACAGCCTGCTGGGCGTCGATCACGAGACCTCGCAACTGAGCAACGCAGTGCGCAGCCTCAACGATCACTCCAGTGGCGCTCTCAGCGAAGTCGAAGCGCAGCAATTGCAGATCAGCCAGATCGCCGCCGCCGCCACGCAATTGGCGGCGACCTCCCAGGGCGTCGCGCAGAGTTGTGAACAAGCCTCCGGCAGCGCCCAGCACACCCGCCGCATCGCCGCCGACAGCAGCCGCGACAGCCAGCGCACCACGGCGAGCATTCAACAGCTCAACCAGCGCCTGAATGAGACTGCTGCCGCGCTAGGCCGCGTCAGCGAGCAAGGCCAACAGATTCAATTGGTGGTCGATACCATTCGTGGCGTCGCCGAGCAAACCAACCTGCTGGCGCTCAACGCCGCCATCGAGGCCGCTCGTGCCGGTGAACAGGGTCGCGGTTTTGCTGTGGTGGCCGACGAGGTGCGCAGCCTCTCGCAACGCACGCAATCGTCCACCGCGCAGATCGCCGGCACCGTCGACAGCTTGCGTGCGACGGTGAATGAAGCGGTAAGCCTGATGGAAGCCGCGTGCGGCCAGGCGCAATCGGATGCCGAAGCCGTCACCGGGCTGGGCGAACGCCTGGGAGAAATCGCCAGCGCCGTGCAGAGCGTCACCGACACCCTCGCGCAAATCGCCACGGCGGTCGAGGAACAGGCGAGCACCGCCGATGAAGTCAGCGGCAATATCCAGCAGGTCGATCAAGCGGCGGTTCGTCTGCTCGAAGGCGCCCGGGCCGTGAACCTCGCGGCGGACACCTTGAGTCAGGGCAGCCACGCCTTGAGTGCGAATACCGGGAGATTTCAGCTGCGATGAAAGCTCTTCCCGCCCCGTTTTTCGGTGCGGGAGGATAAGCGGTTGAAAATAAGAAGAAATATTTTAAATTTACGCTTGACGCTTTTCCATTTCAGGGGAATAATGCGCGCCACTTGGCTACATAGCTCAGTTGGTTAGAGCATAGCATTCATAATGCTGGGGTCCGGGGTTCAAGTCCCTGTGTAGCCACCAAGTACTAAAAACGGCTTACCGAAAGGTAGGCCGTTTTTTTATGCCCGGAGAAAAGTGGCCTACCTCAGTGGGCCGGCCTGATTCCGTAGGAACAGAGCGCGAAAGACGTACGAAGAGGATTATTCGTTCGATCAGGTCCCTGTATCTCGGCAAGTCGGTTTGATCGCTCTCCCGATTGACCGACAAGCTCCCCCGTCTCGTTCCAAAGACAGACAGGGAGTTGTCATGGACCTGGACAAGTACCTTTTCGACGATGAATGGCATCGAAAACGCCCGAACGGCGGTGCCTCATGGGCCGCCTGGTTTCCGCCCCGAGAGCCGGAACCCGTCTACGTTCCAACAGATGAATGGCCAACCCCAAAGCCCCGCGACGATCTGGTATTTGCCAAGTCCTGCACACCGGACAACTGGTGTCGAACGGATGCCGGCACAACACCTGAGCCCGCCTCCAGTTTCGGCAAGGTCATGGTGGCGGGCGCCATGCGTTTTCCCGCTGCCAGTAACGCCGTAGCGAAGGCAATCGGCGCCGATCTGGCCTTGGGGCGCATGGCGGGCGGTGGAATTCTGCAGCAACGTCTCAACTGGGCCATACGGGGCGCAGGCGGGCCGGCCAGTGTGTTCATCCTCGGGATGCTGCCGGCCAGAATGGGCGACGGCACCCTTTATACCGACGAACAATTACGCACCCTACCCCGCGCCACCACTCGCGTGCGCTTCCAGTTCCGGCGTGATGCCGAAGGGGTGATGCAGGTCTACGGCATCCACACCGGCGCCTTTGGCGACGACTCCGTGCGTACCGTAAAAGTCGAGTGGAACAACGACAAGACCGCCATGGAGGCCAAGCTCAACGGCATCACGATTTTGTGGACACCGCAACGCGGGCCGCTGGGATCGATGCCGCCGCTGGTTTATCCGGAACATGGCGAGCCACTGAGCACGATCCTCGTCCACCCGATCGCCGCGAACACCGACAGCCAGATAGAAATCCTGCCCGGCGAAGACATCACCGCCGAGGATTGCATTCTGGTGTTTCCGGCGGAGACCGGGCTGAAGTCGTTGTATGTGGTGTTTTCGAAACCGGCGAGATTGATGCCGGGGACGGTGACAGGGGTTGGGGAGGATGTTTCCGGAATATGGCTCGTCGGAGCAAACTCAGGGGTGGGAGTTCCCATTCCAACAGACGTGGCAGACTCACTGCGGGGACTCGAATTCCAAAGCTTCGACTCGTTCAGAGCGGCCTTTTGGAAAGCCGTTTCGGAGTCAGCCGCGGCAGATCAATTCATCAACCAGAGCGCCGGCCGTATGCGTAAAGGTAAAGCGCCACGCGTGCGAAAAGCCGATAGCGTCGGAGGCAGAAGATCTTACGAGCTTCATCACCTCGAAAAAGTACCCGAGGGCGGCGGCGTCTACGACGTCGATAATCTGCGAGTGAATACGCCGCGAAACCATATCGATATCCATCGGAACGAATAGGTCACCCATGACAGACAATCTACTGAAAGGCAGCATTTCGGAATATACCGAGGTCGAGTTCGTCGCGTTGCTGGAAGAGCTCGCTAGAGAAGATAAAGAAGCCGAAAACGATGATCGCGCTGACTTGCTACTGTTGCACTTCGAGAAAATCAGCGAACACCCAGCCGGGTCGGATCTGATCTATTACCCAGAACCGGGTGCGGATAGCTCCCCTTGGGGGGTAACGCAAATTGTGAAGGACTGGCGAGCGACGCAGGGTTTGCCAGGGTTCAAGCAGTAAACATCTGGCATCGATACTCCAGACGGCTGCGTATCACTAAGCAGTCAAAACGGCTTACCAAAAGGTAAGCCGTTTGTTTATCCCTCGCCCACTAACGCCGCCAGCCCCTTCGCCCAGATCTGCCGCGTGCGCAAACCGACCATCGCCCGCCAGTCCGGATCGGCCGGATAGAACTGCTCCAGCAGATTCAGTTTGATCTCACGCCCCGTCGCATCCAGCGGATCGCCATGCAGATGCAGCCAGTGATCGTCGCGCAAGTAGCGATGCACGTCCGGCCCCGGATAAGTCCCGCACTCGATCACGAACGGCATCAGTTGCACGTCCGGCAGCGCGTTAAGCAACGCCTGCGAGGTGTAACCGGTAGCGGTTGCCGCGACACCGGTTTCGCTCAAAGTCTCGGCACCGGTATGCAGCGTGTAGAGCCACGGGCCGTAGATCGATTGCGCCCGGGCCAGTGCCGGATAAGGCGCCTGAGTGATCGTCAGCAGCATCGGATGACCGTACTCGCCGGCGCCGGTGTGCAGGTCGAAACACATCACGGTTTCAGCACCGGCCAGGTGGTTCTCGATGATCTGATGCAGCGTGCGATTCGACCAGCTCGGGGCAAAGCCTCCGAAAAACAGCCCATCGGGATGACTGTGCTGGCCGCCCTCGACAATCGACATCACCGCCGGCCAGCCGTGCTCGGCGATTTGCCCATCGAGCAAGGCATCGGCGCACTGCCGCTCGGGGCCGTTCAAATCGGTGCAGGCGTAGATCTCATGCAGCGCGGCGTAGGCCTGGTTGTCCGGAAGCGGTTGATTGAAATCCAGATGATTACGATTGAGGTCGATGTTGTCTTCGTTGACCCGCCGCAACCATGCGGTGCCCCACGGATTGATCAGGTGAATCATCACCACCGCCACATCCTTCGGCAGCGAACCAGGGGTGAAATGCTTCAACCAGTCGATCTGACATTCCGAACCGTAGTAGCCCTCCACCCCGTGGGTGCCGCTGAGCGCCACCAGACGCCGTTTAGCCTGCGGATCTCCCAGCACCGCCACATCGGTGCTCAGCGGCTCGCCAAACGGCCCGCAGCGCGGATGTGCGTAGGAGGTGAGCGTCGCACCGGCCGCGGTGGCCGCGGCAAGAAACTGTTCGCGCTGATGGCGGTAGCTGGACTGGGTCGGAAACTCGCTGTGCATAGTGGCCTCTTGTTGATTGTTCTGGCTTCACGCTTGGCCCTGACCCTACAGAAAATTCGCCAAGGCATGAAGGACAAACATACCGACGGTTTGCGTCCTGTACGGTCGGCCGATACAGTCCGTCAGACTTTTATCCCACGGACGGAGAGCCCCGCGTGTTTCCAGCCCTGCCCCTGAAACGCTTTCGCCTGCCGGCCCTGACGCTGATCGTCAGCGCCATCACCCTCACCGCCTGCAATGCACCGCCCTCCTCGACCTTGCCGCTGGCGCCGGAAGCCGCCTCCGGTTATCGCACTGACCTGCAAGCCAGCCATGCCGAAAAACACATGGCCGCCGCTGCCAATCCGCTGGCTGCCGAAGCCGGTCGCGAGATGTTGCGTCAGGGTGGCTCGGCCATCGATGCCGCCATCGCGATGCAAGCCGTGTTGACCCTGGTCGAACCGCAGTCCTCCGGGATCGGCGGTGGCGCGATGATCGTGCTGTGGGATGGCAAGCAGGTGCGCACCTACGACGGTCGCGAAACCGCACCGTCCGGCGCGACCGAGAAGCTGTTCCTGCAGGCCGATGGAAAACCGATGCCGTTCCCGCAGGCGCAGATCGGCGGACGCTCTGTCGGCACACCGGGTGTGATGCGTGCGCTGGAACTGGCGCACAAACAACAGGGCCGCTTGCCGTGGGCGACATTGTTTGCACCGGCAATCAAACTGGCCGAACAGGGCTTTGCGATCTCCCCTCGCCTGCATTCGCTGCTGGAGTCCGACCCGGTGGTGCGTCGTTCGCCGGACATGGCCAGGTATTTCTTGAACAACGACGGCAGCGTCAAAGCCGTTGGCACCCGACTGCAAAACCCGGCGTTGGCCGCCGTGCTCAAACGCATCGCCAACGAAGGTGCGGACGCTCTGTACAAAGGCCCGATCGCCGAAGAAATCGTGGCCAAGGTTCAGGGCCACGCCAACCCCGGCAGCCTGTCACTGAACGACCTTCAGCACTATCAGGCCAAGGAGCGCGCGCCACTGTGCACCGACTACAAGCGCTGGCAGGTTTGCGGGATGCCGCCACCGTCATCAGGCGGGATTGCGGTGGCGCAGATTCTCGGCACCTTGCAGGCGCTGGAAACCCGCGACCCGCGTCTGTCCCTGACACCGCTCAAACCGGCGCAAACCGATAAACCGGCCGGCCTCGAACCTGCGCCGCAAGCCGTCCACCTGATCGCCGAAGCCGAACGACTGGCCTACGCCGACCGCGCGCAATATGTAGCCGATACCGACTTCGTACCGGTGCCGGTCAAAGGTCTGGTCGATCCGGGTTATCTGGCCAGCCGCGCGAGCCTGATCGGCGAACGCAGCATGGGTACCGCCAAGCCCGGTACCCCACCGGGCGTGCAGGTTGCCTACGCACCGGATCGCTCGCCGCTACGCATCTCAACCTCGCAAGTGGTGGCGGTGGATGACTTCGGTGGCGCGGTGTCGATGACCACCACCATCGAAGCGGCATTCGGCTCGCACCTGATGGTTCAGGGCTTTTTGCTCAACAACCAGATGACCGACTTCTCGTTCATCCCCGAAGAGAACGGACAGAAAGTCGCCAACCGTGTGGAACCCGGCAAACGCCCTCGCTCGTCAATGGCACCGACCCTGATCTTTGATCGCAGCAGCGGCGAGTTCGTCGCCACCGTCGGCTCTCCGGGCGGCTCGCAGATCATCGAATACGTGGCCAAAACCACCGTCGGCCTGCTCGACTGGAACCTCGACCCGCAAAGCGCCATCAGCCTGCCCAACTTCGGCAGCCGCAACGGTCCGACAGAACTGGAACAGGGCCAGTTCACCCCGGCACTGATCCAGGCGCTCAAGGACAAGGGTCATACCGTCAGCGAAATCGACATGACCAGCGGCACCCAGGCCATCGTGCGGGTCAAGGATGCGCAGGGGAAGGCAACGCTGGCCGGTGGGGCGGATCCTCGGCGTGAAGGGGAAGCGTTGGGGGATTGAGCTTGCCCTTGGGGCAAGCTTTAACCTCGAGTCCGAGCAGCCAACAGGAGAGGTTCATGCTTACCATCGGACAAATGGCCCGCAGCCACGGGCTCACCACCAAGACCTTGCGTCATTACGACAGCATTGGTTTGTTCAGCCCGGCAGTCACCGGGCGTGACAACGGCTATCGCTATTACCGCCCGGAGCAGATTGTCACGCTTGGGCGGATCATCTGGCTCAAACAATTGGGCATGGCGCTGGAAGACATTCGTTCCCTTGCCTCAAGTGGGGGCCTGGACAGCGTCATCAACCTGCGCGAGTCCCTTGAAAACCACGCTCGGCAGTTGAAGGCCGATATCCAGCGTAGCGAAAACATCCTGGGACAACTGACCCGCTACCTCGCGCAACCGGATCGTGAATTACCCGCCATGCAGACACCTCAGCGCATTGCCTGCCCCGAGTTGCGCATCATGGGGATGTCCTGGCAGCAGGAAGATGAAGGCACCATCGCCCAGATGTGGCAACGCTTCGTACCACGAGAAAGTGAGATCGATCGGCTGCACGACCCGATCGGCACCTTCGGTGTATGCCAACCGCTGGAGGACGGCCAGTGGCGCTATATCGCCGGACTGCCGGTGGGTGCCGATGCGCCTCTGGTCGCAGGCATGGTAGAGCTGCGGATACCGGCGCGTGACTATGCCCGCGTTGAACACCACGGCACTGTCACCACGTTGCCGGAAACCTTCCGCGCCGCCTACAGCGAATGGCTGCCCGCTGCCGGCATGGCACCGGCCGAAGGCATCGAGTTCGAATACTGCGGAGAACGTTTCTTCGGCCCGATGGACCCGCGCAGCGTGGTTGAAATCTACATTCCGCTGAGGAGTTGATGACAACGAAAGAGGCTTCAGGCGCCGCCTGGTTTCCAGTCAACGATTAGCCACCAGATGCGCACCGAACAGCAAATAACAGCCACCCGCCAACCGATCCAGCCATGTGCGTGAGCGCTCGTAAACGCCAGCAATCCGTCGACTGGCGAAAAACAGCGCCACACTGCAATACCAACTGAAGGACAGCGTTGCCATGGTCAGTACCGCCAGCGCCAGCAACATCGGTGGTACATGGACCGGCATGGCGGTGGCGAAGATCGTCGCCACGAACAGCGCCGATTTGGGGTTGGTCATGTTGCCCAGAAAGCCTCGCCAATAGGCACCCAGCAACGTTTGCTCCGGGGCGTCCGGGGCTCCTTGCATGACAGGGGCTCTGCGCTTGAACTGCTTGAGCCCCAGATAAATCAGGTAACAGCCGCCGGCAATCTTGAAACTCAGATAGAGCGCCGGTGCGGCACTGAACAGCGACTGGATGCCCAGCCCCCCGGCCAGCCCCCACAACACTGTCCCGCTGGCCACCCCGAGCGCCGCAACCACACCATGGCGCCGGGAACGGCCAACGGCCAGTTGCGCGATATTGAAAAAATTTGGCCCGGGCGTGACGACCGCAACCGTCCACAACAACGCCAGCGACAGTAACGGAGCAAGGTAACTGGAAAAGGAAAGGTCCATGGGCACGCGCCTGACGGATTAGACAAGACCCTTACCTTGCAACATCCGACAATGACTTGTCATCAAGCGGCGCTCAACCCCCGAGCGTCTTGCCATCCACCGGATTGCCAATCATCAGGAAATGCCCGCCGGCCACGTGGTGCAGAGTGCGCAAGCCGTCATGCCCATCGAAGTGCCAACGTCCATCGCTGAACACCCGTGAATCCGCCTGCGCCGCGATCACCTCTGCCAGGAACAGATCGTATTGTTCATGATTGCGCGGCTCCGGCAGCAACCGACACTCGAGCCACGCCACGCAGCCTTCGAGCAGCGGCGCCTCGATCTGCTCGCCAGCGAAAGTCTGCAAGCCATGGGCCTGAAACTTGTCCCGGCCCTGATCACGATTGATTTCGAGGCCCGAAGTCGAACCGACGGTCTGCACAATGTCGGCCTGATTCACGCAAGGAACGTTGAGAACGAAGGTGCCGGACGCTTCGAGCAATTGCCGGGTCCAGGTCGACTTGTCCAGCACCACCGCGACTTTCGGCGGTTCGAAATCCAGCGGCATGGCCCAGGCGGCAGCCATGATGTTGCGCTGCCCGTCATGGGCGGCGCTGACCAGCACGGTCGGCCCGTGATTGAGCAAACGGTAGGCTTTGTTCAGGGGAACCGGGCGAAGGAAGGATTCGCTCATGGGATCTGCTCCGGGAAAAAGAGCCGATTGTAGCGGGATAAAAACAGCGAAGGGATTGCCTTGGACAATCCCTTCGCCTGGCAGGCATCAGCTGGATAACTGGTTGGCGAACTGGCCGACCGCGTTCACCACTTTCTGCGCGCCATCCTGGATCTCGACGATCACCGTACCGGCCTCTGCCGCCAGCGCCAGCCCTTGCTCGGCCTGAAGCTTGCCATCGGTCATCAGCGCCACGGCGTTGCGCGCCATGTCCTGGTTCTGACGCACCACACCAACGATTTCCTCGGTTGCCTGGCTGGTGCGCGAGGCCAGTTGCCGTACTTCGTCGGCCACCACCGCAAAACCACGGCCCTGTTCGCCTGCACGGGCGGCTTCAATGGCGGCGTTGAGCGCCAGCAGGTTGGTCTGCTCGGCAATGCCGCTGATGGTCTTGACGATGGTGCCGATCACCTGCGATTGCTCGTTCAGCGCCTCGATGCCTTCGCCGGCGGTCTGCATGTGCCGCGACAGGTCGCGCATCACGTTGACCGCTTCGGTGACCACACGGGTTCCGCGCTGGGCGGTGCTGTCGGTCTGCAAGGACGTGCTGTAGGCGATGTTGGCGGCCTCGGCGACGGCTTGCTCCTGATTGACCTGATCGGTGATCACGGTGGCGAACTTCACCACTTTGTAGAGTTTTTCGTTGGCGTCGAGTACCGGGTTGTAGGACGCTTCCAGCCAGACGATCCGGCCATGCTGATCGACGCGCTTGAATCGTCCGGCAACGTACTCACCGTTGTTCAAGCGGCGCCAGAAGTTCTGGTACTCGGCACTGTTGTACTCATCCGGTTCGCAGAACATACGGTGATGTTTGCCCTTGATCTGCGCCAGGCTGTAGCCCATCCCCTGGAGAAACCGGTCGTTGGCACTCAGCACGTTACCGTTGAGGTCGAACTCGATCACCGCCGTCGAACGCACCAGCGCGCCAATCAGGTTCTCGTGCTCGCGGGAGGCTTCGATGGTGCGGGTCAGGTCGCTGGAGAAAATCGAGAAATGCTTGATCCGTCCGTCTGATGAGCGGATCGGCTGAGCGATCGAACGCAGCCACGCCTCTTCGCCATTGCCGCGCGACAGACGCACGGCACCGGCGAAATGCTCGCCCCGGGTCAGTGCAGACTTGAAACGGTGATGAAATTCGTCGGACTTCACATGGGCCGGCACGATGTCTTCGATCGCGCGGCCGACCAGGTCCTGGCTCTTGTAGAGCATTTCATTGAGGAAGTTCTGGTTGACCGATTGAATCCGTCCGTCGGGCTCAAGGGTCAGCACCAGCATCTCGCTTTCCAGGCTCTCCTTCACTTGCAGAAGGCTGGAGAGTTCTTCACGAAGAGCCGCCAGCTCTTGCTTGAGGCGTTTGTTGAACATGGGAAAGCACCGATGGACTAGATGGAAAGCGGGGTTACAGCCTAACCATCGGCCTTGGAAATCTTTTCTGAAGTGCGTTTGAGCCTTGTCCTACAAAAATAGTTACGCCTCGGGAAATCAGGCTGTTCCAGCCACCTGACAATGTCCTGCGCGCGGCATCCGCGAGCCGAAATACGCCGCACTGGCGACGCCCACCGCGCCCATCACCGCACAGAACATCACACAGATCCATGGGCTCCACGGCATCAGACCGATCAGCAGCAACGGTGTGACACTGGCCCACGCGGCGTAGGCAATGTTGTAGGTAAAGGAAATACCCGACACGCGGATACGGGCCGGAAACAGACTGACCATTACCGACGGCACGGCGCCGACCACGCCACAGCAAAGCCCTGCGATGGCGTAGGCCAGACCGACCCAGTCACCGCCGACAATCAGGCAGGTGTAGAGCACGCCGATGCCCAGAGGCAACAACAGGCTGTACAGCATGACGGTGCGCCAGGCGCCGATGCGATCGACCAGCCCGCCGGCAATCACGCAGCCGATGTTCAGGAAGACGATGCCCAGGGCACTCAATGCAAAGGTATGGCCGGCAGTCATGCCGAAAGTCTTTTGCATCATGGTCGGGGTGATGACGACGAACACCACCACTGCCGAAGTCAGTACACACGTCAGGAGCATGGCCGGCAGCATCGCCAGACGATGCTCACGCAATACCGTGCGCAACGGCAGTTCGACCCGAGCCTCACGTTGCGCTTCCATGGCCATGAACACCGGGGTTTCGCTCAGCCAGCGACGCAGCCAGACGCCGATCACACCGAACACGCCGCCGAGCAGAAACGGATAACGCCACGCGTAATCAAGCACTTCGGCGGGGGTGAAGACTTGTGCCAGGAAGGTCGCGGTCAGTGCGCCGATCAGGTAACCAAACGTCAGCCCGGCTTGCAGAAAGCCCAAGGCGTAACCGCGATGCCCGGCCGGCGCGTGCTCGGCCACGAACACCCAGGCGCTCGGCACTTCACCGCCCACCGCCGCGCCTTGCAGGATGCGCAGCGCCAGCAACAGCAACGGTGCGAAATAACCGATCTGTGCATAAGTCGGCATGATCCCGATCAGCAGGCACGGCAGCGCCATCATCAGGATGCTCAGACTGAAGACCTTCTTGCGTCCCAGCCGGTCGGCGAAATGCGCCATCAGGATCCCGCCCAGCGGGCGCGCCAGATAACCGGTGACAAAAATCCCGAAGCTTTGCAGCAGACGCAGCCACTCAGGCATTTCCGGCGGGAAGAACAACTGGCTGAGGGTCAGGGCGAAGAACACGAAAATGATGAAATCGTAGATCTCCAGCGCCCCGCCCAAGGCTGCAAGGCCGAGGGTCTTGTAGTCGGAACGGCTGAATGGCGCCGGTCGGGCTTCGGAGTTGGCAGTCATGGCAAAGAACTCTGACACAGGCAAAAAACAAGGCGCCCATGGTCTACGCAAACGGGCCGATGGACAACCCGTTAGACCATAGTCTGATTCGGCAAAACACGGTCACAAAAATCCGCCGGTTGATTTACTGTTGGCACCTGTCCAGACGGGCCGGCCAAGCCCCGAAGACCACAATAAACATAAAAATCCGAGGTACTCCCGTGGCCGTTGATATCGAAGATAGCCGCTCTGCGCGCTTTGCCTTGCGCTGCTCAAGCTTTGCCGAACGCTGGTTTCCCGACTCCTGGGTGTTCGCCGCACTGGCGGTGATCATCGTGGCGCTGGCCACCCTGGCCATGGGTGCCAAACCCACCGACGCCGCCATGGCGTTCGGTGACGGTTTCTGGAGCCTGATCCCTTTCACCATGCAAATGGCTTTCGTGGTCATCGGCGGTTACGTGGTGGCCAGCTCGCCGCCGGCCGTGAAGCTGATCGACCGTCTGGCAAAGATCCCGAAGAACGGCCGCTCCGCCGTGGCCTGGGTCGCGCTGATCTCAATGGTCGCGTCATTGCTCAACTGGGGCCTGTCGCTGGTATTCGGCGGTCTGCTGGTGCGCGCCCTCGCCCGTCGCACCGATCTGAAAATGGATTACCGCGCCGCCGGTGCCGCTGCCTATCTGGGCCTTGGCGCCGTGTGGGCGTTGGGCTTGTCGTCGTCTGCCGCACAGTTGCAAGCCAACCCCGCCAGCCTGCCGCCGTCGATTCTGTCGATCACCGGGGTGATTCCGTTCACCCAGACGATTTTTCTCTGGCAGTCGGGAGTGATGCTGCTGGCGCTGGTGGTGATCTCGATCATCATCGCCTACGCCACCGCACCGGGTCCGAACTCGGCGCGCGATGCCAAGGCTTGCGGCATCGACCCAGCCTTCAACCTGCCGCCCCTGCAACCGCGCACCCGGCCCGGCGAATGGCTGGAGCACAGTCCGCTGCTGATCATCGTGCTGGTGCTGCTGGCGGCCGGATGGCTGTTCCACGAGTTCTCGACCAAACCTGCGATCACCGCGATTTCCGGGCTCAACACCTACAACTTCCTGTTCATCATGCTTGGCGCGTTGCTGCACTGGCGCCCGCGCAGCTTCCTCGATGCGGTGGCGCGAGCGGTGCCGACCACCACCGGCGTGCTGATCCAGTTCCCGCTGTACGGCTCGATTGCCGCGCTGATGACCACGGTCAAGGGCACCGACGCCCAGACCCTGGCCCACCACATCTCGACCTTCTTCGTCAGCATCGCTTCCCACGACACCTATGCGCTGCTGATGGGCGTGTACTCGGCGATTCTCGGTTTCTTCATTCCGTCCGGAGGCGGCAAGTGGATCATCGAGGCGCCGTACGTGATGCAGGTGGCCAACGACCTCAACTATCACCTGGGCTGGGCGGTGCAGATCTACAACGCCGCCGAAGCCCTGCCGAACCTGATCAACCCGTTCTACATGCTGCCGCTGCTGGGTGTGCTGGGGTTGAAGGCGCGGGACCTGATCGGCTTCTCGTTCGTGCAACTGCTGGTGCACACGCCGCTGGTGCTGCTGTTGCTGTGGGCGCTGGGGACGACATTGGCGTATACGCCGCCGGTGATGCCATGACGCGGAGTCATCTTCAGGCGTAATTCTCATGAGGGAGCTAGCGTACTGGCTCCCTCATTTGTTTCTGCGCCTTGGAAATGTCACCCAACCGTCACATTCCCTTGCTAGCGTCCGCCCGAAACATACTGAAACAATTAAGCAAAACGGACTTCGACATGAACGACGACACAGACGGCAAAGATCCCTCCTCGCCAGAATCCGACAATCCCACCGACACCAGCCGTCGCCGCTTTCTCGGCGGTGTCGCCGTCCTGGGTGTGGGCGCCACGCTGGCAGGGTGCGGAAATGCCGGTGATCAGCCGGGCAAACCCGAGGAGCGCCCGCTCTCGCCTGCCGAGCTGGACAAGGCCCTGCGCGATCAGGTGAAGACCGTTGTGGTGATCTACGCCGAGAACCGCAGTTTCAATAACCTGTTCGGTGATTTCCCCGGTGTCGAAAAGCCGTTGTCGGCGCTCAAGCCTGCCGACTATCAACAGCGTGACCGCGACGGCAGCCTGCTGCAGACCCTGCCGCCAGCCTGGGGTGGTGTGTTGCAGATCGGCCCGCAGACTCTCGATGGCGTGACCTATCCCAGCGCGGTCCAGTTCCAGGAAAACCTGCCCAACGCGCCTTTCGCCCTCAAAGGCCCGAACGCCGAGGACTTGCCGCTCGGCCTGGTGACTCGCGACTTGTGGCACGTGTTCTATCAGAACCAGATGCAAATCAACGGAGGCAAGAACGACGGCTTCGTTGCCTGGGCCGACTCCGGAGGCCTGACCATGGGTCACTACGCCCAGAGTCGCTACTCCCTGCGCCTGTGGGACGTGGCCCAGGAATTCGTGCTGTGCGACAACTTCTTTCAGGGTGCATTCGGCGGCTCGTTCCTCAATCACCAATATCTGATCAGTGCCACCGCGCCGTTCTACCCGAACGTCGCCAGTTCGGTCGCCAAGAGCCAGATCGCTGCGCTGCAAAGCGACGACCCGGCCGATCCACGCCTCAAGCCGCTGGAGCAATCACCGGCCAGCGCCATGACCGGCCCGCCGCAGTTCGGCCCAAGCGCGCTGACTCCGGACGGTTACGGGGTCAATACCCTCGCCCCGCCCTACTGGCCGACGTGGATTCGCGACCCGGAGCGTCCGGCGTATTCCAAAGCCGATCTGCCAAACGTCCTGGTGCCCCAGACCCACGAACACATTGGCGACAAGCTGTCGAAGAAGAACGTCGACTGGGCGTGGTACGCAGGTGCCTGGCAAGCGACGCTGGATCAGTACAAGGATTCCGGCGGTATCCCGAAAATCCCCAACTTCCAGTACCACCACCAGCCGTTCAACTACTTCCAGCAGCAAGGTCCGGAGCATCCCGAAGAGCGCAGCAAACGCCTGCGCGACGCCGGTCTGGGCGATGAATCGAGCACCAACAAGTTCTTCGCCGATGCCGAAGCGGGCAAGTTGCCGGCCGTGAGCTTCTACAAACCCCAGGGCAACCTGAACATGCACGCAGGTTACGCCGACGTGGCCTCCGGCGACCGCCACATCGTCCGGGCCCTGAAAGTGCTGCGGGAAAGTCCACAGTGGAAAAACATGGTGGTGATCGTGACCGTCGATGAAAACGGCGGCTGGTGGGACCACGTCGCGCCGCCCAAGGGCGATCGCTGGGGGCCGGGTTCGCGAGTACCGGCGCTGGTGGTTTCACCGTTTGCCCGCAAAGGCACGGTGGATCACACGGTCTATGACACCGCTTCGATCCTGCGCCTGATCACCCGGGTGTTTCAGTTGGAGACTCTGGCGGGTATCAAGCAGCGTGACGATGCAATGACCGGCCGGGGTCAGAAGCCGATGGGCGACTTGACCAACGCCCTGCATTTCAAGGTCTGAGGACAGGTCCTGCGGTACAGCTCAAAAAACTGTGACTGACGGCTTCTCGCCATCACCCGGCTGATCCAATATGTGGCGCACCCGACCAACGGGGAACCCACGCTGAAAAGGATCTGAGCATGTTCAAACTCGCAGGACTTACCCTCGCTGCGCTCACGCTGAGCGCAGCCGCCCACGCCGATGTCGACCTGAAACTGGGCAGCACCGAGCGCGTCACCCGCCTCTTCGCCTATCCCAACAATTGCAGCGTGATCTGCTTTCGCAACTGGACGCTTGAGCAGACTGTCGCCCATTACCTGACTCAAAGTGTGCAGCGCGATGGTTATGCCAACGCCAAGGTGCTGGTGAAAACCGACAACCATCAGCTTTACGCCGAGATCAGCGGCGTACCGAAAGGCTATGACAAGCCGCTGGCCGCGCTGCTGGATGCCGGCGACCTGGCCTACACCGGCGCCAGCAAGCTCAACGCCGATGGCAAATGGGCGTACAGCTGGTATCTGTTCCTGCCACTGGGCATGGCTCTGGAAAACCGTAAAAGCGTCGAATTGCTGCACTTCCCGCCGGATTACTCGCTGACCCAGGCCCAGGATTACCTGCGCTCCAACACCACCGACCGCTGGGCTGCGCTGCTGACCGACAACGGCATCCCCGCCGACCAGACGCCGGGCTATCAGACCATCATCGACATCGCGCCGATTGCCGCGCCCGCCAGCGCCGGCAAGGATCTGGAAGGGGTCTACGACTACTTCAAGGACTACCAGACCACCATGGTCAAGGAAGTCAGTCAGAACGCCAAAGGCGCCACCCTGCCGATGGTCGCTTTCGGCGCGCCAGTGCGTAACTGGATCAAACAGCAATACGGCGCGACCGTGAATGTACTGGGCCTGGCCACCATCAGCCCAAGCGCAGGCGTGAACGTGCCGGTGCTGGGTTCCAACCACCCGAGTTACATCTGGTACGCCGCCGACCCGGCCAACTACACCGGCGACGACGCACAGGCCAAGGCCGATGCGGCAGGTTTGAAAGTGATGGGGCAAGACTTGAGCGCAGCCTGCTGGCAGGCCGGGATGGGCAGCAAACCGGGCACCGATCCGAAAACCTTGCTGAACAGTTGCACCCAGACCTGGCAAGTGACGCAGAAAACCAAGACCTGCGAACTGTTCTACACCTCGATCCGTAACGAAACCGCAGCGCAGGCAGCGACCACCTGCTCGACCCCGACGATCAAGACTCAGCTGCAACAGCTGAACGGTCCGTTGCCGGCCATGGCAGCACCGGCTCCCCACTTCTGATCGAACGCATGAAGTTCCCGTGTCAGCCTTGGCTGACTCGGGAAAGCGTCTATTTCGCCTGTCAGATCTGACAGTAGACCGCTAGTGTCATTTACGGGATTCTTGGATTCAAAGCTTGGGCTCAAGGACTGACAGGATGTCAGTCTCGGCAATCGCGACACCTGGCCGACAAGGAACGTTATGAACACTTACGCACTGCAAAGTGGCTCCCCTCGCGACACCGAGGGCATTTATCCCTTCGCCGGACTCCCGGTTCGCCTCGGATTCCCCTCCAGAGCTGATTTCGAAATTGTTCAAGGCAGCCATGCCATGTCCATCGCCGTCGTGGCGCGCCGGGAATTCCTGCGTATCACCCGAATGTGCCGGGTCTCGGGTCAACTGCTGCCTTACCGCTGCCGGCAGACCCGACAACTGCAGCCCGGTATTCATATCTACGATCCGCGTTTCTTCGGACTGTTCGAACACTCGTGCGACCCGAACGTGTTTCTCGACATGAGCGAATTGTGGCTGTGGGCACTGCGGGACATCAAACCCGGCGACCGGCTGACCATGGATTACACCGCCACCGAGGACAAACTGCTGAGGCAGTTCGTCTGCGGTTGCGGGTCTTCACACTGTCGCGGGTGGATTGTCGGCTACGACGAATCCCCCAATCTTGAAGGCCAGCGCTATTTGCAGAGCTGGCGTCGGCAAGGTTTGCGCTGACCGGAGAGTTACTGCGCTTCTACCGGACGCAAACGGTATTGCGGCGGCAGTTGCTCGAAA
Organism: Pseudomonas sp. GW822-FHT03F08; assembly: GCF_058801265.1. Lineage (NCBI taxonomy): Bacteria > Pseudomonadati > Pseudomonadota > Gammaproteobacteria > Pseudomonadales > Pseudomonadaceae > Pseudomonas > Pseudomonas sp. GW822-FHT03F08. The sequence continues at coordinate 11,223 of NZ_JBXANC010000015.1, read as the reverse complement.
CCGCTGATGGTCGTGTTCAGGCTCTTCCAGCGGCCATCCTTGATGCCGTAGATGCAACCGTGGATCGACAGGCTCTGCCCGCGATGCCAGGCGTTCTGGATGATGCTGGTGTGAGCGACGTTGGCCACTTGCTGGATCACGTTGAGCTCGCACAGGCGATCGACCTGCTCTTCTTCGGTCGGCAACTTGGCCAGTTCTTCACGTTTTTCGTAATACAGATCGCGGATCGACCGCAGCCAGCCATCGATCAGACCGAACTGGCGATCCTGCATCGACGCCCGCACACCACCGCAACCGTAGTGACCGGTGACCAGAATGTGTTTGACCTTGAGCACGTCCACCGCGTACTGGATCACCGACAGGCAATTGAGGTCGGTGTGCAGTACCACGTTGGCAACGTTACGGTGAACGAACAGATCACCCGGCAGCATGCCGACGATCTCGTTGGCCGGCACCCGCGCATCGGAGCAACCGATCCACAGATATTCCGGTGTCTGCTGGCGGGCCAGTTTGGCGAAGAAATCCGGGTCTTCCTTGGTAATCGCGTCAGCCCAACGCTCGTTGTTATCAATCAGGTCTTGTAAGTCATGCATGCTGTAAGGCCTCAAGAAAGATGCGCTGCTTTGACAGACAACCGTCCGTCGGGGTCACGAAAGGATCGCAAGTGATTTCGTTGGAATTCTCGTGTGCCCGGTGAGTCCACCTCAGTAAGGCCCACAGTATGAGGATTTGCCATGACTGATTCACGACGTCCCTTCGATGCGGTGCAGCCGGAGCCCATCGATGATAACGAAGACCGCATGGGATCGGTGCATGAGCTGGACTTCGACGACGAACAGCCCAGCGCAAGGATCGGCGACGAACTGACGGAAACCGAGCGTGAACAGCTGATGCCCCGCGAGCGGGTGCGTGAGGCGGGCCTGACCGGTGCTTCGGTATCTGACCACGAGCCGACCGACGATGATCTGAGCCCGGAAACCCTGATCCACGAGGACGGCGCGCGGGATGCGGACGAGCCAGGATCAGGCAATCAGGCGGATTGGGACTTGAGCATTGTCGATGAGGACGACATTGGCGGCGGGGACGGGCTGGATGAAGCGGAAATGGCACGACGCGATCCGATGGATGGCAAGCGCGGATGACCTGAAAGATCGCCATCGCGGGGTGACCCGCGATGGCGATCAACGCTTAATCCACCAGGGTGCAGGCCATGACCACAGCGTCTTCACGCCCGCCCACCGCCGGGTAGTAATCCCGGCGCCGGCCGATTTCGTTGAAGCCATAGCGCTCATACAAGCGAAAGGCCGAGGTGTTGCTGTCGCGCACTTCGAGGAAACATTCCCGGGCATCTGCGGCATAGGCGCGAGACATCAGGTGTTCGAGCAATGTCAGCCCAAGGCCCCGGCCCTGATTTTCCGGTTTGACCGTGATGTTGAGCAGGTGCGCCTCATCCAGAATGATCTGCACCACGCCATGTCCGACTTGTTGCTCGCCTTCGAACATCAGCCAGATCTGGTATTTGCCCAGCCCGTCGAGAAAGATCCCGCGAGTCCATGGATGGCTGTAGGCCGCAAATTCAATCTTCAGTACGGCATCCAGATCGGCTTCGACCATCGGGCGGAACGTTACAGCGTCACTCATTCGATTCTTTCCAGCGCGCCATCAGCCGACGCATGGCTTGCCACACGGCGGCCTTGCGCTGTGGCTCTTCCATCAACAGTTCAAGCCCCGGCACGGCCCACGCCAGGCCAAGACCCTCGATTTGCAATTCGCGATTGAACGCTTCGGCATCCGCTTCGCCGGCAAATCGCACCGCCGGCAGGCCGATCAGCCACAGGCAGGCGCACGGCGCCGCCTCCATTTGAACCGACAGGAAACCCTGGACGAAATCCCGGGCCGCTTCGGGCCCCTGATCCATCGTGCCGCGCACCAGCAATGGCCAGCGCACCGGATCACCGACGATCTGCGGCGCATCCGGCAGACCGGCGGCGCGCAGCATGTCCTTGAGCAACAGATACGCCGGATCGCGGGACTGGAAAGAATCGCCTGTGGGTAACTCCACCAGCAACAGGCAACGACCGGCCCGCAGCAATTGCAGAGTAAAACGCGGTGGCGGGACCGGCGCCGGTTTGACCACCACAGGCGTTTCGTCGACTTCTTCCACCGGCTTGGCGCCCGTGCGGGTGCTGGCCAGCGAAGGTCGCGGGACCTCGATCTTCGGCCGTTCGACCGGACGCGCGGCAGGCTGCACCAGCGCATCGGCCTGCGGCGCAGGTGCCACGAACACCGGGACGTCAGGCTCGGGCTCGGCAACGTCCAGCAGCTCGGGCCGTGACGGCGCGGCAAAGGGCAATTCGGTGCGCGGCAGCCAGTTGACCACCTGCATGGCGTTCAAATAGGCGCGGCGGCGGGACTCGATTAGCAAGGGTCGGCCACTTGTGGATAACTGAAGTGCGCTGATTCTACCGCCCTTCGCTCAAGATCGCCCGCTGTTGATCGATAGTCTTGACCGATACCTTGACGCAAAGAAAAGCGACAGCCCGTCCCGAGAGTGAATCGCATCCCGCGTGATGCAGTACAATCGCGGCTTTTAATCGCCAACCAGCCGGCCATTCCGATGATCGAACCCAAGCGCGTCTTGCGCGCCCTCGCTGAACACTGGGCACTTCTGGAGCCACTGTGCGAGCACTTCGACCAAGGCACCCTGAGCCTCAACGAACTGCGCACGCAACTGGCCGCCCAACAACTGGACAGCACGCCGCAGGACATCACCAGTCTGCTCGACGTGTGGATTCGCCTCGACATTCTGGTGCCCGTGGCCAAAAGCCCGAACCGTTTCGAGCTGAACGCGCAGATTCACGACTTCCTCGCCTACCTGCGTCGGGAACACCGACTGGGCCTGTGCCTGGAGATCGAAGCTTATTTGCGTCACCTCGAGCGTCTGGCCGGTTACATCCAGGATGCGTTCGACATTCGCGATGGCAATGATCTGGCGCGTCAGTTGCGCCTGCTCGACATGCGCGTGCGCGACGTTCTGAAGAAACTCGACAACGACGAACAGGCGCTGGTGGCCGTGGCCGAGCGGGCCAAGACCAGCGACCGGCAGATTCCGCTGCGTCAGCGTTACGCCGAAGTACTGGCGACCTGGGACGAATACGTCGAGCCGATGATTGATCTGGTGAACGCCGACGGCGCCTTCGAACAAGGCGTACGCAAGGTCGAAACCGTGCTGCTGAAGATGCTCAGTGAACAGCAGCGCCTCGGCCATCTGGTCGATGACGACATGCTGCTGCGCACCCACGCGCGCATCCTCGAGATGCAGACCAGCGCCCAGCTGACCCTGCGTCACGCCCGCGAACTGCTGCTGCCGTTGCGTGAAGAAGCGCGTCGACACAACGCCGTAACCCGTGGCGCCGCCCTCGCCCTTGCCGCGATCCGCCGCAAAGGCATCGACGCCGTACCGCAAGCCGCGATGCCGCTGTTCACCCGGCCGCAAAGCACCTTCCTTGGCAGCGCCAGTCAGGTTGAAGCCTACGTGTATGCCCTGGCCCGTTTCGAGCCGAAACCGGCGCGCTTCCCCAAGGCGCACAAGACCCAGAAAGGCGAAGCACCGCGCGCGCCACGCACCGTGCGCGAAATGGTCGACCGTTGCGAAGAATCCCTGCCAATGCCGGATCTGATGACCTGGCTGCTGGAGCAGGAACCGGACGGCGCGACCGACGAATTGCTTTACTGGTTCTCGCGCCTGTCGCGGGAAAAACGCTTCAAGCGCGAGCGTCTGGAACGCCGCGAATACCACACTCACGAGCACCAGGTCAGCCTGCGCTCCTTCGCCCTGCTCTCGGCCGGCGACACCGCCGCCGAGGATTCTGCGAGCATTCCCAATGCATCTTGATCTTTCCGAACTGTCGCAACTCGCGCCGATCTTCCGCGAGCTGTTCAAGGGTTACCACGTCAGCCGCCGCGATCCGGAGCTGTACGCGCAACTGTCGAACTTCCAGGACCAGTACCGCACGCTGTTCAAGGCACTGGGGTTCGAACTGGTCTGCGACACCCGTGGCTTCTACTATTTCGTGCCGGACATGGCGGCAGCGGCGGTGAACAAGACCGCTCAGCGCCTGGCGCTGTTCACCTTCATCCTCGTCGAGCATCTGGCCGATCAGGGCCGCGATCCGATCGCTGTGCTCGACGGCGGCAGCCTCGGCCGCGAAGAATTGCCGTCGCTGCTGGAAAAGTACCGCGACCTGTTCATCCAGGCCGAAGTACAGACCGTTGAAGAGCTCGAAGAAAAGATCATGCGCCGCATGACTCAGCTTGGCTTCGCCGGTGAAGAAAACGGCGTGTACCGCTTCCTGCCGCCGATGCACCGTTTCCTCGACGTCTGCCTGTCGGTTCAGCAGGACCGCGATCTGGCGGCCAGCGTGCACAGCGTGCTGCCGCTGCCGGCACCGGTGCTGATCGACGAAGAGGCCGAGGCCAAATTCCTTGAGACCGAAGATCCACTCGATCTCTCCGAATTTGAGGAAGAGAGCGAAGAAGACGCACTGGCCCGCGCCATTGCCGAAGAACAGGAGTCCGACGCATGAGCCAGGAACGCTACGGCATCCGCCGCTTTGCCCTTTTGAACACCGCCGGTTACAGCCTCGGCCTGTTCCCGCTGGAAGAACCGCTGTCGGTCTACGGCGCGAACAACCTCGGTAAATCCGCCTCGATCAACGCCTTGCAGTTCCCGATCCTGGCGCGCATGTCGGACATGAGTTTCGGCAAGTACAGCCTGGAACAATCCCGGCGTTTCTACTTTGCCTCCGACACCAGCTACATCCTCGTCGAAGTGAACCTGCCCCACGGCCCGCACGTGATCGGCGTAGTCGGTCGCGGCCCGGGTGGTGGTTTCGGTCACCAGTTCTTTGCCTACGCCGGCAAGCTCGATCTGGCGCACTACCAGAAAAACGACACCTGCCTGCGTCAGAAAGAACTGTTCAGCAACCTTGAGAAGGAAGGCCTGAAAGCCTACGAACTCAAACCGGATGAACTGCGCCGCTTGCTGGTTGGCGGTCATACGTCGATCCCGCTGGATCTGACTCTGATCCCGCTGCGCTCCACCAGCGAGCAGAGCCTGAAGACTTTCCGCGCGCTGTTCATCAACCTGCTGCACATGCGCGAAATCACCGCAGCCAAGCTCAAGCAATTGTTCCTCGATGCCTTCGAACACAGCCTGCGTTCCGGCAGCGTCGATTACATCGCCGCGTGCGAAGAAGCTTTCCGCGACGTGCGTCGCATGGAACAGGACTACAACTCGCTGGTGGCTGCCGGTCCACTGGTCGAAGCCTTGGCCAACGGCGTGAAACAGCGCGACGTGCTGCGCGGCAAGCTGCATCGCCTGTCGCCGCTGCTCGATTCGTTGCTCGGCACCTGGTCGGATTACGCCGGTGCGCGCAAAGAAGAACTGGCGATCCAGGCAGAACATTACCGTCGCGAGCAGGACGATCTGCAAAACGATCAGCGCGGTGGCACCCAGGAGCTGATGCGTCTGGAGCGGGAAATCTCCGGTATCCAGCGCTGGCTCGGTGAGTTGTCGGTGCTGAAAAACCGCTTTGCGCTGGTCGATGACGTCAAGGTACTGGAGCAGCAACTGCTGGCCGCCAAGGACGCTCACGATGAACTGGCCGGTGCGCTGGCGCAGTCCCGTCAATTCAGCGCCGAGGATCTCGAGGAGCGTCTGCGGGATCTGGAAAAACGCCTGAAGTCGGTGAAACAGCAACTCGATCACGCCGACAACAACAGCTACGCCCGCCTGCGTGAAGAGTTCTCGCAACAGGACGTCGAACGCCTGATGCGTCTGTTCAACAGCGCACTGTTCAGCCTGCCGCTGGGCGAACACGGCATCACCCTCGACGAGGACGGCGAGTGGGTCAAATCGGTCGAGCTGATCCTCGACGGCTTCAAGGGCGAGCGTTTCGAAGTGCCGGGCCTGTCGATCGACATCTCGCACATCGAGCCGCCGGCCCTGCAAGCGCTGGCCGACCGTGCCGCGCTGCGTGATCAGAAAGAGCGTCTGGAAAAAGAACTCAAGCAACTGAAAACCCAGCAAGCCGTGGCCGCCGACCGCGCCGCGAGCAAGACCCAGACCGAAGCGCTGTACCAGCAGGTGCTGGATGCGCAGAAAGCTTTGGAAGACTTCCGCCGCACCCAGACCCTGAGCGCCGAAGAAGGTGACAAGCTGGAGCAACTGGCGCAGATGGAAGCCGCGCAGGACGAACTCAAGCGTTCCAGCGATGCGTTCACCGAGCGCGTCCAGCAACTGTCGGCCAAGCTGCAACTGGTCGGCCGGCAGATCGCCGACATGGAAGCCAAGCAACGCACCCTCGACGATGCCTTGCGTCGCCGTCAGTTGCTACCGGCGGATCTGCCATTCGGCACGCCGTTCATGGATCCGGTCGACGACTCCATGGACAACCTGCTGCCGCTGCTCAATGACTATCAGGACAGCTGGCAAGGCTTGCTGCGTGCCGATGGCCAGATCGAAGCGCTGTACGCGCAAGTGCGCCTCAAAGGCGTGGCCAAGTTCGACAGCGAAGACGACATGGAGCGCCGTCTGTCGTTGCTGATCAACGCTTACGCGCACCGTACCGACGAAGCCCTGACCCTCGGCAAGGCGCGTCGCGCAGCCGTGACCGATATCGCGCGGACCCTGCGCAATATCCGCAGCGACTACGACAGCCTCGAGCACCAACTGGCGCTGTTCAACCGCGAGATCAACAAGCGTCAGGTCTCCAACCTGCAGAGCTTCCGCATCGTGCTCGCGCCGAACAAGGAAGCGCTCAAGCACATCGACCAGATCATCCACAGCGCCGGTCAGTACGAAGAAGGCGAAACTCTGTCGGTGTTCGACCTGAGCCAAAGCGCGGAACAGGACAACAAGAACGAAGAGGCCAAGGAATACCTGGCGCGTCTGGTGGCGGCGAACCACAACCAGCTCGGCCTCAAGGACTTGTTCGAGCTGGCGTTCGAGATCACCAAGGTCAACGGCCAGCCGGTGATCCACACCGACATCGATGGCGCGGCGTCCAACGGCACCACGATGACCATCAAGGCGCTGACCAACATGTACTTGTTGCTGCACTTGATGGACCGCGACCTGGCCGGTCGCGTGCGCCTGCCGTACTACCTCGACGAGGCGGCGGACATCGACGAGAAGAACCAGGCAGCATTGCTGGAAACCAGCCTGCAACTGGGCTTCGTGCCGATTCTGGCGAGCGTGAAGCCGCAGGTCTGCGCCAGTGTCGCCATCGACCTGGAAGGCGGCAGCGGCCCGGCCGGCATCTACATCGACGAGGCGGACTGGAAATACATCCGCCGTCACGATGTGGTGAAAGCCACCATCAATGTCGAAGCGGACGAGCCGGAGCTGGATGCGGTTTGATGCGTAACTGACGGGCACAAAAAAGGGCCGCGATCCAATGGATCGCGGCCCTTTTTCATGGGCTCGGGATTATTTGCCGAGGGGGATTTTCGGCGCCCAGGTCAGCCATTCGTCTTCGAACTTGTCGAACAGCGCGAAGGTCTGTTCAGCCCGAGCCGGGTTGCCCATCCGCTCACCGTCCGGCGTGGCGAAGGCGATGCCGCCCTGTATCGCCGTCTCCAGAGACTCAGTGCGTACGGTCACGCCTTTGAACAAGCCGATATCGAAACCGACACCGCTGGTGTTCCAGAAGCGGCTACCGCTACGTACCAGTGGCGCGTACTTCGGCTCGATCAGGATGTGCACCAGTACGCGATCCGCAGTCTGGCCCAGTTCATAACCGGTGACTTTACCCACGGTGATTTCGCGGTAAGTCACTGGCACACCCGGTTTGAGCGAACCGCGACGAGCGGCGCTCAAGACCAGGCTCAAGCCTGCTTCCTGCTTGGCCAATTCTGGCGGATTGGCCAACGCCACGAAGTTCTTCTGCGGGCCGAGGTTCTTGGCTGCCGGTTGCACTTCGAGATATTGGCCGGTCACCAGGGTTTCCAGGTTCGAGGTTTTGATCAGCCCCAACTCCGGTTTGACCACCCAGAACTGACTGCCGACCCGGGCAATTTTCTCCGGCACTTCTGTGATGCGCGCGGTGAGGATCACCGATTGCAGGTCATCGGTCAGGTCGACGCTTTCGATCTTGCCCACATCCAGGCCTTTGAAGCGAATCGGCGTGCCGCTGCGCAAACCGTCGGCACGGTCGACCTTGATGGTGACCACCGCGCCCTTCTGATTCGCGTCATCATGATTGGCGAACAGACGGAAGCGCGGAATGCGCTTCTGCAGCGGAGCCTTGGCTTGCGGCGTTTCGAAGGCGATGCCGCCGGCCATCAGGGTCTGCAACGACTCGCTCTTGACCTGAATGCCGCCGGTCAAGCCGCCGGTCAACGTGACACCGCTGACGTTCCAGAACCGGGTCGAGGCGTTGACCAGGTTTTCGTATTCCTTCTCGATGTGGACACCGATCACCAGTTGCTTCCGGGTCTTGGAGAATTGATAGCTCTGCACCGAACCGACCTTGACCTGCTTGTAGAGGATCGGGCTGCCGACATCGATCGAGCCGAGCGTGTCGGTGAACAGCACCAGGTGCAGACCCGGTGAACGGAGGTCCAGCGGCGGCGCTTTCGGCCGGGCTTCGAACTCACGCTGCGGAGCGCCGCCCTTGTCGCCTGGGCGCACGGCGATGTAGTTACCTTTGACCAACGCTTCCAGACCGGTGATGCCGGCCAGGGAAATCGACGGCTTGACCACCCAGAACTGGGTGCCGGTGACCAGATATTCTTCAGCCAGAGGATCGAGGGTCAATTCAGCGGTGGCGCTGGACAGATCCGGATCGATCTTCAGCGCTTTCAGGTTACCGACCTGAATGCCCTTGTACATCACCGGGGTACGCCCGGCCTGCAGACCTTCGAAATCACTGAGTTTGACCTTCACGCGGATGCCGGCGGCGGCCGCATCGAAGTCTTCGTAGAGGCGGAACGGCAGGCTCGGATCGGTCGGCGGACTGTCCTTGCGGTTCTCCGGCGTAGCGAAGGCAATACCGCCGGCGACGATGCTGGCCAGGGACTCGCTGCGCACTTTCACTCCGGACAGGTTGGCGTCGATGCTGATGCCGCTGGCGTTCCAGAAGCGCGTATGTTTGCGCACCAGTTTGGCGTAGGTCGGCTCGATGAACACTTTGAGTTCGACAGTGCTCTGGTCTTCCGACAGCACGTAACTCTTGATCTGGCCAACCTTGATCTGCTTGTAGAACACGGGGCTGCCACGGTTCAGCGAACCCAGGCGATCCGCCTTGATCGTCAGGTGCAGGCCGGGTTTGGAGTCCGACAGCGGCGGCTCTTCGGCCAGGGCCTTGAACTTGCGGGTCGGCTCGCCTTCACCCGGGCTGATCGCGACATAGTTACCCGATACCAGGGTTTCCAGACCGGTGATACCAGCCAGTGTCACACTCGGTTTGACCAGCCAGAAGCGGGTACTGGTCTTCAGGTATTGATCGACATCCTTGTTCATTTCGATGGTGGCGATCACGCCTTTGGTGCCGCCTTCGTCATCGAGCTTGAGAGCTTTGACCTTGCCGACGGGCATGCCTTTGTAGACCACTTCGGTCTTGTTGGCCTGGATACCTTCACCGCTTTCGAAGCGCACCTGAATCTCGATGCCGGTTTCGTTGTAGGCACGCCATCCCAGCCAGCCGCCGATGATCAGGGCAATCAGGGGCAGTACCCAAATGGCAGACCAGTTCGAAGCCGGTCGGGTTTTCGCTACAGGCAAATCAGTCATGGTCGGCGTCCGACTCCGTGTTATCCCAAATCAGTCGGGGATCGAAAGTGACAGCGGCGAGCATCGTCAGAATCACCACACTGGCGAAGGCGATGGCGCCAAGATTGGCTTCGACGCTGGCAAGCCGGCCGAAGTTGACGACCGCCACCAGAATGGCGATCACGAAAATATCGAGCATGGACCAGCGGCCGATGAACTCGATGAAGCGGTACATCCAGATCCGCTGACGTGCAGACAAGGGCTGGCGGCGCTGCACCGAAAACAGCAACAGCGCGATACCCACCAGTTTGAATGTCGGCACCAAAATACTGGCGATGAACACCACGGCAGCGATCGGAATCATGCCGTGCTGCACCAACTGGATCACACCGGACATGATCGTGCTCGGATCACCCTGGCCCAGCGAGCTGACTGTCATGATCGGCAGTACGTTGGCGGGGATGTAGATAATCGCCGCAGTGATCAGCAACGCCCAAGTACGCGCGAGACTGTTCGGGCGCCGCGCATGAACCAGCGCACCACATCGGGTGCAGGTCTGAACATCGCTTTCGGTATCCTGCCTGTTCAGTTCGTGGCATTCGGTACAGATCAGAATGCCTGCATCAATCGCCCGCATGGGCATCTTCTCCTGATAACGCCTGCCAGATCTGGTGCGGTGACATCACCACTTCGAGCCAGACCTGAACCAGTAACAAGCCGATGAAACACGCCAGACCGAGGCCCACGGTGATAGCCGCCATGTCCGCCAGTTTGACGATCGCGACCAGGACGCCCATGAGGTAGACCTCGAGCATGCCCCAGTCTTTGAGGTGGTGATAAATACGGTAGAGCAGCAGCCCATAACTGCGCCCGATGTTGAAACGGATCGTCAGCAATACCATCAGTTGGCACAGCAGTTTCAGCAGTGGAATTGCCATGCTGCACAGGAATACGACGACTGAAACGCCGCGCATATCGGTATTGAACAGGCCGATTACACCGCTCCAGACAGTGTCCTGCGACGATTGCCCCAGAACATTGAGCTGCATGATGGGTAAAAAGTTCGCCGGCACGTAGAGCAGCAGTGCGGCAATGACCAGGGCAAGACTGCGCTGCACCACGTTATGACGGTGGGCATACAGTTCATAACCGCAGCGTGGGCAGAGGGCTTTTTCGCCGTGAGCAAGCTTGGGCTTGCGCATCAGCAGATCGCACTCATGACAGGCCACCAAGTCATCCAGCGGTAATTCTGACAGCCCGGGGGCGTCAACCGAATCTGACATAAGGGCTCTGACTCCGAAAAAGTTGGGATCTATTCTAGTGTTCTGATTCGAAAATAACTGTGCAAATTTGTTCGCTGACGCGAGCAAAAACTTTCCTGCGGGCAAAACAAAACCCCAACTGCTTTCGCAATTGGGGTTTCGGAATTTAATCTTGACGATGACCTA
>NZ_JBXANC010000014.1:0-162281 GCF_058801265.1 Pseudomonas sp. GW822-FHT03F08 | reverse complement strand
GGGAGCGCAGCGACCGTTTGGCGAAGCCAAACACATCGAGAGGAGGTGCAGCGAAGCAAACCGTAGGCGATGCCCCCCGGATGAATCCCGGAGCGAAGGAACCCCGAGCCTTAGCGAGCGGGCCGAACGTAGGAGCAAGCGTTTTTGGTTACTTTTTAGGCGTTTGTAAAAAGTGACCCGCCGTAAGGGCGGAACCCTAAGTGGCCGTTACCGCAACAACGGATATGTACCCAACCACCCCAGATATACCGAACTAGACACCTCACCTAGAAAAACGATATTTCCGCGCCTCCCACCACCCAGCTAACCTCCCCCGCCACAATCACCTCCAACCCCCGGGGCAGACATGCAAAGACTCACCCTAAAACCACTACTGATAACCCTCGCCCTGGCAACTACCGCCCCCTTCGCCAACGCAGCAACGACCTTGGTCTACTGCTCCGAAGCCAGCCCCGCCGGCTTCGACCCCAGCCAGTACACTAGCGGCACCGACTTCGACGCCTCCGCCGAAACCGTCTTCAACCGCCTCACCCAGTTCAAACGCGGCGGCACCGAAGTCGAACCAGGTCTGGCGACCAACTGGGACGTAAGCCCGGACGGCCTCCAATACACCTTCCACCTGCGCCAAAACGTAAAATTCCACACCACCGACTACTTCACCCCGACCCGCACCTTCAACGCCGACGACGTCCTGTTCACCTTCCAACGCCTGCTCGACCCGGACAACGCCTTTCGCAAGGCCTACCCCGCCGAGTCCCCGTATTTCACAGACATGGATCTGAACACCACGATCAAATCCGTGGAAAAAATCGACGAAAACACCGTGCGGTTCAACCTGAACAACGTCGACGCCGCGTTCGTGCAAAACCTCGCCATGAGCTTCGCCTCGGTGCAATCGGCCGAATACGCCGCCCAACTGCTGAAGGAAGGCCACGCCGCCGACCTCAACCAGAAACCGGTCGGCACCGGCCCGTTTGTGTTCAAGCGTTATCAGAAGGACTCGCAGATCCGCTACGCGGCGAACAAGGACTACTGGAAACCCGAGGACGTGAAAATCGACAACCTGGTGTTCTCGATCACCCCGGACGCCGCCGTGCGCCTGCAAAAGCTCAAGACCGGCGAATGCCAGGTCAGCGGCTACCCGCGCCCGGCCGATATCGAAGTGATGGAAAAAGACCCGAACCTGCGCGTGTTGAAGCAGGCCGGTTTCAACCTCGGTTTCCTTGCCTACAACACCACTCACCCGCCGTTGGACCAATTAAAGGTGCGTCAGGCCCTGGACATGGCCATCGACAAACCGGCGATCATCAAGGCGGTTTACCAGAGTGCCGGGCAGCTCGCACAAAACGCCTTGCCGCCCGCGCAATGGTCCTATGACCCGAATATCAAGGACGCGCCGTACGATCCCGTGAAAGCAAAGGCGCTACTCAAGGAAGCCGGGGTTGCGCCGGGTACAACCATCAACCTCTGGGCGATGACAGTGCAGCGCGCGTCCAACCCGAATGCGCGGATGTCGGCACAGATGATCCAGCAGGATTGGGAGAAGATCGGCATCAAGGCCAACATCGTCAGCTATGAATGGGGCGAGTACATCAAGCGCGCCAAGAATGGCGAACACGACGCGATGATCTATGGTTGGACAGGTGACAACGGCGACCCGGACAACTGGCTGGGCGTGCTTTACAGCTGCGCGGCAGTGAAAGGCAGCAACTACGCCAAGTGGTGCGATCCGGCCTACGACAAACTGGTGCAGCAGGCCAAGGTGTCCACCGATAAATCGCAACGGGTAAAACTGTATCAACAGGCGCAACTGATCCTTAAACAGCAGGTGCCGATCACGCCGATCGCCAACTCCACGGTGTTCCAGCCGCTGCGCAAGGAAGTCACCGACTTCAAGATCAGCCCGTTCGGTCTAACCCCCTTCTATGGCGTGGGTATAAATAAGTAACACCGAGCCCCAAGGCGGCGCGCAAATCGTGACCAATGCACCGTTTTGGGGCTTCGTTTGCACCGTAAAAACCGACCGCAAACGGTCAAATGCGTCAGAAGTTATACAGATGCGACATTAAGGTACGTTCGTGCCACCGTTTGATGCCGCCGGGCGCTCTGGATCTTGCATTGGGTATGGGCCCTGCATAAGTATCCGCAGGCACGACTCACGAGGTCGTACCTCAATATTAAAAAATGACAACAAATCATGAGGCCAACATGCTTAAACACGCGGTCATTCCGTTTTTAGTCGGCGCAGGCTTGTTAGCCTCCGCACCTTTCGCTTCCGCTGCGACTAACCTGGTGTTCTGCTCCGAAGGCAGCCCGGCCGGTTTCGACCCAGGCCAATACACCACCGGAACCGACTTCGACGCCTCAGCCGAAACCATGTTCAACCGTCTGACCCAGTTCGAGCGTGGCGGCACCGCCGTGATTCCTGGGCTGGCGACCAGCTGGGACATTTCGACCGATGGCCTGACTTACACCTTCCACCTGCGTGAAGGCGTCAAGTTCCACACCACCTCGTATTTCAAGCCGACTCGTGAGTTCAACGCCGACGACGTACTGTTCACCTTCAATCGCATGATTAACAAGGATGACCCGTTCCGTAAGGCGTACCCGACCGAATTCCCGTACTTCACCGACATGGGGATGGATACCAACATCACCAAGATCGATAAAGTCGACGACCACACCGTCAAGTTCACTCTGAAAGAAGTCGACGCCGCGTTCATCCAGAACATGGCCATGAGCTTCGCGTCGGTTCAGTCCGCCGAGTACGCAGCCCAGCTGCTGAAAGAAGGCAAGGCTGCCGACATCAACCAGAAGCCGATCGGCACTGGTCCGTTCGTGTTCAAGAGCTACCAGAAAGATTCCAACATCCGTTACACCGGCAACAAGGACTACTGGAAGCCTGATGACGTGAAGATCGACAACCTGATCTTCGCCATCACCACCGACCCGTCGGTACGTATCCAGAAGCTGAAGAAGAACGAGTGCCAGGTCACCCTGTTCCCTCGTCCGGCTGACCTCAAGGCACTGAAAGAAGACCCGGCGCTGAAGATGCCTGACCAGGCTGGTTTCAACCTGGGCTACATCGCCTACAACGTGATGGACAAGGTCAAGGGCAGCAACGAAGCCAACCCGCTGGCCGACCTGCGCGTTCGCCAGGCGCTGGACATGGCCGTCAACAAGCCACAGATCATCGACTCGGTTTACCAGGGCGCGGGCCAACTGGCCGTCAACGCCATGCCACCGACCCAGTGGTCCTACGACACCACCATCAAGGACGCCAAGTACGATCCTGAGAAAGCCAAGCAGCTGCTCAAGGAAGCCGGCGTCAAGGAAGGTACCGAGATCGTCCTGTGGGCGATGCCGGTTCAGCGTCCGTACAACCCGAACGCCAAACTGATGGCCGAAATGCTCCAGTCCGACTGGAAGAAGATCGGTCTGAACGTGAAGATCACCAGCTACGAGTGGGGCGAGTACATCAAGCGCTCCAAAGGTGGCGAGAACCAGGCCATGATCATTGGCTGGAGCGGTGACAATGGTGATCCGGACAACTGGCTCAACGTGTTGTTTGGTTGCGACTCCCTGAGTGGCAACAACTTCTCCAAATGGTGCGACAAGAAATTCGACGGCCTCGTGAAAGAAGCCAAGCGCACCACTGACCAGGCCAAGCGCACCGAACTCTACAAAGAGGCGCAACACGTCCTCAAAGATGCAGTCCCTATGACACCTATCGCTCACTCGACGGTGTATCAACCCATGCGCGCCAACGTGCAGGACTTCAAGATCAGCCCATTCGGCTTGAACTCCTTCTACGGCGTCAGCGTCAAGTAAAAAACCGGCGGCGACGTTTTCAGCGTCGCCGCTGTTTTTTTCTGCCGAATAGTCAGGAATTTGCCTACATCCATTTCCACCTGGTCTTACCAGGTTGGTCTAGGACGTGTCGCCTTTTCCTACGAGTCTTTAGGACTCAGCGCATTTACTGCCAGACCTGCGGCCCCTACCGTCAGGTTCTGACCAGTGACTGCGTGGGCTATCGGTTTGCTGTGGGTTTGAGCTCAATGCCGCCACAACTTCCCTGGAAGGGATCGCGGCGCATTGAAAAACACTGAGAAAAGAGGGAGCGTCATGCGCCACACCTTGGTTTTTTCCGCATTGCTGGGCGCCGGTCTGCTGGCCGCCACGTCCGCGAGTTTTGCCGCCAGCGACAGTCTGGTGTTCTGCTCCGAAGGCAGCCCGGCCGGTTTCGATACCGCGCAGTACACGACCGCGACCGATAACGACGCCGCCGAACCGCTGTACAACCGCCTGGCCGAGTTCGAAAAGGGCGCGACCAATGTCGTACCGGGCCTGGCAACGAGCTGGGATATTTCCGAGGATGGCCTCAAGTACACCTTTCACCTGCGTGAAGGGGTGAAATTTCATACAACGGCGTACTTCAAACCTACCCGTGATTTCAACGCCGACGACGTGCTGTTCACGTTTAACCGCATGCTCGATCCGCAACAGCCATTCCGTAAGGCTTATCCGACCGAGTTCCCGTATTTCAACGGGATGAGCCTGAACAAGAACATCGCCAAGGTCGAGAAGACCGGGCCGCTGACCGTGCAGTTCACGCTCAACAGCGTCGACGCCGCGTTCATCCAGAACATCGCCATGAGCTTCGCCGCCATTCTGTCTGCCGAATACGCCGACAAACTGTTGGCCGAAGGCAAGCCGAGCGACATCAACCAGAAGCCGATCGGCACTGGCCCGTTCGTGTTCAAGAGCTATCAGAAAGACTCGAACATCCGCTACACCGGCAACCCGCATTACTGGGATCAGAGCCGGGTGAAGCTGAAGAACCTGATTTTCGCGATCAACACCGACGCTTCGGTCCGCGTGCAGAAGCTCAAGGCTGGCGAGTGCCAGGTCACTCTGCATCCGCGCCCGGCCGATGTGCCGGCACTGAAGAACGACCCGAAACTGCAACTGATCGAAAAGCCGGGCTTCAACCTTGGCTACATCGCCTACAACGTGCGCCACAAACCGTTCGACCAGCTCGAAGTGCGTCAGGCGCTGGACATGGCGGTGAATAAACAAGGGATTCTCAACGCTGTTTACCAGGGTGCCGGTCAACTGGCGGTCAACGCCATGCCGCCGACCCAATGGTCCTACGACACCACGATCAAGGACGCCGCCTATAACCCGGAAAAAGCCAAGGAGTTGCTCAAGGCTGCCGGCGTCAAGGAAGGCACCGAGATCACCCTGTGGGCCATGCCGGTGCAACGTCCATACAACCCGAACGCCAAACTGATGGCCGAAATGCTCCAGGCTGACTGGGCCAAAATCGGTCTGAAAGTGAAGATCGTCAGCTACGAATGGGGCGAGTACATCAAGCGCACCAAGAATGGCGAACACGACATCAGCCTGATCGGCTGGACCGGTGACAACGGGGACCCGGACAACTGGCTCGGCACGCTGTACAGCTGCGACGCCATTGGCGGCAACAACTATTCCATGTGGTGCGATCCGGCTTACGACAAGCTGATCAAAGAAGCCAAGGTCGTCACCGACCGCGACCAGCGCACCGTGCTTTACAAACAGGCCCAGCAGTTGCTCAAGCAGCAAGTGCCGATCACGCCTGTCGCCCACTCGACGGTCAACCAGCCGTTAAGCGCCAGGATCGAAGGATTCAAGGTCAGCCCCTTCGGTCGCAACGTGTTTTCGGGTGTCAGCATCGATTAAACAAAAAACCGACTAGCCGCAACGCTGAGGAGGCCGTCTACCTCCTCACGCAAGCGCTTTGCCGAAATTCGCCAATCAGGCCTTTTGCAAACGTTTGCGATGTGTGAATGAGTTCTAAAACCAAAAACCGGCCAACCCAAAAAAGCCGGCATAAAAAGAAAGTAAAGGAGCTTCACCCATGAAACTGAGCAGCACCGCGATACTGGCCCTGGCCATCAGCAGCATCACCGCCACGGCTTATGCCGAGGAACAGAGCCAGGCGTACACCCCGGTTACCGTCAACGAGCAGAGCGCCCAGGCTGAAGCCACCGGTTTCCTCGAAGGCTCCAAGATCAGCGGCACGACCCGTAACTGGTACGCCAACGAGCAACTGAAACGTGGCGGCAAGTTCACCTACCGCAAAGACGGTGTCGCGACCCCGACCGATCGTCGTATCAACTGGGTGCAGGGCACCATCGTCAACTACACCTCCGGCTTCACTCAGGGCACCGTCGGTGTCAGCACTGAAGTGGCCGCGTACAACGCCGTTGCCCTGGAGCGCGATCGCAAGGATCTGGCCTCCAACAATGGTGGCGCACCGGGTTCGCGTCCAGGCGCAGGCAACAACCGTACGCTGACCAAAGAAGGCGGCGACGCTGAAGGTCAGTGGAGCAAACTGGGCCTGGCCAACGTCAAGTTCCGCGTTTCCAACACCACGCTGACCGCCGGTCGCCAGAACTTCAGCACGCCAATCGTCGACACCATCGGCAACCGTGCGCTGCCTTCGAGCTTTGAAGGTGTCAGCCTGCACAGCGAAGAGCTGAACAACCTGTCGTTCGACGCCGGCAGCTTCGACCGCGTATCGCCGCGTACCGAAGAGAGCCTGTCGAAATTCCGTTCCGAGTACACCAACAACAGCGCCGAGACCGATCGCGTGAGCATCGTCGGCCTGAACTACCAGCCGCTGAAAAGCCTGAAGACCAGCCTGTACGCTTCCAAGGTTGAAGACTTCTGGAACCAGTACTACTTCGGCGCCACCCACGAACTGGGTGACAGCAACGTCGTAAGCCTGACCACCGGCCTGAACTACTACAAAACTGTCGATACCGGCAAAAAAGAGATGGGCAACATCGACAACGACACCTACTCCCTGTCGTTCGGTCTGACCCACCAGGCCCACAGCCTGACCTTCTCGTACCAGGAAATTAACGGTAACGAGTACTTCGACTACCTGCACGAAACCAACGGCATCTACCTGGCCAACTCCCTGCTGTCCGACTTCAACGGCCCGAACGAGAAATCCTTCCAGGTCGCCTACGGTCTGAACATGGCCGAATACGGCGTGCCAGGCCTGAAGTTCAACATCTACCAGGCTCGCGGCTGGGGCATCGACGGTACTCACTACACCGGCACTGCATATGACGTGAAAAACATGGACGGCGAGCACCACTACGAATACGGCATCGGTGCAACCTACGCCGTACAGAGCGGCCCACTCAAGGCCACCACCATCCGTGGCACCTACACCGCTCACCGCGCCAGCGAAAACCAGGCTGACGGCAGCATCAACGAGTTCCGTCTCGTGACCACCGTACCATTCAACATCCTGTAAAAACGCACGCCGACGGCTGACTCAGTGACGAGTCGGCCGTTCGGCTTTTTGTCTTCAACCGATTGCAGAGGGTTCTTGATGAAAATGCTTCCCCTACGTGCGGCCATCGCTGCCGCGTTGCTGAGTGTCGCTGTCGGCGTCTCGGCCAAACCCTTGGTGGTCTGCACCGAAGCCAGCCCGGAAGGCTTCGATATGGTCCAGTACACGACTGCAGTCACTGCCGACGCGGTGGCCGAAACCATCTTCAACCGTCTGGCCGACTTCAAGCCAGGCACCACTGAAGTGATCCCGGCGCTTGCCGAGTCCTGGGACATCAGCGACGACGGCCTGACCTACACGTTCCACCTGCGCAAAGGCGTCAAGTTCCACACCACCGAATACTTCAAGCCGACTCGCGACATGAACGCCGACGACGTGGTCTGGAGCTTCCAGCGTCAGCTGGACCCGAATCACCCGTGGCACAAGCTGTCGAGCGTGGGCTTCCCGTACTTTGAAAGCATGGGCTTCAAGGAACTGCTGAAGAGCGTCGAGAAAGTCGACGACAACACGGTCAAGTTCACCCTGACCCGCCGCGAAGCGCCGTTCCTGGCCGACATCGCCATGGCGTTCTCCTCGATCTACCCGGCCGAATACGCCGACCAGTTGCTCAAGGCCAACAAGACCGGCGACCTGAACAACAAGCCGGTCGGCACTGGCCCGTTCGTCTTCCAGCGCTACAACAAGGACGCCCAGGTTCGCTTCAAGGCCAACCCGGACTATTTCCGTGGCAAGCCGCCGGCTGATGCCCTGATTCTGGCCATCGCCACCGACAACAACGTTCGCCTGCAGAAACTCAAGGCCAACGAGTGCCAGGTCGCGCTGTATCCGAAGCCGGACGACATCCCGAGCATCAAGAAAGACGACAAGCTGAAAGTCGATGAAATGGACGCGATGACCGTCTCCTACATCGCCATGAACACCCAGCACAAATACATCAGCGACGTGCGGGTGCGTAAAGCGATCGACATCGCCTTCGACAAGGCCGCCTACGTCAACGCACTGTTCGGCAAGGGCAACGCGTCGGTCGCGGTCAACCCGTACCCGCCGACCCTGCTGGGCTACAACCACGACCTGAAGAACCCGCCACGTGACCTCGACAAGGCCCGCGCCCTGCTCAAGGAAGCCGGTGTACCGGAAGGCACCACGTTCACCCTGTTCACCCGCAACGGCGGCGGCCCGACCAACCCGAACCCGATGCTGGGCGCGCAAATGATGCAGGCTGACCTGGCGAAAGTCGGGATCAAGATCGACATCCGCGTGATGGAATGGGGCGAAATGCTCAAACGCGCCAAGGCCGGCGAACACGATATGGTTTCGGCCGGATGGGCGGGCGACAACGGCGACCCGGATAACTTCCTGACGCCTATGCTCAGTTGCGAAGCCGCCAAGAACGGCGAAAACTACGCTCGCTGGTGCAACGAGAAATTCCAGACCCTGCTCGACGAAGCACGGGCTAAAGTAGATCCGGCCGAACGCGCCAAACTGTACGAAGAAGCCCAGGCCATCTTCAATCAGGACCAGCCGTGGATCAGCATGGCCCACACCCGGATGTTCACTGCAATGCGCAACAACGTTGAGGGTTATCACATCAGCCCTCTGACAACCAATAACTTCGCCACCACCCAGGTGAAGTAGATAAGAAACTCCCGGCCTCCCTGACCCCAGGGTCGCCGGGCACGCCTAACCGGCCGATGAGGTACCACACAAGATGTTAAGTTTTATTGCCCGCCGACTGGGGTTGTTGATCCCCACGTTTTTCGGCATCACCTTGCTGACTTTCGCGTTGATTCGCATGATCCCCGGCGATCCCGTGGAAGTGATGATGGGCGAACGTCGGGTCGATCCCGAAATGCACGCTCAGGCAATGGAACGCCTCGGTCTGAACAAGCCGCTGTATGCCCAATACCTGGATTACATCGGCAAGCTTGCCCACGGCGACCTCGGCGAATCCCTGCGTACCCGTGAAAGCGTCTGGACCGAGTTCACGCAACTGTTCCCGGCCACCTTTGAACTGTCGATGGCTGCCCTGCTGTTCGCCGGTGTCTTCGGGCTGCTGGCCGGCGTCATTGCCGCCCTCAAGCGAGGGTCCCTGTTCGATCATGGAGTAATGGGCATATCCCTCACGGGATACTCGATGCCCATCTTCTGGTGGGGCCTGATTCTCATCATGTTTTTCTCGGTCAGCCTGGGCTGGACGCCGGTTTCCGGGCAGAACGACCTGTTGATCGACGTTGAGCGCAAAACGCACTTCATGCTGATCGATACCTGGCTCAGCGATGAACCGGGCGCCCTGCTCGACTACCTGCATCACCTGATCCTGCCCGCCATTGTGCTGGGCACCATTCCGCTGGCGGTGATCGCCCGGATGACCCGTTCCTCGATGCTCGAAGTGCTGCGCGAAGACTACATCCGTACCGCCCGTGCCAAAGGCCTGTCGCCAGCACGCGTGGTGTTCGTCCACGGCCTGCGCAACGCGTTGATCCCGGTGCTGACCGTGGTCGGCCTGCAAGTCGGCACCCTGCTGGCCGGCGCCGTCCTGACCGAAACCATCTTCTCCTGGCCCGGCATCGGCAAATGGCTGATCGAAGCCATTGGCGCCCGGGACTATCCGGTCGTGCAAAACGGCATCTTGCTGATTGCCTGCATTGTGATTCTGGTCAACTTCGTGGTGGACATCCTCTACGGCTTTGCCAACCCACGCATTCGTCACCAGCGCTGAGGTCAATACCCATGAGCACTCCAACATCCTCAGTAGCCACCGCCACCTCGAACGTGGATCAAAGCCTGCTGTATCCGTCGCCGTACAAGGAGTTCTGGCAAGCATTCGCCAAGAACAAGGGCGCCGTCGCCGGTCTGGCGTTCTTCACCCTGATCGTGTTCTGCGCGATCTTTGCCCCCTGGGTCGCGCCGCACAATCCGAGCGAGCAATACCGTGACTTCCTGCTCACCCCGCCGGTGTGGCTGGAAGGCGGGCAATGGCAGTTCATCCTCGGCACCGACGAACTGGGACGCGACTTGCTGTCCCGCCTGATCCAGGGTTCGCGCCTGTCGTTGCTGATCGGTCTGTCCTCGGTGGTGATGTCGCTGATCCCGGGTATCTTCATGGGCCTGCTGGCCGGTTTCTTCCCGAAGATCCTCGGTCCGACCATCATGCGTCTGATGGACATCATGCTGGCCCTGCCGTCGCTGCTGCTGGCCGTGGCGATCGTCGCCATCCTCGGCCCTGGCCTGATCAACACCGTGATCGCCATCGCCGTGGTTTCGCTGCCGTCCTACGTGCGCCTGACCCGTGCTGCGGTGATGGGCGAACTGAACCGCGACTACGTGACCGCCGCACGCCTGGCCGGTGCCAGCCTGCCACGCCTGATGTTCATCACCGTGCTGCCGAACTGCATGGCACCGCTGATCGTTCAGGCAACCCTGAGCTTCTCCTCGGCGATCCTCGACGCCGCCGCCCTGGGCTTCCTCGGCCTCGGCGTACAGCCGCCAACCCCTGAGTGGGGCACCATGCTGGCTTCGGCCCGCGACTACATCGAACGCGCCTGGTGGGTCGTGAGTCTGCCTGGTTTGACCATTTTGCTCAGCGTGCTGGCAATCAACTTGATGGGCGACGGCCTGCGCGATGCGCTGGACCCGAAACTCAAGAACGCCGCCTGAGGAGATTCCCATGTCACTGTTA
Source organism: Pseudomonas sp. GW822-FHT03F08 (assembly GCF_058801265.1). Classification (NCBI taxonomy): domain Bacteria; kingdom Pseudomonadati; phylum Pseudomonadota; class Gammaproteobacteria; order Pseudomonadales; family Pseudomonadaceae; genus Pseudomonas; species Pseudomonas sp. GW822-FHT03F08. The sequence continues at coordinate 151,248 of NZ_JBXANC010000014.1, read as the reverse complement.
GAAATCAAGAATCTCAACGTACGCTTCGGCGACAAGAACGCCACACCGGTGGTCGACGGCCTCGACCTCAAAGTGGACAAGGGCGAAGTCCTGGCCATCGTGGGCGAATCGGGTTCCGGCAAGTCCGTGACCATGATGGCGCTGATGGGCCTGATCGAGCACCCGGGGATCGTGACTGCCGACTCCCTGAGTTTCGACGGCAAAGACATGCTCAAGCTGAGCAATCGCCAGCGTCGGCAGATCGTCGGCAAAGACCTGTCCATGGTGTTCCAGGACCCGATGACCGCGCTCAACCCGAGCTACACCGTCGGTTTCCAGATCGAAGAAGTGCTGCGCCTGCACCTGAAAATGTCCGGCAAGCAAGCGCGTAAACGTGCGATCGAACTGCTGGAAAAAGTGGAAATCCCGGGCGCCGCGAGCCGCATGGACGCCTATCCGCACCAACTGTCCGGCGGCATGAGCCAGCGTGTGGCAATTGCCATGGCGATTGCCGGCGAGCCGAAACTGCTGATCGCGGACGAACCGACCACCGCACTCGACGTGACGATTCAGGCGCAGATCATGGACCTGCTGCTGGCGTTGCAGAAAGAGCAGAACATGGGCCTGGTGCTGATCACCCACGACCTCGCCGTCGTGGCTGAAACCGCCCAGCGCGTGTGCGTGATGTACGCCGGTCAAGCCGTTGAAGTCGGTCAGGTGCCGCAACTGTTCGACATCCCGGCCCACCCGTACAGCGAAGCGCTGCTCAAGGCGATTCCGGAACACAGCCAGGGTGCCGAGCGTCTGGCCACCCTGCCGGGCATCGTTCCCGGCCGTTACGACCGTCCGCAAGGCTGCCTGCTGTCGCCGCGCTGCCCGTACGTGCAGGACAGCTGCCGCGCGCAGCGTCCGACCCTTGACCCGAAAAGCCACAGCCTCGCCCGCTGCTTCTACCCGTTGAACCAGGAGGTGGCGTAATGGCCGTCGTACTTACCGCCCGCGACCTGACCCGTCACTACGAAGTCTCCCGTGGCCTGTTCAAGGGCCACGCGACCGTACGCGCCCTCAACGGTGTGTCGTTCGAACTGGAAGCCGGCAAGACCCTCGCCGTTGTGGGCGAATCGGGCTGCGGCAAATCCACCCTGGCCCGTGCCCTGACCCTGATCGAGGAGCCGTCGTCCGGTTCCCTGAAAATCGCCGGCCAGGAAGTGGCCGGGGCCGACAAGGCCCAGCGCAAGCAACTGCGCAAAGACGTGCAGATGGTGTTCCAGAGCCCGTACGCCTCGTTGAACCCACGGCAGAAGATCGGTGATCAACTGGCCGAGCCGCTGCTGATCAACACCAACCTGTCGGCCGCCGAACGTCGCGAGAAAGTCCAGGCGATGATGAAGCAGGTCGGCTTGCGTCCCGAGCACTATCAGCGCTATCCGCACATGTTCTCCGGCGGTCAGCGTCAGCGTATCGCGCTGGCCCGAGCGATGATGCTGCAACCGAAAGTGCTGGTGGCGGACGAACCGACTTCGGCGCTGGACGTATCGATCCAGGCGCAGGTGCTGAACCTGTTCATGGACATGCAGCAGGAGTTCAACACCGGTTACGTGTTCATTTCGCACAACCTGGCGGTGGTGCAGCACGTGGCCGATGACGTGATGGTGATGTACCTCGGCCGCCCGGTGGAAATCGGTCCGAAGGATGACATCTACGCCCGTCCTCTGCATCCGTACACCCAGGCGCTGCTATCGGCGACTCCGACCATCCATCCGGATCCGGACAAGCCGAAAATCAAAATCGTCGGCGAGTTGCCAAACCCGCTGAACCCGCCACCGGGTTGCGCGTTCCACAAGCGCTGCCCGTACGCGACCGAACGTTGCAGCGCAGAAGAGCCGGCCCTGCGCCAGCTCGACACCCGTCAGGTAGCGTGCCACTACGCCGAGCAGTTCCTCGACGGCGCGGCATAAAAACCCGCCCTGTTGCCGGGGCGGGTCGTTCAAGCGTTGACCAAACCTCTTCTTCTTCGATTGCGCATCAGTCGGGGAAGAAGGGGTTTTCTTTTGTCTGCAATCTACGTCTGGCTGTCGCCATCATCCGGATCATCGGTATCCGGCTCGTCGGTGGTCGAGTCGTCATCGTCCTTGCTGCCGCCCTGATCCTGATCACCCGGTTCGGACTCGGACTTGGCGAGCATGATCACCGCTGCGTGGCCATGGGTAGCGTTAAAACCTTGCGGTGGGCCGCCAGTACTCGCCCATGCCGCCGTGGTGCCGAGCGTCAGCATCACCAAAACCTTAAGCAACAACACTATGCGTTGAAAAATGCTCATGAGCGTTTCCATCCTTTCGTGATTGAAGCCAGAGTGCCGATCCGGCGCTGAATAAAATCTAGTTCCGATCAGCCGGGTTCACCAGATAGGACGCTAACCAATGCCCATAATTGCCGCGGGTGGACAGACCGCTTTCGAATAACCTCCATAACCGGATCAGCTAAGCGAGGCGGCCTTGCGGGTTTGCAAGGGCTGCTTGCCCGTCACCCGCAAACGGGTCGCCAGATACACCAACGGGACGGACATCAGCGCCAGCGCCGCACTGGCCACCCAGACGCTGTGACCACCGAACTGCCCGTAAAGCTGACCGCTCAGCACCGGTGACAGCAGCGCGCTCGCACTCCAGGCCATGAAAAACAGACCAAAGTACTGACCGCTTTTTCCGCGTTGCGCATGCTGCATGACCAGCACATTCAGCGGCGGCATGAACAGCGCTTCACCGAGGGTCCAGACCACCGTCGACAGGCAGGCATAAAACAAACCGGAACCCAGCGGCAACATGCCGAGCCCGACCGCCATCAGTATGCAGCCGGCAATCAATGGCCGACACGAGCCCCAGCGTTCGCCCCAATGCGAGATTGGAACCTGCAACGCCACGACAAGGACTGCGTTGATCGCGAACTGCCAGCCGATGGCTTCGGTGCTCAAGCGATAGTAATCGCGCAGGTAGTTGCCGAGCGTGCTGTAGACCGTGTCGAACGCCATGCCGAGCAGGACGGTCGCCGCCAGCAGCCAGAGGAATGGCTTGTCGCGATACGGCAGGCCGGAGCCGGTCTGCGCCTCAGGTGTTTCTTGCGGGACAAGAATCGGTCGTCGCCAGGTCGTGCGGACAAACCAGAGCAACGCCACCAGCGTCAGCGCCGCACTGATGAAGAACACCCAGCGAAAATCCGTCTGCGCCAGCACACCGCCCGCGATACCGGCGGCGGCCATCCCGAGGTTTCGCGCGATACGGCTCAAGGCCTGCGCCCGTGGGCGCTGCGCAACCTCGCAATACTCCATGATCAATCGTTGATGCAGCGTACGGATCGCGCCGTCGATCGTACCGCTGAGCAACAGCAGCCCGGCCAGCAACGGCACCTGCGTGACCAGCCCGAGCCCGAGCAGCACCCACGCTGAAACGAAGAACAGCGCCGCCGTCAGCCGAGCGGTGCGGACATGGTCACTGAGCAAGCCGCCCAACATCGAACCGATCAACAGCCCGCCGCCGTACGCCGCCAACAGCCAGCCAACGGTCTCGATGGCGAAGCCCAGTTCCTGACGCAGATACAGCGCCATGAACAGCTTGACCATGCTGCTCAGGCGATTGATGAACAACAGCGCTGCCAGCACCCAGGCCATGGTGCTGAAGTAACCGTCGAGTCGCAGCAGATGAATCAACCGACCGGTCATTACCTTGATCCCTCCTTGATCATTCTTCGCCGCAGGTTCGCACCCGGATCAAATGGACCCGCCCATACTCAATCAACAGGCAAAAAAAAGCCCACTGTTTTATCAGTGGGCTTTCGGGTGTCGCCAATCAGCGCTTAGTGATGCTCACGCGTCGCACGGAATTTCACGTCCGGCCAGCGCTCTTCCATCAGGGCCAGGTTGACGCGGGTCGGAGCGAGGTAGGTCAGGTGACCGCCGCCGTCCAGTGCCAGGTTTTCCACAGCCTTGTTGGAGAATTCCTCCAGCTTCTTCTTGTCGCCGCATTCGATCCAGCGCGCGGAGTACACGGTGATCGGCTCGTAGGAGCACTCGACCTTGTATTCCTCTTTCAGGCGGCTGGCGACCACATCGAACTGCAGCACACCGACGGCGCCGAGGATGATGTCGTTGCTGCGTTCCGGGAAGAACACCTGGGTCGCGCCTTCTTCGGCCAGCTGTTGCAGGCCCTGGCGCAGTTGCTTGGATTTCAGCGGATCGCGCAGGCGTACGCGGCGGAACAGTTCCGGGGCGAAGTGCGGGATACCGGTGAAGCCCAGGCTTTCGCCTTCGCTGAAGGTGTCGCCAATCTGGATCGTGCCGTGGTTGTGCAGACCGATGATGTCGCCGGCGTACGCCTCTTCCAGTTGCTCACGCTCGGAGGAGAAGAACGTCAGGGCGTCGCCGATGCGCACGTCCTTGCCGGTGCGCACGTGGCGCATCTTCATGCCTTTCTCGTACTTGCCGGAGCAGATACGCATGAAGGCGATGCGGTCGCGGTGTTTCGGGTCCATGTTCGCCTGGATCTTGAAGATGAAGCCCGAGAACTTCTCTTCCACCGGCTCCACGGTGCGCTCGTTGGCCACACGGGCCAGCGGACGCGGTGCCCAGTCGACCACGGCGTCGAGAACATGGTCGACACCGAAGTTGCCCAGCGCCGTACCGAAGAACACCGGGGTCAGCTGACCGTCGAGGAACTCCTGCTGGTTGAACTCGTGGCAGGCGCCCTGCACCAGTTCCAGCTGTTCGAGGAAACGATCGTACTCGTCGCCCAGGTGTGCGCGGGCTTCGTCGGAGTCAAGCTTCTCGATGATCTTGGTTTCGGTGCGTTCGTGACCGTGACCGGCGGTGTAGACAATGATGTAGTCGTCGGCGAGGTGGTACACGCCCTTGAAGTCGCGGTAGCAACCGATCGGCCAGGTGATCGGCGCAGCCTTGATCTTCAGGACGGCTTCGATCTCGTCGAGCAGTTCGATCGGGTCGCGGATATCACGGTCGAGTTTGTTGATGAAGCTGACGATCGGCGTATCACGCAGACGGCAGACGTCCATCAGCGCGATGGTACGTGGCTCTACACCTTTACCGCCGTCGAGGACCATCAAGGCCGAGTCCACTGCCGTCAGGGTGCGGTAGGTATCTTCGGAGAAGTCTTCGTGGCCCGGGGTGTCGAGCAGGTTGATCATGTGTTCGCGATACGGGAACTGCATGACCGACGTGGTAATCGAGATACCCCGCTGCTTTTCCATCTCCATCCAGTCGGATGTCGCGTGGCGGTCGGATTTACGGGATTTCACCGTACCGGCCACCGCAATCGCCTTGCCCATCAGCAAGAGCTTTTCGGTGATGGTGGTTTTACCGGCATCGGGGTGGGAAATAATGGCGAAAGTGCGGCGTTTCGCGACTTCGGCGGCCTGGTTGGTCATGGGAAATCGCCTGGCGGTGATTCAAAAAAGGGCCGCGATTATAGCCCAAGTCAACGCAATAACCGAACCGTTGAGCACATTAAGGGTGGCCAAATGCTGCCGTGGATGGGAACCTTTTAAAGCACGGAGACGTCCATCCCCTGTTACGACTTTTCGTCAGGGGCTGAAAAATCAGCAAGTTAGCCTGACGAGGCTGCGCTCATGGCTCGCTTTCAGACCGCTGTTGCCGGTGCTGGGGGAGCTGCTTCTCGCGAACGTTATTTTCCCGGCAGCCAGGCATGGCATGCCACTCGGGACGGCGTTCGCCGACTATAAAAAAGGAGTCCGCCTGTGGCTATCCGCTATGGCAAAGGGCTGATGGGAGGTGCGGTGGTGATCGCGCTCCTGGCCCTGCTGGTCCACTGGATCGGCATCAACACGATCGAACACTACCGCGACGATTTGTTGTTTTACCTGCAAGCTCATCTGATTCTCGTCCTCGCTTCAATGCTGGCCGCCCTTGTCGTGGGCATCCCCGCCGGTATCTTCCTGAGCCGCCCGACCATGGTCGGCCGCGCCGAACGCTTCATGCAGATCTTCAACATCGGCAACACCGTGCCACCGTTGGCCGTGCTCGCGATTGCCCTGGGGGTTCTCGGTATTGGCAGTGGCCCGGCAATCTTCGCCCTGTTCCTCGCCTCGCTTTTGCCGATTGTGCGCAACACCTACGAAGGCCTGAAAAACGTCCAGGGCTCGCTGAAAGAAGCCGCAACCGGCATCGGCATGACCCCGCAGCAGGTGCTGTGGCAGGTCGAATTGCCCAACGCCGTGCCGATCATCGTCGGCGGTGTGCGCGTGGCGCTGGCGATCAACGTCGGTACTGCGCCGCTGGCCTTCCTGATCGGCGCCAACAGCCTCGGCAGCCTGATTTTCCCCGGCATCGCCCTGAACAATCAGCCGCAACTGCTGCTCGGCGCCGCGTGCACCGCGCTGCTGGCCCTGCTGCTCGATGGCGTGGTCACCCTCGCCAGCCGTCTCTGGCTGGAACGCGGTTTGCGCCCGTCTTAAGGCTTCGGCAAAGGAATATTCATGAAACGACTTAGCTTGATTCTAGGCTGCGCCCTGCTGTTCGCAGGATTTGCCCAGGCGGCGGAAAAGCCGCTCATTCGCCTCGGTGCCCGAGTGTTTACCGAACAAACCCTGCTCGCGGAAATCACCGCCCAATACCTGCGCAGCAAAGGCTACGACGCGCAGATCACCGGTGGTCTGGGCAGTAACCTGGCCCGCAGCGCCCACGAAAGCGGGCAACTGGACATGCTCTGGGAATACACCGGCGTGTCGCTGGTGGCCTACAACCATGTCACCGAAAAACTCGACAGCGAACAGTCTTACGCCCGGGTCAAAGAACTCGACGCGAAAAAAGGCCTGGTCTGGCTGACCCCGTCGAAATTCAGCAACACCTACGCCCTCGCCCTGCCGAAAAAAGTGGCCGAGGAATACCCGCAGATCAGCAATATCAGTCAGCTGAACGATGTGCTGCGCAGCGAAGCCAAGCGCAATCATCTGGTGGCGCTGGACACCGAGTTCGCCAACCGCTCGGACGGTCTGGACGGCATGGTCAAGCTGTACGACATGAACCTGACCCGCCAGAACATCCGGCAGATGGACGCGGGGCTGGTCTACACCGCACTGCGCAACGGGCAAGTGTTTGCCGGTCTGGTCTACACCACTGACGGTCGCCTCAACGCGTTCGGGCTGAAGCTGCTGGAAGACGACAAGCATTATTTCCCGGACTACACCGCCGCCCCGGTGGTGCGTCAGGCCTACCTCGACGCCCACCCGCAACTGGTGGAACAACTCAAGCCGCTGGCCGAATTGTTCGACGACGAAACCATGCGTCAGCTCAATGCGCGGGTCGATGTCGATCACGAGAGCCCGTCGAAAGTCGCCGCCGATTTCCTGCGCCAGCACCCATTGAACTAAAGGAGGAAAAGTCATGGAATTCCTGAACGCCTTTTCCCACCTCGACTGGCAGCAGGTGATGCACCTGACCTGGCAACACATCACGCTGGTCGGCATCGCCGTCAGCCTGGCGATTCTCATCGGCGTGCCGCTGGGCATCCTGATGACGCGTTTCCCGAGCCTCGCCGGCCCGTTACAGGCCAGCGCCACGGTATTGCTGACCGTGCCGTCGATTGCGTTGTTCGGCCTGCTGCTGCCGTTCTACTCCAAATTCGGCCAGGGCCTCGGACCGATGCCGGCGATCACCGCCGTGTTCCTTTATTCACTGCTGCCGATCATGCGCAACACCTACCTCGCCCTGACCGGTGTCGAGCCGGGCATCCGCGAAGCTGCACGCGGCATCGGCATGACCTTCGGCCAGCGCCTGCGCATGGTCGAGTTGCCGATTGCAGTGCCGGTGATCCTCGCCGGCGTGCGCACCGCCGTGGTGATGAACATCGGCGTGATGACCATCGCCGCGACCATCGGCGCCGGCGGCCTCGGCGTGCTGATCCTCGCCTCCATCAGCCGCAGTGACATGTCGATGCTGATCGTCGGCGCACTGCTGGTCAGTCTTCTGGCGATCTTCGCCGACCTGTTTTTGCAGTGGCTGCAACGCTCTTTGACTCCAAAAGGATTACTCAAATGATCGAACTTCAAAACCTCAGCAAGACCTTCCAAAGCAACGGCAAAGATGTGAAAGCCGTGGACTCGGTGAGCCTGACCGTCAATGAAGGCGAAATCTGCGTATTCCTCGGGCCATCGGGCTGTGGCAAAAGCACCACGCTGAAAATGATCAACCGCCTGATCAAGCCGACCTCCGGCAAGATCCTGATCAACGGCGAAGACACCACCGACCTCGACGAAGTGACCCTGCGTCGCAACATCGGCTACGTGATCCAGCAGATCGGTCTGTTCCCGAACATGACCATCGAAGAGAACATCGTGGTGGTGCCGAAACTGCTCGGCTGGGACAAACAGAAATGCCACGACCGCGCCCGCGAACTGATGAGCATGATCAAGCTTGAGCCCAAGCAGTATCTACATCGTTATCCACGCGAATTGTCCGGCGGTCAGCAGCAACGAATTGGCGTGATCCGCGCACTGGCGGCGGATGCGCCGCTGTTGCTGATGGACGAGCCGTTCGGTGCGGTGGACCCGATCAACCGCGAGATGATCCAGAACGAGTTCTTCGAAATGCAGCGCGCGCTGAACAAGACCGTGATCATGGTCAGCCACGACATCGATGAAGCGATCAAGCTCGGCGACAAGATCGCAATCTTCCGCGCCGGCAAGCTGTTGCAGATCGACCACCCAGACACACTGCTCGCTCATCCGGCCGACGACTTTGTCAGCAACTTCGTCGGCCAGGACAGCACGCTCAAACGCCTGCTGCTGGTGAAGGCCGAAGATGCGGCAGACAACGCGCCGTCGGTCAGCCCGGAAACCCCGGTGGCCGATGCGCTGGAATTGATGGACGAACATGACCGTCGCTATGTGGTGGTCACCTGTGCCGAGAACAAGGCACTGGGGTATGTACGACGTCGAGACCTGCACCGTCAGACCGGCACCTGCGCGCAGTTCCTGCGGGAGTTCAACGCCACCGCGGCGTACGACGAGCATTTGCGCATCCTTCTGTCGCGGATGTACGAGTTCAATCGGGCATGGTTGCCGGTGATGGATGCCGAGCGAGTGTTCCTCGGCGAGGTGACCCAGGAGTCGATTGCGGCTTACCTGAGTTCGGGCCGATCACGCGGGATGAAGACCAATATCGTCTCGCCAGCCGAGGCGGTGGCCTGATCAAAAACAAAAGGGCTGTTCAACAGCCCTTTTTTTCGACCACCGGATCCTCAAAGCCAGGATTTTTTTGCCGGCGATGAGCCGGCAAGAAATATCAACACATCAGAGGGCCAAACCCGGCCGATTTTATCAGTCTCAACCAGCAACTTCCCCCTCACCTGCCCTTCTCGCCGCCAACGTCGCCGATGTTGAAGTGATCGTACTTATCCGTGACTTGGCGCGCATCGGCATCGAACGTGCAGGTATTTTTAACACCTGAAAATTATTGCGGAACATCTGACCGTCATCTCGGTCGGCTACAAAGAGTGATATCCGCGACGCACGTCAGAAGCGTGCAAAAACGCGACATTTTTAGTTGATCTCAGGCCCCTCACGCCCTAAAGTTCGCGCCGAACGTCCATGCTGGAAACGATCCATCCGGCTCAAGTACTGACGACGAGACAGCAAGGCCAAGGGAAAGAAAGCTACATTTCCCATGGCCTTTTTGCTTTCGGCGACATGCCTTGGGAAGTAGGCGAACCAAAGTGGGGATACGGAGGGCGTTCATTTGCACCCATTGTTTTTACGAGTTTGCCCATAGGAGCTCCCAGCATGTCGATCCAGGTCGAAGACTATTTCGCGCGCGCCACTTTTGACAAAATGAAGGCGTTCGCCGACAAACAGGAAACCCCGTTCGTGGTGATCGACACCGCGATGATCGCCCAGGCCTACGATGACCTGCGTGCCGGTTTCGAATTTGCCAAGGTCTACTACGCGGTCAAGGCCAACCCGGCCGTCGAGATCATCGACCTGCTCAAAGAGAAGGGCTCGAGCTTCGACATCGCCTCGATCTATGAGCTGGACAAAGTGCTGGGCCGTGGTGTCAGCGCCGATCGCATCAGCTACGGCAACACCATCAAGAAATCCAAGGACATCCGCTACTTCTACGAGAAGGGCGTGCGTCTGTTCTCCACCGACTCCGAAGCCGACCTGCGCAACATCGCCAAGGCTGCGCCGGGCTCGAAAATCTACGTGCGCATCCTGACCGAAGGCTCGACCACGGCTGACTGGCCACTGTCGCGCAAATTCGGCTGCCAGACCGACATGGCCATGGACCTGCTGATCCTCGCCCGTGACCTGGGCCTGGTGCCTTACGGCATCTCGTTCCACGTCGGTTCGCAACAGCGTGACATCAGCGTCTGGGACGCCGCGATCGCCAAGGTCAAAGTGATCTTCGAGCGCCTGAAAGAAGAAGACGGCATCCACCTGAAGCTGATCAACATGGGCGGTGGCTTCCCGGCCAACTACATCACCCGCACCAACAGCCTGGAAACCTACGCCGAAGAGATCATCCGCTTCCTGAAGGAAGACTTCGGTGATGACCTGCCGGAAATCATTCTGGAGCCGGGCCGTTCGCTGATCGCCAACGCCGGTATCCTGGTCAGCGAAGTGGTACTGGTTGCACGTAAGTCCCGTACCGCCGTCGAGCGCTGGGTTTATACCGATGTGGGCAAGTTCTCCGGCTTGATCGAAACCATGGACGAAGCGATCAAGTTCCCGATCTGGACCGAGAAAAAAGGCGAGATGGAAGAAGTGGTCATCGCCGGCCCGACCTGCGACAGCGCCGACATCATGTACGAAAACTACAAGTACGGCCTGCCGCTGAACCTGGCGATCGGTGATCGTCTGTACTGGCTGTCGACCGGTGCGTACACCACCAGTTACAGCGCCGTAGAGTTCAATGGCTTCCCGCCGCTGAAATCGTTCTACGTGTAAGCGACGCTTCAACTGAAAAGGCCCATGCATGCATGGGCCTTTTTTATTTGCGCAGCCAAGTCTCAAGGTGATTGATCATCGCCATGAACTCTTCAGCGCCCTCCTTCAAGGCGGCGAGCTGGAAATTCAACTCCCCGAGTTTCGATACACGTTCAGCTCTCAACAACTCATAGAACACAGTATCGATGCGCAAGCCGGTCTCTTCGAGAAACATGCTGAGTTGCAAACTCACGGAAGCCAGTCCGTTAAACAACGCGGCGATATCGGTTTTGTACTCTGCGGCTTTTACGAGCGGATCAGCTGACGACCAAGCGAAGTCCCAGACTGGTGCTGTACGCGCTTCGCGAAACAACTCCTCGACCACTGTTGGTTGGGTATGACACTGGCACGAGCGATGATCCATCGCCCTGATGAACACCGACTTAAGCCCGAACGACTCGTCATGCACCTCAGCGATGGTGTATTTCAGTTGGCGTATCGCCGCCCTCAGCGAGGAAAACCGAAGTGCCAGTTCGTGAACAAGGTCCGGCACATCGGTGGGGGGAAACAACTTCCAGGTTGGCGACCTGGATAAACTGTACAACTTGAAATCCACCTGACTGAGGGGCTCGTTCCTTGAGGTGTTTTTGATGATTTCCTGAGTTTCAACGGTGAACAGGGCGAGATCCGCAACATAAGTGCTGCACAGGCGTCGAGCGTCTTCAGTACGCTCCCAGAACTCCTGCAAGTAGCGCGCATTGAACCTGGCGTTGTTCAAACGCGAATCGTTGGCCAGTACCGCCATTTGATGACCGATGGCTCTGCGGCGCTCGAACACCAAAGGAATGTTATTGAAGGTTGGGTTCAGAGAGCCCAGGAAATTCGTGTATCGATCCAGTACGCGTCGTTGTGCTGCGGAAAACTCATAGGCAAGTGTATTCATGACTGATCGGGAAGCGGTGGGCTGAACGCCCACCGCCTCGACTCCTTACTGCTGAACCGTTTTCAGATACTGCCGGACGTCGGCAATACGGGCGATGGCAGAAGCCGTTCGCTGCTCGACAGGCTGCGACTTGTCCTGTTTGAAGTCTCGGGCGAAGGACTCGAATACGGCCACCAGATTCGAGAATTCATTCACGTAACTCCAGCGCTCCTCGTCCAGTTGGTCGAGGACTTGCACCAGGTGAATCTTTCCATCGATCTGCGCAATATCGTTGATGTGTTTCTTCAACTGCGCCTTCAGATCAGCCGCTTTTTCCTTGAGTTGGTTGTAAGCCGCCAGCATGTTCAGATAAGAGATCGCCTCACCAATACCCGAGATCATTTTTTTCAAGGTATCAATGGCGAACAACGCGACTTGAACCTGCGGTGGCGCCAGCCCCAGTGCTTTCAGGTTATCCAGCGTCAGCTGGGCTTCCTTACCGATTTTCTCCACCCCGGCGTTCGCAATCAGCTCGAGCGCTTCAGACACCGATTTCATCTGCTTTTCGAAATCGGCGACTTTTTCTTCCGACTTGACCTTCAGGGCTTCCGTGAAGGCCCGGTCCTGCTGCAGCGTCACGATCCATTGCGCCGAAGCCGATCGGTCATAGGCGGTACTCAAGCTGCTGTGCGTCATCTTCAAGTCACCTGTGTGCTCGGAGATTTTCATCGATACATTCTTGAGTTCGCTTTCCATTTCCTCGCGGATTTCATCCGCGTCTTCCGGATATTCGAGAAGTTCGGCCTGAGATATTTCCAGCTTGTTCTGCGCACGCTCCAGATTGATCCCCGTAGTCTGGGCCTGATTACGAAGTTCGAATGTGGCTTTCTGGATAGCCACCGTCAGCCCATTCATTGTGCGGACGGTACCCGGCAGATAATTGAATTGCTCACCCAGCATTTGTGCAGTGACATTGCTTGTTTGAACAGCTGCAGCGCAGGAACGCAAAGCAACGATGTCAAAATCCGAAACGGCTGGATGATTATTTGGCGACAACATAGTTGTTTTACTCCCGAATACTGTAAAGCTGTTTCCATATTCTTTATCTGCCGCAGCGAAGACGTCCAACAGCTGATCGGAACTCACCTTGATCTGCTCCCACGGATCAATAATGCCGAGAATCTGATTTTTGAATTTCCTCAGGGAAGTGGCTTCCTCAAGCAGATCAACTTCTTTGACAGATGCAGTGATATAAGTACTCAGTGCATTCCAGACCAGCATCAGGTTTTGCGTGGCGACTTCAGCTTCAATCGCTACATAACTCAGGTTCTGTAAATCATCGCGCACTTTGTTCAGGGAACTCAGCGTCTGGTTTTTGCTGGCCATTACCTGGTTGGAAGCCTGTTGCTCTGCCTTCAACCTGTTTCGCTCCTTGCGGATTTTTTCAGCCTTGACGCCCTGATAGATGCCGAGAATCAAACCACCGATATTCAGTGTCGCTGCTGACCTGATCGCTTCCTGAACCAACTGATCATATTGTTTGTTCAGCTCATCGATTTCTTTCGAGCGCTGGTCGATTTCGTCCTGCAGGGCCTGGATGTCTGCCTGATAGGTATTGCGCGACACGAACTCCAGTCGCAGCCTGATCTCCGGCAGCACGATCTCGCGCATGTCAGCGCCAAAACTGTCGAGCTCTGATCTGACATACTCGGCCTTCGCGTGGCATTGCATGACTTTGGCCAGCATGTCATTGAGGTAGACCTTGATTTCTGGCACATCACCGGACGGCAAACCCAGGTCTGGAAGACCCGGAATCGTGCGTTTCAACTCCAGATACTCTTCCGGCGTATTGATATCGTATTCCTCCAGATACCTGGAGGCTTTCAGGTCTTCGTAGATCTCTACGATTCCTTCACCCGTACGAATAATGCTGCCGGCAAAAATCTTGAGATCGGTCCCTGTCAGCATGATTTTTTCACGCAACGGTGACCAGCGCTTGGCATGGTCGTAGGTGTAGGTGAATGTCCGCAAAAAATCCGTGGCCTTGAGACCAACGCCCCCTGCATCCCCGGCGCCATAGTTTAGATAGGCAACGACATCCGCCAGCCGAACGGGAAGCGACAACCCCAGCACTTCATACTTGCGCAGGCTGACAATCTGTTCTTTGGTTAATTGAATACCGGTTTCCCGATTGTATTCTTCACTCTCGCCGAGCGAAGCACTTACAAACACCCGAGGCGCCTTTGCGGCGACCTCGGCAATCTTGCTGTCCATCTTGAACTCCATAAGAGACTCCTTGTCTTCTTCGGATACTTAATAAAAGTCGTTTTAGATATACGACATCACCGAGCGACTCATTCCAACTTGAGCGTCGACATCGCAAAACAACCTTAGGACAGCAAGACAATAATCAACAAGCACTTAAATATTAGCAATCAAGACAAACAAACCACTCACCCGCGCAAGCACCGAACAACAATCCGATCAACTTGATTAAATCAATCAACCGCAAAATAAATAACTACAAAGCAACTAGTTCTGCCAGCCGCAACTTATAAGCGTCGGACATTGCGCGTATTTGCGAGTACTGAGCATTCATCAAAGACTCACTGGCGACTCGCAGGAAATTCACATTGCCCGCGTCCAGCGCCTTGCGCAGCCAGCCGAGTGCGTCATCGATGCGCCCCTCGTCGGCAAGCATTGCCGCATGACTGAACTGCCCACGAAAGTCGCCACCCTCGGCCGCACGCCGATACCAGTCGCGCGCCGTTGGCAGGTCTTGCGGACAGTGGCGTCCCTCTTCCAGATACCGGCCCAGCAGGTTCATCGACTTGGCATGCCCCGACTCGGCAGCACGGCGGTACAGGACGAGGGCCAGCGCCTGGTCTTCGGGTATTCCACGTCCGGTGGCGTGCAGGTTTGCCAGGTTGTACATCGCCCAATCCAGCCCCGCGTCGGCGGCTGTTTGGTAATGGCGCGCAGCGCGCTCGGCGTCGGCCACACAACCCCACCCGTGTTCATGACAGCGACCGAGCATGTTGCGCGCCATCAAATGACCTTGCCCTGCGGCGATTTCAAACCAGCGCAATGCCAGCGGTTGATCCTGAGCAATCCCATGACCATCGAGCAGAATCTGCCCGAGCAGCGCCTGCGCTTCGAGCACGCCCTCGCCCGCCGCCAACAGAATGGCCTGAGCCGCGCGAGCCGGGCTTTCTTCGAGCATGGCGGTGAGGCGTTCACCGTCGAGGACTTCTTCGCGACGTAACCGAAAGTCCGCCACTCAGACCTCGACCCAACGGCGCAACAGGTTGTGATAGGTGCCGGTGAGGCGGATCAGCGAAGGGTGATCGGGCATGTCTTGCGTGAGTTGCTGGATCGCACCGTCCATCTCGAACAGCAAGGCGCGCTGGCTGTCCTCGCGCACCAGGCTTTGGGTCCAGAAGAACGAGGCATACCGAGCGCCACGAGTCACCGCGTTGACTTTATGCAGGCTGGTGCCGGGGTAAAGCACCATGTCGCCGGCGGGCAGTTTCACGCGCTGGGTGCCGAAGGTGTCCTGGATTTCCAGCTCACCGCCGTCGTAGTCCTCGGGTTCGCTGAAAAACAGCGTGGCCGACAGATCGGTGCGTACCCGCTCGATGCTGCCCTTGGGCTGGCGCACGGCGTTGTCGATGTGGAAATCGAAACTGCCACCCGCCGTGTAGCAGTTGAGTAACGGCGGAAATACCTTGTGCGGCAGCGCGGCGGACATGAACAGCGGATTTTTCCACAGGCGCTCAAGCATCGCGGCGCCGATTTCCTTGGCCAGCGGATGGCCTTCGGGCAGTTGCAGATTGTGCTTGGCCTTGGCCGATTGATAGCCGGCGGTGATCTTGCCATCGGCCCAGTCGGCCTGCTCCAGAGCCTCGCGGATGCGCCGCACTTCGTCTTTCTCGAACAGAGCGGGGATGTGCAGCAGCATGTCGAAGTCACCTGATGGCAAAGAGGCGGCAATGGTATTGATTCTTATTGGCTGTGTAAAACCCGCTAGACGAATGAACTGGCAAAAACCGTAAGGTTAAATTGTAAAGAATGTAAATTCAGTGCGGATAGCAATATTTCGCAATTGATACGAATACCTGTTTACCCTATATTCCGCCGCCTCAAATCCTTGGGGAGGGGAATAAAAATGGCACGTCAACAAGCACAATTACCGGTCAGTTCACCACGTCTGCTCGCTTCCGCCATCGGCGTGGCAATCACCGCCGGCTCCGCTGGCCACATGGTGTTCGCCGCTGAAAAGACCGACAGCAAAGCCTCCGGCAATGCCATCGCCCTGGACGCCACCGCCATCACCGGCGAAGCCCAGGACTCGACGTCCTACCAGGTCGAGAAAGCCTCCTCGCCCAAGTACACCGCGCCGCTGGTCGATACGCCGCGCTCGGTCACCGTTATTCCGCAACAAGTCCTGAAGGACACCGGCGCCCTGAACATGCAGGACGCGCTGCGCACCGTACCGGGCATCACTTTCGGTGCCGGTGAAGGTGGCAACCCGCAGGGCGACCGTCCGTTCATCCGTGGTTTCGACGCCCAGGGCGACACCTACCTCGACGGCGTGCGCGACACCGGCTCGCAGAGCCGCGAGATCTTCGCCGTGGAAAACATCGAAGTCAGCAAGGGCCCGAACTCCGCCATCGGCGGTCGCGGCGCGGCGGGCGGCAGCATCAACCTGGTGAGCAAGAAAGCGCACCTGGGCAACTCGTTCGACGGTGGTTTCACCTGGGGTTCCGACCAGACCCAGCGCTACACCCTGGACGGCAACTACCAGTTCAGCGACACCGCAGCCGGCCGTCTGAACCTGATGAGCCACGAGAGCAACGTCGCCGGTCGCGACAGCGTCGACTACGACCGCTGGGGCATCGCACCATCCCTGGCCTTCGGCCTGGGCACCGATACTCGCGTCAACCTCGACTACTACCATCTCGAAAGCAACGACACGCCGGACTCGGGCATCCCGTACACCATTCCGGCTGCCGGCTCGGCGGCACGTACCAAGTCCAATCCGGACAAGCCGTACTCGGGCGGCGATCACAGCAACTTCTACGGTCTGGACGGTCGCGACTTCCGCAAGGGTCGTACCGACACCGCGACGTTCGCCATCGAGCATGACCTGAATGACTCGCTGACCATCAAGAACACTCTGCGTCACGGCACCAGCATGCAGGATTACATCCTGACCCAGCCGGACGACAGCAAGGGCAACGTCAACAACGGCAGCGTCTGGCGTCGTGCGAACACTCGCGTGAGCAACACCGAGACCACCACCAACCAGACTGACCTGTTCGGTAACTTCTACGTTGCAGGCTTCAAGAACAGCTTCTCCACCGGTGTCGAATACACCCGTGAGGAAAGCCGCAAGTCCTCTTACAACGTCAACACCGATACCACGCCGCGCACCACCAACGTGCCGTCCAGCACCAACTGCACCCCGTCGATGATCGGCGCGTCGAGCGGCTACAACTGCACCTCGCTGTCGAACCCGAACCCGAACGATCCGTGGAACGGCGCCATTTCGCGCAACTACGCCGGCACTGACACCCAGTCCGATACTTACGCGCTGTATGTGTTCGACACCCTGGAACTGTCCCAGCAATGGCTGGTGAACATGGGCCTGCGTTACGACCACTTCGAAACCGGCTACCACACCTACAACAACTCTGGCACCACCACCGCCAAAGGTGCAGACACCAGCGAGTTCGTCACCGGTCAGTTCGGCATCGTCTACAAACCGGCAGAGAACGGCAGCATCTACGCCTCCTACGCCACCTCCGCCACGCCGCCGGGCAACACCCTGGGCGAAGGCATGGACGGCAACCCGCTGGGCGGCACCACCGATCGCAACGGCAACCTGCTCAAGAGCGACATGGAGCCGGAAACCACCAAGAACTACGAAATCGGCACCAAGTGGGATCTGTTGAACGATCGCCTGTCGCTGACCGCCGACATCTTCCGCACCGAGAAAGAAAACGCGCGTGTCCAGGTTGATACCACGTCGTACGAAAACGCCGGCAAGACTCGTGTACAAGGTATCGAGCTGTCGGCCAGCGGCAAGATCACCGACAAGTGGCAAGTGTTCGCCGGTTACGCCTACATGGACAGCGAGCAAGTGGATGGCGGCCCGCTGAACCGTGCCACCGACGGCAACGAACTGCCTAACACGCCGAAAAACAGCGCCAGCCTGTGGACCACTTACCAGGTCACGCCGAAGCTGACCATCGGTGGCGGTGCGTTCTACGTGGATGACGTGTTCGGCAGCGTGGCCAACACCACCATGGTCGATTCCTACGTTCGCTACGACGCGATGGCTGCGTACAAGCTGACCAAGAACGTCGACCTGCAACTGAACGTGCAGAACCTGACCAACGAAACCTACTACGACAAAGCCTTCTCGACTCACTTCGCCAACCAGGCGGCGGGCCGTACGGCATTGCTGAGCACCAACTTCCACTTCTGATAGAAGCCGGAAGCCTCGGGCCCCGTTCATTCACTTGAACGGGGCTTTTGTGCGTAATAAAGAACGTTTCTCGATAAGCCACGGCATAATGCACGCCGTGAACACAATTTCCGAACGGACAAGGCAAGCGACGTGTTGAAGAAAACCCTGTTCCAGTTGCACTGGTTTTTTGGCATCACTGCCGGGCTGGTGCTGGCCCTGATGGGCATCACCGGCGCTGCCTATTCGTTTCAGGACGAGATCCTGAAAGCCCTCAACCCATCCGTGTTGCAGGTGGAGAAGCAGGTGGCCGGCGTCCTGCCGCCCGCCGACCTGGTGGCGCACATCGAAGCGGCCTCGGGCAAGAAAGTCTCGATGCTCTCGGTCGAAACCGAAAGCGGCAGCGCCGGACGCGTCTGGTTCACCCCGCCGAAAGGTGAGCGTCGTGGCGAGATGCGCTACTTCGATCCCTACACCGCCGAGTTCAAGGGCGAGGCCACCGGCCAGGACTTCTTCGGCCTGATGCTGCAACTGCACCGGTTCCTCGCCATGGGCGACACCGGCCGCAACATTACCGGCGCCTGCACCCTGATGCTGCTGTTCTTCTGCCTGTCCGGCCTGTACCTGCGCTGGCCACGCCAGTGGAACAGCTGGCGCGTGTGGCTGACCCTGGACTGGAAGAAAAAGGGCCGCAGCTTCAACTGGGACCTGCACTCGGTGTTCGGCACCTGGTGCATGCTGGTTTACCTGTTGCTGGCGCTGACCGGTCTGTCCTGGTCCTACGAGTGGTACAACAAAGGCCTGACCAGACTGCTTTCCGATGCGCCGCAAAACGAACGCGTGCGCGGCGGACGCGGCCCGGCACCTGAAGGCCCGGCGCCGACCGCAGATTACGCCGCAATGTGGGTCAGCATCTACAGCTCCGCAGGTCCAGGCCTCGCCTCCTACAACATCCGAATGCCGCCTGTGGCCGGCCAACCGGCGACCGTGTTCTATCTGCTAGACAGCTCGCCCCACGAGCGCGCGCTGAACCAGATCACCCTCGACCCGGCCACCGGCGTCGTCAAACGCGTCGACCGCTACGCAGACAAGAGCTTCAAGGCGCAATTGCTGACCAGCATTTACGCGCTGCACGTCGGCAGCTATTTCGGTCTGGTCGGGCGGATCATCGTGACGGTCGCAGCGGTGCTGATGCCGCTGTTCTTTATCACCGGATGGCTGTTGTACCTCGATCGCCGCCGCAAGAAAAAGCAGATCAAGGATGCCCGCCAAGGCCTCGATCAACCGACCGGTGACACCCCGGCATGGTTGATCGGTTTCGCCAGCCAAAGCGGTTTTGCCGAGCAACTGGCGTGGCAGACTGCCGGACAACTGCAGGCTGCCGGCCTGCCGGTGAAGGTGCAGCCGCTGGCGAATGTCAGCGAGCAGGATCTACAGGAATCCAACAACGCGCTGTTCGTGGTCAGCACCTTCGGCGACGGCGAAGCACCGGACAGCGCTCGCGGTTTCGAACGCAAAGTGCTGAACAACGCCTCGACCCTCGACAGCCTCAATTACGCCGTACTCGGTCTCGGCGACCGTCAGTATCAGCACTTCTGCGGTTTCGCCCGACGCCTGCACCAATCGCTGGGCGAGCATGGCGGCAAGACGCTGTTCGCTCCGGTGGAGGTCGACAATGGTGATCCTTACGCACTGCGTCACTGGCAGACCCAGCTCGGCCTGATCACCGGGCAAGCACCGGTCGACACCTGGCAGGCACCAAGCTACAGCAACTGGACGCTGGAACGCCGCGAACTGATGAACCCTGACAGCAGCGGTTCACCGGTTTTCCTGCTGGGTCTCTCGGCGCCTGACACCAGCAGCTGGCTCGCTGGCGATCTGGTGGAAGTGTTGCCACGCAATTGCCCGTGGGCCATCGAACATTTCCTCGACGGCCTCGGCATTCGTGGCGAAACCAGCGTGAAGGTCAACGGCCTGGAAGAGTCGCTGGAAGTGGCCCTCGCCACCCGCCAGTTGCCCGAACACCGCGCCCATCTTGTAGGCCTGCATGCCCAGGCACTGGTCGATGCGATGGTGCCGCTGGCGATGCGCGAATACTCGATCGCCTCGATTGCTGCCGACGGCGTGCTGGAATTGATCGTGCGTCAGGAACAGCATTCTGACGGCACCCTCGGCATCGGTTCCGGTTGGCTGACCGAACATGCGCAGGTAGGCGGCAGTATCAGTCTGCGGGTACGCCGCAACAGCGGCTTCCATCTGCCGAACCAGCCGGTGCCGATGATCTTGCTGGGCAACGGCACCGGCTTTGCCGGCCTGCGCAGCCTGCTCAAGGCGCGGATTGCCGACGGGCAGCAACGCCACTGGCTGCTTTTCGGTGAGCGCAACCGGGAACACGATTTCCTGTGTCGCGCAGAACTCGAAGAGTGGCTGATCAACGGCGATCTGGCCCGACTGGATCTGGCGTTCTCGCGGGATCAGGCGCAGAAAATCTATGTGCAGGATCGCTTGCGCGAATCGGCCGGTGAATTGAAGAAGTGGCTGGCGGACGGTGCAGTGATCTACATCTGCGGCAGCTTGCAAGGCATGGCGTCAGGGGTGGATCAGGTGCTCAATGAAGTGCTTGGCGCCGCCGAAGTCGAACGCCTGATCGAACAGGGTCGTTATCGCCGCGACGTTTACTGATTCACCTGTATTCCTGTGGGAGCAAGCCTGCTCCCACAGGTTCACTGCATTTAGACTGGCTGCAGCTTCTGCTCAAACACCGCCACCCCATCCAGATCCCGCAACACCACACTCAACTCCCCGCTCTGCCCTTCAATGTTCACCTCGCCAAAAAATTGAAACCCGGCAAACGGTGAAGCGTTTTGCGTTGGCGGTGCTTTCTGAAACACCACTTCCGGGCCGAAGGTCTTGTCCAGCGGATTGGGCCCGAAACTCCCGGCGTTCAGAGGCCCTGCGACAAACTCCCAGAACGGTTCGAAATCCTGGAACGCAGCGCGATCCGGGTGATAGTGATGCGCCGCGCAGTAATGCACGTCCGCCGTCAGGAACACGAAATTGCGCACCTGTTGCGCCCGCAGAAACCCCAGCAATTCGGCGATTTCCAGTTCACGTCCCTGAGCCGGGCCGGGGTCGCCGTTGGCCACGGCTTCCCAACGCGGCACACCGGGGCTGACTTCGCCGTCCGGCACGCCGAGACCGATCGGCATGTCCGCAGCGATGACTTTCCACTGGGCTTTCGATGCCTTCAATCCGCGTTTGAGCCAGTTCAGTTGTTCACGCCCGAGGAACGGTTTTTCCGCCCCGAGATTGTCGTCGTTGGCGCCGCGATAACTGCGCATGTCGAGCACGAACACATCGAGCATCGGCCCGTAGCTCAGCTTGCGATAGATCCGCCCGCCACCGTCCGCTGCCTGACGGCGCATCGGCGAATATTCGAGCCAGGCCTGACGCGCACGGCCGACCAGGGTGTGGATATCTTTTTCCTGATAGCGCTCGTCGAGCTGTTTGCCCGGCGACCAGTTGTTGACCACTTCATGGTCATCCCATTGCCAGATCTGCGGCACTTCGGCGTTGAAGCGGCGGATGTTTTCATCCATCAGGTTGTAGCGGTAATTGCCGCGATAGTCGTCGAGGGTCTGGGCGACCTTGCTCTTGGCTTCGGTGGTGAGGTTGCGCCACACGCGGCCACCCTCGGTGGTCAGATGCGCCGGCACCGGGCCGTCGGCGTAGATCGTGTCGCCGCTGTGGATAAAGAAGTCCGGCAGGCGCATGCGCATGGATTCGTAGATGCGCATGCCGCCGATATCGGGGTTGATGCCGAAGCCCTGGCCGACGGTGTCGCCGCTCCACACGAAGCGGATATTGCGCCGTGCGGTCGGTGCACTGCGCAGGTGGCCGAGCCACGGTTCGCTGGCAACACCCGTCTGGGCGTCCTTGAAATACACGCGGTAGAAAATCGCCTGATCGGCGGGCAATCCGGTGAGTTCGACGCGGGCGGTGAAATCGCTGCGCGCGTCGGCCAACGCGGAGATGACGCGTCGCGGATGGCGGAACTGACTGCGGGTGTCCCACTCCACCACCATCCGCGCCGGGCGATCGCTGCGGCTCCAGATCATCGCCCGATCGCCCTGCAAGTCGCCGGACTGCACGCCGTCGGTGAGTTGCGGTCGATCCTTGACCGAGGCGATCACGGCCGGTGCCAGCCCTGGCATCAGCAAACCGGCGCCGACCACTTGCATCACGCGCCGGCGACCGAGGTTGAAATCGCTCATGCTGTTCTCCCTGAAAAAAGGAAAACTTAACCATCACCAGATGAAGCGGGTATGACACCTCAGGCGTTGGCGGGCTCCAGCGCCAGCTCGACGGCTTCCGGCCGCTTGACCAACGCATACACCACCGCCGTCAGCAGGCTGCCCGCAACGATTGCCAGCAGATACAACAACGCATGGTTGATCGCATTCGGGATCGCCAGCACAAACAGGCCACCGTGCGGCGCCATCAGCTTGCAGCCGAAGTACATCGACAGCGCACCGGTCAGCGCACCGCCGGCAATGCTCGCCGGGATCACCCGCAACGGGTCTTTCGCGGCAAACGGAATTGCCCCTTCGGAGATGAAGCACAACCCGAGCACCAGTGCCGCTTTACCGGCTTCGCGCTCGGTCTGGGCGAACTTGCGTCGGGCGATGAACGTGGCGATGCCCAGACCGATCGGCGGCACCATGCCGGCGGCCATGGTCGCGGCCATCGGTGCATAACTCTGCGAGGCCAGCAGCCCCACCGAGAACGCATAGGCGGCCTTGTTGATCGGGCCGCCGAGGTCGACGCACATCATGCCGCCCAGCAGCACACCGAGCAGGATCGCGTTGGTGGTGCCCATGCTGTCGAGGAAATGCGTCAGCGCCGCGAGCATCCCGGCCACCGGTTTGCCGACCACGTAAATCATCACCAGCCCGGTGATCAGACTGGCGAACAGCGGGATGATCAGAATCGGTTTCAGCGCTTCCAGACTCTGCGGCAACGCCACATAACGACTGATCAGCTTCGCCGCATAACCAGCGATGAAACCGGCGACGATCCCGCCGATGAATCCGGCGCCCAGGGTGCTCGCCAGCAAACCGCCGATCATTCCCGGCGCCAGACCCGGACGGTCAGCAATCGAGTAGGCGATGTAACCGGCCAGCAACGGCACCATCAATTTGAACGCGGTCTCGCCACCGATCTGCATCAGCGCCGCCGCCAGCGTGCCTTCTTCCTTGAACGCGGTGATGCCGAACACGAACGACAAGGCGATCATCAAGCCGCCCGCCACCACCATCGGCAGCATGAACGACACACCGGTCAGCAGGTGTTTGTAGACGCCGGTTTTCTCTTGTTTGGCCGGGGCCTTGCCGTCGCTCGCGGCACTTTCCTGCTTGCCTTCGGCCAGGGCCTTTTTCAGTGTGGCTTCGGATTGCTTCAACGCGATTCCGGTGCCACAGCGGTAGATTTTCTTGCCGGCGAAACGCTCGGTGGCGACTTCGATATCCGCCGCCAGCAGCACCACCTCGGCCTCGGCAATTGCCGTCGCGCTCAGTGGATTTCGCGCGCCGACCGAGCCCTGGGTTTCCACTAGAAACTCATAGCCCAGGCGCTTGGCCGCTTGCTGCAAGGCTTCAGCCGCCATGAAGGTATGGGCGACGCCGGTCGGGCACGCGGTGACAGCGACGATGCGAGGTGCGCGTTGCTCAGCGGCCGTCGGTGCAACTTCGCTGGCAACATGAATTTCGGCTTCTTCGGCACCGCGACGCAGCACCGCTTCGACATCCTGCAACGCTTGCGCCGGGGCAATCCTGTAGACCCGTTTGCCGACGAATCGGGTCATGTCGACCGATCCGGTGGTCACCAGCAACACCCACTCCGCCGCCTCGATCGTGGCCGCCGACAATTCGCGTTCCGGGTGCGCCGCATCCACCACTTCGACGCTGGTGCTCCAGCCCTGACGCTGGGCCGCAGCATCCAGCAGCCGGGCGCACAGCACACTGGTGACCATGCCGTTCGGGCAGGCCGTGACAATGGCTAACTTCATGACAAACCCTCTTATTGTTCTGTCAGGGGGCGCACGCGCACGCCCTGTTCGAGCTGCGTCAGTTGCGCAGCATCGTGAATACCGAATCCGATCTGGGTCACCGCCTGCGCCGCAATCGCCGTGGCCGTGCGCAGGGTTTGCTCCGGCGTATCGGCGCTAAGCAGACCGTGCAGCATGCCAGCCAGCAACGAATCGCCGGCACCGACCGTACTGGCGACGCTGACCTTCGGCGGCGTCGCGTGCAACGCCGAGCCGACACTGAACCAGTTCACCCCCTCGGCACCGTGGGAAATCACCACATGCTCGATGCCTTGAGCGTGCAGCCGATTGGCGGCTTCGGCCTGAGACGCGTGCGACACCACTTCACAGCCCAGCGCATCCGCCAGCTCTTCGGTATTCGGTTTGATCAGCCACGGGCCAGCCTTGAGTGCCGTGCGCAACGCTTCGCCGCTGGTGTCCAGCGCGACTTTCAGGCCCAGGCCCTTCAGGCGCTCGATCAACTCACGCAACCACTTCGCACTGACCCCGCGCGGCAGACTGCCGGCGACCACCACCGCGTCATGCCCCGGTGCAATCTGCACCAGACGCTCCAGCAACGCCTGTTGCGCCACCACGCCGACCACCGGGCCCGGGCCGTTGATGTCGGTGATGCGTCCGTCCTGTTCCGCGACCTTGATGTTGCTGCGGGTCTCGCCCGGCACGCGGATGAAGGCGTCGACAAAACCACGCTTGGCGAACAGGGTTTCGAACGCCTGCAGATTGTCTTCGCCGAGAAAGCCGCTGACCGTCAGTTGATGACCGAGGTCGGCCAGCACTTGCGCGACGTTGACGCCCTTGCCGGCGGCGTGAGTGTGCATTTCGTCGCTGCGATTGACCTGACCGGCTTCCAGACGCGGCAACTGCACCGTGAGGTCCAGCGCCGGGTTGAGGGTCAGGGTGAGAATCTTGGCCATTACAGGGCCTCCACTAATGCGCGCACTTCGTTGGCGCTGCCCACGGCCAGGGCTTGTTGAGCAAGGGTTTGAGTCTGGGTCAGGCTGAGTTCGCGGATGCGCGCCTTGACCTCGGCGATGCTGCGTCCGGACACGCTCAGCTCATCCACACCGAGGCCGACCAGCACCGGCACCGCCAGCGGGTCCGCCGCCAGTTCGCCACAGACGCCGACCCATTTGCCGTGGGCATGGGCCGCGCGCACGGTGATGTCGATCAGTTGCAGCACCGCCGGGTGCAGGCCGTCAGCCTGGGCGGACAGGGTCGGATGACCACGGTCGATGGCCAGGGTGTATTGCGTCAGGTCGTTGGTGCCGACGCTGAAGAAATCGACTTCTTTGGCCAGCACTGGCGCCAGCAACGCGGCGGACGGCACTTCGATCATGATCCCCAGTTGCAGGTCGGCGACCGGGATTTCCAGGCGCAGGCGTTCGGTCATGTCGCGGGCCTGACGCCATTCGTCGACGCTGCCGACCATCGGGAACATGATCCGCAGCGGGCGGTTGTCCGCCGAGCGCAGCAAGGCGCGCAACTGCGCTTCCATGATCTGCGGACGCTGCAAGGTCAGGCGAATCCCGCGTACGCCGAGGAACGGGTTTTCTTCCTTGGCAATCGGCCAATACGGCAGCGGTTTATCGCCGCCGACGTCGAGGGTGCGCACCACCAGCGGCCGACCGGCGAGGCCGTCGAGGACGCGGCGGTATTCGGCTTCCTGAGTCGCCTCGTCCGGCGCCTGCGGGTGGGCCATGAAAATCAGCTCGGTGCGCAACAGACCGATGCCTTCGGCGCCCTGCTCCACCGCGCTGGTGACACCGGCGCTTTCGCCGATGTTGGCGAACACTTCCACGGCGTGGCCGTCGGTGGTGTGCGCCGGTTGATGGCGTTGTTCGGCGGCCGCTTTCAGACGTTGTTCGCGGGTGTCGCGTTCTTCGCTGGCGCGTTGCAGGGTCGCGGCATCGGCATCGACATGCAGGCGACCGCGCTGGCCATCGAGCAGCAACGGCGTGCCCGGTTTCAGCAGTAACACTGCTGCGCCAGCACCGACCAGCGCCGGAATCCCCAGCGCGCGCGCCACGATGGCGCTGTGAGCGGTGGCGCCACCACGGGCGGTAAGAATCCCCGCGACCCGCGCCGGATCCAGACGCGCCACGTCGGACGGGCCGACCTCATCCATCACCAGAATGTACGGCTGCTCAGGCTCGGCGGGCGTCTGCACGCCGCACAGTTGCGCCAGCACTCGACGCCCGATGTCGCGCAGATCGGCAGCACGTTCGGCGAGCAAGGCGTCCTGCAACGCTTCCTGTTGTTTCGCGGCGGCCTCGATCACGGCCATCCACGCTGCCTCGGCGCTTTCGCCCTGCTTGAGACGGGTGTCGACTTCGTCGGTGAGCTCCGGGTCGTCGAGCATTTCCTGGTGGGTGATGAAAATCTCGCGGATTGCCTTGGCCTTGCTGCGCTCGATCAGGCCCTGGATGTCCTGACGCACGTCGGCCAGGGCATTTTTCAGACGCTCGCGCTCGATGGCGGCAGACTCACCGCGCAACGGGTAATCGATGGTTTGCTGGACCTGAATGTGCGCCGGGCCGATGGCAATGCCGGGGGCGGCAGGAATCGCTTGCAGCAGGCTGCCGGAGGTCGGGGCGCTCAAGACTTCGGCGATGTCGGCGATCACTTCACGTTGTTGGCTCACGGCCGGCAACGGTTCGACTTCTTCGCCGAGGCCTTCTTCGATGGCCGCCAACAAGGCCGGCAAGGCATCGGCGGCGATACTCGGTTCGGCGATGATTTCCAGCACCTGGCCGCGACGGGCGCCGAGGCTCAGCAGTTTGCTCAGGCTCTTCACCGACACGGCGCTGTCCTGGCCGTCGACGATGCGGATGCGAATCTCACCGTCAAAACGCTTCGCCAGTTGGGCGAGGATCTTCGCCGGCCGCGCATGCAAACCATGGGCGTTGGCCAGTGCGATACGCGCACTCGGCCAGTCCGCAGGCAACTCGCCGCCGAGCACTTCGAGGACTTTGCGGCTGCTGGTGGCGCGGCCCAGTTCATGGCCACGACCTTCGATCAGCAACGCGCACAAACGCTCCAGCAACGCCTGATGCGCTTCGCCGAGGCTGGCCAGGCAAAACAGACCGCTGAGTGGCTGACCGAGGTAACGCATCGGCTTGTCCGGAGTGACGAAGGCCAGGCCCGGACGCTTCACGGTCTGCTCGCTGTGCAGCCACCACAGGCCATCGCCCAGCGGCAGCGCTTCGACTTGCTGCAACACACCGGCAAAACCGTTGCTCACGCAATCGGCCTGACGCAGCAGACGTGCACCACGCCAGACCAGTTCTTCGAAATCGTCGGCGGAGACCCCGAGGCCGATCATCTGCGCATCCAGCGCCAGTTCCTGTGGCGCGCCTTGCAGCAGCTTCAGCAGCGCTTCGGGCGAACTGGCGCGGCGCAGGGCCTGGCCCAGATCGGTTTCGCCGAGGGCGCGGGTCAGCAATTGCAGCAGGCGCAGGTGTTCGTCGGATTTGGCGGCGATACCGATGGCCAGATAGACGATCTGGCCGTCGCCCCAATCCACGCCGTCGGGAAACTGCATCAGCCGCACGCCGGTGGCAAACACCTGATCGCGGGTTTCGGGCGTGCCATGCGGGATCGCAATGCCTTGGCCGAGAAAGGTCGAGCCCTGGGCTTCCCGCGCCTGCAAACCGGCAAGGTAACCGTCGGCGACCAGACCATCGGCCACCAGATGATCGGCCAGCGATTGCAGGGCAGCGGGTTTATCCACAGCCGATTGGCCCATGGATATCTGCTCTATAGTGAGCTCGAGCATGCGTTCTCCTTTTTGGCGTCACGGGGCGCCAGGTATTGTTTTGAATGGTTCCAGCTTAGGCGCTTGTGCGCTTCCCTTTCAGGAGGCAGTTTTGGCGGTTTCACGGCAGCACCGGCCAAAGGCGTCTAAAACGTAGAAAATACGCTTGCTGAAACGTTTAATCTAGATTGATCGGCACGTTACTCGATAATGTCTCATCCTTGAAGTCCAACTTGTCGGATGCGCTGCGACAATGGTCGCCTGCCTGAATCGGGTAGGATTGGCGAAAATGTGGCGGCAAGCTCGAAAAAACAAGGAAATCCCGGGTTGAAACTCAGTGATATCGCGCGGTTGGCCGGAGTGTCCGTGACCACCGCCAGCTACGTCATCAACGGCAAGGCCGAACAGCAACGCATCAGCACCGCGACCGTCGAGCGGGTGCGGGCGGTGGTCGATCAGCACGGCTTTACCCCCAATCCCCAGGCGGCCGGGCTGCGCAGTCGGCACACCCGAACCCTGGGTTTCATCCTGCCGGACCTGGAAAACCCCAGTTACGCGCGGATCGCCAAGCTGCTGGAACAAGGCGCCCGGGCGCGGGGCTATCAGTTGCTGATCGCCAGTTCCGACGATGCGCCGGACAGCGAACGGCAACTGCTGCAACTGTTCCGCGCCCGGCGCTGCGATGCACTGATCGTCGCCAGTTGCCTGCCGGCCGGTGACGACAGCTACCGCCAGTTGCAGGCCAAGGGCTTGCCGGTCATCGCCATCGACCGGGTGATGGATCCCGAGCATTTCTGCTCGGTGGTCAGCGACGACCGCGAAGCCAGCCTGCACCTCACCGAAAGCCTGCTCGACCCGCAGCCGAAACAGATCGTGCTGCTGGGTGCCCGCCCGGAACTGAGCATCAGCCAGGAACGCGCCGCCGGTTTCAAACAGGCTCTCACCGGCTTCAAAGGCGAAGTGCTGATCGAGCACGCCGAGTCCTTCAGCCGCGAGTGCGGCAAGCAATTGATGGAAGAACTCCTGCAACGCCTCGGGCATTTGCCGGATGCGCTGGTGACCACGTCCTACGTGCTGTTGCAGGGTGTGTTCGACGCGCTGCATGACTTCCCGCTGAAAAACCGCCCGCTGCGTCTCGGCACATTTGGCGACACCCAGTTACTGGACTTCCTGCCGCTGCCGGTCAACGCCATGGCCCAGCAGCACCAGTTGATCGCCGACAAGGCGCTGGCATTGGCGCTGGCGGCGGTCGAGCAATCTGATTACCAGCCTGGCGTGCAGGCCATCGCCCGTACCTTCAAGCAGCGTATTCACCGGGACTGAGCCGTGGAGCTGATCGACAGCCACACCCACCTGGACTTTCCCGACTTCGACGCCGACCGTGCGGCGTTGCTGGCGGAAAGCCGTGCCCTCGGGGTGCGGCGGATGGTGGTGCTGGGGGTATATGAGGGCAACTGGCAGCGGGTGTGGGATCTGGTGCAAAGCGATCCCGAACTGTACGCCGCTTTCGGCTTGCACCCGGTGTATCTCGATCAGCATCGGCCAGAAGATTTGCTTGCATTGGGCGATTGGCTGACACGGCTGCGCGGTCATCGGCAACTGTGCGCTGTCGGCGAAATCGGACTGGATTACTTCATCGAAACCCTCGACCGCGAACGCCAGCAGGCGCTGTTCGACGCGCAACTGCAACTGGCAGCGGAGTTCGGGTTACCGGCGTTGATTCATGTACGGCGCAGCCACGCGGCGGTGATTGCCACGCTCAAGCGTTTCAGGCTCAAGCGCGGGGGCATCATCCATGCCTTTGCCGGCAGCCGTGAAGAGGCGCGGGAATACATCAAGCTCGGCTTCAAACTCGGCCTCGGTGGCGCACCCACCTGGCCCCAGGCCTTGCGCATGCATCGGGTGCTGGCCGACTTGCCACTGGGTTCGGTGGTGCTGGAAACCGACTCACCGGACATGGCGCCCGCCATGTACCCCGGCGTGCGCAATACACCGGCGCATTTGCCGGCCATCTGCACGGCACTTGCCGGGTTGATGAACGTCACTGCAGAACAACTCGCCGAGGCCAGCACTGCCAACGGCTGCGAAGTGTTCGGCTGGTAGTCAGTCGTCGAGGGACCTGACGGCGTCGAGCGTCAGGGTCATGTGTTGGCGGTGGTGAACCAGGCGCATCAGTGCGAAGTACACGAAAATCACGATCAAAGAGGCATTCAACTGTTCCGTCACGTTGAGCAGCCCGATCCATTCCATCACCAGCGCCACCAGCAACGCGGTGCACACCGTCAACGATGCACTGAAGCGCAACCAGCCCAGCGAATCGAGGGATCTGAAGCGTCTGATCTGTTTCGGGCAGCGCAGCTCCAAGCTTTTCTGGCAGTGGGCACAGGTGAACGGTTCATTGATCGCGATGGCATTCAGTTGCCAGGGTTTGAGCAGCAGCGTGGTCTGACAATGGGCACAGCGGCCCTGGACTCCCAGGGTTGCAACAGACATGCGTGGCCTCCTCCAAACGGTCAGTTGATGTGATCTTGATCCATTGAAGACGAAAAATCAGAGCACGGAGGAAATCAGGAAATTGCTTACAAACGTAAGCAAAGAAGTACTACAAATTATTCCGACAAACCTGCCTCCTGAGAGGCAGACTCGTTCAGACCCGGAAGGCGCTGATCAACTGCTTCAACTCAACCACCTGCGCCGACAGGGCCCGACTCGCGTTTTCGGTCTGATAGGCACCTTCGGCCGTGCGCTCACCGGCGCGGTTGATCTCGACGATGTTCTGGTCGATGTCATGGGCGACAGCAGTCTGCTGCTCCACGGCAGCCGCGATCTGCTGGTTCTGATCGACGATCATGCCTACCGCACCGAGGATGTTTTCCAGCGCTTGCTGGACCTTTTCCGACTGCCCAACCGTGCCGTTGGCCATCGAATGACTGACACCCATGGCCTTCACCGCTGCGCCGACCCCGCCGTGAATCCTGGCGATCATCTGCTCGATTTCTTCGGTCGATTGTTGAGTGCGCTTAGCCAGGGTTCGTACCTCGTCCGCCACCACGGCAAAGCCCCGCCCCTGTTCCCCGGCCCGCGCCGCCTCGATCGCCGCGTTGAGGGCCAGCAGATTGGTCTGCTCGGCGATGCTCTTGATCACCTCCAGCACCCGGCTGATCGACTGGCTGTCGCTGGCCAACTGGTTGATCACCAGCACCGACTGATCAATCTCGCTGGCCAGTGCCGCGATGCTGCCCTGTTGCGACTCCACCAGGCCACGTCCGCTGATGGTTTCGTCGTTGACGCTGTGGGCGCTGCTCACCGCAGCCGCCGCACTGCGGGCGACTTCCTGCGAGGTGGCCGACATCTGGTTCATGGCCGTAGCCACTTGTTCGATCTGGGTGCGCTGTCCGGCCACGGCCTGATTGCTTTGCGCCGAGACGTTTTCCACTTGCCCGGCCTGACGCTCGACTTCGCCGACGGTATGCCCGACCCGCTCGATCAGGTCATGGATCTTGCGCACCGTGCCATTGAACACCTCACCCAGTTCGCCCAGCTCATCGCGACTATGGGCTACGAAGTTGACCGTCATGTCCCCGGCCGCGACTTTGTCCATCATCGCGCCAAGGCGTTTGAGCGTGGTGCGGGTCGAGGCGTAGAAGCCGCCATAGAGATAGAAAATCAACACGAACACCACCGACAGCGCCACGGCCTGCAACACCATGTGCGTGCGGTTCTGCGCCAGACGCTGCTGCAATTGGGTATCGAGGAATTTCAGGGTGGCTTCATTGAGCTGGTAAGTCCGGTCCATCAGGCCCGTGACCTGATCATAAAACGCCTGCCACGGCGCATCGAGGGTCTCGGCGACCACCACTTGCTCTTCGAAAATTTCGCTGGCCTGCTTCAGCGAGGCCTTGCTGGCGTCGGCCACGGTACTCAGCGAGTCCCGTGCGGCCTTGCTTGAGCCCAGTGCGTCCTGCAGTTTCAGCCCGTACTCGCCCTGAAGTTTTTCGATCTGTGCCAGCAGCTCATCGAACCGGGTACTGGAGGAACTGTTGAGAAACCCCTGCCCCAATGAATAAGAACCCATGGCCCGGCCTTCACCAAGGGTCTGGGTAATGGCAGGCGTGATCGCGGTGACCAGTTCGCTGAGTTGGCGGATATCGCTCTGGGTGTCGCGGCTCAGACCGGCCTGGCTGGCGATGATCTGGCTGAAAATCTGTGCGCTACCGAGCAGCTTGCCGATCAGCGCACTTTTGCTTTGCAGGGAGTTTTCCGCTTGCTGGGCCTTGAACGCGGTAATCATCTCATCGCGCTTGGCATCGAAGACCTTGATCTGCTCCGGGTCCTCGGTCATGGCCGTCAGCCCTTGCAGGCGCGCCAGTACGTTTTGCTCAAGGCCAGTGATTTGCGCTTCGACATTGCCGGCCTTGCCCGACTGGCCGAGGGTGACGTTGATCTGCACCAGGTTGTTGAGGGTTTCCAGATCCCGACGCAGGGTCAGGCTGCTGCCCAGCAGGTCGAGGCTTTGCAACTCCACCCGGGTGCCCTGGAATTCGCGATAGGAATCGCGCACCAGATAGAAGTTGGTCACCAGCATCGGTACCAGGAACAGCACGCTGATCAGGCTGAACTTCATGCCGAAGCTCAAGCGGTTCATCAGCGAGACGGCGGGATAGAGCAAGCTCTTCACTGGAAGTCTCCCTTGGTTTTTTCTTGTTTTTATTGGCAGGCGCGGGGCGACAGCAGATAGCCACTATCGGACGCTATCTCTGTATAGCTCAAATCGAAGGGAGGTTTTGTAACTTAAGGTTAACGAGGGGGATTGCCCCCCTCGCTACACGCATGGACTACAACAGGACGACAGAAGTGCTAGTGCAGCACGGTCCACAGCGCAAATCCGGCATACCACAACACGGCGGCACGCAGCAGCAATTCCCACAGGCAATCGAGGGTGTTGATGCCTTCCGGGCCGACCGCGGCGGGCGGGATTTCCCCGGCAGCCAGACCGACCTTGTTGATCAATTGCGCGGCGCTGATGTTCCAGTTCAACAGTTCATGCAGCATGACCCGGCTGACCGCAACAAAGTTGCCGACCAGGGCGAAACTCGCCGCCAGCAGGCGCACCGGCACCCAGTCGAACGCGTGCCGCAGTTGCCCTGCCCGCTCGGCCAGTGCCGGGTTCTGCGCGTTTTCTTCAGCCAGCGCCAGCAGGCGATAGCTCAGCGCGGCAACCGGACCGAGCAGGAAGTACCAGAAAATCACTGCAAAGAAGCTCTGGTAGGCCTGCCACAACAGATGGCGCTGCACTTGCTCCAGCAATTGCTCGCCACTTTCGGCACAGATATCCAGATCGCGTTTGGCCACATGGGCGGCGGCCTGCAAGTCTTCCCGGCGCCAGGCATCGCGGAACGGGCCCAGACCGCCGAGCAGATCGCCGCGACCCAGGCTGTAAATCACCACCAGCAGATGCACCGGCAGGGCCAGCAAGCCGTAGGCGACCGGATCCAGCACCACCAGCAGTAACCCCAGCAACGCCACCGGCAGGAGCACCAGAATGACCAACACCAGCCACGGCCGCTTTGCCAATTGGCCACTTTCAAGCTTGTGCAGTTCGCGGATCCATCCGCCATCGCGTTGAACCCGATGGCGCAGGGCCGAGAACTTCTCGATCCAGACCGCCAGCAGTAACACCAGAAAACTCATTGTCCTTCCTCTTGTGCCAGGGCGGCGCGGTAGCGTGCCCAGTCGAATGCGGGTCCAGGGTCGGTCTTGCGTCCGGGTGCGATATCGCTGTGCCCGCAGATACGTTCGACAGTGATCGCCGGAAACGCTTTTTGCAAATGGCGGGTCAGCACGATCAACGCCTGATACTGCGCATCGGTGAACGGCAGATCATCGGTACCTTCGAGTTCGATGCCCACAGAAAAATCGTTACAGGTTTCCCGCCCTTCGAACACCGAAACGCCGGCATGCCAGGCACGCTCAAGACAGGAGACAAACTGGGTGACCTTGCCGTCACGTTCGATCAGGAAATGCGCGGAGACGCGCAGGTCGGCGATCCCTGCAAAATAGGGATGCTCCGTGACATCCAGACGATTCTGGAAAAATTCCTGCACCTTGCCGGTGGCGAACTGCGCCGGCGGCAGGCTGATGTTGTGGATGACCAACAGGGACACTTCGCCCGCCGGGCGTTCATTGAAGTTGGGCGACGGGCAGACCTGCACCCCGTGACACCACCCGCTTGCGGGATCCAACTGCATACCGATTCCTTCAACGCCGACTGTGTTGGCGCCCAGTATGCCGTGATCGGCCCCTGGCGCGCGATCACTTGCCGCGATTGAGCCGCCGCAAGTTACCGAGCACCGACTCCAGCGCGCGGTCGAACAACAAGGTGTCATCCAGCGCCCGCACCGTCCCGCGACGGAACTCCATGGCCAGGGCGATGCGATTGCGCTCCTGCACTTTCATCCCGGTGCGGTCGACAAACACATACTTGCCGGTCGCCTCGATAATTGCCGCCAGTTTGCAGCGCAACGTGTGTTCTTCATCCTCTTCGAACGCCACCCAACTGCCCAGACGCAATTGATCGACCTGGCGCAGGCTCGCCTCATCGGCCGGCAAACGCCCCGCGCCCAAGGTCAGATTGCCTTCGTCGGCGGTCTGCAGAACGATGGCTTGCGACACCTGGATCATCGGCGGCGATTCAACCTGATCCGGCTCGACGGAGGGCTGCAGCAAACGAACGTGCAATGCTTCCAGCGCACTGAAAAACTCGCTGGTGGCGAACGGGTCGAAGGCGGAACTGCTCAGCCCGTCACGCAGCGACTTGAGCAAGCCCGGCACCAGCGACAGCAAGCGCAAGCCTGACTCGGCATCCTCGTGACGCTGCACACTCCAGATCAACTGCTCCATGGTCTGCACGTCGGCTTGCCATTCGGCGGACTGATCGCCGTGCTTGAGGCACGTCAGCAGCAACACCTTGCCCCAGGCCGTCTGGACGAAGGTCACCACCGACGGCGGCAGGACTTTGCCCAGCATCGCCTGGTTCAACGCCTGTTCGACTCGCAGACGGGCCAGTTCGGTTTTCGCGCGGCCCTCTTCGGCATCGCGCAGACGCTGTTCAAGCAATTCACTGCGGCGGCGCTCGTCGCTGGTGAAGGTGAGAAAATCCGCCAGCAGCTCGGAGAAAATCGCCGGGTCATCGACGAAGTCCGTCAGCAGACGCTGCACCACTTGTTCGATGCGCAGATAAAGGCTGTCGCGCGCGTCGCCGTCGCACTCGCCCCAGCCCATGGCCGCTTCGGCGATTTCGTTGAGCAGGCGTCGCGCCGGGTGGCTGCTGCGGCTGAAAAAGCTCTTGTCGATCACCGCGACTTTCAACATCGGAATCTGCAACCGGGCGATCAACGCCTTGAGCGAATCCGGCAGGTTGCGGTCATCCAGAATGCAGTCGAAAACCATGGCAACCAGGTTGATCACGTCCTCGTCGGCGCCACCGACGATCCGTGATTTACCGCTTTTCACGCTGACCCGGGTCAGCAATTGCTCTAGCTGATTGCGCAGATCGAAGTCTTCCTGCCCCGCCAGCGCCGGCACGTACTGCTGTAAATGCGAGAGCAGGCGCAACAGGTCGCGGGTGGAAATCGGCTGAGTCACCGCGCTTGGCTCAAGGGTCGGCGCGACGCTGCCGCGCACGTGCATCAACAGCTCCTGGAGTGCGGCGAAAACCTCCTGCACACCCGCGTCCGCCGGGGATTGATCGAGATCGTCGAATTCGCTGTGTGCACTGGCCGAAGCATGATCCCTGGCGCGACGGGCCGGTGCCGGTTTCAGCTCGGGCAACACACCTGTAGCGACCAACAGTTGATTGGCCTCCGCGAAGAGCTGGTCGGTATCGGCCAGCACATAGCGCTCGAACAGTTTGAGCAGGATCAGTTTGACCTTGATCTCCACGCCCAGATTACGCCCGGCCTGCAGGAAATACTCACACAGCATCGCCGGGCCCAGCGGGTTGTGTTGATCATCGAGGGATTTGCCCAGCAGCGCGCTGAGCCGCGCGGTCAATTGATCGAGGGCGAAACCGTCGCGATTCAGCACACGGCCGACCATGGTCTCGATCGCTACGCTGCGCTCCATGTCGTCGGTGCGCGCCGTGGTGTCTTCGTACTGCAATGCATGAGACACGACATTCTGGGCGGGATCATATTGAGTGAGGCCGACAAAGGCCTCGAAGAATTGCTCGAGAAAGCCACGCTCGATGTTCTTGCGCTTGAGGCGCAGGTCGCGCATGGCTTCGAAAAAGATGTTCTGTTCGACGTCGTTGCGCGCCCGGTCGGCCATTTCGAACAGCGTGTCGTCGGCGTTATCGAACAGCTCCTGCAAACCGTTGCGCAGGCGCTGTGCAGCCTTGTCGCGAACCTGAAGCAGAATCACAGGCAGGCGGGCGAGCGGCGAGTGAGTCGCCTGATCGGTAGCAGCCTTGTGCAAAGGCACTACATTCCCGTCGTTGTGCATCCAAGCCTCCTGAAACGGTGATTTGCCGACGTCAAAGCTATGGCGTCAAATGCAAGGCGGATTATCTTGCAAAAGTTGCATCCGGCGCCAGAGGCGTCAGGGTTTCCCCTACACGCCGACGCCTTCAAGTGACCACCCGGGAATCGGGTTTGCTCAAAGAAATTCGACCGGATGCAAGCCAACAGGGAAGTTCTCGCCTTGGGTTGGTCGATGCCATGCCCCTATAATCGGGCCACTTAGTTTGTGGAGCCCGTTATGCCGAATCTACGTCTCGCCGATTTGACCGCCGAAATCGAAGCCAACGTGCGCCGTGCGTTGCTCGAAGACATCGGCAGCGGCGACATCACCGCGCAACTGATCCCGGCCGAACGCCTGGCCAAAGCCACCATCATCACCCGTGACGCTGCCGTGATCTGCGGCACAGCCTGGGTCGACACGGTGTTCCGTCAGCTCGATCCTCGGGTGGCGGTGCACTGGCAGGTACGCGATGGCGAACGGGTTTCGCCGAACCAGCCGTTGTTTCACCTGGAAGGCCCGGCCCGTTCGCTGCTGACCGGCGAACGCAGCGCCCTGAATTTTTTGCAGTTGCTGTCCGGCGTGGCCACCCGCGCGCAATACCTTGCGGACTTCGTCGCAGAAACCGACGTAAAACTGCTCGACACCCGCAAGACCCTGCCGGGCCTGCGTCTGGCGCAGAAGTACGCGGTCACCTGCGGCGGTTGCCATAACCATCGCATCGGCCTGTACGACGCGTTCCTGATCAAGGAAAACCACATCGCCGCCAGCGGCGGAATCCCGCAGGCCATTGCCGCCGCGCACAAGATCGCGCCGGGCAAACCAGTGGAAATCGAAGTGGAAAGCCTGGATGAACTGAAGGAAGCGCTGGCGGCAGGCGCCGACATCATCATGCTCGACGAACTGAGCCTCGATGACATGCGCGAAGCCGTGCGCCTGAACGGCGGCAAGGCGAAACTGGAGGCCAGTGGCGGCATCAACGAAAGCACGTTGCTGCCGATTGCACAGACCGGGGTGGATTACATCTCGATCGGTGCGATGACCAAGGATGTGAAGGCCGTAGACCTGTCGATGCGACTCAGCCTCTGAATCGAACGCGCAATAAAAAACGCCAGCCCTTTCGAGGCTGGCGTTTTTGTTTCAGACCACCAGATTGTTCATCTCGCAGTACTCTTCCCACTCGACGCCCAGCACTTCAGCCGCCTCCTTGTGCAGCTCCAGGCGCTTGGCCTCGAACTCTTCAGGGGTGCTGGTGTATTTGAGCGTCAGTTCCCACGGCTGCAATCCCTGGGCTTCGGCTTCGTCTTCGAACGCCCATTGGATCTGGTCTTTCTGCTCATCGGGACTCAGATCCTTGATCTCGTCCATGAGCTCCGACGCATCAAGTTTGTACTTTTCCAGCGCCTGTTCGTGCCTTTGCTCTTGGGTCAATTCTTTCACAGTCATGTCGTTCTCGCTGATCATGGGAATGGAAGATGGATCTGGATCATCAAGGATCTCTCTGACGCGGATTGTCCGGCCTTCGGAACCATTCGGGATCATCTGAAAACTGCTGGGCGATGCTCATGCAGACAACGAATATAGGACGTTTGGCGAGCGAATTACACGGGTCTTTACATCTCTCCCACAAAAAGTTGACCTGGGGAACATAAACCGGAATTCCAAGTCATAGCGATGTGCCATATCGGCACTTACCTTCGCTGTTCACAAGGAAACCCAGTGATGCGCAGCTTTTCGAAGATTACTTCTGTTGTGTCCGCCACCGCTCTGACCGCCCTGCTGGGCACCCTGGCCCTGCCGGCCAGCGCAATGGCAGTTGAACTGAGTAGCAGCAGCCCTTCCTATGGCGACCAGATCTCCGCCATTCACAACGATTTCGGCAAAGACGTAGTGATCAAGAGCGGCATCGGTGTCGAGGAACTGAAAAAGATGCGCGACACCGTCAACGACCAGTCGCGTCAGATCGAAGAGTTCAAGCGCAGCAGCGGTTCCAGCTCAAGCTCCAGCGGCAGAGAAATCGACGATCTGAAGAACAAGGTCAAGGAACAGGACCGTCAGCTCGATACGCTGAGCCGTCAGGTCGAGGACCTCAAGCGCAACAGCGGCTCCAGCTCCAGTTCGAGCAACAGCGAAATCTCCAGCCTCAAACAGAAGCTCAACGATCAGGATCGCGCGATGGATCAGCTCAAACGTACCGTCGAGGAGTTGAGCCGCAAGGTGAAATAAGAGAAGTGGTGCCCGAGACAGGAATCGAACCTGCGACCTTCGCGTTACGAGTGCGCTGCTCTACCGGCTGAGCTACACGGGCGGTGGGCTAAACCTAGCACTGGTCTTGAAGGTCGGCAACTTCGCCGAATGTCTCGATATTTCGCAGGCAAAAAAATGCCCCGCCGTTTTCACGGCGGGGCATTTTTATTGCGCTAAAGCGACGGGGTGATTAAACGCCCGAAGCCTTGGCCGCTGCCACGTCTTTGATGGACAGTTTGATACGGCCGCGGTTGTCCACGTCCAGTACCAGTACTTCCACTTCCTGGCCTTCTTTCAGGATGTCGGTCACTTTCTCTACGCGAGCGTCGCTCAGCATCGAGATGTGAACCAGACCATCCTTGCCTGGCAAGATGTTGACGAATGCGCCGAAGTCGACGATGCGCTCAACCTTGCCGACGTAGATCTTGCCGATCTCGGCTTCTGCGGTGATACCCAGAACGCGCTGACGTGCAGCTTCAGCCGCTTCCTTGGTTTCGCCGAAGATCTTGATCGAACCGTCGTCTTCGATGTCGATCGAAGCCTTGGTTTCTTCGCAGATCGCACGGATGGTCGCGCCACCTTTACCGATAACGTCACGGATCTTGTCGGTGTCGATCTTCATCGCGATCATGGTCGGAGCGTTGGCCGACAGCTCGGTACGCGACTGGCCGATGATCTGGTTCATCTGGCCGAGGATGTTCAGGCGCGCTTCCAGGGCTTGGCCCAGAGCGATTTCCATGATCTCTTCGGTGATGCCCTTGATCTTGATGTCCATCTGCAGCGCGGTGACGCCTTTGGCGGTACCGGCTACTTTGAAGTCCATGTCGCCCAGGTGGTCTTCGTCACCCAGGATGTCGGTCAGAACAGCGAATTTCTCGCCTTCTTTAACCAGACCCATGGCGATACCGGCAACCGGTGCCTTCATCGGGACACCAGCGTCCATCAGGGCCAGGGAAGCGCCGCAAACGGAAGCCATCGAGCTCGAACCGTTGGATTCGGTGATTTCCGAAACCACACGGATGGTGTACGGGAACACGTCAGCGGCAGGCAGCATCGCCGAAACCGAACGACGGGCCAGACGGCCGTGACCGATTTCACGACGACCGGCACCACCCATGCGACCACACTCGCCCACCGAGAACGGAGGGAAGTTGTAGTGCAGCATGAACGGGTCTTTTTTCTCGCCTTCCAGAGTGTCCAGCAGCTGTGCGTCACGGGCGGTGCCCAGAGTCGCGACTACCAGAGCCTGGGTTTCGCCACGGGTGAACAGCGCCGAACCGTGGGTCTTCGGCAGAACGCCGACTTCGATGTTCAGCGGACGCACGGTGCGGGTGTCGCGACCGTCGATACGTGGCTTGCCGTTTACGATGTTCTCGCGAACGGTGCGGTATTCGATTTCGCCGAAAGCGGCTTTAACGTCGGAAGCCGAAGGCTGGCCTTCTTCGCCGGACAGCTTGGCAACAACCTGATCCTTCAACTCACCCAGGCGAGCGTAACGGTCGGCCTTGATGGTGATGGTGTAAGCCTGGGAGATCGCTTCGCCGAACTCGGCACGGATAGCGCCCAGCAGTTCGGTGGCTTCTGGAGCAGGTGCCCAGGTCCAGGTTGGCTTGGCGGCTTCAGCGGCCAGTTCTTTGACTGCGTTGATCACAACCTGGAACTCGTCGTGAGCAAACAGTACCGCGCCCAGCATCTGGTCTTCGGTCAGCTCTTTGGCTTCCGATTCAACCATCAGCACGGCGTCCGAAGTACCGGCAACGACCATGTCCAGGCTCGAAGCAGCTTGCTGTTCGTAAGTCGGGTTCAGCAGGTAGCCGGTGCTTTCGTGGAAAGCAACGCGAGCGGCGCCGATCGGGCC
Organism: Pseudomonas sp. GW822-FHT03F08; assembly: GCF_058801265.1. Taxonomy (NCBI): domain Bacteria; kingdom Pseudomonadati; phylum Pseudomonadota; class Gammaproteobacteria; order Pseudomonadales; family Pseudomonadaceae; genus Pseudomonas; species Pseudomonas sp. GW822-FHT03F08. The sequence continues at coordinate 110,449 of NZ_JBXANC010000014.1, read as the reverse complement.
GTCGAACGGAATGCCCGAGATTGCCAGGGCAGCCGAGGTACCGATCATCGCAGCGATGTCCGGATCGGTCTTCTTGCTGGTGGAAACGACGGTGCAGACAACCTGCACTTCGTTCATGAAACCTTCTGGGAACAGCGGACGGATCGGACGGTCGATCAGTCGGGAAGTCAGGGTTTCTTTCTCGGAAGGACGGCCTTCACGCTTGAAGAAACCGCCAGGGATCTTACCGGCAGCGTAAGTCTTTTCCTGGTAGTGAACGGACAGAGGGAAGAAACCCTTGCCCGGATCGGCTTGTTTTGCACCGACTACAGTCACCAATACGCTGACGTCATCGTCAACGGTGACCAATACTGCGCCGGAGGCCTGACGGGCGATACGGCCAGTCTCGAGGGTAACGGTCGACTGACCGAACTGGAATTTTTTGATTACCGGGTTCACGGTGTCCTACCTTCTTTGTGGCTCTTGGGGGAACTGGTTTCTTGCGAAATTCTTGGGCAATGCCGGGAATCGGCCCGACGTCTGTCCGGGGTAAAACGTGTATCCAGATAAAACTTGAGGCTGGGAGCCTGCCATGCGCCAGCGGGAATCCCACTGACGCACGACAGACAACCAACCTCTAGCGCAATCGCTGATTAGCGACGCAGACCCAGGCGAGCGATCAGAGCGCTGTAACGGCTCACGTCCTTGCCTTTCAGGTAGTCCAGCAGCTTGCGACGCTGGTTTACCATGCGGATCAGACCACGACGGGAGTGGTGGTCTTTACCGTTGGCCTTGAAGTGACCTTGCAGTTTGTTGATGTTGGCGGTCAGCAGTGCAACTTGCACTTCTGGCGAACCAGTGTCACCAACAGCTTGCTGGTAGTCAGCTACGATTTGAGCTTTTTCTTGAACGTCGAGAGCCATGAGGCAATCCTTTTATCAGGAAACTGTTTCAAAAACAGTTTCAACAGGCCAGGGACAAATCCCTGTATCTATAAATGAGTAGTGACCGTGCCTGTTAACAGCCACACTCGCCAGCCTGCTGTTACACAGGCTGGTTTCCGGTCATTCTGACCGAATCAGTCGACGCGGCGCGATACGCCCGTCTTCGCTCACTTCACCGATACCGATGAAGCGACCGTTGTGATCCTGTACCCGCACCATGCCGAACTTCGGAGCATCCGGAGCACGTACCGGCTGGCCGTTGAGCCAGTAGAACGCACTGTGTTCCGAGAAGTGCAGCAGTGGCCAATCCTGCAGGCCGCTGTCCGATGGCATCAGGAAGCGGTCGACCGCTTCGTTGCCGCCTTCGGCATGTACCGCTTCAAGCTCTTCGAGGGTCACGGTTTGCGCCAGGGTGAAAGGCCCGGCCTGGGTACGGCGCAATTCAGCGACGTACGCACCACAACCGAGTTGCTCACCGATATCCTCCACCAGGGTACGAATATAGGTGCCCTTGCTGCAATCCACCGCAAGACGCGCAGTATCGCCTTCGAAGGCCAGCAATTCCAAGCGCGCAATAGTAACAGAACGCGGTTCACGCTCCACTACTTCGCCTGCACGGGCCAACTTGTACAGCGGCTGGCCATCACGCTTGAGGGCCGAGTACATCGGCGGTATCTGACTGATTTGCCCGCGAAATTTCGGCAGGACCGCCTCAATGTCGGCCTGACCAACGGTCACCGGACGCTCCTGCAAAACCTCGCCTTCGGCGTCTGCCGTGGTGGTGGTCTTGCCCAGTTGCGCCAGGGTTTCGTAACCCTTGTCGGAATCGAGCAGGTATTGCGAGAACTTGGTCGCCTCGCCAAAGCACAACGGCAGCACGCCGGTGGCCAGTGGGTCGAGACTGCCGGTGTGCCCGGCCTTCTCGGCATTGAGCAGCCAGCGAACCTTCTGCAACGCGGCGTTGGAGGTGAATCCCAGCGGCTTGTCGAGCAGGATGATGCCGCTGACGTTACGACGGATACGTTTGACCTGAGCCACCGAGTTACTCCTTGGTGTCTTCGGGTTCTGCCGCAACCACGTGCTGATTGTCCTCAGCCACGGCGCGCTCGATCAGGGCCGACAGGTGCGCGCCACGCACGACGCTTTCGTCGTAGTGGAAGTGCAATTGCGGCACGCTGCGCAGCTTCATTTCACGGGCCAACTGCATGCGCAGGAAACCGGCGGCAGCGTTGAGCACCTTGATGCTTTGCGCGATGTCTTCAGCGTTGTCCTGCCCCATCACGGTGATGAAGATCTTTGCGTGACCGACGTCACGGCTGACTTCAACAGCGGTAATGGTGACCAGGCCGACGCGCGGGTCTTTGACTTCACGACGGATCAGTTGGGCCAGCTCACGCTGCATCTGATCGCCGATACGTTGGGTACGGCTGTATTCTTTTGCCATGATTTGTTACCTGTTACTGCCCAGCGGTGAAACCCGCAAGGTCTGAAAGCGGCAAACGCCCGGCCTGACAAAAGCCAGACCGGGCGTTGCGTTTAGAGTCCTGACGCCGTGCCGCGCATTTTCATGCGACGGCCCGACGTGGCCCTTGAAGTGCGCGAGTCAGAGGCTGCGAGCAACCTGAACCTTCTCGAAGACTTCGATCTTGTCACCGACTTTGACGTCGTTGTAGCTCTTCACGCCGATACCGCATTCCATGCCGGCACGTACTTCGGAAGCGTCATCCTTGAAGCGGCGCAGGGATTCCAGCTCGCCTTCGAAGATCACGATGTCTTCACGCAGTACACGGATCGGACGGTTACGGTGAACAGTACCCTCGATCACCATGCAGCCGGCGATAGCGCCGAACTTAGGCGAACGGAACACGTCACGTACTTCGGCCACACCGAGGATGTTCTCGCGAACATCGCTGCCAAGCATACCGGTCAGGGCTTTCTTGACGTCTTCGATGATGTCGTAGATTACGTTGTAGTAACGCATATCCAGACCTTCCTGCTCGACGATCTTCCGTGCGCCGGCATCGGCACGCACGTTGAAGCCGAACAGTACAGCGTTGGAAGCCAGTGCCAGGTTGGCGTCGGATTCGGTGATACCACCGACACCGCCACCGACCACGCGCACTTGCACTTCGTCGTTGCCCAGGCCGTTCAGAGCGCCCTGCAATGCTTCCAGCGAACCACGGACGTCGGATTTGAGGACGATGTTGAGCGTCTTCTTCTCTTCCTGACCCATGCTTTCGAAGATGTTTTCCAGCTTGCCGGCGTGAGCGCGAGCCAGTTTGACTTCGCGGAACTTGCCTTGACGGAACAGAGCCACTTCACGGGCTTTCTTCTCGTCGGCAACCACGCTCATCTCGTCGCCAGCATCAGGCGTACCGTCCAGGCCGAGGATCTCGACCGGAATGGCCGGACCTGCTTCCTTGATCGGCTTGCCGTTCTCGTCGAGCATGGCGCGCACGCGGCCGTAGTTCGAGCCGACCAGCACCATGTCGCCTTGACGCAGAGTACCGTCCTGAACCAGAACAGTCGCTACCGGGCCACGGCCCTTGTCCAGACGCGATTCAACCACGACACCACGGCCAGGAGCCGATGGGGTTGCAGTCAGTTCGAGAACTTCGGCTTGCAGCAATACAGCTTCAAGCAGTTCGTCGACGCCGGTACCCATCTTCGCGGAGACCGGAACGAATGGAGTGTCACCACCCCACTCTTCGGAGGTCACGCCGTGGGCCGACAGTTCGCTACGGATGCGATCGAGATCAGCGCCCGGCTTGTCGATCTTGTTCACCGCAACCACCAGCGGAACACCAGCAGCAACAGCGTGCTGAACGGCTTCGATGGTTTGTGGCATCACGCCGTCGTCCGCTGCAACCACCAGGATCACGATGTCGGTCGCCTTGGCACCACGGGCACGCATTGCGGTAAACGCGGCGTGACCAGGGGTGTCGAGGAACGTCACCATGCCACGGTCGGTTTCAACGTGGTACGCACCGATGTGCTGGGTGATGCCGCCGGCTTCGCCTGCAGCTACCTTGGCACGACGGATGTAGTCGAGCAGGGAAGTCTTACCGTGGTCAACGTGGCCCATTACGGTCACGACTGGAGCACGGGAAACGGCTTCACCTTCAAACTTCAGGGACTCGGCCAGGGAATCTTCCAGAGCGGTGTCGCTGACCAGGGTCACTTTGTGGCCCAGTTCTTCGGCTACCAGCTGAGCAGTTTCCTGATCAAGCACCTGGTTGATGGTCGCTGGAGTACCCAGTTTGAACATGAACTTGATGATTTCAGCAGCCTTCACCGACATCTGTTGAGCGAGATCGCCAACAGTGATGGTTTCGCCGATCTTCACTTCACGCACGACAGGACCGGTAGGGTTCTGGAAACCGTGGGCGTTGCGTTTCTTCAGCTTGGCCTTGCCGCGACCGCCGCGACGGAAGCCATCGCTTTCTTCGTCGGTAGTGCGTGGCGCCACACGTGGAGCCGGTGCCTTTTCCTTGACCGAAGCGCGATGCGGAGCGTTTTTGCGCTCGCCATCGCCACTGCCGCGACGGTTGTTGTCGTCGGCACGTGGTTTGTCCGGACGGCGCTGTTCGTCGCGCTTGCGAGCGTCGGCAGCTGGCGCTGCAGCCACAACCGGCGCAGCTTCGCGCACAGGTTCAGCGGCTGGCGCAGGTGCTGCAACAGGCTCGGAAGTGGCGGTCGATGCAGCAGCAGGCTGGCGACGCGCTTCTTCTTCGGCGCGAACACGGGCTTCTTCTTCAGCCTTTTGACGGGCAGCATTTTCTACTGCGCGACGCTCATCCAGTTCACGCTTGCGCTCGGCTTCGATTTCTTCCGGGCTACGCTGTACGAAAACTTTCTTCTTGCGGACTTCAACGCTGATGCTTTTGCTGCCAGCCACACGCAGGGTGCTGGTGGTTTTACGCTGCAGCGTGATCTTGCGTGGTTCTTCCACTTTCGCCTTGTGGCTGCTCTTCAAGTGAGTCAGCAGGGATTGCTTCTCACTGTCAGTCACATGTTCTTCGGCGGCGGTGTGCGGCAGACCTGCCTCACGCATCTGCTGCAACAGGCGCTCTACCGGTGTTTTGACCTCATCGGCCAGTTGTTTCACCGTGACTTGCGTCATGCATTTCTCTCCTCAGGCCGCGCCTAATTACTCGAACCAGTGGGCTCGGGCGGCCATGATCAACTTGCCGGCACGATCATCGTCAATGCCGTCGATGTCGAGCAGGTCGTCAATAGACTGCTCGGCCAGGTCTTCGCGGGTAATTACGCCGCGCACCGCCAGTTCCATCGCCAAATCCTTGTCCATACCCTCAAGCGAGAGCAGGTCTTCGGCCGGATGGGCGTCTGCCAGCTTTTCCTCAGTAGCGATGGCTTTGGTCAACAAGCGATCCTTGGCACGAGCACGAAGCTCGTTGACGATGTCTTCGTCAAAGCCGTCGATGTTGAGCATTTCTTCCAACGGTACGTAGGCAATCTCTTCCAGGCTGGTGAAGCCTTCGTCAACCAGCACCTGAGCCAGCTCTTCGTCGACTTCCAGCTCGTCGATGAAGTTGCGCAGGATGTCGCCGGTTTCCGCTTGTTGCTTAGCCTGGATGTCCGATTCGGTCATCACGTTCAGGGTCCAGCCAGTCAGCTGGCTCGCCAGACGCACGTTCTGACCACCACGACCGATGGCCTGAGCCAGATTGTCTGCGCCAACGGCGATGTCCATGGCGTGGGCATCTTCATCAACGATGATGGCCGCCACTTCTGCCGGCGACATGGCATTGATCACGAACTGCGCCGGGTTATCGTCCCACAGGACGATATCGACACGCTCGCCACCCAACTCGCCCGACACGGCCTGGACGCGCGAACCGCGCATACCGATGCACGCGCCCTGCGGGTCGATGCGTTTGTCCTTGGAGCGGACAGCGATCTTGGCGCGCGAACCCGGATCACGGGAAGCGGCCATGACTTCGATGAGGCCTTCAGCGATTTCCGGCACTTCGATACGGAACAGCTCGATCAGCATTTCCGGCGCGGTACGCGACAGGATCAACTGAGGGCCACGGTTCTCGGTGCGGATTTCCTTGAGCAGCGCACGCAGACGCACGCCAACACGGAAGGTTTCGCGAGAGATGATGTCTTCACGGGCCAGCAACGCTTCAGCGTTATTACCCAGGTCGACGATCACGTTGTCGCGGGTCACTTTTTTCACGGTGCCGGAGATGATTTCTCCCAGGCGCTCGCGATAAGCGTCAACCACTTGAGCGCGCTCGGCTTCGCGCACTTTCTGCACGATGACCTGCTTGGCGGTCTGCGCAGCAATGCGGCCGAATTCGATGGATTCGATCTTTTCTTCGACGACGTCACCAACCTTGGCGCCAGGATGCGTTTCAGCAACCTTGCTTGGCCAGGTTTCGATGGCCGGATCATCGAGATCATTCTCTTCGACGACCGTCCAGCGACGGAAAGTTTCGTAAGAACCGGTGTGGCGGTTGATTTCCACACGCAGATCAACTTCGTCTTCAAAACGCTTTTTGGTAGCAGTGGCCAGAGCCAGCTCCAGCGCTTCAAAAATTACGCTTGCCGGTACGCCCTTTTCATTGGATACCGACTCAACAACCAGCAGTACTTCTTTGCTCATCGTACGCCTCGCCTTTCGCAAGCCATTGGATCCGCGGGATCCGCGTCTCAGTCAAAACTGGGAATAATGTTGGCCTTGTCGATCATATCGATCGGCAACAGGAATTCATGGTCATCTACCTGCACCACGACATCCTGTTCTTCTACACCGCGCAGAAGGCCCTGAAAGTTGCGTCGTCCTTCAAAAGGCGAGCGCAGCTTGATCTTCACTTGTTCACCGACATATTTGGCAAACTGCTCAAGAGTGAACAGTGGGCGTTCCATGCCTGGCGAGGAAACTTCAAGGGTGTATTCAACGGATATCGGATCTTCAACATCCAGCACACCGCTGATCTGACGGCTGACGATGGCGCAATCGTCCACCAGTACGCCGCCTTCCTTATCGATATAAACGCGCAACATTGAGTGGCGACCTTGAGCCGAAAACTCAATACCCCAGCATTCATAGCCTAGGGCCACGACCACCGGGGCCAGCAAGGCCTGCAACTCTTCTAGCTTGCTCGACACCTGAACCCCCTCGTGCATGTATGTGCATGCTATGCAAAATAAAAAAATGGGCGAAACGCCCATCCTTGAAACGCCGTCGAACAGCGGCGTTGAAAGTGTCCAGCTAACAAAAAGCCCCTTAAAAGGGGCTCCTTAAACTGGTTGCGGGGGCCGGATTTGAACCGACGACCTTCGGGTTATGAGCCCGACGAGCTACCAGACTGCTCCACCCCGCGACAAAGCTGGGGCGGAAGTATACGACCGATCCCCAATAGGGTCAATGTAACCTTCCACCTGCAAGAAAGCCCGCAACAGCGGGCTCTCCTGACTAATTGGTACCGAGAAGGGGACTCGAACCCCTACACCCTATGGGCACAACCACCTCAAGGTTGCGTGTCTACCAATTCCACCACCTCGGCAATACTACGTTTGAAACCCTTCTTACTTCTGCTCTTGAGCTGGAGGTACGTCAGTCGCTGGAGTAGCCGACTTTTGCTCTTGAAGCACCGGGACATCATCAGAAGCCGGTTGTTGCTTTGGAACTTCCAACACTGCCGGGTTTGGCAAACCTGCCTGAGTCAGCTGATGAGCCTTCTCTTTAGCAAAGTATCCTAACCCCAAGCTGGTTATGAAGAAACCGGCGGCAAGTATAGCAGTAAACTTACTAAGAAAGGTAGAGGAACCTTGGCTTCCGAACACAGTATTTGAAGCACCTGCTCCGAAAGACGCGCCAGCGTCCGCACCCTTACCCTGCTGCAGCAAAACCAGAGCAACTACGCCCAATGCACCCAGCAGATGAAAAACGACTACGACTGTTTCCAGCATTTTTTCAGTTTCCCGCGGCGCGACAGATCGCACCGAACTCATCTGCATTCAGGGAAGCTCCACCAATGAGCCCCCCATCGATATCCGGCATGCCGAACAGTTCGACCGCATTGGCCGCCTTCACGCTGCCGCCGTATAGAAGCCGCACACCTCGTGCGACTTCAGAATTCTCTGCCGCCAACTGCTCGCGAATGGCCTTATGCACATCCTGAGCCTGTTGCGGCGTTGCAGTCAGCCCGGTACCAATGGCCCAGACCGGCTCGTAAGCGATCACTGCATTGGCAAAAGCACCGACACCCAGCTCCTCTATGATACTGCCCAGCTGACGCCCGACAACCTCAAGAGTTTTTCCAGCTTCGCGTTGCTCCAGGGTCTCCCCCACACACAACACCGGAATCAAGCCACATGCCTGTGCCGCTGCGAACTTGCGATTCAGCATCCCGTCTCGCTCGCCCATGATCTGGCGGCGTTCGGAGTGCCCGACAAGCACCAGGGAACAACCTGCATCCACCAACTGACTCGGTGCAACTTCACCGGTCAATGCACCTTGCATCGATTCCACCGCAGAGTTCTGCGCGCCGACCGAAATCGACTTTCCTTTCAAGCCATCAATCACTTGATTGATATGCAGACAAGGCGGGAATACCGCGACATCAACACCGCTTGGCAAGGCCAGATGACGAAGGCCGTTGATCAGCTCAGCGACGCTGGCGCGGGTACCGTGCATCTTCCAGTTACCAGCTACCATAGGGCGACGCATGCTGTACCTCGTCGGTCAAAGTGGGCGCAGATGTTACCCAACACAATCATGGCTGGCAAGCCGTATCAGGCAGAAACTTCAGTTACCAGTTTTGCCAGTTCTTCGGCATAGCTGCGAACCTGAGCTTCATCCTCGCCTTCGACCATGACACGCACCAGAGGCTCTGTCCCGGACTTGCGCAGAAGCACACGGCCACGACCCGCCATCGCCTCGGTTACACGCTTGCTGGCTTCCTTGACAGCCGGGTGGTCGAGCGGACTGTCGCCGCCGCCAAAACGCACATTGATCAACACCTGAGGACACTTGCGCAGCGCCTGGCGGGTTTGCGCCAGACCTTCGTTGCGGGTTTTCAATGCCATCAACACCTGCAACGCCGCGATGATCGCATCACCCGTTGTGGTGTGATTGAAGCAGACGACATGCCCGGAGTTCTCACCACCGACCAGCCAATCACGCTCCAGCAACTCGGCAATCACATAACGGTCGCCGACATTTGCGCGCACAAAAGGAATACCCAGATCCGCCAGGGCCAACTCCAGACCCAGGTTGCTCATCAGCGTACCGACCACGCCGCCCTGCAACTTGCCGCGCTCATGCAGATCGCGCGCGATGATGAAAATCAGCTCATCGCCATCAACAACCGCACCGGTGTGATCAACCATCAAGACCCGATCACCATCGCCATCGAAAGCGATACCCAGATCGGCGTGTTCGGAAAGCACCGCCGCCTGCAACGGCCCCATGTGCGTCGAGCCACAGTTGTCGTTGATGTTCAGGCCGTTGGGCTGGGCGGACAACACCACAACCTCGGCGCCCAACTCACGGAAGACGCTCGGCGCGACCTTGTAGGTTGCTCCGTGCGCGCAGTCGATCACGATCTTGAGACCGGCAAAACTGGTATTGGTCGGCACGCTGCTCTTGCAGAACTCGATGTATCGACCGGACGCATCGTTGATTCGCGAGACCTTGCCGATCTTGCTCGACTCGACGACTGTCATTGGAGTATCGAGCAGCTCTTCGATCATCAGTTCCAGCTCATCCGGCAACTTGGTGCCGCGACCGGAGAAAAACTTGATGCCGTTATCGTCGTGAGGATTGTGCGAAGCACTGATCACGATACCGGCCTCAGCCTGGAATGTGCGCGACAGGTAAGCGATAGCAGGCGTCGGCATCGGCCCGAGCAGCATCACGTCGGCACCTGCCGATGTGAGACCGGCCTCCAGAGCCGACTCGAACATATAACCGGAAATTCGTGTGTCCTTGCCCACGAGCACCTTGCAGGCGCCCATTTTTCGGAATGCCATCCCTGCTGCCCAGCCAAGCTTCAGCATGAAATCCGGAGTAATCGGGTACTCACCGACGCGACCACGAATACCGTCGGTACCAAAGTATTTCTTGCTCATAAGTGCTCCATCATTCTTATTCGGCTGATTCCACGGCCGCGATCATCCGCACGACATCCACCGTCTCTGCCACATCATGGACGCGCAATATACGCGCGCCCTTGACGGACGCCAGTGCAGCCAGGGCCAAACCACCATACAGGCGCTCGCCCACAGGGCGATTCAGTGCCTGCCCGATCATGCTTTTTCGCGAGACGCCGACCAACAGAGGTCGCCCCAATGCATGAAGGGCATCCATATGCCTGAACAAGCTTAGATTGTGCTGCAGGGTTTTGGCGAAACCGAAGCCAGGATCGAGAATGATCCGCTCCGCAGGTATGCCAGCCGACGCGCATCGCTCCATACGCTCGGCGAGAAACTCACCCACTTCCCGAGTGACATCCTGATATTGCGGGTTGTCCTGCATGTCACCGGGCTCACCCAGCATATGCATCAGACAGACCGGCAACCCCGTGGCCGCAGCGGCATCCAGCGCACCGTCACGCCGCAGTGATCGCACGTCGTTGATCAACCCGGCGCCCAGGCGTGCAGTTTCCCGCATGACGGCTGGAGTCGATGTATCGACAGAGATGATCACATCCAGCTCGCGATTGATCAGCTCCACGATTGGCGCCACACGCTCCAGCTCCTCAAGCGGTGAAACCGCTCGCGCACCAGGCCGCGTTGACTCTCCGCCGACATCAATCAGCGTCGCACCGGCCAACACCATCGCCTCGGCATGACACAAGGCAGCATCAAGCTGGCTGTATCGGCCGCCATCGGAGAAGGAATCGGGAGTGACATTGAGAATGCCCATGACATGCGTCCGGGCCAAATCAAGAACCCGGTTGCCGCAAGGCAACCGGGTCAGGGACTGTACAGAAGTCATTTCAAACCTTAAACGTCAGCAGCCGGACCGCCAATCGGTGTTTCCGGACGCTCCTGAACCACCGGAGGAGGCGTGCCAGTGCCGGTGCCACCCGACCAGTCGCGAGGTTCGCGTGGCGTGCGACCCGCCATGATGTCGTCGATCTGTTCGGCGTCGATCGTCTCGTACTTCATCAGGGCATCGGCCATGGCATCGAGCTTGTCGCGGTTGTCCGTAAGGATCTGTTTGGCGGTGCCGTAGCACTGATCGATGATGCTGCGCACTTCCGAGTCAATCAACTTCGCGGTTTCACCCGAGAAGCTGGCGTTCTGACCACCGCCGCCACGACCCAGGAACACCTCGCCCTCTTCTTCCGCATACATCAACGGACCGAGTTTTTCAGACAGGCCCCACTTGGTCACCATGTTCCGCGCAATCTGACTGGCACGCATGATGTCGTTGGAGGCGCCGGTAGTCACACCGTCGAAGCCCAGGGTCATTTCTTCAGCGATACGACCGCCGTACAGCGAGCAGATCTGACTGATCAACGCACGCTTGGACAGGCTGTAGCGATCTTCTTCCGGCAGGAACATGGTCACACCCAGCGCACGACCGCGCGGGATGATCGACACCTTGTAGACCGGATCATGCTCAGGCACGACGCGACCGACAATGGCGTGGCCGGCTTCGTGATAAGCCGTGTTTTGCTTCTCTTTCTCGGACATGACCATGGATTTGCGCTCGGCACCCATCATGATCTTGTCTTTGGCCAGTTCGAATTCCTTCATCTCGACAATGCGCTTGCCAGCACGGGCAGCGAACAGCGAAGCCTCGTTGACCAGGTTCGCAAGGTCTGCACCGGAGAAGCCTGGAGTACCACGAGCGATAACAGCTGGAGCAACATCGTCACCCATTGGCACTTTACGCATGTGCACTTTGAGGATTTGTTCGCGACCACGGATATCCGGCAGACCGACCACCACCTGACGGTCGAAACGACCCGGACGCAGCAAAGCTGGGTCCAGTACGTCAGGACGGTTGGTTGCCGCGATGACGATGATGCCGTCATTCATTTCGAAGCCGTCCATCTCGACCAGCAACTGGTTGAGAGTCTGCTCACGCTCGTCGTGACCGCCGCCCATGCCAGCGCCACGATGGCGACCAACGGCGTCGATCTCGTCGATGAAGATAATGCAAGGTGCGTGTTTCTTGGCCTGTTCGAACATATCGCGAACGCGGCTGGCACCGACACCGACGAACATTTCGACGAAGTCGGAACCGGAAATGGTGAAGAACGGCACTTTGGCTTCGCCGGCAATCGCCTTGGCCAGCAAGGTTTTACCGGTACCCGGAGGACCGACCATCAGTACACCGCGAGGAATACGGCCACCCAGACGCTGGAACTTGCCCGGATCACGCAGGAACTCGACGAGCTCGCCGACCTCTTCCTTGGCTTCGTCGCAACCGGCAACGTCAGCCAGGGTGGTTTTCACCTGGTCTTCGGACAGCAGGCGCGCCTTGCTTTTGCCAAAGCTCATCGGCCCGCCCTTGCCACCGGCACCGCCCTGCATCTGGCGCATGAAGAACATGAACACCGCGATGATCACCAGGATCGGGAAACTGGCCACCAGAAGCTGGGTCCAGATGCTTTGCTGCTCAGGCTGCTTGCCTTCGACCACGACGTGGTTGTCGACCAGGTCGCCGATCAGGCCATTGTCCTGAATTGCCGGACGAATGGTCTTGAAGCTGTCGCCATCGTTGCGCTTGCCGGTAATCACGTAGCCGTCGACGGCCACGCGCTCGACCTTGCCATCCTTGACCTGCTGGATGAAGTCGGAATAGTTGAGGGTCTGCGGCTCGTTAGGGCTGGAGAAGTTGTTCATCACCGTCACCAAGACAGCCGCGATGATCAACCACAGGATCAGATTCTTTGCCATATCGTTCAATTAACTACCCTCTGAAGCAAGCTCCGCTACTGGCGCGCGCTTCGCATGATATTCACCGGCCTAACTTACTACATTACCTACAGCTCTGGCAGGCGCCGTCTGTAACCCTTTGTGAAACACTTTCTACACAATATTCGCTTATGCGCGCGGGGCGAAATACGAAAAACCTATCACCCTGCCAAAAAACCACACTTTACTCGCTACGACCGCGATAGCCCCAAGCCAGCATGTATTGCTCACGGGAGCTGCCACGTGAAGAGTCCGGCTTGATCATCTGGATCTTGTCGAATTTCTTGCGAGCATCCTTCAGGTAAACATCAAACCCTTCGCCCTGAAAAATCTTGATCACGAAATTGCCACCCGGCTTGAGTATCCGCTCCGCCAGATCAAGCGCCAGTTCGCAAAGAAACATGGCTTTTGGCATATCCACTTCAGGCGTACCACTCATATTGGGGGCCATATCGGAAATCACAAGGTCCACCTGCGAATTACCCACGGCCTCAAGGATCTGAGCGAGCACTGCGTCCTCGGTGAAGTCACCCTGGATAAAGGTCACGTCCGGAATGCTGTCCATTTCCAGGATGTCCGAGGCGATCAGTCGCCCCTGACCACCGATCAGCCGACTGGTGACCTGCGACCAGCCACCTGGCGCCGCGCCGAGGTCGACGACGCTCATGCCCGGACGGATCAGCTTGTATTTCTCCTGGATCTCCAGAAGTTTGTAACTCGCACGCGAGCGGTAGCCATCCTTCTGCGCTTGCTTCACATAGGGATCGTTGACATGTCGTTTCAGCCAACCAAGGCTTGTCTTGGAACGCGCCATTGGGCACCTCGTTGATTAGGGTCGTGATTAATTGGGCGGATCCACGAGCCCTCGGGTAAAATGGCCGCCATTTTACAGAATCCAGACGAAAGGGTCAGATTATGCCGCTCACTCCAGAGCAGAAGAAACAGTACAAATCCATCGGTCACCACCTGAAACCAGTTTTGACGGTGGCTGACAACGGTTTGACTGAGGGTGTTTTAGCCGAACTCGAACGCGCATTGGCGGATCACGAGCTGATCAAGATCAAGCTCAACATCCTCGATCGCGAAGCACGCCTGGCGTCCGTTGCAGAGCTGTGCAAGGTCGGCAAGGCCGATCTGGTTCAAGTCATCGGCAAGATGGCACTGATTTACCGCAAGAACTTCAGCGTCAACAAGCAGCTGTCGAACGTCCATCGCTTCAAGTGATGGCAAGGGTCAAGGGTGTGCTTCGCGCACCCTGCCACTCCATCCCGGCACCGGCTGCAACACCAGCACCAGCCCGGAAAAACCCAGAACAAGATAGCTGAACACCTGCCAGCGCTGCGCATCCGGCCAGCCGACACGCACTGCGATATACATCGCACTCGCATACAACGCCATCAGCAGCACTTGCCCGCGAAAATCCCGCCATAGACTGGCAAGGCCTTCGGCCTGTACCAGCACCAAAGCCTGAAAAAACACGCACGCGGCAGCGAAACCCACCACCGGCACCTCAAACGCACTGGCGACTTCGTCGATCAGCAGCGGCGCCAGGCCAATCTTGCCCAGCACCGGCCGCAGACCAAGGTGCACCAGCCATAATCCGCCGACCCACAGCATCTGGGTCAGCTGCCAGAGCATGGCGCCCGCATGCAGCGGGCGCCCTGTTTCAGATGTGACGGACTTCGACAATCTCGTACTCGATAACGCCACCAGGCGTTTTCACGGCAACGACGTCGCCCTCTTCCTTGCCGATCAGGGCACGGGCCAGAGGCGAACCGACCGAAATCTTGCCGAGTTTGAAGTCTGCCTCATCCTCACCAACGATGTGGTAAGTGACGCTTTCATCAGTCTCGACGTTGGCGATTTCAACGGTGGTGCCGAAAATCACTTTGCCCGTGTGAGGAATGGTCGTGACATCAATCACGACCTGATTCTGGATCCGGCCTTCGATGTCACGGATGCGCGCCTCGACCATGCCCTGCTGTTCGCGGGCAGCATGGTATTCGGCGTTTTCCTTCAAGTCACCCAGCTCGCGGGCCGTACCGATGTCCTGGCTGAGCTTCGGACGAACGACCTTGGTCAGGTGAGTATGTTCTTCTTCCAGGGCGCGAGCGCCCTGAACAGTCATCGGGTACTTGGTTATGCTCATGCCTTCAATCCTGCGTGTAGATCCTGCAAGCGGCGTACGGTCTTCTCGGGACCGAACTTCAGCGCTTCGCAGATAGCTTCGCCAGCAGCAATGGTGGTGGTGCAGTAAATCTTGTGCTGCAGGGCGTTGCGGCGAATGGAATAAGAGTCGGCGATCGACTGACGACCTTCGGTGGTGTTGATGATCAGGGTGACTTCGTCATTCTTGATCATGTCGACCACGTGCGGACGACCCTCGGTCACCTTGTTCACGCGACGCACTTTCAGACCTGCGGCCTCAATCAGCTTGGCAGTGCCGGCAGTGGCGACCACTTCGAAGCCCAAGTTGATCAGATCACGGGCCACGCCCGCAACCAGCGGCTTGTCGTCATCACGTACGCTGATGAATGCGGTGCCGCCGGTCGGCAGCACTTCGCTCGCGCCCATCTGGGCTTTGGCAAAGGCTTCGCCGAAGGTATCGCCGACGCCCATCACTTCACCGGTGGACTTCATCTCTGGGCCGAGGATCGGGTCCACGCCAGGGAATTTGGCGAACGGGAACACCGCCTCTTTCACGCTGTAGAAGTTCGGGATGATTTCCTTGGTGAAGCCGATTTCCTTCAGGGTCTTGCCGGCCATTACACGGGCAGCAATCATCGCCAGGGAAACACCGATGCACTTCGACACGAACGGCACGGTACGGGAAGCACGCGGGTTGACTTCGATGACGTAGATGTCTTCGCCTTGCAGCGCCAACTGAACGTTCATCAGGCCGACCACGCCCAGTTCCAGGGCCATTTTCTTGACCTGTTCGCGCATCTCATCCTGGATGTGCGCCGGCAGCGAGTACGGCGGCAGCGAGCACGCGGAGTCACCGGAGTGAACGCCCGCCTGTTCGATGTGCTGCATGATCGCACCGATCACAACATCCTTGCCGTCGCAGACCGCATCCACGTCCATCTCGATGGCGCAGTTGAGGAAGTGGTCGAGCAGCACCGGACTGTCGTTCGACACTTGCACCGCGTCACGCAGGTAACGCTTGAGTTCTTCTTCCTTGTAGACGATTTCCATCGCCCGGCCGCCCAGTACGTAGGACGGACGAACCACCAGCGGGTAACCGATCTTCGCGGCAGCGCGAACGGCTTCGTCTTCGCTGCGCACGGTGGCGTTTGGCGGCTGACGCAGGTTCAGGCGCTCAACCATCTGCTGGAAGCGCTCACGGTCTTCGGCACGGTCGATGGCGTCAGGGCTGGTGCCGATGATCGGCACACCGGCCGCTTCAAGTGCGCGAGCCAGTTTCAGAGGGGTCTGGCCACCGTACTGGACGATCACGCCTTTCGGCTTCTCGACGCGGCAGATTTCCAGCACGTCTTCCAGGGTCACCGGTTCGAAGTACAGACGGTCGGAAGTGTCGTAGTCAGTGGACACGGTTTCCGGGTTGCAGTTGACCATGATGGTTTCGTAGCCGTCTTCGCGCAGGGCGAGAGCGGCGTGTACGCAGCAGTAGTCAAACTCGATACCCTGGCCGATACGGTTCGGACCGCCACCCAGAATCATGATCTTGTCGCGACCGGACGGCGCTGCTTCGCACTCTTCCTCGTAAGTCGAGTACAGGTAAGCGGTGTCGGTGGCGAACTCGGCGGCGCAGGTGTCGACGCGCTTGTAGACCGGGAACACTTCCAGTTTTTGACGGTGAGTGCGCAGGTTCTTCTCGGTGACGCCCAGCAGTTTGGCCAGACGTTGGTCGGAGAAGCCTTTGCGCTTGAGCTTGAACATCAGATCGCGATCAATAGCGGACAGACCGAGGGTCTTGACCTTCTCTTCGTCCTTGATCAGATCCTCGATCTGAACCAGGAACCACGGGTCGATCATGTTCATGCCGAAGATTTCTTCGACGGTCATGCCGGCGCGGAAAGCGTCCGCCACGTACCAGATACGCTCGGCGCCCGGCACGGTCAGCTCGCGCTTGAGCACGCTCATGCTTTCCGGATTGCTCAGGTCGACTTTCTCGTCCAGACCGCAAACGCCCACTTCCAGACCGCGCAGGGCTTTCTGCAGGGATTCCTGGAAGGTACGGCCGATGGCCATGACTTCGCCTACCGACTTCATTTGAGTGGTCAGGCGAGCGTCAGCGTTGGCGAACTTCTCGAAAGCGAAGCGCGGCAGCTTGGTCACGACGTAGTCGATGGACGGCTCGAAGGACGCCGGGGTCTTGCCGCCGGTGATGTCGTTCGACAGCTCGTCAAGGGTGTAGCCGACTGCCAGTTTGGCCGCGACCTTGGCGATCGGGAAACCGGTGGCTTTCGAAGCCAGGGCCGACGAACGCGATACACGCGGGTTCATTTCGATCACGACCATGCGGCCGGTGTCCGGGCAGATACCGAACTGAACGTTGGAACCGCCGGTCTCGACGCCGATCTCGCGCAGTACCGCCAACGAGGCGTTACGCAGGATCTGGTATTCCTTGTCGGTCAGAGTCTGAGCTGGAGCCACGGTGATCGAGTCGCCGGTGTGCACGCCCATCGGGTCGAAGTTTTCGATCGAGCAGACGATGATGCAGTTGTCCTTTTTGTCGCGGACAACTTCCATTTCATATTCTTTCCAGCCGATCAGCGATTCGTCGATCAGCAGTTCCTTGGTCGGCGACAAGTCCAGACCACGGGCGCAGATTTCTTCGAACTCTTCACGGTTGTAAGCGATACCGCCACCGGTGCCGCCCATGGTGAAGGACGGACGGATGATGCACGGGAAGCCCAGGCGCTCGAGCACCGCGTTGGCTTCTTCCATGCTGTGGGCGATACCGGAACGCGGGCATTCCAGGCCGATGGACTTCATCGCCTTGTCGAAACGCGAACGGTCTTCAGCCTTGTCGATGGTGTCGGCGTTGGCGCCGATCATCTCTACGCCGAACTTCTCCAGAACGCCTTCGCGCTCCAGGTCCAGGGCGCAGTTCAGAGCAGTCTGGCCGCCCATGGTTGGCAGCACCGCATCCGGACGCTCTTTTTCGATGATCTTGGCAACGGTCTGCCACTTGATCGGCTCGATGTAGGTGGCGTCGGCCATGTCCGGGTCGGTCATGATGGTGGCCGGGTTGGAGTTCACCAGGATGACGCGGTAACCCTCTTCGCGCAGGGCTTTGCAAGCCTGAGCGCCGGAGTAGTCGAATTCGCAGGCCTGGCCGATAACGATCGGGCCAGCGCCGAGAATCAGGATGCTTTTAATGTCTGTACGTTTTGGCATGGGTTTGTCACTCAAATCCGCAGGTCAGTCGGCAAGCCGTCTTGATCGATTTCTGAAGTCCCGAGGGGGCCGCCGGTTTCGGGGCCGCCCTCGAGGGGCTTCTCGCTACAGTCTCAAGGCGAACGCTTAGCGTCGCTTGGCCATCTCGTTGATGAAGCGGTCAAACAGTGGCGCCACATCGTTCGGGCCCGGGCTCGCTTCAGGGTGACCCTGGAAGCTGAACGCGCTCTTGTCGGTGCGCTCGATGCCTTGCAGGGTGCCGTCGAACAGCGATTTGTGGATCGCGCGAACGTTGGCTGGCAGGGTCGCTTCGTCAACCGCAAAACCGTGGTTCTGGCTGGTGATCATCACGACGCCAGTGTCCAGATCCTGTACCGGGTGGTTGGCACCGTGGTGGCCGTGGCCCATTTTCAGGGTCTTGGCGCCGGAGGCCAGAGCCAGCAGCTGGTGGCCGAGGCAGATACCGAAGACCGGAATTTCGGTTTCCAGCACTTCCTTGATTGCCTTGATCGCATAGTCGCAAGGCTCCGGGTCACCAGGGCCGTTGGACAGGAACACGCCGTCCGGCTTCAGGGCCAGTACGTCGGCAGCCGGGGTTTGCGCCGGCACTACGGTGACGCGGCAGCCGCGCTCGACCAGCATGCGCAGGATGTTGACCTTGACGCCGTAGTCGTAGGCAACCACGTGGTAAGGCAACTCGGAGGCTTCGATGGTCGCGTGGCTGTCGGTTTTCAGATCCCAGACAGTGGAGCGCCACTCGTATTGGGTCTTGGTGCTGACGACTTTCGCCAGGTCCATGCCCTTCAGGCCCGGGAAGCCTTGTGCGGCAGCAATGGCAGCGGCTTCGGAGATGTTGTCGCCGGCCATGATGCAGCCGTTCTGTGCGCCTTTTTCACGCAGGATGCGAGTCAGGCGGCGGGTGTCGATACCGGCGATCGCCACGACATTGTTGGCTTTCAGGTAGTCGGACAGAGACATCGTGTTACGCCAGTTGCTCGCTACCAGCGGCAGGTCACGGATGACCAGGCCAGCGGACCAGACGCGGTCGGACTCGGCGTCTTCCGGCGTGGTGCCGGTGTTGCCGATGTGCGGGTAAGTCAGGGTAACGATCTGTTGGGCGTAGGAAGGATCGGTAAGGATTTCCTGATAGCCGGTCATTGCGGTGTTGAACACCACCTCACCAACGGTCTGACCGTCGGCTCCAATGGCTTCGCCGCGAAAAATGCTGCCATCAGCAAGGGCGAGTATGGCTGGCTTAGTCAAGAAGACCTCCCGTAAATAACGCATGAAAGGGCAATCGCAGGTTGTAAAAAAGCGGAGTGACGTATGGACACGTCACCCCGCTTCTTCACTGAATTATTCTGCGCGCTTTTAGTGGACACACTAAAGCTGTAGCTTACAGAAAAAGGGATTTTTGGTCTACCGCCAATGAGCCTGAAAGGCCGGAGAATGCGACAGGGCGTCGCCGGGCGGAGTAAAACCGGCACAAACAGGGCGTTTGCGCCGGATTCAAGCAAGGCTCAACGCAAGTCGAGCACGTCCTGCATGTCATACAGACCGGGCTCGCGAGCATCCAGCCACAGCGCCGCACGCACCGCGCCCTTGGCGAACGTCATGCGGCTCGAAGCCTTATGAGTGATCTCCAGACGTTCGCCTTCACAAGCGAACAGCACCGTGTGATCGCCCACGACATCACCACCGCGAACAGTGGCGAAACCGATGGTTTCACGCTCACGCACACCGGTATGACCTTCACGACCATAGACCGCAACCTTCTGCAGATCACGATCCAGCGCACTGGCGATCACCTCGCCCATGCGCAGGGCGGTGCCCGACGGCGCATCGATCTTGTGACGGTGATGAGCTTCGATGATTTCGATGTCCGCATCATCACCCAGCACACGGGCTGCCATGTCGAGCAATTTCAGCGACAGGTTGACGCCAACACTGAAATTGGCAGCAAACACGATCGGAATATCCTTGCCCGCTTCGGCCAGCAACTGCTTCTGGGCAGCATCCAGACCGGTGGTGCCGATCACCATGGCCTTGCCGGCCTTGCGGCAGAACGCCAGGTTTTTCAGCATCACTTCCGGCAGCGTGAAGTCGATCAACACATCGAACTCTTCCGCTACCGATTCCAGGTTACCGGACAGCGGCACGCCGATTCGGCCGAGCGAAGCCAGCTCACCGGCATCCACCCCGATCAGCGTACTGCCAGGGCGGACAATGGCGGCCGTCAAACCGGTCAGCGGCGCGCGCTGCTGCACGGCCTCGACCAGAATCTTGCCCATGCGCCCAGCAGCGCCCATCACAGCTATACGTCGCATGCCGACTCCTTACAGATCGCCGAAGAAGCGCTTCACGCCATCGAACCAACCGGTGGTTTTCGGCGAGTGGCTGTTGTCGTCCGCCAGGGAGCTGCGGAATTCTTCGAGCAACTCACGCTGACGACGATTCAGGTTGACCGGGGTCTCGACCGCTACACGGCACATCAGATCACCTGCACCGCCACCACGCACCGGCGCCACACCTTTGCCACGCACACGGAATTGCTTGCCGGTCTGAGTCCCCTCGGGGATCTTCAGCTTGACGCGACCGTCGAGGGTCGGGATTTCCAGCTCGCCACCCAGCGCCGCATCGACAAAGCTGATCGGCACTTCGCAGAACAGGTGCTTGCCGTCACGCTGGAAGATCGCGTGCTCGCGCACGTTGATCACCACGTACAGGTCGCCGGTCGGGCCACCCTGGGTGCCCGCCTCGCCTTCGCCGGACAGGCGAATGCGGTCACCGGTATCAACACCGGCTGGCACTTTGACGGAGAGGGTTTTGTATTCTTCGACGCGACCGTCACCGTGGCAGGAGTCGCACGGATCGGAAATGATCTTGCCCTGGCCATGGCAGCGCGGGCAGGTCTGTTGTACGGAGAAGAAGCCTTGCTGCATGCGCACCTGGCCGATGCCGCCGCAAGTCGGGCACGTCGATGGCGACGAACCTTTCTTGGCGCCCGAACCATCGCACGGCTTGCAGTTGACCAGCGTCGGAACGCGGATATTCACGGTCGTACCGCGCACCGCTTCTTCCAGGTTCAGCTCCAGGGTGTAGCGCAAATCGCTACCGCGCTGGGCGCCGCCACGGGAACCGCCGCGACCGCCACCGAAGAAGTCACTGAAGACATCGCCGAAGATGTCAGAGAAGTTCTGACCGCCAAAGCCTGCACCGCCGCCGCCCATGCTCGGGTCGACGCCGGCATGGCCGTACTGATCGTACGCCGCACGCTTGCTGGAATCGGACAATACCTCGTAGGCCTCGTTGGCCTCCTTGAACAGTTCTTCCGACGCTTTGTCATCGGGATTACGGTCCGGGTGATGCTTCATCGCCAGACGGCGATAGGCCTTTTTCAGGTCTGCTTCGCTTGAGCCGCGCTCAACACCCAACACTTCGTAATAGTCACGCTTTGCCATAAGTCTTTGCACTCTTAAGGACGTTCGGCAAACCCCTCCTGAGCTTCGCCAAACTCGTTGAGCCCCAATACAGGCCCGGACCCAACTCACGTCAATTCAACGATCCTGGTCTTTGATTCATGCGGCACTTTCAGCTCGAAAAGCAGGAGCATTTCCGGCCATGCCACCAACACACGAAGCTTGTCGCATGCTGTAAAAATTCGCGTATTCCAGATACGCCAACGCGGGAGCAAGCTCCCGCGCGGCAACATCCTACCAGTCAGTGCCCAAAGGCAGTCAACCGGCCGACCAACAACTTACTTGTGGTCTTTGACTTCTTCGAACTCGGCATCGACAACATCGTCAGCCTTTTCAGCTTTCTCTGCGTGCGGAGCCGCGCCTTCGGCAGGCTGAGCCTGTTCGGCGTACATCTTCTGGGCAACCGGCGCGGAGACTTTCGACAGCTCTTCAATCTTCGCTTCGATGGCAGCCTTGTCGTCGCCTTTGACGGCAGCTTCCAGGGCAACCACGGCCGCTTCGATTGCAGTTTTCTCTTCTGCAGTCACTTTGTCGCCAGCGTCGGTGACCATTTTGCGAGTCGAGTGAACCAGCGCGTCACCCTGGTTACGGGCACCGGCCAGTTCTTCGAACTTGCGGTCTTCCTCAGCGTTCAGCTCGGCGTCGCGGACCATCTTCTGGATTTCTTCATCCGACAGACCGGAGTTGGCCTTGATGGTGATCTTCTGCTCTTTGCCGGTCGCCTTGTCTTTCGCGCCGACGTGCAGGATGCCGTTGGCGTCGATGTCGAAGGTCACTTCGATCTGTGGCACACCACGTGGCGCTGGTGGAATCTCGGCCAGGTCGAACTTGCCCAGGGACTTGTTCTGTGCGGCTTGCTTGCGCTCGCCTTGCAGCACGTGAATGGTCACGGCGCCCTGGTTGTCGTCGGCAGTCGAGAACACTTGCGATTTCTTGGTAGGAATCGTGGTGTTTTTCTCGATCAGCGCAGTCATCACGCCACCCATGGTTTCGATACCCAGGGTCAGCGGGCTGACGTCGAGCAGCAGAACGTCTTTCACGTCACCGGCCAGAACGGCGCCCTGGATCGCAGCACCCATGGCAACGGCTTCGTCCGGGTTGACGTCTTTACGAGCTTCTTTACCGAAGAAATCGGTAACCAGCTTCTGTACCAGCGGCATACGGGTCTGACCGCCGACCAGGATCACGTCGTTGATCGCGCCAACGTCGATACCGGCGTCTTTCATGGCGATGCGGCAAGGCTCGATGGTGCGCTGAACCAGGTCTTCAACCAGTGCTTCGAGCTTGGCACGCGAGATTTTCACGTTCAGGTGCTTAGGACCGGTGGCGTCTGCAGTGATGTACGGCAGGTTCACGTCGGTCGACTGAGCGGACGACAGCTCGATCTTGGCTTTTTCAGCGGCTTCTTTCAGGCGCTGCATGGCCAGCGGGTCACCCTTGAGGTTCATGCCGCTTTCTTTCTTGAATTCGTCAACGAGGTAGTCGATCAGACGAATGTCGAAGTCTTCACCGCCCAGGAAAGTGTCACCGTTGGTGGCCAATACTTCGAACTGGTGCTCGCCGTCAACTTCAGCGATCTCGATCACGGATACGTCGAAAGTACCGCCACCCAGGTCGTAAACGATCACGGTGTGATCGCCCTTGGCCTTGTCCATGCCGTAAGCCAGAGCGGCTGCGGTTGGTTCGTTGATGATACGTTTTACGTCCAGACCGGCGATGCGGCCGGCGTCTTTGGTCGCCTGGCGCTGGCTGTCGTTGAAGTAGGCCGGAACGGTGATCACCGCTTCAGTCACAGCTTCGCCGAGGTAGTCTTCGGCGGTCTTCTTCATCTTCTTCAGAATTTCAGCCGAGATTTGTGGCGGCGCCATTTTCTGGCCGTTCACTTCAACCCACGCGTCGCCGTTGTCAGCCTTGGCGATTTTGTAAGGAACCATCTGAATGTCTTTCTGTACGACTTCTTCTTCGAAGCGACGACCGATCAGACGCTTTACCGCGTACAGGGTGTTGTGCGGGTTGGTCACTGCCTGACGCTTGGCGGACTGGCCGACCAGAATTTCGCCATCGTTGGCGTAAGCGATGATCGAAGGCGTGGTACGCGCGCCTTCGGCGTTCTCGATAACTTTGGCCTGGCCGTTTTCAAGAATGGAGACGCAGGAGTTGGTAGTCCCCAGGTCGATACCGATAATTTTGCCCATGTTAACTCTCCTGAAACTTTGGATTTGGTTGCCGCAGCGGTTGTGGCCAACTGCGGTAGCACTTAAACGCTTGACTTCTAAATGGGGGCCTTGCGGCTAATTTCAAGCCTTCTCGTCAATCGAAGGCGAAACGGGTGCTGGCGCCTTGCTGACCACGACCATTGCCGGGCGCAGCAGACGACCGTTGAGCTGGTAGCCCTTCTGGAACACCTTCAGAATGCTGTTCGGCTCCAGATCAGCACTTTCCTGCATGGCCATTGCCTGATGTTCCACTGCGTTGAACGGCTCGCCTTCCTGCGGGCTGACAGCTACAAGCTGATAACGCGCGAGGGTGTCGTGAAACATTTTCAGGGTCAGCTCGATGCCTTCGCGCATCGGACGGATGCTTTCGTCGTCCGGGTTCGACAGCTCGAGGCCGCGCTCCAGGCTGTCGACGATCGGCAACAAATCGCCGGCGAATTTTTCCAGCGCAAACTTGTGAGCCTTTTCGACGTCCTGCTCGGCACGGCGGCGGACGTTCTGCAGATCGGCAGCTACGCGCAGAGATTGATCCTGCGCGGCGGCCAATTGCTCTTCGAGCACTTGTACACGGGTCGCCAGGTCATCACCCGCAGTCTCGGGCGCCTGATTGGCTTCTGCTTTTTGCGTATCTACTGTCTGTTCGTCAGCCATAGAATTCTCCTTTCAATAACGTCCGCGAGCTCGACTCGCGCTTCTGCCCCGGTATATGGGGCCGCAAAATCAGGCTTCAAGGGCTGACAATGATTAACCCTACAAAAAAGTGCTGCATTGTCATTCCCGGGCGCGATAAGCATTTGATCGGATCAAGCCAATCGAGCTAAGCGAGGGCATTGTCAGGCCGAAACAAAACACTGTATAAATAACCAGACCTAAAGCCTGGGAGCGGCCTTTATGCTGGTGCACCTGTCCGTACACAACTACGCCATCGTTGAACATCTCGATCTCGAACTCGATCGCGGGATGAGCGTGATTACCGGGGAAACCGGCGCCGGCAAGTCGATCATGCTCGACGCGCTGGGCCTGACCCTTGGCGATCGCGCCGACAGCGGCGTGGTTCGCCCGGGCGCCGACAAGGCCGATATCCTGGCGACCTTCGACCTGGCCGACATTCCCGAAGCCAGCGCCTGGCTGGCCGAGCGCGACCTGGAAATCGACGGCCCGTGCATCCTTCGCCGAGTCATCACCTCGGAAGGCCGCTCCCGTGGCTATATCAACGGCACGCCCTGCCCGCTCGGCGACCTCAAGGCCCTCGGCGAGCTGCTGATCGACATCCACAGCCAGCACGAACACCAATCCCTGCTCAAGACGGATACCCACCGTCGCCTGCTCGACGAATACGCCGGCGCCACCGATCTGGCCCGCCAGGTACAACTGGCCGCCCAGCGCTGGCGCCAGACCCGCCTGGAGCTGGAGCGCCTGTCCAACTCCGGTGACGAACAGCGCGCCCGTCATCAACTGCTCAGCTATCAGCTCGAAGAACTGGAGAACCTCGGTCTCGGCGAGAACGAACTGGAAGATCTGGAGCAGGAACACAAGAACCTGACCAACGCCGAAACCCTGCTGGGCATCTGCCGGCAAGTGGTCGAGCAGTGCAGTGAAAGTGATTCCGGCAATGTGCTGAATGCACTGACCGCCAGCCTCAATCGCCTGTCGAGCGTGAACAACTCGATCGGCGCTCTGGGCGAAGCCAGCAGCTTGCTGACCAGCGCGCAGATCCAGGTCGAAGAGGCTGTCGGCGAGCTCAACCGCTTCCTCGACAACTTCGACGCCGATCCGGCGCGCCTGCAGTATCTGGAAGAGCGTCTGGACGCCATTTACACCCTGGCACGCAAGCATCGGATCCAGCCGACCGAAGTCGCCGAGATGCAGCAAAAGCTGCTGGATGAAATCGAAACCCTCAACGCCAACGACGAATCCATCGAGCGTCTGGGCGAAGAACTTGCTTCGTACGCCCGCCACTACCAGGAAAAGGCCCGCGAACTGAGTGATCTGCGCCATCAGGCTGCAGGCAGTCTGGCCAGCGCAGTCGAGCAGGAGATTCAACGCCTCGGCATGCCTGGCGGACGCTTCACCATAGAGCTGCGCCCCAACGCCAGCGGCGAACTCCTGCCCAACGGCCTCGAACAAGTCGAACTGCTGGTCAGCGCCAACCCCGGCCAACCCTTGAAGGCCTTGGCCAAAGTGGCATCCGGCGGCGAACTCTCGCGGATCAGCCTGGCGATTCAGGTCATCACCGCCCAGACCTCGCGCGTGCCGACCCTGGTATTCGACGAAGTGGACGTGGGCATCGGTGGTCCGACGGCCGAGATTGTCGGCCAGCTATTGCGGCGCCTGGGCGAACGCGGACAAGTACTGACCGTTACGCACTTGCCACAAGTGGCCGCCCAGGGTCATCAGCATCTGTTCGTGCACAAGGTGCGAGGCGAGCAGGCGACGCACACCGCCGTCTCGAAGCTGAGTAAAAATGACCGTATAGAAGAAGTCGCGAGGATGCTCGGCGGCATTGATCTGACCAAAGAGTCTCTGGCGCACGCCAAGAAGATGGTCGTTACCGCAAAAGTTTAAGCACGACAGAAAGCACGAAGGCGACCCTTGGGTCGCCTTCGTTCGTTTCGCGAACCTGAAATTCGCGCGACATGCTTACTTTTTCTTGCGGACGTACAGCACCAGGTTGTGATCTACCAACTCGACACCGTGCTCCTCGGCAATTGCCTTCTGGAGCTTTTCGATTTCGATGCTGACGAATTCGACAACCTCACCGGTTTCCACGTTGACCATATGGTCGTGGTGGCCACCATCGGCCAATTCGAATACCGCGTGACCGCCATCGAAGTTATGACGGACCACGAGGCCAGCCGCTTCGAACTGGGTCAGAACACGGTAAACCGTGGCCAGACCGACGTCCTCGCCAGCTTCCATCAACGCCTTGTAGACGTCCTCGGCACTCATGTGACGCTGCTCGGTAGAGTCGAGCATTTGCAGGATCTTGACCCGTGGCAGGGTCACTTTGAGGCCGGCTTTGCGTAGTTCGCTATTTTCAACCATGGTCAGCTTTCTCGCGATGCTGCTTCGCAGCTTCTCTTAATGCGGGTATGATCGGCGTTTACGTTGTCCCAGCCAAGATAGTGGAAGTCGCCCACCGATGCAAAACACCAAGCTCTTGCTAACCAGTTTCACCTTTGTGGGACTGCTCGCACTCGCCGGTTGTTCATTCCCCGGGGTTTACAAAATCGACATCCAGCAGGGCAATGTCGTCACGCAGGACATGATAGACCAGTTACGCCCGGGAATGACCCGGCCGCAAGTACGGTTTATCATGGGCAACCCTCTGCTTGTCGACACGTTCCATGCCAATCGCTGGGATTATCTGTACAGCCTGCAACCTGGTGGCGGTGAACGCCAGCAGGAACGCATGAGTGTCATTTTCGACTCAAACGACCGCCTTGTCAGCCTGTCCGGTGACTTCATGCCGGGCGTGAGCCGTGACGAAGCCATTCTCGGCAAGGAAAGTGGCACTAACGTGACCGCTCCTGCTGAAAACGCCGAGAAGCCAAAACCGGAAAAACCGGTCAAGCCAGGTTCCTTGCTGGATCAGATCCAGAAGGACGTCGATGGTGTGGAAACCGTTCCGGTTCCGACACCAGAGCCGCTGGACACCTCGCCGCAATAATTTGCGACGCAATAAAAAACCCGGAAATTCCGGGTTTTTTATTGCCTGCAGATTGGCGCATCACTGATTTCTGGCTTTGGCCTCGGCAGCCTTGGCGGCACGCAATCGGCGCACCTCTTTCGGATCAGCCAGCAATGGTCGGTAGATTTCGAGGCGATCCCCCGCCTGAACAACCCGCACATCCGGATCGGCAACCACTTTGCCGAAAATCCCGACCGGGCAACCGGCCAGATCCAGTTCCGGAAACTCGCTATCAATGCCACTGGCCAACAGCGCAGTACGCACCGTCGCCCCCTCTGCCACGCTGATCGTGCGCAACACCTGACGATCAACCGCCGCGTACACCACTTCTATTTCGATCACCGGCTCAACCATGCATCTGCTTGGCGCGCTGGCAGAATGCATCCACCAGCGTGTTGGCAGCCTGATTGAACAGCGGCCCGAGCGTGGCACGCACCAACGGGCCGGCATAATCGAAGGACAGATCGAGGCTGATCTTGCAGGCTTTCTCGTTCAACGCCTTGAACACCCAGACACCGTGCAACTGATTGAACGGACCTTCCTCGAGGTTCATTTCGATCGATTGTCCCGGCACCAGGGTATTGCGTGTCACGAAGTGCTGACTGAGGCCGCCCTTGGCCACACCAACGCTGGCGCGCATGTGTTCAGGCGAGCTTTCCAGGACTTCTGCGGACGAACACCACGGCAGAAACTCCGGATAACGTGCCACGTCATTGACCAGGTCATAGAGAAATTGCGCCGGGTAAGGCAGCAGCGCTGATCGTTGAATATGTGTCGTCATGTAAGCGTCACTTCCAGAGCTGGGTGGCAAACACTACAAGAATGCCGATGGGCGCCACATAGCGCATCAAGAACAGAGACAAGGCGAATAGCGCCGGGCTGCGAATCGACAATTCGTCGCGCACCGCGTCACGCCCCATCACCCATCCGGCAAACAGTACAAAGCACAGCCCGCCGAGCGGCAGCATGATCCGTGAGGTGAAGAAGTCGATCACACCAAAGAAGTCCAGACCGCCTGCGGCACCCCATTGGTAGAGATGGAACATTCCGCCTTCGTTCACGAAAAATTTCGCTTCCTTCCAGATATTGAAGGAAAACACCGTGCCCAGGCCGACAAACCAGCAGGTGAACGCCAACCAGAACGTCACCCAGGCACGACTGATTTTAGTCCGCTCGACCAGATAGGCGACCATCGGCTCCAGCAGGGAAATCGCCGAACTCCAGGCAGCAATGGCTACCAGAACGAAGAACACCACGCCCATCAACTGGCCGAAAAGCACATTACCGAAAGCAAATGGCAGGCTGACGAACATCAACCCCGGGCCTTCGCTCGGGTTCAAACCGCCAGCGAACACAATCGGAAACAAGGCCAGACCGGCCACCAGCGAAACGAAGGTATCGAGCAGCGCCACACCCACGACCGTGCCGGACAGCGAAGCTTCCTTCGTCATGTAGGCGCCGTAGATCATGATCGAGCCCACTCCCACGCTCAGGGAGAAGAAGGCGTGCCCCATGGCCGGCAGCAAGCCGTCGAGGACTTTCTCCGGGTGGAAGTCGAACATGAAATGCACGCCCTCCATGAAGTGCCCGGTGGTCATGCTATAGCCCAGCAGGACGAGGACCATCACAAACAACAGCGGCATCATGATCCGCAGGCTGCGTTCAAGCCCGGCGACCACGCCTTTGGCGATCACCACGGCAGACAACAGCATGAAAACCGTGTGCCACAGCGTGATGCGCCAAGGGTCGGCGATGACATTGCCGAAATAGGCACCGACCTGATCGGCCGTCGCCCCCTGGAAATCCCCGCGCCCCATATCAATGATGTAATCCAGCGACCAGCCGCCGACCACACTGTAGAAAGACAGGATCAGCAACGCCGTGATCATCCCGGCGAACGCGCCCCACGACCACTTGCCCGAATGCCCGGCTTCGATTGCCAGCACCTTGAGGGCGTTGGCCGGACTCAGCCGCGCACGCCGGCCGATCAGGGTTTCCGCGAGCATCACCGGAATGCCGATCAGCGCGATGCAGGCCAGAAACATCAGCACAAAGGCGCCGCCACCGTAGACCCCGACCATGTAGGGGAACTTCCAGATGCTGCCCAATCCCACGGCCGAACCGGTCGCGGCGAATATGAAAACCCAGCGGCTAGCCCAACTGCCGTGGACAGAAACCTTGTCTGTCGACATCGTTTATCACGCCCAAGCGTTAGAAAAAGAGGCCGCATTGTCCGGGATTCACTCAACCTGCTCAAGCACGCAGCATCACCGTAGCCGACAGCCGTTTATCTCCATATAATGCCGCCCCTATGGCTAAACAGAAGAAACACCCAACAGGGACCATCGCGCAGAACAAAAAGGCGCGACACGATTACTTCATCGAGCACAAGTTCGAGGCTGGTCTGGTCCTGGCCGGCTGGGAAGTAAAAAGTCTGCGGGCAAGCAAGCTGCAACTGGTCGACAGTTACGTCCTGCTCAAGGATGGCGAAGCCTGGCTGCTTGGCAGCCACATCACGCCACTGATGACCGCCAGCACCCACGTCATCGCTGACCCGGTCCGCACCCGGAAGCTGCTGCTCAACCGGCGCGAGCTGGAGAAGCTGGCCGCCGCCGTGCAGCAGAAGGGTTACGCCTGCGTATGCCTGTCCTGGTACTGGAGCAAGCACATGGTCAAGTGCGAGATCGCTCTGGGCAAGGGCAAGAAGGAATACGACAAGCGTGATACCGAGCGCGAACGCGATGCCGGTCGCGAGTTGCAGCGTGCGGTGCGCAACAAGGGCAAGGAAGACTGATTCTTCTGCCTGAATGACCATTCCCGCGCTCAGCGCGGGAATGGTCATGCCTGAACCTACATCCCTTTGCGCCGCTCGGCCCGAGCCACGCGCTGAACTTCCTGGCGCACCTCTTCCAGCACTTCCTGCACATACAGTATGTGTCGACTGGAAACCTCTCGCGCCTGCTCTGCACGTCCTTCGATAATCGCCTGGTAAAGTTCCCGGTGCTGAGTGATCAGCATGTCGCGGGTTTCCGTGCGCTGCTTGTACATGCCGCCGATGTTGGTCACCACATTGCGCTTGAGCAGGTCGAACAGACCGCGAATGGTGTGCAGCAACACAGCGTTATGGCTGGCCTCGGCGATAGCCAAGTGAAACTTCGCGTCCGCCGCGCCCTCCTCCGCCCGACTCACTTCGTCATGGCGCGAGTAGCAATCCTGTAGCTCTTCGAACGCCGCGGTCAGCCGCTCGCGATCCACATCGGTGGCGCGCAATGCCGCGTAATAGGCACACGATGCCTCCAGCGTGTGGCGAAATTCCAGCAGATCGCGCTGGGCCTCGGGATTACTTTCCAGCAGTTGCAGCAATGGGTCGCTGAAGGTCGAGCCCAGGCTTTCCACCACGTAATTGCCGCCGCCCTGCTTGCTGACCAGCAGCCCCTTGGCCGCCAGCTTCTGGATTGCCTCGCGCAACGAAGGCCGGGACACACCGAACTGCTCGGCCAATGTGCGCTCGGCCGGCAGGCGCTCGCCGGACTTCAATGTCCCCTCGAGGATCATCCCCTCAAGCCGCTCGACAATATCGTCAGACAAACGGCGCTGACGTATCTGATCAAACCCCATCACTCAATTCTCCACGATCCCGACCACTCGCCGGGCTCTCTATTCTGGCCTATCGGCGCCTTGCCGACACCTGCCAGATGAAACGCCCCGGACCGGATCAGATCGAGCCTGCACCGGTCATTCGACAAAAGTTTTAGGGCGGCAAATTGACACACCGACATCAAGGCTTTTACCCTAGCCAACAGCGATTGTAAATTGGTCTTACCAATTAACCAAGAACGCTGACAGTGCCTGACCAACAACAATTAGGGGCCACCCCATATGCAAACCTGGCAACAGCTCTACAGCCCGCTCGGCAGTCTCGGCGTGTCCGCACTCGCGGCCGTCATCCCCATCGTGTTCTTCTTCCTCGCCCTGGCGGTGTTCCGCCTCAAAGGTCATGTCGCCGGCAGCATCACGCTGGCCCTGGCGATCCTTGTGGCGATCTTTGCGTTCCAGATGCCGGTCGACATGGCGTTCGCCGCCGCCGGATATGGCTTCGCCTATGGTCTGTGGCCGATTGCCTGGATCATTGTCGCGGCGGTGTTCTTGTACAAACTGACGGTCAAGAGCGGTCAGTTCGAAGTCATCCGCAGTTCGGTCCTGTCGATCACCGATGACCAGCGCTTGCAGGTGCTGCTGATCGGTTTCTGCTTCGGTGCCTTCCTCGAAGGCGCAGCCGGTTTCGGCGCGCCGGTGGCGATTACCGCTGCGCTGCTCGTAGGACTGGGCTTCAACCCGCTGTACGCCGCTG
This sequence comes from Pseudomonas sp. GW822-FHT03F08, assembly GCF_058801265.1. Lineage (NCBI taxonomy): Bacteria > Pseudomonadati > Pseudomonadota > Gammaproteobacteria > Pseudomonadales > Pseudomonadaceae > Pseudomonas > Pseudomonas sp. GW822-FHT03F08. Next base: position 78,515 of record NZ_JBXANC010000014.1, on the reverse strand, counting down.
GCCTGTGCCTGATTGCCAACACCGCGCCGGTCGCGTTCGGTGCCTTGGGGATTCCGATCATCGTCGCCGGGCAGGTCACCGGTATCGATGCGTTCAAGATTGGCGCCATGACCGGCCGCCAACTGCCACTGCTGTCGCTGTTCGTGCCGTTCTGGCTGGTGTTCATGATGGACGGCCTGCGCGGCGTTCGCGAAACCTGGCCAGCCGCACTGGTTGCCGGCCTGAGTTTCGCCGTGACCCAGTACTTCACCTCGAACTTCATCGGCCCGGAACTGCCGGACATCACCTCGGCCCTGGCCAGCCTGATCTCGCTGACCCTGTTCCTGAAAGTCTGGCAGCCAAAACGCACTGCGGGCGCACAGATCGCCGGTGCCACCTCGAACGTGGCAGTCACCGCCAGCGTCGGCGGTTTCGGCCAGAAACGCACCACCATCGCCTCGCCCTACAGCCTCGGGGAAATCTTCAAGGCTTGGTCGCCATTCCTGATCCTCACCGTGCTGGTCACCATCTGGACGCTCAAACCGTTCAAGGCCATGTTCGCCGCTGGCGGCTCGATGTACGCATGGGTGTTCAACTTCGCGATCCCGCACCTGGATCAACTGGTGATCAAGACTGCACCAATCGTCGCGACGCCGACAGCCATTCCGGCCGTGTTCAAACTCGACCCGATTTCTGCCACCGGCACGGCGATTTTCTTCTCGGCGCTGATCTCGATGATCATCCTGAAGATCAATTTCAAAATTGGTCTTACCACTCTGAAAGAAACTTTCTACGAACTGCGCTGGCCAATTCTGTCGATCGGCATGGTGCTGGCTTTCGCCTTCGTCACCAACTATTCCGGCATGTCTTCGACCATGGCCCTGGTGCTGGCCGCGACCGGCGCGGCGTTCCCGTTCTTCTCGCCGTTCCTGGGTTGGCTGGGCGTGTTCCTGACTGGTTCCGATACGTCGTCCAACGCGCTGTTCAGTTCGCTGCAAGCGACCACCGCGCACCAGATCGGGGTCAACGACACCTTGCTGGTAGCGGCCAATACCAGCGGCGGCGTGACCGGCAAGATGATTTCGCCACAGTCGATTGCCGTGGCCTGCGCCGCGACCGGGTTGGTGGGCAAGGAATCCGATCTGTTCCGCTTCACCCTCAAGCACAGCCTATTCTTTGCAACGATTGTCGGCCTGATCACCCTGGCCCAGGCCTACTGGTTCACCGGCATGCTGGTGCATTAAGACCACAAGCGACATGGAAATAACCGACGCCGGTTCGTGATTCCGGCGTCAGCAATTCACAACCCGGTCTGTAAGGCTGCTGAAAGCAATGCACTCTATATTCGGCAGCCTCAACAGACGGATAACCGGGCCCACCCGGAGACACGCCTGATGAGCGAGCTTTTTTACAACGCTGTGCCCAACGCCACTCGCGTTGCACCGCCACTGCCCGAGCCCCGGCAATACCCGAGCGAGAAACCGTCGCGGGTCTACCTGTTCGGCACCTGCGTGGTCGACCTGTTTTATCCCGAAGCCGGGATGGACGCGATCCATTTGCTGGAGCGCGAGGGCATTCGGGTCGACTACCCGCAAGGGCAGAGCTGCTGCGGACAACCGGCCTACACCTCGGGTTACACCGAGCAGGCGCGGACGGTGGCGCGCTCGCAACTGGCGCTGTTTGCCAGCGATTATCCGGTGGTGGTGCCGTCGGGTTCCTGCGCAGGAATGCTGCGCGAGCATTACGCCGACTTGTTCAAGGACGAGCCGGAAACGTTGGAACAGGTTCAGGCCCTCGCGGCCCGCACCTATGAATTGGCCGAGTTCCTGCTGTTCGTCTGCAAGGTGCAGCTCAAGGACAGCGGCGAGCCGGTCAAGGTGGCGCTGCACACCTCGTGTTCGGCGCGACGGGAAATGAATACCCACCTGCACGGCCGCGAGTTGTTGGCGCAGTTGAGCAACGTGGAACGGGTCAATCACGATCACGAAAGCGAATGCTGTGGCTTCGGTGGGACATTCAGCGTCCGTATGCCAGACATTTCCGGCGCGATGGTGGCTGACAAGACCCGAGCGTTGAAGGAATCCGGCGCGCATCAGGTACTCAGTGCCGACTGTGGCTGCTTGATGAACATCAACGGCTCGCTGGAAAAACAGAAGGAAGCGCTGCGCGGGCAACACCTGGCGAGCTTCCTCTGGCAACGAACCGGAGGTGCGCGATGAGCACTTCCACGATTATTCCTACGGTTGCCGTAGAAGAAGACTTCCGCACCCGGGCACACAACGCCCTGGGCGATTCGCAGTTGCGGAACAACTTCCGCACCGCGATGGATTCACTGATGACAAAGCGGGCAGCGGCTTTCAGCGATGCCCACGAAAGAGAACACCTGCGTGAACTGGGCAATGCGATCCGTGCCCGCGCGCTCTCCAAGTTGCCCGACCTGCTCGAGCAACTGGAACAGAACCTGACCCGCAACGGTGTGACAGTGCACTGGGCGGAAACGGTGGACGAGGCCAATGGCATCGTCCTTTCGATCATCCGCGCTCACGAGGCGCGGCAAGTGATCAAGGGCAAATCGATGGTCAGCGAAGAGATGGAGATGAACCATTTCCTCGAGGCTCGGGACATTGAATGTCTGGAGTCCGACATGGGGGAGTACATCGTCCAGCTCGACCACGAGAAGCCTTCACACATAATCATGCCGGCAATCCACAAGAATGCCGGTCAGGTCGCGTCCTTGTTCCACGACAAACTTGGCGTGGAATACACCAAGGACGTTGACCAACTCATTCAGATCGGTCGCAGGGTCCTGCGGCAGAAATTCTTCGAAGCGGACATCGGCGTCTCCGGCGTCAACTTCGCCGTGGCCGAAACCGGCACCCTGCTGCTGGTGGAAAACGAAGGCAACGGGCGTATGACCACCACCGTGCCACCGGTGCACATCGCCGTTACCGGCATCGAAAAAGTCGTGGAAAACCTGCGCGACGTGGTGCCGCTGCTGTCATTGCTGACCCGCTCGGCGCTGGGCATTCCGATCACCACCTACGTCAACATGATCTCCGGCCCGCGCAAGGAACACGAACTCGACGGCCCGCAGGAAGTGCATCTGGTGCTGCTCGACAACGGTCGCAGCCAGGCGTTTGCCGACAGCGAACTGCGCCAGACCTTGAACTGCATCCGCTGTGGCGCCTGCATGAATCATTGCCCGGTCTACACCCGTGTCGGCGGCCATACCTATGGCGAGGTTTACCCCGGCCCGATCGGCAAAATCATCACTCCGCACATGGTCGGCCTGGCGAAAGTCCCGGATCACCCGAGCGCGTCTTCGTTGTGCGGCGCCTGCGGTGAAGTGTGTCCGGTAAAAATCCCTATCCCCGCACTGCTGCGCCGCCTGCGCGAAGAGAACGTCAAAGCCCCCGACAGTCCTCACCAAGTGATGCGCGGCCAGGGCAGCAAGTATTCGCGCAAGGAACGCTTCATCTGGAACGCCTGGGCGAAGCTCAACAGCTCGCCGACTTTGTATCGACTGTTTGCGTTTTTCGCCACGCGCCTGCGCGCGCTGACGCCGAACAACGTCGGCCCGTGGACGCAGAATCACAGCGCTCCGAAACCCGCCGCCCGCTCACTGCATGACATGGCTCGCGAGCATCTGGCCAAACAAGGAGACCGTTGATGAGCGCCAAGCAAAATATCCTCGGCAAGTTACGGAACAGTCTGACGGGCACCACACCGATTGCCGACAACTTCGATGTCGATCTGGTGACCCAGCCTTACACCTACAGCGCCGAACAACGCATTCCACAACTGCGCAAATTGATGGAAGCGGTGCACACCGAAATCCACCTGACCTCCACTGAAGCGTGGCCGGCGCTGCTGGCGCAATTGCTGCGCGACCGCCAGTTGCCGAGCCTGCTGATCGCACCGACTACGCCTCACGGGCAGCGCATCACACAACACTGGGCGAACAATCCTGATCTGCCGGCGCTGAAGTCCTACGACCGACCGATGGAAGAGTGGAAAGCCGAGCTGTTCAACGACACCCCGGCCAGCCTCACCGGCACCCTCGGTGCCATCGCTGCCACCGGCAGCCTGATTCTGTGGCCGACCCGCGAAGAACCACGACTGATGAGCCTGGTACCGCCGGTGCATTTCGCCCTGCTCAAGGCCAGTCAGATTCGTGACAACTTCTATCAGGTCCAGCAGGAATTCGAGTGGGCCCAAGGTATGCCGACCAACGCGTTGCTGGTGTCCGGCCCGTCGAAAACCGCCGACATCGAACAAGTGCTGGCCTACGGCGCCCACGGCCCGAAAGACCTGGTGGTGTTGATCCTGGAGGACCAATGACCTTACCGGCGACTTTCCTGCGCGATGCGCAGCAGCTGATTCCGGCCGAACGGCGTTTCGACGATCCATTGTCGACTCTGGCCTTCGGCACCGATGCCAGCTTCTACCGACTGATTCCGCAACTGGTGATCCGCGTCGAATCCGAAGACGAAGTGGTCGCGCTGCTGAAACTGGCCCAGCGTGACCAGGTCCCGGTGACCTTCCGCGCCGCCGGCACCAGCCTGTCCGGCCAGGCGATCAGCGATTCGGTGCTGATCGTGCTGGGGGATAACTGGAATGCCCGTGAGATCCGAGGGCAAGGCATGCAGATCCGCCTGCAACCGGGGGTGATCGGCGCTCAGGCCAACGCGTGGCTCGCGCCATTCGGGCGCAAGATTGGCCCCGATCCGGCGTCGATCAATGCCTGCAAGATCGGCGGCATCGTCGCCAACAACGCCAGCGGCATGTGCTGCGGCACTGCACAAAATACCTATCACACGCTGGCGGGAATTCGTCTGGTTTTGGCCGACGGAACCCGACTCGACACCGAGGACGCTTCCAGTGTCGCGGCGTTTCGAACGAGCCACGGTGAATTGCTGGAACGCCTGGCAACACTGGGCCGCGAGACCCGCGCCAATGCCGAACTGGCTGCGCGAATCCGCCACAAATACCGTCTGAAAAATACCACCGGCCTGTCGCTCAACGCCCTGGTGGATTTCGATGAGCCTGTGGATATCTTGAGTCACTTGCTGGTCGGCTCCGAAGGCACACTCGGCTTCATCAGCGCGGTAACGTACGACACAGTGATCGACCACCCGAACAAGGCCTCGGCACTAATCGTGTTCCCCGACGTGGAAACCTGCTGCAACGCCGTCACCGTGCTGAAAAGCCAACCGGTGTCCGCCGTGGAATTGCTCGACCGCCGCAGTCTGCGCTCGGTGCAGGACAAACCCGGCATGCCGGATTTCGTACAGCAGCTGTCGAACAATGCCTGCGCTCTGCTGATCGAATCCCGCGCCGCTTCTTCCACGTTGTTGCAGGAACAACTGGCGCAGATCATGGCGTCGCTCGGTGATTTCCCGGTGGAAAAGCAGGTCGACTTCACCGAAGACCCGGTCGAGAACGCCCGCCTCTGGGCGATCCGCAAGGACACCTTCCCCGCCGTCGGCGCCGTGCGCAAGACCGGCACCACGGTGATCATCGAAGACGTGACCTTCCCGGTGGAGCAACTGGCCATCGGCGTGAATCGCCTGATCGAGCTGTTCGACAAACATCACTACGACGAAGCGATCCTTTTCGGACACGCGCTGGAAGGCAATCTGCACTTCGTCTTCACCCAAGGCTTCAATAGCCCGGAAGAAGTCGCACGCTATCAGGCGTTCATGGACGACGTGGCGCAACTGGTGGCCGTTGAGTTCGGCGGTTCGCTGAAGGCCGAACACGGCACCGGGCGCAACATGGCGCCGTTTGTCGAACTGGAATGGGGCAGCGATGCCTATCAATTGATGTGGCAGCTCAAGCGCCTGCTCGATCCCCAAGGCATTCTCAACCCGGACGTAGTGCTCAGCGAAGATCCACAGATCCACCTCAAGCACCTGAAGCCGCTGCCTGCCGCCGACGAGATTGTGGATAAGTGCATCGAGTGCGGTTTCTGTGAGCCGGTTTGTCCATCGAAGGGCCTGACCCTGAGCCCCCGCCAGCGCATCGTGATCTGGCGCGACATTCAGGCGCGAAAACGCGCCGGGATCGACACCACCGAACTGGAAAAAGCCTACGAGTACCAGGGCATCGAAACCTGCGCCGCGACCGGTTTGTGTGCGCAACGCTGCCCTGTAGGCATCAATACCGGCGAGCTGGTGAAAAAGCTGCGCAACCGTCACGCCACGCACACGAAAACTGCCAACTGGATCGAAGGAAATTTCGCCACCACCCTGCAAGGGGCACGCTTCACCCTGCACGTGGCCAACGGTGCGCGGATGTTGCTGGGAGCACCGCGTCTGGCGAAGCTTTCGGCAACACTGACGCGCTTGTCCAAAGGCCAGGTTCCACAGTGGAGCAACGCAATGCCGCAGCCGGAAAGAGCCATTCGCCTCAGTCCGACAATCTCGGACGAACGCCCGCGCGTGGTGTATCTGGCGGCCTGCGTGTCGCGGGTGATGGGCCCCGCAGCGGGCGACAAGGAGCAGATGTCGCTGTACGACAAAACCCGTGGCCTGCTGGAAAAGGCCGGTTATCAGGTGGTGCTCCCGGACAATCTGGACAACCTCTGCTGCGGCCAGCCGTTCGCTTCCAAAGGCTATGCCGAACAGGCCGAGCACAAGCGTCAGGAGTTGATCGGCACCTTGCTCCACGCCAGCCGAGGTGGGCTCGATCCGATCTATTGCGACACCAGCCCCTGCACATTGCGACTGGTGCAGGATGTGGGAAATGTTCGCCTTGATCTGTATGACCCTGTGCGGTTTATCCGTACGCACCTGATCGATCGACTGGAGTTCATCCCGCAGGAAGCACCGATTGCCGTTCATGTGACGTGCAGCACTCAGCACCTGGGGGAAAGTCAGGCGCTGATCGACCTGGCCCGCAAGTGCAGCAAGAACGTGGTTATTCCCGAAGGCATTCATTGCTGCGGATTTGCCGGCGACAAGGGCTTCACCACGCCGGAGCTGAACAGCCACTCGCTGCGCACACTCAAGGATGCGGTGCAGCATTGCAGCGAAGGGATTTCCACCAGCCGCACCTGTGAGATCGGTCTGACACAACATGGAGGCATCGACTACCACGGCCTGGCGTATCTGGTGGATCGAGTGACCCGAGCCAAACCCCGAGAAACCATCATCTGAAGAAAAATAGAACCCTTGCGAGCGACCACAGTCCACAGAACAAGCCCCGCTGACGGGGCTTTTCCTCCATTCGGTTGCCCGTCCTGACGGCCAGCGAAGTCTGGATCCTCAGTTCAAGGAGATTCATATGAAACGTTCTGTACTGTTAGGTCTGTTCGTTACTGCCTCGATGATGGCGTCTGCTTCGTTTGCCGCTGACAAGCCTGCCAGCCTTTGCGATACCAATATCCAGACCATCAACAATGCCAAGGGGCAGCTGTCATCGTCGCCCGAATTGAGTCAGCGAGCCGAAGCCAGCGTGCAGAAGGCACAGGCGCTCAAGGCCCAGGGCAAGATCGACGATTGCGTTGCAGAAACCCAGCAAACCATTCTGGAAATCCGAAAATCCAGTGGCACCAACAATTGATCGAAGCCGCGGCCAACCTTCGGGTTGGCCTTGACGGTCGATTGGCGTACACTGCACAGGCTTGCTGCTCTTCGAGATGTACAGAGCATCAGGCTCGGGGCCGTTTAGGATTCGACGCCGGTTGCGAAACTTTAGGTGCATGCCGACTTGGTAACAGAAGTCGTAAATCCACTGTTGCAACTACTTATAGTTGCCAATGACGACCAATACGGTGCTGCTCTCGCTGCTTAATTGCAGCTGACATGCACTCCTGGTACCTTCGGGTCCAGCAATCATCAGGGGATGTCTGTAAACCCAAAATGATTGTCATATAGAACAGAATCGCCGTGCAGTACGTTGTGGACGAAGCGGCTAAAACTTACACAACTCGCCCAAAGCACCCTGCCCGTCGGGTCGCTGAGGGTTAACTTAATAGACACGGCTACGCATGTAGTACCGACAGCGGAGTACTGGCGGACGGGGGTTCAAATCCCCCCGGCTCCACCAACTCTCAACGACAAGGCCCGCCAAGTGCGGGCTTTGTCGCATCTGGGGATTCATATCCGGAGAGCCCATGCGCCAGGCACTACTGATCATCGACGTACAACCCTGCTTTTCCCCGCCGCCATGGCTGGTCGAAGGCATCCGGTCGCTCATCGGCACACTGCCCAGCGTCGCCACGGTCGAACGTCACGACGAAAGCCGCACGCCTTTCCAGCGACAGCTCGGCTGGCACCCCGCGCCGGACGATGACAGCCTGATCGCTGCGGATCGCATTTTCATCAAATACGGTTATGCGCCGTCGCCGGACACGATCGATTATTTGAAAAACCTGAATCTTGATCGTGTGCTGGTTTGTGGTCTGCAGACCGAGACCTGTTGCCTCGCCGCTGGATTTGCGCTGTTCGATGCCGGTTTACAACCGACGTTGCTCACGGATCTGACGGTAGGTTCATCGCTGGATCGTTCGGGTGGGCTGGGTGTGCGATTATGGGAACATCACTTCAAGCACACGCTGACGTCGAGTGAACTTCGCTCCTGCCTGCTGGTGTCCTAGGTAACTTCCCGCAGCACGCGTCGACTTTCATGTACTGGTTCAAGATGCTTCCGAGCGCTAGTCTTCGCGCTCCGCTGCAAGCCGGCAGATGGTTTACCAAAGGAATTCGCCGGGAGCCTGAAACCATAGAGCGTTGTCATGAAAAAGACACTCGATGCCAAATTAAAAAGGGGAGAGATTGATTTCCTTCAAAATAAATCTGTCCCCTTTTCCCACAGCATTTCCTTCAGGGCCCCCCGGCTCATTCCAATCTAAGATCGATAGCCACATCACTATGAGGAAAAAGGAAACTGCAATGCATAAGCGCAAACGCCGAAGTCGCTTCTAGAAACTTTTCGATTTTGGCTGCACGATTGCGCGCACGTGCAAACCCATTCGCTTGTGACCTTTCGGTAGGCTCTTACCCAAAGCAATCTTTTACGTAAGGCTGGTATCGATCTCCAGCAGCTCATGAATACCCTGCTAATCTCCATAGCATGATCAAAAGCTATGCTTTCTTTCCTCCTCGCTTCGTCTCGTATACTTGGCGCTCAAGCCATACAACATACAAGGAGTTACGCATGGACAAGGAGCGTTATCCGCCGCATTTGGTGCAAAAAGGAAATCCAGGTTCGATAGGCATGCACCGCAGATCAGACTACCGGTCGCTGATACCTGGCGATAGCAGCCATCACGGCCATTTTACCACTCGAAAACCAATGAGCCGTCCATGATGGACTTGTTGGAGGCTGTCTTAGGCAATTACGCGAGCTAAAATAACCATGAGCACTTCAAATATAGATCAACTACCAAATCAAAATAACACGATCAAATATTCAGGTATAAATCTGAGTAGAACCAATACCCATCCGCTTCATTAAAACTGGTGAGTACAATGATCCCACTAACGCAACAACTTAACCAACGCCTTATGAATACTCCAACGCAGGGGGATGTAGGAGTTGCACATCTCGCCATGGTGAACGCTGGATATGTTTTTGTCGGCTATCACGGCACAAGTACTGCTAGCATGAGAAGCATGGATGCCTGGGGGCTTGATCCGCATTATGCTGGCTCATCCATGGGACTTGCCAGGGGAATAGGTTTTTATGTTGCTAAAACAAAAAACCTGGCACTAGATTTCGAAGGAGAAGGAGAAGCTCCTGTATTAATGCGTGTTTATGCTAGAAATTTCAGGGCAATGATTTCACCGCTACACTTTGAGTACGGCGGAATGAGCACAAACGTTGGGACACCCGCAGCAGTTATCGCACAAACAACCGAGATAGTATTTAGAATCCCAGCCTATCCAGCTTTATCTTTATTTCGAACATCAGAAGCAATTGAAGACATAATCAACGAGCCGGTTCCAACTTATGAAACTCAAGAAGAGCCTTCCAATCCAACCTGGACCACCCCGCCAGGTAGAAAGCGAAGAAACAGCCTTCCTTCACACTTCAAATTATAATCACCCCCAAACAACTTACAGGTTCACTTAAATAGCCGGATATATTCCGGCTATCGAACCGTCAGCACACTATATCTTTTTGGACGTTATCACAGGGTCAATCACCTAACGCCCAGTTACGTCATGCTGGTGCCCTTGATTTGTTAATCACATTCCAATATCTGTCGCATTCATTTCCAAACCCTACAGTAATCATCGAGCCTATCCATCCATCCGGTCGCTCATTGGCACGCTGCCCAGCGTCGCCACCGTCGAACGTCACGACGAAAACCGCACGCCTTTCCAGCGACAACTCGGCTGGCACCCTGCGCCGGACAATGACAGCCTGATCGAGGCGAATCGTATTTTCATCAAACACGGTTATGCGCCGTCGCCGGACACGAACGATTATCTGAAAAGCCTGAATCTGGATCGCGTGCTGGTCTGTGGTCTGCAGACCGAGACCTGTTGCCTCGCCGCCGGATTTGCATTGTTCGATGCCGGGTTGCAGCCGACGTTGCTCACGGATCTGACGGTAGGTTCTTCGCTGGATCGCTCGGGAGAACTGGGCATACAACTGTGGAAACATCACTTCAAGCACACACTCAAACCCAGCGAGCTTTAGACCCTGCCAGCCTTAAAGCCCTCCAACAGGGGTAGCGCCAACACGCCCCCCCTGTTTTTCACTGCCCTCACGCCTACCACGATAGCGCTTGCGCAATTTGATCTGCTGCAACTCTGGATCGACGATTATCCGTGAGAGGTGCCCGCAACAACGATCGTTGCCCGTTACGCTCCACAATCCAGAACGCCATTTTCGTCGGTGTTTCGTACGGGCCGCCAATGACAGGGTTTACGCTGGAAAAGCCCTGGCCATCCGGCAATGCCCTCACATCGAATTCCCACTTGTGGCCGGTGGGCGGGGAGTCATCATGGATGGCGGACTTGGGAGAGAATGTTGTCTTGTGAATACCTTCTGCTTGCAGGCCCAGGTTTTTCGACATGAAGGCGCGCAGCGTCGACTCCAGCTCCTGGTCTGATGACTGCGGCACGCCTACAGTGAGGCCGAGTTGGGCACCCGTTTGCAGATTTTCGTAAAAGAACCGGTTTTGGGTGTCGGGACGCAAACGGTAGTCACCTACGCGCAAGGGTAAATGCATGCCTTGACGTCGATTGACGAAAGCATTTTCTTCCTTCGGTACTGTCCATCCCAGAGTCGCATCGCTTTTCTGCCACTCAATAAGCTTACGGTTCAGGGAGACGGCCTCCTGACCTCGTCCCTGTCTATAGGCAATGTCCGCGGAGTAGTCCAGCGCACTGCGATAGAGGATTTCATTCTTGAAGGCACTTTCCCAGGCTGGTACAGCCAAACCCAACGAATGACGGGCAGCGTCAAGGTTTCCGCGCTGATATTGGGACAGACCGATGTAGGTGTGCATCCGCGCAATTTCGTCAGAAAAATACGCATCGGGGAGTGCCTGCTCGGCCAATTCGGCAGCTTTGGCCGCGCCATCAGGAAGCGTGGCGGACGATTCGATATCTCGGATCTGCTGGGCCATCGGCCGCTCACGAAACAGCGGCGGCGCACTACGCCACTGCAATGCTGCGAGCAATTGGCGTATTTGTTCAGCCGCTTGAATCTCGTCTCCCGATCCGAACGTAACATCGATATCCATGCGCCAGTCGCCCCGCAACGTCAGCCAATAAACTTTGATGCACTCCTTCTCCTCACATTCCGTTTGATCTCCCCGCTTGAAGGATGCCAGGCCATCGAAAGAGAGATCGGGCATTGTCACTTCCAGTGCACTCGGTAAGTGCCGCTTATGGAAAGCATCCAGCGATTCCTGTCGCTCGGCGGCGCTCAACTTGCGCTGAGCTTCGTCATAGGACAAAGAGATCTCAGCGTTGAGGCGGCCGTTCGCCAATTCCTGTGTGAACAGTAAACGGGAGGCGAAATCGCGCTTGGTGGCTGGCTCGAACCTGGTCAACTTCCACTGCCCCAGAATGAGGGGCATTGAGAAATCAGCCAAATCGTATCGCAAGCGCTGCTCATCCCGGGACAAAGTCCATAAACCGGGATCGGGACTTGCGATGGCGAACAACTTTGCTTGAAGTCGTGCAACTTCTGCTCTTTCACCCGCCATCATGCTCGCTTCGATTGCCCGACCCAGCCTGTCTGTTACTCGGGGGTCGCGCCTGCCCGATGCCCCGTTGGCAGCAGCTTGCTTCTCCCAGTACGCGATCTGCTCTTCAGCAGCGCTACGAGATTCGTCGTATCGGGCCTGCTTGTATAGCAAATCAACGAGCAATGCCCCCGCGTCAAGTTCCGTAAAATCGAGGGCACCACCTTTGCGACCGGCCTCTATGGCCGCTTGGGCAGAAACCGTAGCCTCCGCCAGCAATCCTTCGCGGTTCAGGCTCTGGGCTTCTCGCATCAGCCCTGCCGCGTCTGTCGCTCGAGTCTGGGCTTGAATCAGGGGCGCCATGAAGAAAGAAATACTGGATGACAGCAAAAGCGCGGCAATGAAGCGCCCGTGTCTTTTTTTTGTTGAACGCATCATTTTTTCTCTCTGATACGCCTCTCATGGACGTGTCACATAGGCTTTAGAACGCGCATTGTGGCATGGTCCTCGCTAACCAGTGGCCCCCGCCTCCCACATAACGAGTCCTAGGAAATTTCCCTCAACACGCGTCGACTTTCATGAACTGGTGCTCCCCGTTCCCCACGGTTACCCTCCGGACTTCGCTGCACTCAGGTGAACGGCACAGACCCGCCGAAGCGCAAGGATCACCCATCACATGGAGCCCGGTCATGAAAAAAGACACCCCGAATTCTGTCGAGAGCCCGACGATTACCGATCGATCAGACACTGCCGTTCGCACGGACAACACCAGCAGACGCAGTTCCCGGCTCGTACAGGTCAACCAGATCTTCAGCGTGCGGCCTGATGTCGACTTGCTCACCCTGTTGACCCACGCCAGCCAGAACCTCGCCTCGCTCAACGCCATTGCGCAGGATTTCATCCACCGCCCGGATGAAGCACAGCGCGCCCGGGCAGTCGCGATGCATCAGTTGGCCGGGTTGGCGGAGATGCTGGTCGACAGCGCCTTGAGCAAGCTTGGCCCGCAGTATTTGCCCGCCGAAACCAAGCCGATTCGCTGCCACTGACATCACAACGCGGGCGCATCAACCCACGATAAACGCTTGCTGCCCTGTTCTGTTGCAGCCTTGTCCGGGGGTGAGTCGGGACATGAATTTTTCTTCACAGCCCCTCCACCGCCAAAGCTGTACAGTCCGCTCGCTCATTCAAGAAACTACGGTTCGCCCGCTCTCCTGCGGGCTTTTTTTTGCCCGGGATGTGGCGGCGAAGCGATACACATACGTGTCCTGAACGCCGTGTTGCTCCGAATGCCGGGCCTGAGGATGAACCCTGATCAACGCGAAGCCAGCCGCTACTGCCAGGTGCTGACTGCGCAGGTTGGCGGAAGACGTAGTCAGGTAAAACGTGGCATCGGGAAATCGGCCCAGCACTTGAGTCAGCGCGGCACGCAGATACCCCTTTCCCGAGAGTTCGGTGTTGGCCCAATAACCAACGACGTAACGATGACGTCCCCGCGGCTTCAAACCGATGCAGCCGATGATCGCCGCCCCGTCGGCAGCAACGATGAAAAACCTGCGCTCGCCGGTTTCGCTGTCGAACTCAACACGAGCCTTGAGCAAAAACTCCAGCGCCTGCTCCTCGGTCGTGTGCGCACGGGCCCAGGACAAAAACTCCGAATGCTCCGGGTAACTGACGTTCAGCGCTCGCTGAAACGCAAGGTACAACGCCGGATCCGGGGATCTGACACGCAGTGACTCGCCCCCCGCCATTAACGCAAACTCCATCTCATCCTCCTTGAAAACGCCTTCGCACATGGCGAGCCCATACCTGACTGTGCAGCGAACGGCGCAAATTTATAGAACGAATCAAACCACCCGCGATTTGTAATTTCCTGCCTGCCGGGCAATTCTGTTGATCAATCCCGAGACCCGGAGCGTCCGATGCCGCTGTTGACCCTGCCCTGCCAACGCCTGACGCTCGCGGTGCTCGACCCGGATCAGGCGCCTCTGGAAAGCGATTTCTACCAACGCAACCTGCGCCATCTCGCGCCGTGGTCACCAATCCGCACCACCGATTATTTCTCCACCGAACAGATCCGCCGACGCCTTGAAATACAGGCCAGCGCTTTCGATGCAGGGCTGGCCGTGCATCTCGCGCTGCTGACTCCGAACGGCCAACAAATGATCGGCGCCTGCAATTTCAGCGGGATCATTCGGGGTGCGTTCCAGGCGTGTTATCTGGGTTATCACATCGATGCAGCCCATCAAGGCCAGGGCCTGATGCAGGAAGCGCTGGAATCCGCGATCGCCTACATGTTCGAGACCCAGAACCTGCACCGGATCATGGCCAACTACATTCCCGGCAACGAGCGCAGCGCACGGTTACTGGAACGGCTGGGTTTCGAGCGCGAGGGTTATGCCAAGGCGTATCTGAACATTGCCGGGCGCTGGCAGGATCATGTGCTGACGGCGCTGGTCAATCCGGCATTCGAAGCACCGGATCAGCGCTGGTCGCGACGTCTTGCGTGAGTTTCACAATTTGTTAAGCATTGGCGAAGTATGCTCACGCCTCTCGCCCCTTCCGGTTATCTGAAACCTATGTCGTCGCGTGCCGCCACTTCACTGTTCCTGCTTGCCGCCCTGCTGTTTTTCTTCGCGCTGGGTAACCATCAATTGCAAGGCTCCACCGAGGCCCGCGTCGCCGGCATCGCCATGGAGATGCACCTGGACGATGACTGGGTGACGCCCCGTCTGTTCGGCGAACCGTTTCTGGAAAAACCGCCGCTGAGTCTGTGGCTGGACGCCGGCGCCATGCGCGTGTTCGGTGTTTCTCCGTGGGCGGTGCGACTGGCATCGGCGGTGGCTGGCCTGCTCAGCGTGATGCTGTTGTACGGCATGCTGCGGCGCTTCGAACGGCCGAAAGCGATCGCGTGGACAGCGGGCATTCTGCTGGCGACCATGGCCAGTTACTGGAGCAACGTGCGCGGGGTCGGCGAGGATGCGTTGCTCGCACTCGGCGTGACCACGGCGCTGCTGGCGTTCTTCCAGGCGCAACGAGCATCGACGATAGGCAATTCGTTGCTGTTTGCCGTCGGGATTGCCATCGCCACGCTCAGTAAAGGTGTACTCGGTCTGGCGATGCCGGGGGTGGTGATTTTCGCTTACCTGCTGGCCGACAACCTGATGGACAAGCGCTTCAAACTGACCGAGTGGTTGCGTCCCGGTTTGCTGACAGCGCTCGGGCTGATTCCGCTGCTGATCTGGCTCGCGGTGCTCTATCAGCACGGCGGCGCCCAGGCAGTCAGAGAAGTCTTGCTGACCAACAGTCTCGGGCGTTTCAGCGGATCGTTCGTCGAAGCCGGGCACTATGAGCCGTTTTACTACTACATCGCCAAACTGCCCGAAGCGTTCCTGCCCTGGAACATTCTGGTGTACCTGGGGCTGTGGCACTTCCGTAAACAATTGAAGGCCAATCGTTACCTGCTGTTTTTCAGCCTGTGGATCGTTGCGCAGTTCATCATGCTGACCCTGGCCTCAAGCAAGCGCACGGTGTACCTGATGTCGATGACGCCGGCGGCGGCGGTGATCGCGGCCGAATATGCAGCCGTACTGTTCGAAAGGCTGAAGGAGCGTAACAGCGGTTTTGTCGGATGGATCGCCCGTCATCGTCAGGCATTAGCGGCCGGTATCCTGACCGTGGTGATCGCCAGCTACCTCGGTGCCGCGCAATGGGCACTGCCAAACGCAGACAAGGAATTGTCGTTCCTGCCACTGACCGAACACATCCAGTCGCTGCAAGCCAGCGGCCATCAGGTCGCGCTGTTCCAGGCCAACGAACGGGTCGGCGGCGCCAGCGTGTTCTATACCCAGAGCGTCCTCAAGGGGCTGGATACCGATGCGCAATTGAAGGATTTCCTCAGTGCCTCGCCTTCGAACATCGCGGTGATGTCAGGGGATAGCGAACCCGCCGCCCCGCTGAAAGTGCTCAAGACCATGATGGTCGGGCGCCAGGCGTACTACTTCGTAGGCTATTAATGCCGTGACGCACAAACGAAAAACCCGCCGATGATGGCGGGTTTTTCATTTCAGTGGCGACGCTTCAGAGAGAAACCTCAGGCTGTGTACTGAACACCTGTCGCTCACGCTTGCTCAACACCGGCAACTCCAGACGAGCCCGTCCATAAAACGCCAGCGCCGTCAGCAAACACGCCAGCCAGACGAAGATACCGGCCCAGAACGTGTGGGACATGTAGTGCCAGCCCTGCAGAACCCGCGTCGTGCCGTAGACGAAACCGAGCAACAGCGAGCCCCACAACAAGGCGCTGGAGAAGCGCCACTGATAACGACGCGCGACAAAATACAGCGCCAGCATGGTGAACCCGCCGGACGCATGCCCACCCGGCCAGCAACGACCGTCACCGGCTTCATGGAACAGCTGGAAATTGCTGTACCACTCGATGTGAGCCATTTTGCCGCCGTACAGCGTCGTCTCGATCGGGCAATAAACGCTGGTGTGGGCCTTGAGGAAGTGAATAACGCCGGTACACACCGCGAAGGCCACCACCACAAACAGAAAATCCCGGCGATGGTCAGCAGCAAAACGCAGCACCGGAGCCACTTTGCAGCGCTCCAGAAATCCGCCGAGACGCGGACGCTTCTGCGGATTGACCAACGGCCAGACCACCGACAGCATCGCGCCGACCAGCGCGATTTCAGCGGTCCAGTTCGGGATGATCCGCGCCCACTTGTGGGTCAGCTTTTCAAAGAAGTGAATCTTGTCGAGCGGGAAGGTATGGGTCAGCGGATCGAACAGCAGGTTGCTGAAGGCGATGTCGATGTTCGTCATGTCGAACATCAGGAACACCAGCGCCGCACAAAACAGCGGGATGCCGAAGTTGTAAGCGTAAAAGCGAGAAGTCATCGGGTGGTCACCGTACGCCAGTCAGAGGCCTCGATGAAGCCGAGCATCTTTGGAGCCGCCAGGCTGGCAGCGGAAACGAACAGCGAAGAACCATAACCGAGGGTCGAGGCCGGCACCTTGAGGTCTTTTTCCAGCTGCGCCATGCACTCGCTGTGGGTAACCAGAATCAGGTTACGCCCTGGGACCTTGTGCGCGAGCGCGTCCTGCAACATGCGGCCCTTGCAACTGATCAGCCAGTCTTCGCCGGCCGTCGCCCGGTTGAACATGTAACCGGCGGTCTGCACGGTGCGGGTCATCGGGCTGTTATAGATGTCGGCGTTGTTCAGGCCCAGGCGCTCGAATTGCGCACCGACAGCAACCGCGACACTGCGCGAACGGTCGGTGATGCCGTCATTGCCGCTCAGGCACGGCGCCGGGGAGTGATCGCAGCGCTCGACATGGCGCACCAGCACGATCATGTCGCCCTTGGCCCAGCCGGTCGCCAACGCCTGCGCGCCGGCGACATTGCCGTGGGCGAGGTCAGGCACCGCCGCCGGGGCGAGCAGCCACAGGGTCAGCGGAATCACCAGTGCCGACACGGCCAGAACAACCCCGGCGTTTCGAAAGCGGGCCAAACCACTCAGATCGATCGAGCGTTTGACGCCGAACAGACTCAGTCTCAATTCCACAAAAATTCGCCTCGCCAGCCTATATCACTGTCATTTGATGCGGCGAAGGTACAGACGCCCCCGTGGGCGGCCGGTGAAAGTCATGTGAAAAAAGTCTTGGGATCCCTTGTTACAAATTCCGTCGGACAAAATCCTTTCAGCTCCAGGATTTGCGGCCGATACAGTCCTGCTAACACCCTTGCTGGCTCAAAAAAACAACAATCTTCCAGCCTAACCGACGATCAAGAAGCACAACGTTTCTGGAGGAATTGTGATGAATAGCTGGTTCGGCAACATCAGCGTGAACCTCAAACTGGGGCTGGGATTCGGTCTCGTCCTGGCCCTGACCTGCATTCTGGCCCTGACGGGCTGGACCAGCCTGGGCGGCCTGATTGACCGCAGCAACTGGATGAGCGACATCACCCAGCTCAACTCTGGCCTGACCAAGCTGCGCGTGGTGCGCCTGCAATACATGCTGACCAACGGCGACGAAACCGCCGCGCAGAACGTGCAGACCACCCTCGACGGTTTCGCTGCGCAACAGCAGGCGCTGATCGGCAAATTCAAGAGCCCGGAAAACGTCAAGTTGCTCAAGGCGCAGGCGGCGACCATCGCCGAATACCAGACGTCCCTGAACAAGATGCGCAACGCCTACCGCACCGGTAACACGGCGCGCGACACCATGAGCGTCAATGCCGAGACCGCGTACGACCTGATCGAATCGATCAGCACCCGCGTCCAGCAGATGGCCATGAGTGAACAGCGTTTCGAGCAGTTCCAGGCCATTACCGCCGCCAAGGAAGCCTTCATCCTGGCGCGCTACGAAGTGCGCGGCTACACCGCCACCACCAACGCCGAGACCGAGCAGAAAGCCGTCGGTCAGTTGGACGTGGCCATCGCCAGCCTCAAGCAACTGAACGCGCATTTCGCCGACACCCAGCAAGACGCCCTGCGTCAGCTGGAAACCGCGCTGACCAACTACCGCAGCGCGTTGCAGGCTTACAAGAATGCCAACACCGATGCGGTGCAGGCACGCAAGGAAATGACCGATCAGGGCGCCACCATCGTGACCCTGAGCGAGCAGATGTATCAGATCCAGCTAGACCGTCGTGACATGGAAAGCGCTCAGGCCCGCACCCTGCAACTGATCAGCACCCTGCTGGCCTTGCTGGTGGGCGTCATCGCTGCCTTCATCATCACCCGCCAGATCACCCGTCCGCTGCAGGAAACCATGGCCGTGGTGGAACGCATCGCCAGCGGCGACCTGAGCCACAACGTGATCGTCACCCGCCGCGATGAACTCGGCGTGCTGCAACAAGGCATCGCGCGCATGGGCGTAACCCTGCGCGACCTGATCAGCGGCATCCGCGACGGCGTGACCCAGATCGCCAGCGCCGCCGAAGAATTGTCGGCCGTCACCGAACAGACCAGCGCCGGCGTCAACAGCCAGAAGATCGAGACCGATCAGGTGGCCACCGCCATGCACGAGATGACTGCCACCGTGCAGGAAGTCGCGCGCAACGCCGAAGAAGCCTCGCAAGCCGCGGCCGCCGCTGACGGCGAAGCCCGCGAAGGCGACAAGGTGGTGAACGAAGCCATCGCCCAGATCGAGCGTCTGGCCAGCGAAGTGGTGCGTTCCACCGAAGCCATGAGCGTGCTGCAACAGGAAAGCGACAAGATCGGCAGCGTCATGGACGTGATCAAGGCCGTGGCCGAACAGACCAACCTGCTGGCCCTCAACGCCGCCATCGAAGCCGCCCGTGCCGGTGAAGCCGGTCGTGGTTTTGCCGTGGTCGCCGACGAAGTCCGTGGTCTGGCTCAGCGCACCCAGAAATCCACCGAAGAAATCGAAGGCCTGGTGGCCGGTCTGCAGAACGGCACGCAACAGGTTTCCGCCGTGATGAACAACAGCCGCGCCCTGACCGACAGCAGCGTCGCCCTGACCCGCAAGGCCGGTTCGTCCCTGGAAAACATCACCCGCACGGTGTCGAATATCCAGTCGATGAACCAACAGATCGCCGCAGCCGCCGAACAGCAAAGCGCCGTGGCCGAAGAAATCAGCCGCAGCATCATCAACGTCCGTGACGTGTCGGAACAGACGGCGGCGGCGAGTGATGAGACCGCCAAGTCCAGCGTTGAACTGGCACGGTTGGGTGGGCAGTTGCAGCAGATGGTTAGCCACTTCCGCGTCTGACCTACAGTCAGCGCTGAAGCGAAATTCAATCGCGGGCAAGCCCGCTCCCACAAGGTTCTGAGGCGTGCACAGATACTGTGTTCGACTCTTTACCTGTGGGAGCGGGCTTGCCCGCGATTGCGATGTAACTGCCTATGAAGATAGGTCCTGCAAAAAAAACCGTGCCGTATCAGCGTAAAGGCAACTCCAATTCAACCCCGTCAAAACGTCTAAACCGTTCGTGGATTCGAGTTCCCAAGCCACCGGTAGATTGATTCTGCTCCAGCGCATTGCGCAACATCACACACGCCTGCTCCTCAATCGAACGACCATTGAATCTTGCCGTGGCCTCCAGCTTTTTATAGAGCTGATAGTCAACATTCCTGATGATTAAACTCGCCACAATCCCTCCAACGTATTGGCCCCTGAAGCATCGAAGCTAGCACGCAGCGTTTGATGCAAGGTTTCAGGTTGTAACGAAGGGATGGAGATCGCGTCTTGCCCACTCACCGCGTCCCCCGCTGCCGCAACGCCGACGGCATGAAGTACGAATCCTCCGGCACCGGTTGCGAGAAGTCGACGGTCGAGGCCTCTTCGTTATCCAGGTTCTGCACGTAGTACCGACGGGCCTGCAAGTCGTGGAAGACGTCGAGTGCGCTCCAGGTGGTGGGCAGGTCGTAGAAGTTTTTCAGGTAGGCCATCGACACGCGCCACAGCTCCCCTCGCCCGTCGTATTGATCCACCAGCGCGGCGCCCCAGCTGTCTTCGTCGAGGAACAGCACGCGTTTGGAATAGATATGTCGTGCGCCTGGTTTGAGTGTGCCTTCCACCACCCAGACCCGGTGCAGCTCGTAGCGGGTGTATTGCGGGTTGAGATGGCCGGGGGTGAGCAGTTGGGCGTATTTCACGTCGGGGCTGCCGACTTTGTAGTTGTTGTAGGGGATGTAGATTTCCTGCTTGCCCTTGAGCTTCCAGTCGAAGCGGTCCGGCGAGCCGTTGAACAGGTCGGTGTCGTCTGCGGTGCGCAGGCCATCGGATGAGGCAATCGGCGTGTCGTAGGCGAGGTTCGGTGCACGGCGGACGCGGCGTTGGCCGGCGTCGTAGATCCAGGCCTGGCGGGCGTCCTTGAGCTGGTCCAGTGTTTCGTGCACCAACGCTGCACCACCGGCGAGGCGGGCCGGGCTTTTCACGAAGGCGAGGTAGTAGAACAGGATGTTTTTCAGGTCGGCGAATTGACCGCCCGGGCGGTAGTAATTGAAGAAGCCCTCTTGCTGCGAGGTCACCAGCGCGAAGCTGCCGTTGCGCTGCACAGGTGCTTCGGAGGCGCGGCGGACCACGTAGATGCCGCGATAGCGAGTGATGTGATTCCACAGCACTTCGACACCATCCTTGGGTACCGGGAACGGTACGCCGCCATAGGCATCGGCGAACCCGCTGCCGCCCTCCAGCAACTTGGCCGAGGTCGCATTCTTCAGGGTGTTGTCATACAGCCACTGCGGCGCCGAACCGGATCGGCGCGAGGGATAGACCGGCATCTGGAAGGTGTCGGGGTAGCTGTTGAACAGCGCGATCTGGCCGGGGCTGAGGTGCGCCTTGTGCTGGTCGAGATTGGCCTTGGTGATGGTGAACAGCGGTTTGTCCGCCGCGTACGGATCGGGGTGATGCTGGCCGGGCTTGTAGCCGGCCGGCGCCTGGGTGATGCCGCCAGTCCAGGCCGGGATGGTGCCGGCAGCGTTGCCGGCACGCTCGGCGCCCATGGGGGTCAACGAGGTTTTCAGTTGTTCGGCTTGCTGGGGCGAGATGGCGGCCAGCGTACTTGCAGCGGTCAAACTCAAAAGCAACGCCAGTGTGGTCTTGGTCAGTCGTGATGCAGGAAACATGTTCGTTCTCCGAATTCAAAAACCTGTGGGCTCACAAGAAATACTTGAGGTTGAAACCGACGTTGTCGCGGTCGCGAATACCGTTGTTCTGCCCGCCGCCCCAGAACTCGGTGTATTGCAGTTCGGCTTCGAGCTTGTTCTGGTAGTTGGCCTTGACCCCCAGCGTGTAGGCCTTGCGACCCTCGATGGCATTGCCGGCCTGGTAGCTGTTGCCCTTGAAATCGTCCTTGTAGACGACGTAGGGCGAGACGTTGATCCCGGCGTACACGTCGTTCCAGGTGCCGTTGAACATCACCGTGTAGCTGTAGGAATTGCGATTGACCTGATCGTCGCGATCACCGCCGGACACGTACGAAGTGTTGCCGGTGCCGGCGTAGTAACGGGTGCTGCCGTCGTAGGCGGTGTATTGCAGGCTGCTGCCGCGCAGGTGCTCGGAGGCCAGTTCGAAGATGCCGAACATCGAGTCGAACGACAGCGTCGGGCCGAAGTTGTAGATGCTGCCTAGCGAAGTGTTGAACGCTTCCACCCGCTCGGCGTTGTTGATCTGGCTGTCGAGGGTGACCATTTGCCCGCCGACGTTGATGGTCTTGCCGGACACTGCTGCGGCAGCACCGTTGGCCAGATCGCCGATCAGGTCGTTGGTGGCCGCGACGCCGATGGGCAGGTTCGGTCGATAGGCCACTTCACCGAACACCGAGGCATTGCCCAGCGTGGTGTTGAAGCTGAAACCGTACATGCGGATGTCTTCGGCATACCGCCGATGGGCCTGGATGTTGCCCATCACATCGGCGGTCGCCAGACCGTTGGCGAGAGCCCCAGCCTGACTGCCGGCAACGCTGGAGAGCATGTTGGTCAGAGCATTCATGTCGATGCCCTTGTAACCGCCAAGGTCAGCGGCGATGGTCGGTTCCTTGGCGTGGTAGTTGACCATGTACAGGCCGAACTCGGTGCTGTTGAGCTCTTCGGCGATGTAGCGAAAGGCAAAGCCGAACTGGCCGTCATTGCGCGCGTTGTAGTCCTTGCCGATCGACGCCACCTTGAGGGTGTTGCCGTAGGCCGGGGTCACGCCATTGGCGTAGAGGCCGGTGGACTTCAGCGCCGGGCCGAGCAACGGGTTGTTGCCCAGTGCGCTGTACAGACCGATGACATTGCCAAACCCCGGCACCGGCGTATCAAGTGCGGTGCCGCTGAAGTTGTTGTAGGCGGTGTTACCGCCGTCGGCGAACAGGTCGGTCTGCGAGTAGAACGTGCCGACCGGGTCGATGCGGGTTTCTTTCCAGTTGGTCTGGTAGAAGCTCTCCATCGTCAGGCTGTCGGTCAGGCCGATGTTGAAGCTGACCGCCTCCACCGGCATCAGCACTTCCTTGACCTCGGCACCCGGCAAGCGGTACTTGGCGGCGTCCACCGGATTGGTGGTGTTGACCCCGCCGCGATAGAAAATCCCCTCGCCCCAGTTGAACACCTGACGCCCCACCCGCGCCGTGACCGGCATTTGCGCAACATCCCAGCTGCCGTGGACGTAGGCGTCGAGCATCTCGATCCGGCTGCCGGCGATGTCGCGGGTCTGGCTGGTGAAACGGTCGTCCTGGGGATAACTCTGGCTCGGCTGCGACGGGCTGTTGTTGTGGTAGTAGTCGTTGCGCTTGTCCATCAACTGGGTGTCGTAGAACGCGGTGCCGCGCAGGAACATCCCGTAGTTCTGGTAGTTGGCTTCCAGCTCCGAAGTGATCTTGTACACCTCGGAAACCAGCCCGGTGTCGAAGTTGCGATTGCCGTCGTTGGTGTTGACGTCATCGTTGTTCTTGTCCCGGCCCTGCACCCGCCACAAGCGGCCATAGGACAAGGTCGTGTCGAGCGAGCCGGTGACCTGATTGTCCAGCACGCTGAACTCGGCGGCCTGCACCGCGTCGACTGCGCAGAGTTGCAGCAGCCCTGCCAAACCGACACCGGGGAGCGCTACGCCAGACAGGCGCAATCGAGTGTTGATCATCTGTTCCTCCTTCCCTGTTCTTATTGTTGTGTGTTGCCGCGATGCTTAGGGCGCCAGCCCCGCACGAACATAAATCCGGCTGTGGGCGCCGAAATGGCCGAGCAATTTGAGCAATTGCCGATTGAGTTCCGGGTGCTCGAAGGTCTCGCGCTGCAACTGATTGCCCGCGCTGAAATCGCTGGTGACCGGCGCCGTTTCCAGCCACTGGCCGATGGCTTCATCGAAGGCGGCAGAGTCGTCGACGGACTCGGCGCTCACCACTTCGCGCAGGTAGTCCACGGAGTACGGCGGGTAATGCGCGTCCCCGGCGGCATCGGCGTAGGCGTCGATCATCGGATGCGGCTGACCGGCGCGCAGCACACGGCGCAGCCAGGTCGACTGGTATTTCTCGACCTCCATGTGGCGGGTCGCGACCCGTTCGATGGACGCCTGTTTGTCATCCGCAAAACCGGCCAGCGCCTTGCCCTCCAGCAGCAGAAGGCTCGGCAGTTCGACGCCCGGCAACGGCTTGGCGTGATACGGCTGGGTCAGGTCCTGAACGTGGTGCAGGCCCCAACCGAGAAAGCGATAACCCCAGTAAGGATGGCCGCTGGCAAACGCCAGTCGCGCCAGCCCCATGTATTGATACGCGCGCCAGTCCGGCCAGCTGCGCTCAAGAAATCCGGCAGCCGCATACACCACCGGGCTCTCATGGAAGAAGCCCATGTGGAACGGCGCCTGGGAGCTGTACTGGAAGCGCGCATCGCCAAACGGCTGCGGGCCGAAGCCGTACAACGCGGCGACTTCACCGGGGTTGTCGCTGAACAGATTGATGTCGTGGCCGTAATCCGGCTCATCCGCGGCGCTGGCCAGCACGGCCAGGGGCGCGACTTTTTCGTGATCGGCTACGCGGATGAAACGCTGGCGATTCCACGGCGAAAGCGTTTGCTCCACCATGACCTGATCGGCCTGCAGATGCTCGCGCTCCGGCAGGTCCTTGCCCGGCAACGGCTGGATGACCATCGCCAGATAAATCTGCGGGTTGATCCGCAGCGCGGTGAGGAAGTCGTGGCGCAGATTGTCGCTCGGCTCGGCGGGCAACTTGAGGTTGTCGGGGCGCGGCGGGTACTGGTTGAAATGCTCGCGGGCGAAGCGTTCCTGCTCATCGAGCAACGCGGCGATGGCCGGATATTGCTCGGAGAGAAACCGCTCCAGCGGTTCGACTTCAACAGGTGGCGCATCGCGCAACGCCGGCAGGTCCTGCAACGCCAGGTAGCTGCCCACCGTATGATTCGACCAGCCCCACGCCGTCGGGACCATTCCACAAAGCAGCAGCAGGAGGAATGTCAGCTTCATTGCTTTTAGTTCTTGTTGGATGTGCTGTGGGGGATGAGCCTAACAACCGACCTCGCCCCTGACACTGTCCAATCTCACCAGAAAAGTTCTCCGATAGCGCCACATGCACTGTTCTTTCAGGCCGGGTAACCGGTGATCCTGCGAATGCTCTGGTACAACGGTTTGAGCTGCCGATACATGCGCAGATAGACGTCCTTGTACAGTCGCTCGTAGACCTGCTGCGCCTCGGGTTGCGGCTGAAACACCGCGCCAACCCGGGTCATCGCCGCAATTGCTGTGGGGAAATCCGCGTGCAACCCAAGCCCCACCGCGCAACAAATCGCCGCGCCAAGACCGGACGCTTCATAGACGTGCGGACGCTCCGCCGGCAGGCCGAAGATGTTCGCCGTCAGTTGCATCGCCGCATCACTTTGCGAGCCACCGCCAGCAACACGTAAACGGGTGACGGAGATCTTCGAGCGCTTCTCGATTTTCTCCATGCCCTGACGCAACGCATACGCCAGACCTTCAAGAATCGCCCGGTAAATGTGCGCACGGGTATGCACGTCGCCGAAGCCGATCATCGCGCCTTTGGCCTCCACACCCGGCTCACGAATCCCCGGCGACCAGTACGGTTGCAGCATCAACCCCATCGAGCCCGGCGGCACCGCATCGACCAGCGCATCGAACAGTTGTTCAGGCTCGATACCCTGCTCCTTGGCCTGCTGCATTTCCCGCAGGCCGAACTCGTTCTTGAACCAGCTGACCATCCAGTAGCCGCGATAAATCATCACCTCGCAGTTGTACTGATCCGGCACCGCCGACGGGTACGGCGGAATCAACGGGACGATTTCCAGATAGCGCGAGCGGGTGCTGGTGATCGTCGCCGTGGTGCCGTAGGACAGGCACACCGTGCCCGAGTCGACGACGCCGGAACCGAGCACTTCACAGGCCTTGTCGGCCCCCGCCGCGATCAGCGGAACGCCTTCGGGAATGCCGGTGTGAAGACTCGCTTCAGCGCTGATGTGGCCGAGGGTTTCACCGGGTTTGTGCAAGGTCGGCAACTGCTCGGGACGCACCGCCAGCGCCTGCCATTTCCAGTCACGCGGCGCGGCCCAGCGCAGACGTTTGAAGTCGAACGGCAGGTAACCGACGCAACATCCCACCGAATCGACGAAGCGCCCGCACAGGCGATGCGTGAGAAACCCCGAGAGCAGCAGAAACTTGTCGGTCGCCGCCCACACGTCAGGCTGATGCCGGGCGATCCAGTTGGCTTCGGCCTGGGTGCGAAAGTAATCCACGGTGGCCTGCGCGCCAGCCAGTTTGAACAGCCAGCCCCACGGTCCCTTGATCCCGCCTTCGACTTCGCTCTGGCGCTGATCGAGCCAGAGAATCGCCGGGCGCAGCGGCTTGCCTTGGGCGTCGACATTGATCACCGTGCCGCGCTGCGTCGTGAGAGAAACCCCGGCAATCTGCGAACGATCGATGCCGGTTTGCGCCCACACCTGCTGGCAGGCCTCGCCCAGTTTCGCCCAGTAATATTCCGGATCCTGCTCGGCCCAGCCCGGCTGCGTCGAGTAATAGGCCTGCAATTCAACCTTGCCCTTGCCGAGCAGGTTGCCCTGCAAATCGAAGAGCAGCGCGCGCACGCTCTGGGTGCCATTGTCGATGGCCAGCAGGTAACGCTTGTTCGGGTGGTTGTCCATGGAACTCTCTTCGAGGGGCATCACTGCGCGATTTCCGGCAGGCCGTGATGGCGTTGCCATAACGCCTGGTAGCGTTGCTGTTCCTGTTGCCAGTGTTCGTCGTTCCAGCCCAGTCGCGGCTGGCAGAGTTGGCGAATGGCCGGGAAATAATCTGCTCCACCATGGGGCAGTAACAGGCCGAGACGGGTTCGGCGCAGCAGCAGGTCATCCAGGTGCAGGACCATTTCCGCTTCGCAGGCGAAGGCCAGTTCTGCCCACAAGGTGTCGGTGGCGCCGACGGTGTCGTGGCCCAGTTCGGCGAGCAGTTGCGCCAGTCTCGGCAAGTCCCGGCCATGTCGCCCGGCCAGACGTCGCCACTGGCCCGGGCTGAGGCCGGGGATTGTCAGTGGCGGCACGGCGGCAAACACCGGCGCGGCATCGTCATCGAAGGAACGGCCGAGCATGTCGGCGCACGCCTTGAGCACTTCGATGGCTTGCGGGCGGAACGTCGTGAGTTTGCCACCGGCCAACGTGACGCAGCCTGGCTCCTGCCACAGCACATGTTCACGGGTTTCGTTCGACGGTTTGTCTTGATGCTCACCCGCCGCACTGCCCACCACCGGGCGCACGCCCGACCAGGTTGAAAGCACATCAGCCGCTGTCACTTCAGCGCCGGGAAACTGCTGTCGGCAGGCGGCCAGCAGATAGTCCAGTTCTTCGCCGCTGATGCTCGCGCTCTGGTCCAGATTCTCGCGATGATCAAGGTCGGTGGTGCCGACCACTGTGGCGCCTTCCCAAGGGAAAACGAACACAGGACGCCGATCCTGCTCGTGCATAAACGTAAAGGCCTGCGCCACCGGCAAGCGCCAGCCCGGCAGCAGCAAATGACTGCCGCGCAACGGACGCAACTGGCGCGGAGCCTCGGGCGGACGCAAGCGTTCGGCCCAGGCGCCGGTAGCCACTGCCAGCACACCACAACGCAATTGAATTGAAGCGCCGGCTTCGCAGTCCTCGACCTGAACCCCGCACACCCGCCCGTTTTCACGCAGCACATGTTCGACACGCATGCCGTTGAGTACCACTGCGCCGTCGGCCCGCGCTTCGCTCAACACGCGCATCACCAACCGTGCGTCATCGGTCAGCGCATCGACAAAACAGGTGCCGCCCAACAGGTCATTTTCTTTCACGCCCGGCGCGAGATAACGCAGTTGCTGCGCGTCATGGAAACGATGGTCGCGCCGCCCCGCCAGTGCGTCATAGATCGACAACAGACCACCCAGCACCCGCGGCCCGGGAAAGCCGCCGCGATAGTGCGGCATCATGAAACTCATCGGTTCCACCAGCCCCGGCGCTTCGTCGAGCAGACGCTGGCGTTCGCGCACCGAATCGCGGGTCAGTCGCCACTGGCCCTTGGCGATATAACGCAAACCGCCATGAACCATTTTCGATGATCGACTGGACGTGCCCCAGGCAAAATCTCGCTGCTCCAGCAGCAGGCAACGCCAGCCACGACGCGCGGCTTCACGCAGGATTCCGGCACCGCTGATGCCGCCGCCGATCACGATCAGGTCCCAGGTTTCACCCGCCAGTGTCGGCAGGACCTGCTGGCGCCATTCGGCGTTCCAGTCCGCGCTCATCGCCGTCACTCCTGCAACAGCGTGCCGGGGTTCAGGCGCCCGGCCGGGTCGAAGTGCCGGCTCAGCGCCTGCAAGGTGTCCATCGCCAGCTCGCCCTTTTCGCGCAGCAGGTACGGCGCGTGATCCTTGCCCACGCCGTGCTGGTGGCTGATGGTGCCGTGGTTGTCGACGATGGTCTGGCTGGCCGCGTGCTTGAGGGCCTTCCAGCGGGCCAGCGTCGCGGGATAGTCCGCCGCCGGGCGAAACACGTAGGTGGTGTAGATGCTCGAGCCTTCGCCGTAGACGTGGGACAGATGCGTGAACACATGCACCCGCTCTCCTTCAGCCGCGAGGGCATCGCGCAGGCTGTTTTCGATCAAGTTGAGCAGGTTGTCGACGTTGCTCCAGTCGGTGGCGGTTTCCAGGGTGTCGACCACGTAACCGGCGTTCCACAGGTTCTCTCGCAGGTAGGGAAAACGGAAGCGGTTCTGCGCCCACTTCTTGCCGAGCAGCGTGCCGGTGAACACCCCGCCGAATGCCTTAAGATGCCGGCGGGCCTGACTCAGGGACAGCGCATTCTGCTTGCGATTGCCGGTCACGCCGAAGGTCAGCAGGCACTTACCTTCCCCCGCTCCGCGCAAACTCAGATACTTTTCCAGCCAGGCGATCTGCTGCGGATGGCCGGCCAGCGCCAACTGGGTTTCGGTCTCCACCGCGTTGGAAAGGCGCAGCATCGACAGCGGCACCCGCGCTTGCGCAAGTTGCTGAATGGCTTGCAGTGCCTTGCTCCAACTGGGCAGAAACACGCCGTAGAAACGCTCATCGGCCGGCAGCGCGCTGACCCGCACTTTGACCTCGGAAATGATCCCGAAACGCCCTTCGCAACCCAGCACCACTTCACGCAGATCCGGGCCAGCCGCCGACGCCGGGAAAGTTGGAATTTGCAGGGGCCCGGCAAAGGTTTCCAGCGTCCCGCCGGCGAACAGTTGTTCGATCCGCCCATAACGCAGCGATTGCTGGCCACTGGAACGACTGGCCACCCAGCCGCCCAGCGTCGACAACTCCCACGACTGCGGGAAATGCCCCAGCGTGTAGCCTCGGGCGCGCAGTTGACTCTCGACCTGCGGCCCACTGGCACCGGGACCGAAAGTCGCCAGCAGGCTTGGTTCATCGAGGTCGAGCAGACGATTCATCCGCGCCAGAGACACCGTCACCACGGGCCGCGCAGAGTCGGGCGGATTGATGTGCCCGGCCACCGACGTGCCGCCGCCGTAGGGAATCAGGCACAGGTCCTGTGCCTGGGCGAGCGCCAGCAACTGGCGGATGTGTTCAGCGGTTTCCGGGAACGCCACGGCGTCGGGATAGTTACCCAACGCCCCTTCGCGCAATGCCAGCCAGTCCGGCAGGCTCTGCCCCCGGGCGTGCAGCAGACGGTCATGGGCATCGATGCTGTACAGCGCGTGCTCCGCCAGCCGCGAGACCGGTACGCGGGCCATCGCCGCTTCAAGCGTCGCATCGGGCAGCGCTCGGCCCTCCCCTAGTCGCTCATGGAGAAAACTTGCGCCCTGGGCCGGCAGTTCGACCACCGTTGTTGCATCTCCCCAGCCGTTCCAGCGTCGCATGCGTGTGTCCTTCTGTGCAGTCTGATCAGTGAGATTTCAGGCCCTCATACTAGTCAGCCGGCCGAAAGTGTCACGGTCGCATCCGGCCAGTTCGAGTAGCCAATTGAGTCAAACGTCGCGCAAGCGTCAGCCATTTACTTTAGTCGTGGATTCAAATTACCTTTCAGGGCGCTCATCCGCCCACGGCGGCCTCGATCAAGGGAATACGGTCATGCAATCGCTCGGCTTCACCTCCGTTCCGCCGCTGCTCAAGTACCTGCGCCATGCCGAACATCTGGGCATGGCCATCGAGCCTGCATTGACGGCGGCCGGGTTGCAGGCGCAGCAGTTGAGCGACAACAGCCTGCGCCTGCCGGGTGAAACCCATGAACGGTTGCTCGATTATTTCTGCGAACACTCGGGCGATCCGCTGTTCGGCCTCAACGCCGCGAATTTCGTGCTGCCCAACTCCTGGAGCGTGCTGGGCTACATCACCATGAACTGCGCGACACTGGGCGACGCCATGAGCCGCATCATGCCGTTCGAAAAACTGGTGGGCGACATGGGTGTGAGCCGCGCCGAGGTTCAGGACAGCCATGTGCACCTGATCTGGAGCTGCCGCTTTGAGCGCCCGCGAATTCGCCGGCATCTGGTGGAAAACGTACTCGGCTCCTGGCTGCAATACGCACGCTGGATCGCCGACACCCAATTGTCGCCGGCCGCCGTGTGGCTGGAGCACTCACGCCCGGCGGACACGACGCTGGAACAGTACGAACAGTTTTTTGAATGCCCGGTGCTATTCGATCAACCGTATTCCGCGCTGATCGTGCCGCTGCCGTATCTGCAGTTGCCGCTGCGTCAGGCCGATGCGCATTTGCTGCGCACCTTGGAAGAACACGCTCAGAGCCTGATGGCGACGCTGGAGGACGCGTCGCTGGAGCAACGGGTCAAAAGCATCCTGCGCCAGTTGCTCAAGGAAGGCCTGCCGCGCAAGGAACAGGTGGCCGAGCATCTCGCCGTGTCCGTGCGCACGCTGCAACGCCAGTTGCATCAGGCCGGCACGTCGTATCAGCAGATCCTCGATGACTTGCGCCAGGAGCTGGCCGAGCATTACCTGTTAAACAGTACGTTGCCGATTCAGGACATCGCCCAGTATCTGGGCTTCACCGAACCGCGCTCGTTTCACCGCACGTTCAAGAGCCGGCGTGGCATGCCGCCCGGTGAGTTTCGGCAGACTCACCGGGTAGCGAACGACAGTTAGAGACTGATCGCGTTGGTGAACACCAGACGGTTGCCGAACGGGTCGGCGATGGTCATGTCCTGGCTGCCCCACGGCATGGCCTGAATGCCAGGATGCGAAAACTTGTAGTTCTTCGCCAGCAGTTGCTGCTGGAAGGCCTCCAGCTCATCGGTCTCGATCCGCAGGGCCGAACCCGGTGTTGCATCGCCGTGATGTTCGGACAGATGCAGCACGCACTCACCGCGCGAGACTTGCAGGTACAACGGGAAGCCGGGTTCGAAACGATGCTGCCAATCGATCTTGAAACCGAGGAAGTCGACATAGAACTCCAAGGCCTTGGCTTCATCGAAAATCCGCAGGATCGGGGTGGTTTTACCGAAGCTCATGGGCATGTTCTCGCGTATGGGATTCGCCCGCCTGAGGCGGGCGTGTCAGGTTCAAACGGCCTGCTCAGCGCACTGTCTTGAGCGTGAGGTCATGGTAGTAGTGGTTGTTCTTGTCGGTACGGGCGAAGAAAAAGTAGCCGTAGTCCTGCAGGTAGTAATACGTATCCACCCGGCCGTACTGATCATTTTTCTGCTGGCAAGAAAGTTCTTTGGCCCCGCCGCTCAGCGTGGCATTGAGTTCATTGGCAGACAGGTCACGAACCACCGTGCATTCATTGCGGCGAGTGATTTCACCAAGCTTGCCGATCACCGAATTGGACGTGCGCAGTTGCATGATGTAACCCAGCTTGCCGTTGACCGGCATGTGCTGCCAGTCACCACTGAAGCTGAGCTCCTCCACGCTGGAGCCGTCTTTCATCGACGACGGCTTGCCCACGCCGAACTCCGTTTGTCTCACCAGCTCGAACAGCCCACGGAAGGTCACGCTGTTGCCCTCGTAGCCGTTGCCCGTCAAGCGCTGGGTCGACTGGCCACTGACAGCGTCGACACCGAGGAAACGTTCCTCGCGCATGTCCTTGGTCGTGGACTCGTAAGTGGACTTGCCTACCACTTCCACGTAGCTCAGAGGCTTGCTGACCGGGGTCATGTTCAGGTTCTTGATCGCGGAAAGTACCTTGTCGGATACCATCGGCAAAGTCGTCGGCTGGGTCTTCTTGGCACGGGGTACGAACACCGGCAACTGCGCGATGGATTGCGGCTTCTCACAGGCCAGTTTGAACAGCATCTCGTAGTCGTCGTTGCTTCCGGCAATTGGCTGGGCGGCCAGCGAAGTGCGGTCCTGGCCGTCGGTCACGGTGTTGTCGACATTGAGGTCATACCCCCCGATCGGACGGAACACCTGTTTGGAACAGTTGACGGCATAGTGCTCACGCTTTTGTGCATAAGGCGCGTTGTAGGGCATATCGAACGCTACATACGGATTGTCGTACGCGGCCCAGAACTTCAACTCATTGCCTTCGGTCTTGAGGCTGTTGCGGTCGATCATCACCCATTGCTGTTCGCCACTGCCCTTGACCACACGCCAGTCCGCCTGTGGCGTCTGCGCGCAGGCACGAATGAAATCAGGGTGACGCTTGAACGTCGGATACGCCGACGCAGGAATCGGCAAGCCCACGCTGTACTCGCGGCCATTGCCCCCCAGATAGCGACGCACGGAACTGGTCAGGTACAGAAGGCTGCCGCGATCCGCCGTGCAAGAGGCTTCAAGTTGCGCGAGGATCCCTGATCCCGCTTGAGCGTTGCCTGTGTCGCTGGTTTGAAAGCTCAAGACATCGCCTTCGCGAATGATCGAGTCCTGCACGATCGGACGCATCAGGATGCCCCCTGTTTCAGCCTGGGAGGCGGCGGTTCTGGCTTGCGGGGTGACGGCGCAGCCAGTCAACAGGGTGACGGCTACGAGCAAACTGACGCGATACATGAAACTCCCTGGGCGACGTACGCCAAATCCACTGGATGTCAGCAATTCGGCTTGGTCGAGGGAATCTTTAGTCTCAATGTGCCATCACACTATCAATCCAGCTTCCCTGCCCTCACAACGCGCGCGCGAATCCCGCGCGCAAATCCCCTTGTCTGGCAAGGAATCGGCCTTCACGCCGACCGCTGGCCTGTCCGTCGCGATAACTCAACACGCCATTGATCCACACACCATCGATGCCTTGCGCCGGTCGTTGCGGATCGCTGAAATCAGCCACGTCACGTACGGTTGCGGGGTCGAACAACACCAGATCGGCCCAATAGCCTTCCCGGATCTCGCCTCTTTCCTTCAAGCCAAAGCGCGCCGCCGAAAGACCGGTCATCTTGTGCACGGCGGTGTGCAGCGGAAACAGCCCGACATCGCGACTGAAATGGCCGAGCACCCGAGGGAAAGCGCCCCACAGGCGCGGGTGCGGGAACGGGTCTTCCGGCAGGCCGTCGGAGCCAACCATCGTCAGCGGATGGGCGAGGATCCGGCGCACGTCGTTCTCGTCCATGCCGTAATACACCGCGCCCGCCGGTTGCAGGCGTTTGGCGGCATCGAGCAGTGGCATCGTCCATTCGGCAGCAATGGCGGTCAGGTCGCGACCGCTGACTTCCGGGTGTGGCGTCGACCAGGTAATAGTGATGCGGTGGGCGTCAGTGACCTGCTTCAGATCCAGCGTCGAAGAACTCGCCGCATACGGGTAGCAATCACAGCCGACCGGGTGGGTTTTCGCCGCTTCTTCCAGCGACGCGAGCAACTGCGGACTGCGCCCCCAGTTACCTACGCCGGCACACTTGAGGTGGGAAACGATCACCGGCGAACGGGCGTGGCGGCCGATGCGAAAGGCTTCGTCCATGGCCTCCAGCACCGGTTCGAACTCACTGCGCAGATGGGTGGTGTACACGGCGCCGAACGCGTTCAATTCTTCAGTCAGCTGCATGACTTCATCGGTGGATGCCGAAAACGCACTGGCGTAGGCCAGACCTGTGGATAAACCAAGGGCGCCCGCCTCCAGGCTTTCACGCAACTGCTCGCGCATCGCGGCGATTTCATCGTCAGTCGCCGTGCGAAACAGATCATCGAGGTGATTGCTGCGCAGCGCCGTGTGCCCGACCAGTGCCGCGACGTTCAGCGTGGTGTTGGCCGCTTCGACCGCCGCGCGGTAATCGCTGAAACGTGGATAGACGAATGCGGCGGCAGTGCCGAGCAGGTTCATTGGATCCGGTGGATCGCCCTTGAGACTGACCGGCGCGGCGCTGATGCCGCAGTTGCCGACAATCACCGTGGTCACGCCCTGGCTGAGCTTGGGCAGCATCTGCGGCTGGCGGATCACCACGGTGTCGTCGTGGGTGTGCACGTCGATGAAGCCCGGCGCCAGCACTCGACCGGCGGCGTCGATTTCATCGGTGGCGCTCACATCGCGCAAGTCACCGATGCGCGCGATGCGGCCATCGAGGATTGCCACGTCAGCGGTATAGCCGGGGCTGTTGCTGCCGTCGATGACCAGGGCGTTGCGAATCAGTGTGTCGTACAGCATGTCAGTCTCCGGCGGCAGCTCGGCGTCAGTGTCTGCCTTTGATCAAATGGTGATCGAATCCTTGTTCGATCAGGTAGCGCCAGGCTACCTCGACTTCCTCGGGAATCACCTGCTCGACCTGAAAGCCCAGCGAAGGGTAAACCATGATCCGGTGCACATCCCCGACCATTTCGTCGATCAGCCCCAGAACCCCGATCAAGTTGCTGACCTCCCCCGGAAAACTGAAGGACGGCGCATCCACCCAGGCCTCAAGCCCTGGCCATTGAACGGGCAAGGTCAACGCCACGCGCCGGATCGAATTCGGCTTGGTCAGGAACGTCGCCCGGCGCACGTCCGGGAACAACGCTCGGGCAAATGCGATGTTCTCGGCGAAGTTAGTGGCACGGGATTCGAGGGTGAACTGATCCGCCGAAACACCTTGAATCATGGCCCGTTGCGCAAAAATATCCGCTTCGGTCCGTTCCCACAAATGCTTCGTCCAGTTACCAGTGTTGCCGGTAAACAACAGATGCGGGGCGACGCCTTTTTTCAGCAACTGACAGGCGTAATCGCAGACTCGAAGGTCGTAGGAGCCGCACACCACGATCAGCTCACAATCGCTGTGTTGGCGCCCCGCCCCCAGGAAATTCCACAGGACGGTCGCGTGTCGCAAGGTCGGTGTCATGAGCGTGCGAACCTCTGGGCAAGCTGCCCGCTGATAAACAACCCACCGTCGGCATAGAGGTGTGTATCCACCCCGCCCTGCGAGACCGGGAGCGCCGTGAAATCCGCGTACGTCCGCAGTGCCCCATGAGTGGTCAGCGTCGGATCGTCGCCGATACCGATGCACAGCGCGCCGCTGCTGACCGCCGACTGCACGCCGCTGACGGAATCTTCGAAGACCAGGCATTCATCGCTCTGACGCTCCAGTCGGGCGGCGGCCAGGCGATAAGGATCGGGAGCCGGTTTGCCACTGCGCACATCGTCGCGGCAGATGATGCAGTCGAAAACCGACGTCAGGTCGTGTTGCTGCAAAACGTGGTCGACTCGCGCTCGCCAACTGCTGGTCACCAGCGCCAGCGGCACGCGCCCATTCAATTGGGCGATGAACGCAGCGACGCCCGGCACCAGCGGACAGATCGAAACCTCTTCGATGGCGTCGACTTCTTGCTTGATGGCCACGCGCGTCTGTTCGTCGAACTGACCAAACAGGGCCTGCAGGGTGTAACCGCCCGGGCGACCGTGAATGTGATCGTCGATGAACGCCTGATCGACGGCAACACCGTAGTTGCGCGCCACCGTGGTCCAGGCGAACTCGATGACCTCGCGAGACTGGATAAGCACGCCGTCCATATCAAAGCAGACGGCTGTAAACGTTCGTTGTGGCATCGGTTGCACTTCGCATTTTCTGGTGAGCAATGAATGCCAGCACGGTTCCCATCAGGGCAAACAGCGCCATGACATACCAGGACCATTGTGGCTGCGTCTCGTACAGATACCCGGCAAAGGGTGTGGCCAGCCCCATGGGCAAGGCAACCGCCAGCGAGTAATAGACACCCTGGGTAAACACCTGGATATCTGGCGGGGCGTGATCGCGAATGCAGCGCATGATCGCCGAGTGATACGCCGCGAAACTCAAGGCGTGCAGGCATTGCCCCAGCAGGATCACCGGCACCGCATCGCTGTCGGAAAACAACGCCCAGCGCGCCGCCGCACAGACACTGGAAAACATCACGATGGACAACGGCGAACAGAACGACAGGACTTTGTTGGAGAACGCGAAATAAGTGATTTCCGCGATCACCGCCACTGACCAGAACACCCCGATGGCGGTTGAAGAGTAGCCCTTCACGCCCCAGCCGATCGACGCCGTGGAAAAGTACAGGGTGTGACTCAGTTGAATGAAGCTGGCCGCCGCAATCGCGACCAACAGACTTTTTTGCGCGAACAGCGCTTTCCAGTCCGGTCGTTCAAGGGTGCGACTGACCGGTTCCAGATGGGCACGGGAGACCTGACGCTTCAGCCACAGGCATGCCAGTGCGGTGAGCAACATGCACGCGGCAATCACCACCGGCACCCATGACTGGCTGTACTGCGCAAACAACAGGCCGCCGAGGGTCGAAGTCAGGATAAACGCTGAAGAGCCCACCGCACGGACCCAGCCGTAGTTCTGCAGGGCTTGCTTGTCACGCTTGAGCAGATAGGACTCGGACAGCGGCAACACCACCATCCACAGCCCGCCGAACAGGATGCTCAGGCACACGAATCCCCACAGGTGCACCGGCATGAAATAGAACAGCAACGTACACAACGCTGCGGAGAAACCGAGAAAAGCCGCGAGCCGCAATTGGTCCACGCGCCAGTCGGCCACGTAAGTGATCAACACTCCGGTCACGACTTGGGGCCAATAGACCGCCGCGATCAGCAGGCCAATCTGACTGGCGCTGAAACCCAGCGAATTCAGCCAGGTCGGCCAGAACGGATAGATGATCCCTTCTGCCGCAAAGAACCCGAAAAAGATCAGATACATGGGTCAACCATACGCTCGATGCTCCTGAGCAGGGCTCCAGCGGAGCCCTGTAACCATCCATCCATTATTCGAAGCGTTGTTGGGTGAAGCTGTTTTTGCCTTTGCGCCAGACAATCAGTGATTCACTCATCACCACCAGATCGACCATCCCTTCTTTCAACGCATCCAGCGCATCCTGAGGCGAACACACGATCGGTTCTTCGTGCCGGTTGAACGAGGTATTGATCAACGCTGCCTGACCGGTCCGCTCATGCCAGGCATTCAACAGCCGATGCATGAATGGATCACGCTCCGGGCGAATGATCTGCGGCCGCGCCGTGCCGTCGATGTGCACCACCGCCGGACTGGCCTCGCTGAACTGCGGATGACAATCGTAGGTCATGGTCATGGTGTCTGCCGCCACTTGATCCTCGTCCCAGCCGATGTAACAGGCCGCTGCCTGTTCAATGGCGGTGACCGGGCCGAACGGCATGAACTCGGTGCGGTGCATGCGTTTGTTCAGCCAGTCGTTCACTTCGCCATCCTGCGCGTGATAGACGATGCTGCGGTTGCACAGTGAGCGCGGGCCGAACTCCATCTTGCCCTTGAACATGCCCAGCACCTGGTTTTCCATCAGTGCGTCGGTCAGCACGTCGATGATGTTCGACGGTGTGTGATAACCGAGTTCAGGGTAGTCGCGATGGATCAGGTTGATGTTCTGCGAAACGCTGCGCGATTCCGGCCCGAGGGTCATCGCCGGGTTCGTGAAGCGTGTGCCGTTCTCCAGGTACGCCGCTCCGACGGCCGCCGCCAGTGCCAGCCCGCCATCGCCCATGCACGGCAGCACATAGACGTTTTGCACGCCGGGAATCTCGCGTAGGCGCTGGTTGAGTTTGACGTTGCCAAACACACCGCCGGCCAGGCACAGGTTGGTACTGCCGCGTTGTTCCAGGTGATGTTTGACGATCGCCACCAGCAAGTCTTCGGAGTGGCGCTGCACGGCGGCGGCGATATCCTCGGGGGTTTCCCGGGAGAAAAGGGTTTCCAGTGATTCGCTGTAGTGGTTGTAGGACGGCACGAACAGGTCGCCGCAACGGGCCTTGATGCGCCCGTCTTCAAAACGGATCATCTGCTGCATCACCCCCAGCAACTTCTGCGGATCACCAAAAGCGGCCAGTCCCGTGACCTTGCCTTCATGCCGGTTCGGTTTGTAGCCCAGCAAATGAGTGATCCGGCCGTAGAAGTAACCCAGGCTGTCGATGCTGGTTTCGCGTTGCAAAACCGTGGTTTCGGTCGGGCTGTACCAGGTCACGGTCAGCGACTGGAAGTCGCCGCGCCCGTCACAGGTCAGGGTCAAGGCCTCATCGAACGGCGAGCAGACATAAGCACCAAGGGCATGGCATTCATGGTGATCGATGTAATACGCCTTGCCGGCCAGGCCATTGGCGACAATGTATTGATCGAATTCGGCGCGCTTCTCTCTGTCGTTTCGGACTTCATCGGTAACACGCTGGCGGAACTGCGCCAGGCCTTCGGGGTTGTTCCGGACTTCCTCGACGATTCGGTCGAAATACAACTCAAGGTGTTTATCGGCGTTGAAACCGGCATTCCATCCGTAAGCCACGTAGTCGATATCTTCCAGTGACACGCCAGCCTGGCTCAACACAAACTCGATGGACTTGGCGGGCCAGATCTTGTGATCCTTGATGCGGGTGAAACGCTCTTCGCTGACTGCCGAGAGAATCTGACCATCGCGTACCAGGCAAGCGCCCGACAAATCGTTATTGGTAATGCCCAAAATGACCATAACTACTCCTTGTTCTTGCCAATTTCGCGGATGAGTGTGCCCACGACCGAAGAGCGCAATGCTCCGGCCAAGGCGCGTGGCGCCGTGTCATGAACCGTGAGGAGGCGAAATCATCTGGTTCGCCCGGGATATGCCTTTACGTGCAGGCAGCAGAGGTGCGTATTGCCATCGCAAATTCCTTTTTGCAGAAAAATTCCACGGGCGTTACCCACCGACCTGGCCTCATGGCCAGACAACCAGTGGGTGCCCGCTATCCTACAAACCGGCCAGCTGTGTTGGCCATGCCTGTGCGGGGATCAGGCTAGTAGGAAATTTCTGAACGTTTCGATGAGCCTCGGCATCCTGTCCGTCTTTTCCGGGGCATAAAAAAACCTGTGGGAGCCGGATGGCTCCCACAGGTTCAAGTGTGGTGTGTGGACTCACACCATTTCGTTGCGAATCCACTCGACCACTGACGTGCGCTTCGGTACCCAGCCCAGCAGCTCACGGGCGTGTTTGCCGCGTACCCGGCTGTTGGAGCCCAGGCCGTAGTTGGCCATTTCGTAGCCCCACTCTGCTTCGGCGTCTTTCAGCGGCCAGTCTTGTGGCTGGCCCAGATTCAGGGCTTCGGCCATGGCGGTGGTCATGTCGATGAACGACGCTTCGCCGCTTTCGACGAAGTAGAACGTGCCCGGGACGTTTTTGGTCAGCGCCAGCAGGTACAGAGACACCACGTCTTCGATGTGCACGTTGGACCAGATGTTCTGGCCAGTGCCGACGTGACGCACCACGCCGCTTTTGCGCGCCTGTTTCAGCAGGCGCGGCAGTTGCACGCTGTCGCGATGGACGCCCAGGCTGTGGCCGTAGATCAGGGTGTTGCAGATGACGGCCGAGTTCACGCCGTCCTTCGCTGCCGCGAGGATCAGGTTGTCGATGGCCACGCGTGCGGCTTTGTCGACAGTCGGCTCCGGCAGGTTGTCTTCGAAGTAGATGACATCGCTGGATTTGCCGCCCGACGCATCGCCGACGATGCTCGAACCGCTGGTGTGCAGGAACACTTTGTTCGAGCCGCGCAGGGCATCGAGCAAGGCTTCGACCGCGCCGCGATGGTCGCTGCTGGCGGCGTTGATCACAGCGTCAGCGGCGCGGGCCTGTTCGGCCAGCAGCGCGTTGTCGTCGAGGGTGCCGATCACCGGGGTAATGCCCAGTGCTTTCAGCTCATCGGCCTGTTCGGCACTGCGTACAAGACCGGTGACGGTGTGCCCGGCCTTGACCAGACCGGTAGCGATGGAGCCGCCGATAAAACCGGCAGCGCCGGTGACGAATACGTTCATGGAGAAACTCCCTGCGTGAATAAGTGATGCAACGAGTATCGACCGGCGAGTCCGGTGGAAAAACCCGCCCTCAGCCAATTCACTCTTGCGCAGGAGTCACGAATCAGCCTTTGAAATCGGCACTGGCGTAAGCCGCCAGTTTGCTCTGGATGAAATCCAGGAAGCACTGGATCCGCAGCGCCAGTTGCGAGTTGCGGTAGTACACCGCGTTGATCGGTTGGCGATAACCGCTGTTGAATTCCGCCAGCAACACCTTGAGGCGCCCGGCGCGAATGTCGTCGATGGTCATGAAATGCGAAAGGCAGGCAATGCCCTGGCCTTCCAGCGCCAGATGCCGAACCGTCTCGCCGCTGGAGGCGCTGATCACCGGGGTGATCGGCCAGCGATCGCCGTGCACGTAGCGCAGCGGCCACTGGTTGAGGCCTTCGTTCTGGGTGAAGCCGAGCAAGGTGTGTTCGCTGAGGTCGGCCACTTCCAGCGGCGCGCCGTGTTTTTCCAGATAGGCGGGACTGGCAACGATCAACAGCGGACTGCAACCGAGCGAGCGGGCATGCAACGTCGAATCGGCGAGGGTGCCGATGCGGATGGCGACGTCGGTGCTTTGTTCCAGCAGGTCAATGATCAAGTCATTGCTGTTGAGTTCGAGCTGGATGTCCGGGTACAGCCGCCGGAATTCGTCGATGTACGGCACGATGGCGTGGAGCATGAACGGCGATGCGGCGTTGATTCGCAGCCGACCGGACGGCGTCTGTTGGCGCGAAGAAAGGCGCTCCTCGAGCTGATCCATCTGGTCGAGGATCAGCTTGGCCTGCTCGAAGAAATACTTGCCCTCCTCGGTCAGGTCCATGCGTCGGGTCGTGCGGTTGATCAGCGTGGTGTCGAGCTTGGCTTCCAGCCGCGACAGCGTGCGGCTGACGGCCGACGGCGTCTGTCCGACCTGCTCGGCGGCGGCGGAGATCGAACCGCATTCGATCACGCAGACGAAAATCTGCAACTCATCGGATCTGGCTTTCACGGGTGTCCTCGAATCGAAAGGCCTGCTGCGCAAGCTCAGGCCTTCGATAGTAGCCGAGCGTCAGGCCTTGAGGCCAAACACCTCGGTCAGATGCTGCTCGTAACGTGCCACATCCGCTTCGATGTTCGGGCGCTTCATCACGTCCACGCAGAGGAAGGTCGGCAGGCCGGTCATGCCGAGGAACTCGTTGGCCTTGTGGAACGGGAAGTAAACGGCGTCCACGCCTTTGGCTTCGAAGAAGTCGGTCGGGTCATCGAACGCCTGCTGCGGCGCGTTCCAGGTCAGCGACAGCATGTATTGCTTGCCGTGGATCAGACCGCCGCTGCCGTACTTCTGCGAGGAATCGGAACGGGTGCGACCGTCGCTGGCGTACAGACTGCCGTGGCCTTCGGTGAACACTTCGTCGAGGTACTTTTTCACGGTCCATGGCGCGCCCATCCACCAGCCCGGCATCTGATAAATGATCACGTCGGCCCAGAGAAATTTGGCGACTTCTTCGGCGATGTCGTAACCCTCGTCGATGAAGGTGGTCTTGACGTCGACACCGCCGCGATCCAGCACGCTCAGCGCCGCTTCGTGCAGGGTGGCGTTGTAGCGACCGTCGGAGTGGGCGAATTTTTTACCGCCGTTGAGCAACAGCACTTTTTTCATGGGACAGCCTCGATCGGA
This sequence comes from Pseudomonas sp. GW822-FHT03F08, assembly GCF_058801265.1. NCBI lineage: Bacteria > Pseudomonadati > Pseudomonadota > Gammaproteobacteria > Pseudomonadales > Pseudomonadaceae > Pseudomonas > Pseudomonas sp. GW822-FHT03F08. The sequence continues at coordinate 36,606 of NZ_JBXANC010000014.1, read as the reverse complement.
TTCCGATGCGCAGCGCATAGCGCCGGATGGAGAAGGGGAAAAACTGGATGGCGGCAGATTAACGATGCGCCTCGCGCGGAATAAGCCGCGGTTGCGCAAAATTCATTTGAGTAAAACGCACGAATCGAATGCCGATTGTTGCCTTAGGATTGGCCGCCATCTGAATCTGAGGAGTTTTTTACGATGAGCGAACGCCAGGGTTTCATCCTGCACGCCAAGACCCGCCCGGAAAAAGCCGAGGCCTTCGAAGCGTTTTTCCGCGCCTACGTCGAGCCGAGCCGCGCCGAACCCGGCTGCATCGAGTACCACATGCTGCGCGACAAGGAAGATCCGAGCCTGTTCATTTTCTACGAGATCTGGGAAACCCAGGCGCACCTGGACGTGCACTCGAACCTGCCGCACATGCAGCAGTTTCTCGCTCAGCGCATGGAGTATCTGGAGCGGGATTTCGACATCCGTCCGATCGACATGCTCAGCGATTCGTCCGCTAGCCGCTGATCAACAGATGGGCGCCGAGCGCGCCCAGACCGATGAAGAACACTCGCTTGAACAGCACGGCGCTGATGCGCTGGCGCAGCCATTGGCCGAACAGCATGCCGAGCACCGCCGGGATCAGCGCCAGCAACGAGGCGCTCAATTCTGCGCCGCCGAGCGACCCGCGCCAGAGCAATCCACCGGCCAGCGCCAGGGTCGACACGGTGAAGGACAGGCCCAGCGCCTGTACCAGTTCGTCGCGGTTCAAACCCAGTGCCTGCATGTAGGGGACGGCGGGAATCACGAACACGCCGGTGGCCGAAGTGATGACGCCGGTGACCACGCCACACAGCGGTCCCAGCCACGGTTCATGGCGGCGACTGACACTCAGCGCCGGCAGGAACAATCCACTCAGCGCATAGAGCAACAGCGCCGCGCCAAGTCCGCGCACCACCCAATGCCCACCCTCCATGCCGATCCACAAGATGCCGATCGCCGTGCCGAGAAAGATAGCCAGCAGCATCGGCCACAGCCGTTTCACAAGCCCGCGCAAATGCCCGCCGAACGCCAGTTGCCAGACGTTGGTCAAGGTTGCCGGAATGATCAGTAACGCCGCAGCCTGCGACGGCGCCATAGCCAGACCGAGCAAACCCATGGCGACAGTGGGCAGGCCGAGGCCGATCACACCCTTGATCAGGCCGGCGACGACGAAGGTCGCAATCACCAGCAATGACAGGGCCAGACCGAGGTTTTGATAAAAATCTGCGAGTGCGTTCATGGCGATACTGTGCGCCTGCGCGGATGAGCTGAAAATCTGTCATACACTGAGGCAGCCTCTCTCTCAGCAAGAGCCACGCGTCATGCACTTCGACCTCACCGACCTGCGCCTGTACCTGCACATCCTCGACAGCGGCAACATCACCGCCGGCGCCGCGCGCAGTCATCTGTCGCTGGCGGCGGCCAGTGCGCGGATCCGGGCGATGGAGGCTTCGTTGGGCACCGAGTTTCTTGAGCGCGGGCGCCGTGGCGTTACGCCGACGCCGGCCGGCAAAGCCCTGGCGCAACATGCGCGGGTGTTGCTGCAACAGGCCGACCGCCTGCAGCAGGATCTGGCCGAATACGCCCAAGGCGTCAAAGGCCAGGTGCGTCTGTTGTGCAACACCACGGCGCTCAGCGAATACCTGCCGGAGGTACTGGCGGATTTCCTGCGTGAGCACCCCAATCTCGACATCGATTTGCAGGAGTTGCCCAGCGCTCGCATCACCCATGCCTTGCGCCAGGGCGCGGCGGATCTGGGCATTGTGTCCGACGCGATCGACACCTCCGACTTGCAGACCCGAGCCTTTCGCGATGATCCGCTGGTGCTGATTCTGCCTCTGGAACATCCACTGTCTGATGCGACTGAAGTCAGTTTCAGCGACGCCCTGCGCCATGACTTCGTCGGCCTGCATGCCGACAGCGCACTGGCGGTGTACCTGGAAGAACAGGCCCTGCACAGCGGCTCGCGGATGCAGATGCGCATCCGCGCCGATGGCTTCGACGGCGTGATGCGCATGGTGGCCCGGGGCGCCGGCATCGGCATCGTGCCGCTGGCGGCGGTCCAGCGTGCCGCACCGCAGGCCTTCAAGTCCCTGCCGATGAATGAAGCGTGGGCCATGCGCAAACTGTTGCTGTGCGCCCGGGATTTCTCCACGTTGCCGGCCTATGCCACAGCCTTGCTGCAAGCCTTGGCACTCCCCTGAGATTTATCTTTTCATCTGCAAAATAAGCACAAGGAATAGCTTGCAAGGTACGGATACATACGTACTATATCGCCAGAGCGAACGTGTTGCCCGATACCCGTTTTCGCACAACGACAACGGACAAGGAAGAACGGATCGGCTCCATTAAACCTACATGGAATGAGGTGACGCGATGGTTGATTCAACGGAGTTTCGTAATGCAATGGCGATGCTGGGGAGTGCCGTCACCATCGTCACGACCGATGGCCCTGCGGGGCGTTTCGGCTTTACCGCGTCGGCGGTGTGCAGCGTGACGGATTCACCGCCCACGCTGCTGGTGTGCGTCAATCGCTCGTCGTCCAATCACGAGCATTTCAAGACCAATGGCGTGCTGTGCGTGAACGTCCTGACCGGCGATCACCAGTCGACCTCCGGGGCGTTCGCCAATCGGCAGTTGAGCATGCAGGAGCGTTTTTCCAGTGTGAATTGCCAGACATTGAAAACCGGCTCGCCGGTGATCGAAGAGGCGCTGGTCAGCCTCGATTGCCGGGTCAGCAAGGTCGACGAGGTCGGCACTCACAGCATCTTCTACTGTGAAATCCTCGAGCTGCAGCAACACAGCGAGGCCACGGAAGGCCTGGTCTATTTCAACCGCAGTTACTACCGTCTGAACGACGAACTGCGCCTGGCACCCGAGCAGTGATCCAGACACCCGCCGGCATCGCAGATTGCTAGCCGGCGGGTCATGACAGGGATGTAACCATGCTATTCAATGAAGACAACTTCGCGGATATCGACCTGAACCTGATCATCATTTTCCTGGTGCTGTTCCGCGAACGCAGCGTGTCACGCACGGCCGAACGCCTGCACGTCAAACAACCCGCCATCAGCGGATCGCTGGCACGACTGCGCAAGCGGTTCGATGATCCTCTGTTTCTGCGCTCATCCAGAACCATGCGCCCGACCTCGAAAGCCGAGGAGCTGGCGCAGGCCCTGACGCCGGCAATCAAGCAGATCGAAGCGGTCATCCGGCTCTGAACAACTTGCGAAAAAAAACCTGCGGGAGTTCGCTCCCGCAGGTTTCATTTTGTCAGGCCGACTTGAGCGCCTGAGCGTACTCGACCCGTGCCCAGAACGCCGGCAGGAAGCACTCGCAGACCAGCAGCGCAGAACCATTGCGGGTAAAACGCGAACGTCGGGCCAACAACCGTTTGGCCTGCGGCGCGTAGCGATAGGACAGCGCCGCCAACGGTGCGCCGGGGGACAGCAAGGCGCATTGGAAGGGTTCGCGCAGGGTCTGGTCCGACGTGTAGAGAATCTCGGCCAGCGGCCGGCGACCATAGCCGTTCAGATCCGCCCAGTCGCCGTTCAGCGCCGGCATGCTGGTCAGGCTGCGCGCGGTGACGCAGGCCTCGCCATCGAGCTTCATCACCACTTCACGCACCCAGCCGATGGTCGCCGGTGGCACGTTCAGCGCTTGCGCTTCTTCAGGATTGAGCGGGCCATGGGACTGCTCGACCACTTCGATTGAATAGTCGCCCATGGCTTTCAGACGCGGGGTCAGTGCCCCGGGCAAAAACAGCCAGTGATGCTCGGAGCCGGTCAATTCCGACAGGGGTCGCGACGACCAGTAATGACTTGTATCCATACCCGCACACACCTTCCTGGTGATGGTGAATTGATTGGTTGCCGTGGAAGGCCAACCCTTCACCGGCGGTGTCTGTCACTCGGCTCCGTTTTCTTCGGTCACTTCGTGTTTGCTGATCACGCTGATGGTCTGTTCATCGGTCTTGACCGCCGACAGCAGCGAGTCGAGAAGCCCCGGGAAACGCACGTCCATGTCTTCACGACGCAAGGACAGCAGGTTTTCCCGGCCGTAGGGGCGTTGCCAAATCAGACCGCTGTCGCGCAGGACCCGCCAGTGGTGAGTCATGGTCGACTTCGATGCGCCCTTGAGGATCCGGCCGCATGGATGTTCCTGGCCATCGGACAACACTTTCAATACGGTCAGGCGTAGCGGGCTTCCCAATGCGTTCAGCACATTTTCCAGAAGGATCTGATCCTGATTGGGATGATTCGGGACGTTCATAGGTAGGTACCCTTGATGATATAGGCGGGAATAATCCGGCTTGTATTCGTCTATACGAGAACAGTAAGACTATACACAAGATGCCTTTTTCCCGCGACAGCCGCCCCGAAGGCGGCGTCCCGAAAAACACTACAGAGCACTGCTCTGTGCCGTCTCCAGCGCGGGGGCCTGGAACCCGCCGCCCAGCGCCGCCATCAACGAAACCGAACTGTCGATGTGCTTGCTGTTGAGGAAGGCCAGGCGCATTTCGTCCTGAATCAATTGTTGCTCGATATTCAGGGCATCGAGGAACGTGTCCTCCCCGGCCTTGTAGCGCGACTGCGACAGATCGTAGGACGACTGCGCAATCGAACAGGCATCGCGCTGCACGACGATTTGCTGTTCGAAAGAACGCAACTGCGTCACCGAAATCGCCACCTCATGCAACGCCGAATTCAGCACCCGGTTGTATTGCGCGATAGAGCTGTCGAGTTCAGCGTTGCCGGCCTTCAGATCGGAGCGCAGACGACCCGCATCGAAGATCGGCAGCGACACCGTCGGCGCCACATTCCAGAACTTGCTGACCCCGGCGAACATCGCATCACCGATCAAGGCATGCGAACCCGCCGCCGCCACCAGATTGATGTTCGGGTAGAACGTGGTCTTCACCGCCTCGACGTTCTTGGTCTCGGCCTCCACTCGCCAACGCGCAGCGACGATGTCCGGACGACGGCCGAGCAACTGGGCCGGCAACTGCGCCGGCAATGCCACCACGCTGGCCTGCAGGTTCGATGGACGCTCGAGCGTGTGCGCACGGTCGACGCCCTTGCCAATCAGCGCCGACAATTGCAGCCGAGCGATTTCGATGTCTTCATTGGCGCCGATCAGGGTTGATTCCGAACGTGCCTTGAGGCTCTGCACCTGCTTGAGTTGCGACAGGTTGTCGAGGCCCGAGCCGTAGCGCGAATCCGTCAGCTCCACCAATTTGCTCAAGCGTTCCAGATCGCGCTGGTTGAGCTCCGACACCTGCCAGGCGTACGCCAGTTGGTTGTAAGCCTTGACCACGTTGGTCGCCAGAATCAGCCGCGACGATTGCAGGTCGACTTCCGCAGCTCGTGCACTGTTGAGCGCCGATTCCCAGGCGGCACGCTGGCCGCCCCAGAGGTCGAAGGTGTAGCTGAAGTTCACCGCCAGATTGCGTGCGGTGAAGTACTTTTCACCCTCGCCGCTGTAGTCCTCGAAGCGCGACAGCCGGCCGCGAGTGACACCTGCCGACGCGTCCATTTCCGGGTAACGCTCGGCATCGCGCAGGTCGAGAAATGCGTTGGCCTTGGCGACCCGGGCAGCGACTTCCTGCAAGTCCGGGTTGCTGGCATACGCCTCTTCGATCAACGCGCCCAGACGCGGATCACCCAGCGACGTCCACCAGTCCGCACGCGGCCACTGGGCCGGTGGCAACTTGTCTTTCAGGCTGTCGGACGGCGCATCGCCGACCGCCAGCAATTTGCTCTGATGATCGATCCCGGCGTAGTTCACACAACCCGCCGCCAACAGGATGGCCGCCGCCAGGGGCGCCAGCATCAAACGTGTAATCGAATACATGTCACGTCCTCACAGGATGGGTTGCGGCACACCGGCCGGTTCGGCTTCGGGTGCGTGGCTCGGTTGCTTGATCGAACTGAGCAGCGTGTACACCGACGGCAGAATGAACAGCGTGAACAAGGTACCGATCAGCATCCCCACCACAATCACCAGGCCCAGGCCGAAGCGGCTGTTGGCGCCGGCACCGCTGGCGAACAACAGGGGCGCGAGGCCGACCACCATGGCAGCGGTGGTCATCAGGATCGGCCGCAAACGTACTTGCGCGGCGTGCTGGATCGCTTGCACGCGGTCCATGCCTTGCTGGCGCTGCAACTCGTTGGCGAACGCGACCATCAGGATCCCGTGCTTACTGATCAGACCGATCAGCGTGATCAGGCCGATCTGGGTGTAGATGTTCATCGAAGTCATGCCCAGCGCCAGCGGCACCAAAGCCCCGCAGATCGACAGCGGCACGCTGATCAGAATGATGAACGGGTCGCGGAAGCTCTCGTACTGCACGCTCAGCACCAGATAGATGATCACCAGAGCCAGGCCGAAGGTGAACGCCAGGCTGTTGCCTTCCTGCACGTATTGGCGGGCATCGGACTGCCAGTCGAAACTGAAGCCGGCCGGGAAGTTTTCCGATTGCTTCTGCAGGAAGCCCACCGCATCGCCCAACGTCACGCCCGGCGCCGGAATGGCCTGGAACGTGGCGGAGTTCTGCTGGTTGAACTGGGTCAGGCGATTCGGCTCGACCTTGACGCTGAGGGTGGCCAGCGTCGACAGCGGCACCGGGTTGCCCTTCTGATCCTTCACGTAATACAGCTTGAGGGTTTCCGGGGTCAGGCGATCCGCCGACACCGACTGCGGGATCACATCGTAGGAACGACCGTGGAACGAGAACCGGTTGACGTACTTCTCGCCGATCAGGCTGTTGAGCGTCTCGCCGATGTCCTGCATGCGGATGCCCAGGGCGTTGGCCTTGGCGCGGTCAACCTGGATTTCCACTACCGGGTTGTTGAAGTCCAGATCGCTGTCGACCACCGCGAACAGGCCACTGGCCTGAGCCGCTTTCTTGAGCTGATCCATCACGTTGTACAGCGCCAGATAATCCTGATCGCTGCGGATCACCATCTGCACCGGCAGACCACCGGTAGAGCCCGGCAGCGGCGGCATCTGGAACACGAAAATGCTCGTGCCTTCGATCTGGTTCACCCGTGCCTGCAAGTCAGGCTGGATGGTGTTGGCATCGCGGCCACGCTTTTCCCAGTCCACCAGGTTGATCCCGCCGACGCTGTTGGACAGACCGTCGGAACCGTTCGCCACCCAGTTGCTGTAGCCCTCGGGGATTTCGTTGAAGGTCTTGTACAGCTCGTGTGCGTAGGCTTCGAGGTAATTCAGGTTGGCGTGCTGCGGCGCCTTGATCGCGGTCAGCAGGATGTTCTGGTCTTCCAGCGGCGCCAGTTCGGTCTGCGCCGAGCGATAGAGGAACGGCAGGCTGAAGAAGATCACCAGCGCCACGCTCAGGCTGATCCAGCGACGTGCCAGCGAACCGCCGAGCAGCGCGCCATAGCGACGGGACAGGTACTGGAAGAAACGGTCCGCCTTGACGGCCATGAAACCTTCGCTGGTTTTCGCGTCCAGCAGACGGGTACTCATGATCGGCGACAGGGTCAGGGCGACGATGCCGGAAATCACCACGGCGCCCGCCAGGGTCAGAGCGAACTCCTTGAACAGCGTGCCGGTGAGGCCGCCCATCAGACCGATCGGCGCGTACACCGCCGCCAGGGTGAAGGTCATCGCCACCACCGGCCCGGCCACTTCACGGGCACCGATCAGAGCAGCGTCGAACGGCGTCTTGCCCTCTTCGATGTGACGGTGAACGTTTTCCACCACGACGATGGCGTCGTCCACCACCAGCCCGATGGCGAGCACCATGGCGAGCAGGGTCAGCAGGTTGAGGCTGAAGCCGAACATCTGCATCAGCATGGCCGCGCCAAGCATCGACAGCGGAATCGTCACCAGCGGAATCAGCACGGTGCGGAACGTGCCCAGGCACAGGTAAATCACCAGCACCACAATCACCAGCGCTTCGAGCAGGGTGTAGCTCACCTCGTCGATCGACGACTGAATGAAGTGCGCCACTTCGAACGGGATCTGCACGGTCACGCCTGGTGGCAGGGTTTCCTGAATCTGCGGCAGCAATTCACGTACGCGTTTGACGATGACCAGCGGGTTGCCGGTCGGCGCGGCGTCCAGACCGAGGAACAGCGCCGGTACGTCGCTCATCGCGCCGCTGGTGTCGGTGGAGGCTGCGTTCAGTTCCACCGTGCCGACGTCACGCACACGGATGATGTGGCCGTTGTCGTTGCGCAGCACCATGTCGCGGAAGTCTTCGACGCTGTTCAGGTCGGTGTTGACCCGCAGGTTGCTGACCACGTACAGGCCTTTGACCTGGCCTGGTGCTGCCTGGAAGTTGTTGCCTTCGATGGCGGCCGAAACGTCCTGCCCGGTCATGCCGTAACCGGCCAGACGCTGCGGATCGAGCCACAGGCGCATGGACAGTTTCTGCTCGCCCATGATGTTGATCTTGGCCACGCCTTCGATGCCGGCGAACATCGGCTCGACGACACGGGAGATGTAATCCGACATTTCCGGAATGGTCAGGTTGGAACTGGCGAACGCGACGTAAGCCACGCTGGTGAAACCGCCGGAAGTACGTTCAACCACAGGGTCGTAGGCGTCCTTCGGCAAGCGATATTTGATCTGGTTGACCTTGGCCATGACCTCGGTCAGCGCCGCGATGGAATCACTGTTCAGTGCCATGCGGATCGTCACCTGGCTGCGACCCTGGGTCGAGGCCGACGACAGATAGTCGATGCCTTCGACCGAGGCCACGGCCTGGCTGATCGGTTGGGTGACGAAGCCCTGCATCAGCTCCGAAGAAGCGCCGGGATACTGGGTCGTGACCGTGATGGTCGACGTTTCCAGCATCGGGTACTGACGGATCGGCAGGTTCATCAGCGCACGCACCCCAAACAGCAGGATCAACGTGCTGACCACCACGGCCAGCACCGGGCGGCGAAGAAAGAGGTCGGTGAAATTCATTTTTCCAGCCCACTGAGTTTAAGAGCAATCGTGTCCGGCACGCCTTCCACCGCCACGCCGTCGTGGAGTTTGAGCTGACCGGAAGTCACCACCTGCACACCTTCGATCAAGCCCTTGTCGACCACCGCCCAGCCGTTGCGACGCTCGCCGACTTTGATCGACTCACGCTTGACCTTCTGCACGCCGGTCTCGTCGGTGTAGACCGAGAACACGCTCTCGCCGTAGGCGTTGTAGGTGATCGCGGTTTCCGGAATCAGCAGCTCGGCGGACTGTGGCAGGGTCACCGAGACCCGTGCATACATGCCGGGACGCAGGCGTTTTTGCGTGTCGGTGATGACCGCTTGAACGTTGATGGTGTGGGACTGGTTGATCTGCGGGTCGACAGCAACGATCTTGCCGGCGAAGGTCGCGTCACCCCAGGCATCGACCTTGGCCTGCACGGTCTGGCCCAGTTGCACTTGCGAGCCATCGCGTTCGGCGAGGGTGAAGTTGACGCGCAGCAGGCCCGGATCCGTCAGGGTCGCTACCGCGCTGCCGGCTTGCAGGTACTGGCCCAGATGCGCCTGGCGAATGCCGAGGGTGCCGCCGAACGGCGCACGAATGTGCCGTTGAGCAATCTGCGCCTGCATGCGTTCCATGTCGCCCTTGGCCGCGTCGTATTGAGCGCGGGCACTGTCGAAGGCGCGACGGCTTTCGGCGCCGGTCTTGGCCAGTTCCTGGACACGGGCAAACTGCGCCTTGGCGGATTCGTACTCGCCTTTCAGGCGAACCAGTTCACCTTGCTCGGGTGCGTCGTTGAGCTTGAGCAGCACCTGCCCCGCCTTCACTTCATCACCGGACTCGAAATCGATGTCCACCACTTTGCCGCTGACTTCGGCCGACACCAGCACCTGACGCTGCGCTTCGAGTTTGCCGATGGCTTCGAGGTAGTAGGTGTACGGTTGTTTCTTGACCACGGCCAGACCGACCCGGGTGCTGGGGATACGTTGCTCGGCCGCAGCCGGTTGCGGCGACCAGAAACGCCAGCCCAGCGCGGCGGACAGCACCACGACCAGAATAATAAACACCAGCGACTTAATAATATTTCGAGCAAGCATGTGGCACTCCCTTGACTCTTTACTGCGAGCACAAAAGTTTGAGATTTAAGAAAATAAAGGTGCAACTTGAAACGGGCGCGCTATTGATCCCTGTGAACATTCACTGATAACGCGCCCGTTTTATTTATCCGCTATTACGCCGCGGCCAGTAAGTTGGTTTTATCCAGGTAATACTTGCCGATACCGTGCAAGTTCAAAGGCGACAGAGTGAAGTGCTTCGAACCGGTATGAATATCGCGGAAGCAACGCTCCAGGAAGTGCGACTTGTAGACGGCTTTGGAACCGGCCATCGAGTAGATCTGGTTGACGGCGTTGACCGAGTTTTCAGTCAACACCGACGCTGCCAGACCGACGCGGGCGCTGACCGGTTCACCGATGGTTTCACCGCGGTTGATCACCTGATGGATGGCATCTTCAAGCAGCAATTGCGCGGTGTGTACCGAGGAGATGGCGCGGCCGGTCTTCTCGAAGATCACCCCTTCCAGGCCCGGGTCGGTGTTGATCGCACGGTCGTTGCGGAAGTGATCCACGGCGGCCCGGGCCACGCCCAGCACGGTGGACATTGCTGCCAGGGTGCCGAACTCGTAGTAGCCGGTGGCGTAGGCACGGGAGCTGCGCGCTTCGGGGGATTTTTTCAGAGTTTCGACGTCCAGCGAGAACGCCTTGTTGACGATGACGTTGGAGCACTGGAAGTGATGGCTGCCGGTGCCGCGCATGCCCAGGGTGTCCCAGGTCGACAGAATGGTGCACTGGCTGGCGGGGACGAAGAACATCCGCACTTCCGGGGTGGTGTTGTTTTCGGTGCCTTTGACGGTGGCGGTGCAGACCAGCCAGTCGGCGTGGGCCGAGCCGCTGGCGAAGGCCCACTTGCCGCTCAGCAGGTAATCGTCACCCATTGGCAGCGCTTCGCCACCGGAGTGAATGGCGCCGATCACGAAACCGTCGCAGTGGTTGTAGATCGCTTCGGAAGTGGCTTCCGGCAGGTAATCCGAGAGGCGCCCCATCGCCACTTGTACCGCCAGCTGCCAGGACAGCGAGGCATCATGCCGGGCAAATTCCAGCACCAGCGCGGAAGTGGTCTGGATATCGACCTGGGAGCCGCCGAACGCCCGGGAGACCGACGTACGGCCAAAACCGTCCTTGAAGAAGCGGGACATCACATCCTTGTGAGTCGCATTGGTCTGCTCGCTGTACTCGCGGTGCTGAACAATCAGCGGATTCAGTGCACGCACCTTCTCGAGCCATTCATTGGATTCGGAGGGAAGGCTGTTCCATTGCATTAGATTTTTCATAACGGCTCCTAGCTATTATTTATTTACGATCAGCAGACGAAAAAACAGACGAACTTTTATTGTTGTTAAACCCCGATAAAAATGTACGTCTACAGTCGTACATTTGACAAGCATTATTCTCAGACTTCTTTCACTTTTCAGTAAAAGGCAAATAACTGTCCGACAATAATTAACAGCGCAAGATTCCAACCGAACTAGCAAGGCAAGTTACGGCGTTTAAATCCGATTGATTACTTCACGCCGGCACGCCGGTCACTGACCCGCGACAGCGATGCCCAGTCCTGATCGGCCTGACCATGAGCCATGCCGTCCAGCAAGTTGTCCTTCAACACGCTGGCAAACGGCAACGGCACCTGGGCAGCCTCCCCGGCCTCCAGCACCAGGCGCACATCCTTGAGGCCCAGTGACAATTTGAAGCCGGCCGGCTCGAATCTCTCATCAGCCATCTGCTTGCCGTAACCCTGATAGACCGGAACGGGAAACAACGTCGAAGTGATCATGTCGATGAACGCCGCACGACTGATGCCGTAACCACCGGCCAGGGTCGAGGCTTCGGCCAGGGACTCGATCGCCGAGGCGACCATCAGGTTGGCCGACAGTTTGGCGGCGCACGCCACGTCGGCGGCTTCACCGAAGTGCCAGGTCTTGCGCCCCAGCACATCGAACAGCGGCTGCACCCGGACCAGTGCTGCGGCAGGCCCCGAGGCGAGAATATTCAGATTGCCGGCGGCCGCCACATCGACCCGCCCCAGCACCGGTGCCGACACGTAACCGACGCCGCGCGCCTCGTGCAGGGCCGCCAACTCTTTGGCCAGTGCCACGGACACCGTGGACATGTTGACGTGAACGCTGCCGGCCTGCAGACCGTCCAGCGCCTTGGCGTCGAGGAACACCGAGCGGATCGCCGTGTCATCGCCAAGCATTGAAATCAGCACGTCGGCCTGCGCTGCCAGCGCGGGGGTGTCGACAGGTTCGGCGCCAGCCCTGGCCAGCTCTTCCAGCGGTGCCGACGAGCGATTCCACACGCGGACCCGATGCCCGGCCTTCAGCAGGTTCAGCACCATCGGCGCACCCATCGTGCCCAGACCGATAAATCCCAGTTCCATGTCGTGTTCCTCTCTCGATGAGGTCTTCAAATCCGTTTGTACAATGCCCCACGATTGCGATTGTACGTGTACAGGCGTACATTTCAAGTGCCACGTTGATTCATTCTTCGCGGCAAGGGTTTCAAACACACCTTTACCCAAGGCAAGGAGGCTTTATGCAATTCGGGATCTACACCGTTGGCGACGTCACACAGGACCCTACCAACGCCCGTACCCCCAGTGAATCCGAGCGCATCCAGGCCACCCTGAAAATTGCGCAGAAGGCCGAAGACATCGGACTGGACGTGTTCGCCACCGGCGAGCACCACAATCCCCCGTTCATCACCTCCTCTCCCACCACGCTGCTGGCGTACATCGCAGCGAAGACCCAACGCATCATTCTTTCGACGTCCACCACCCTGATCAGCACCAACGATCCGGTGCGGCTGGCCGAAGAGTATTCGCTGTTGCAAAACCTCTGCGGCGGACGCATGGACCTGATGCTCGGCCGTGGCAACACCGCGCCGGTCTATCCCTGGTTCGGCAAGAGCATCGCCGACGCCCTGCCCCTGGCGATGGAAAACTATCGCCTGCTGCACCGGCTCTGGCGCGAGGAAGACATCAACTGGAGCGGACGCTTTCGCACACCGCTGAACCACTTCACCTCGATCCCGCGACCGCTGGACGACCTGCCGCCCTTCGTCTGGCACGGCTCGATCCGTACTCCGGAAATCGCCGAACAGGCGGCCTATTACGGCGACGGTTTTTTTGCCAGCCACATCCTCTGGCCCCGGGAACACTTCATGGCGCTGGTCGAGTTCTACCGCACACGGTTTGCCCACTATGGCCATGGCACGCCGGAGCAGGCAATCGTCGGTCTCGGCGGACACATCTTCATGCGTCGCAACTCCCAGGATGCACGTCGGGAGTTCCGCCCTTACTTCGATAACGCCCCGGTGTACGGCCACGGTCCATCCCTGGAAGAGTTCATGGAAATGACCCCGCTGGCCGTCGGCAGCCCTCAGGAAATCATCGACAAGACCCTGACCTTCCGCGAGCACTTCGGCGACTATCAGCGCCAGTTGTTCCTGTTCGACCACGGCGGTATTCCGCTGAAGACCGTGCTGGAACAACTCGACATGTTCGGCAAGGAAGTGTTGCCGGTGCTGCGTGAAGAAACCCGCAAACGCCGCTCGCCACTGGCGGCCGAAGCGCCGACTCACGCCAATCGCCTGGCCCGTTTGCAGTCCCTGCAACCGTCGCCAGCCGAACCACGCCCGGGCGTCAAAACCCCGCAACATGACAGTGTGACCGGCCACTGAGACCGTGGGAGCATCCGTGCTCCCACATTGATCTCGCAACGGTCAGGCAGCGCCTTTCAGCGGGCGCTGCGCGTCCATCGAAACCACCACATCATCGTTGATCAGCCGCGCCAGATACTGACCGTAACCGGTCTTGCTCATGCTGCCCGCGTGCACCAGCAACTGCGCGTCGTCGATCCAGCCCTTGTTATAGGCGATCTCTTCGAGGCATGCGATTTTCAGGCCTTGGCGTTTCTCGATGGCCTGCACGAAGTTGCCGGCCTCCATCAACGCATCGTGGGTCCCGGTGTCGAGCCAGGCCATGCCACGCCCCATCACCGACACATTCAACTTGCCGCGTTGCAGGTAGACGTTGTTGACGTCGGTAATCTCCAGCTCACCGCGCGGCGACGGCTTGATGTCGGCGGCAATCTGCAGCACTTCGTTGTCGTAGAAATACAGGCCGGTGACCGCGTAGTTGGACTTCGGATCGCTCGGTTTTTCGCAGATGCTCAGGGCCTTGCCGGCGGCATCGAATTCCACCACGCCAAAGCGCTCGGGATCGGCCACGTAGTAGCCGAACACCGTGGCGCCCTCATCGCGAGACGCCGCTTGCAGCAAGGTTTCACCGAAACCGGCGCCGTAAAAAATGTTATCGCCGAGCACCAGGCAGACGTTGTCTTCACCGACGAATTCACGACCGATGATGAACGCCTGGGCGAGGCCGTCCGGGCTCGGTTGCACCGCGTAACTCAGGCTCAGGCCCAACTGGCTGCCGTCGCCGAGCATGCGCTGGAAGCCCGGCAGATCTTCCGGGGTGGAGATGATCAGGATCTCGCGGATTTCCGCCAGCATCAGCACCGACAGCGGGTAGTAGATCATCGGTTTGTCATACACCGGCAGCGACTGTTTCGAGACGCCCAGGGTGATCGGGTGCAGACGCGAACCGGCGCCGCCTGCCAGCAGAATTCCTTTGTACTTGGCCATGCTTTTTTCCTTTCAAGCAGTGAGATTTGAATGACTGTGTGTTCAGGCCACGAGGGCTTCGTTGCGTTGCTCGCCGAGACGCTCCAGCGCGTAGGCACCGGACATCACCCGGACCCACCAGGCGCGGTTGTCGAGGTACCAGTCGACGGTTTTCTTCATGCCGCTTTCGAAGGTTTCCTGCGGCGTCCAGCCCAGCGTCGCGTGGATTTTCCCGGCATCGACGGCGTAGCGTTTGTCGTGGCCCGGACGGTCCTTGACGAAGGTGATCAGGTCGCGGAAGTGCGCGATGCCCGCCGGTTTTTCCGCCCCGCGCGCTTCGAGCAGATCGCACAGGGTTTGCACGACTTCAAGGTTGGTCTTCTCGTTGTGGCCGCCGATGTTGTAGGTCTGCCCGACCTCACCGCGCGTGACCACCGCATACAGGGCGCGGGCGTGATCCTCGACAAACAGCCAGTCGCGGATCTGAGCGCCATCGCCGTAAACCGGCAGCGGCTTGCCTTGCAGCGCATTGAGAATGACGTGAGGAATCAGTTTTTCCGGGAAGTGATAAGGCCCGTAATTGTTCGAGCAGTTACTCATTACCACCGGCAAGCCGTAGGTGCGATGCCAGGCGCGAACCAGATGATCGGAACCGGCCTTGGTCGCCGAATACGGCGAGCTTGGCGCATACGGCGTACGCTCGGTGAACGCCGGATCTTCGGGTTCCAGGTCGCCATACACTTCATCGGTGGAAATGTGATGGAAACGGAACGCCGACTGACGCGCCGCGTCCAGCCGGTTCCAGTAACCACGTGCGGCTTCGAGCATCGTGTAAGTGCCGACGATGTTGGTTTCGATGAAGGCTTGCGGGCCATCGATCGAACGGTCCACGTGGGACTCGGCGGCCAGGTGCATCACCGCATCCGGTTGCAGCCGTGCGAACAATTCGTCCAGCGCCGGCTTGTCGCAGATGTCCACCTGACAGAACCGATAACGCGGCGAGTCGGACACATCGGCCAGCGACTCGAGATTGCCGGCGTAGGTCAGTTTGTCGACGTTGATCACTTCACATTCGGTCTCTTCGATCAGAAACCGCACCACGGCCGAGCCAATGAAGCCCGCGCCCCCTGTCACTAAAATTTTCATCAGCGCCTCCCCTGGCAAAATGATGATTTAACGTCCTTCGATGCTGTGTGCAGGTCAGTTCAACAATGCCACCCAGTATTGCGACAGCCCTTGCTCGAGAATCAGCAGCGTCTGAATGCAGACGAAACTTTCATCGGTGGTCGCCGAGGTCGCATTGAGCGGGCCGAAACCACCGTCCTGCTTCTGATGGGAAGCGATCCAGTCTTTCGATTCCTGCAAATGCGTCGGCTGCGCGTCGAGCAGAAACATCGCCGCGATGGCCATGTAAGTCCCCACCAGGCTGACCGCTTTGCCCGGCCGGTAGTGGAACGAACCATTGGCCAGTTGCAGGCTCTGCAGCCAGGCGACGGTCTGTTCGGCATCGACGATGCGTCGGTTGAGAATGAACAGCGTCGACACCACGCGGTACACCGAAAAGGCGTCCGGCGGATACCCGGGTTTGTTGGCGAAACCGCCGTCGGCCGAGCGGCAGCGCAAGGCAAACGCCATCACGCCCTGCTCGTCCGGCGCCTTGGCTTCCAGCGCATGCAGCGACAACACAGCCAGGTTGGTGTGCCAGATGTCCGAGCCGAAACCCGGCACATCGCCGAACCCGCCATCGGGGTTCTGGCACGCTTGCAGGTAACGCACGCAACCGCCGATATCGTTCGGCAACGCGCCCAGAACCCGCAGCGACAACACCGCGCAGTAGGTGGCGAACACATCGCTCAGGTGCCCCGGCTGCTCGGCAAATCCACCGTCGGTGTTCTGCGAGGCCCTGATGCAATC
Organism: Pseudomonas sp. GW822-FHT03F08; assembly: GCF_058801265.1. NCBI lineage: Bacteria > Pseudomonadati > Pseudomonadota > Gammaproteobacteria > Pseudomonadales > Pseudomonadaceae > Pseudomonas > Pseudomonas sp. GW822-FHT03F08. Next base: position 19,999 of record NZ_JBXANC010000014.1, on the reverse strand, counting down.
GATCAGGCTGGCCTTGTTTTCGATTTGCAGACCCAGGGCGTGCAAGTCCGAAATCACGTGCAATCCGGAAAACACCTGCCAGGTTTTGTCGGCACGAAAACCCAGCGGCGCAGTTTCGGCGGTCAGCCCGTAAGGGGTTTCATTCGACGCCCGGGCCTTGGCCAGCCACGCGAGATAACGCTGCAGATCGACATTGATGGTCGGCACGCCATTCGGGTGAATGCGCTGCACGTCGCCACCGCCATCAATCACTTGCAGCTCACGGTTTACCAACGCCGCATCGTCATGATGAGCAACGGCAGCGGCCGGTTCGATGGCCTGCAAGGCGTGGGCGGCGGCGAGCTGGGTTTTCAGGCTCTTCAAGTGCAACGGCAGGTACGTCAGGTTGCCGATGCTGAAGATCCCCGGCTGACGCGGCGGCGCCCAGAACTGCCGAATGAACGGCACGGTCGGGTCATCAGGTGTCGACCAGAAGTAGCCCTTGCCCATGAACAGTCCGCCATTGCGGGCGTCGTGAAACTCCAGCAAGGCTGCCGTCACCGAAGACCGGTCAGCTTCGCTCGCGCCGGACGGCAAGGCCTGAATGGCCTGCAACAGCAACGCCACGTCGTAGGCGGTTTTGATCGGGAATGGCGACTCGTGGTTCTTGTACGAGGTGTGCCAGTCGCAACGCACTTTGCCGTTGATGCCTACCCGGTCCCAGTACCCGCCGTAGGCCGGGTCGCGAAACAGTGACAGGGTTTGCAGCAGGAACGAACGGGCCAGGTTCGACAGCGCGTTGTCGTCCCGCACATCGGCCAGACGCGCCAGCACCAGGCTGACCTGAGCGCGTACGGCGCAGCGGGTCAGGGACACATCGACACAGGATGCACTGTCACTGCCGGCCACGCGACCGATCAGGTTTTCTGCGTGAATCTGCAAGTGCCCGACCAGCCCCAGACCCAACGGCTCGTTGCCGATGCGCGCCAGCAAGGCCGTGGCGCTGATGTCCAGATCGATCGAGGTCGCCAGCTCCAGCGGCGTCGACCAGTCGCTGCTGTACAGGCCGGCAACCGTGGAACGGGCGTAAAGTGCTTCGACCTTTTCCAGCATGCTGTGGATCACGGCATCGTTCGCCGCGTCCTGCGGCACTCGACGCTGATAGGCAATCAGCGCCTCCAATGCGTCCAGTTGCAGCGCCAGCGTTCGGCAACGCCCCGAACCATGCGGCGTCCAGTAGCGGTCAGCGAGCTCGTGAAAACCGGCGTTCGGCGCATCGTACAAACGCATCAACCCGTCGTGGGCAAAACGCAGTTGAACATCGTCACCGTGGTCGGCCTGGTAGAGCGTGGCCGCGACCTGATCCTGCAACTGCTTGTCAGTGGAAATCGCGACTTCGCCACTGGCATCGGTGACAGCAAAAAAACCGCCGTACTCAATGTCCTTGAGGCCTTGATCAAATACAAACTGCGGATGCAGCGGCATGGTAAATCCCTCTTCCTTGAGGTTAAGCGGCTTTGCTTTCAGTCAGCGACACAACACTGCCCTGACACAATTCGATGATGCGCATGGCGGCACGGGCAGCACCTTCGCCGTCCGGCGCGGCCACTTGACGATGAGGCGCGTAGTAGGCGGAAGCGCGAGTGTCTTTCTCCAGTTCGCCCTGAATCAGCTCGACGATGGCATCGCGATCGTGACCCAGATGCGTCGGGAAACCGAGCAGCTCCAGGCGGCGCAGCGCTTCGAGTTCGTGGTATTCGGATTTGGACGGCAGCACGAACAGGGTCGGAATCTGCAGCGCGGCGATTTCCGTCACGGTGATCCAGCCCGGCGCCGAAATCAGCAGACTGGCTTCGCGCAGCAGGCCCATCCAGTCCGGGTAGTACGGCACGCAAACCACGCCGTCCTGGGCCTGGATATCCTGACGGCCGAGCAACACCAGTTTCAGTTCCGGATTGCGTTCGCGCAGGACCTTGAAGCTGTCAAGGTAAGCAGCGAGCAGCGCGTCCTTGTTCTGCGCAAACATCGTGGTGCCGCTGATCGAGGCAACAACGAACGGCGCATCGCCCAGGTTCAATTGCTCGCGAACGTTCAAACCGCTCTGGACATTGATGTCGCGGATCATCGGCCCGACAAAATGCGCTTTGCCGCTGATCAGCGCTTCGGCGACCGGTGTGCCCTGATCGAGGGAAGGCACGTACGGCTTGTCGGTCAGCACCAGTTGGCTCTGATTGATCATCCAGTTGAACTGGCTGTGCAGCGCGGTACGGGCCCGGGCCATTTCCAGCGCATTGACTTCGAAACCACCGTCGGCCAGGTCGTGATCCTGGAGCTGGCAGAGTGTGAAATCATAACGCTCGGTCACGAACACCAGCGGCGTGCCACTGAAAATCGCGGCCAGGCAGGCGGCCATGTTGTAGTCAGACACCAGGGCGGTCGGCTTGTACTCGGCGATCAGGGCCAGGTAAGACAGAATCCGCTCACCGGACAAGAAGGTATTGGCGATATAACCGCCAATGTAATTATTCCAGTCGAGTTCTTTCGACAAGTTGCTCTTTTTCGAGTAATCGACCAAACGACCGGCAATATCCACCACTTCAACGCCGGACTTTTCGAACATCGGCGTAAAGGTGGGCTGCAAAGAAGCCAGCGCCACGGTCAATGGCATATCCGGACGTTGCTTTTTAATCGCCTGAGCGATCGAAAGCGCGCGCATGTTGTGGCCTGAACCGGTCGGATTGGGGGCAAATAAAATCATTCTTGAATCTCCATTAGTTGAACAACGCCATGAACCACAGTGTTTTCCAATACATCCCTTATCACCACTGAGTACGGCTTGATAACTGCACCGTCACCGATATTCAGTGGACCTACCAAGATGGCGCCCTCGCCAATTACGCAACGACTTCCAATGCGCACAGGTGCCTCCTCCCAAGGCAGTGAGCGGAACGAATGATCATGAGTAGACGCAACAATCGTGACGCCTTCGGCCAGCTCGCTGAAGGCACCGATGGTCACGCCACCGGCCGCTTCGATAACCACGCCCGGCGCCAGTCGAGCGCCAGTGCCCAGTTCGATGCCGCCCAGTTGCGACATGCCGCCCTGGCGGCTGCTGCGTCCGATCAGAATGCAGTCCCGGGCGATTTCCACCGAAGCCCCGCCGCGCAATTCGGCATCGATCAAGGCTTCGTCACTGATGTCCCAGGTCGCGGTGTCGGGGTTCAACGCCTTGAGCCGCGGCACCGACTGCGTCGACCGATCGAGCATTGACGGCAAGCCCTGGCGCGCACGATCCCGGACTTTCGCCAGCACCGGCGCCGGGCTCGGCAGGCCGTCCTCGACCACCGTGCGCAGAGCAATGACTCGCGCCGGGCGGCCGACCACGATGGCATCGGCCGGTACATCAGCAGTCACCAGCGCTCCGGCAGCGATCACCGCTCCCGCGCCGATGGAAACGCCCGCGGTCACGGTGGCCTTGGCGCCCAGCCAGACATTGTCGGCAATGTGTACCGGTGATTGCGCAGTGCCCAGGCACCGTGCGCCGGTGGCCAGCATGCTGGACGCGCCAATGGAGGCGAACTGCAAATCACACTTGAATCCGATGAAACAATCATCGGCGACCTGAACGTTTTGCAGGCGGCTGCCAGCACGAATCCAGACATGCCGGCCCAATTCACTCGCGTTATTCACGGTCGTCGAAACTTCAATTACGTTTATGTCGTCCACAATAAAGCCTCATTCCATTGATGCCGGGCACATATAAATTCGAAAGGCGTGCGTATCCCGCAGATATAATTCCGCCGATGCACAAATAACAATTAACTGTTTATTTATGGCTTCTATTCAAAGCACGCACAACATTGCGTCTGCGCAACTTATTAACTGACCGGTTCATTCAATTGTCGTTATTCATTAACAACAGGTAGACGTTCACGCTTGCGCCGATGGCCAAGTCAGTTTTATGTGAAGAAAAGCCGATTCAAGTCTGTCCGTGACTCTGGTGTAGCTCCATTAGGGTGGGATTGTCCTTTAGTACGAATGTTATAGTACAGACGATTTTGTTTTGCAATAGGTGCCCGGATGGTTATCTCGTTTTGGTCTAAAAATTTATTGAACTTTTATGGTGCGCGCTTGTATTAAAACCGTCATGTATGCACAGCATTGGTGCAAGTGGCCGGTTTCAGGGGGGATCCCCTCCAGCGCTAACAGGCATCTGGAGGTCGAACCCAGACATTCCGACAGTGCTGACCAACGTTAGGGTGGCGACTCAAACTGCCTTTGGCCTGGAGCCGTCATGCCCGCACCTATCACCGTTCTGCGCGACACCCACCCGCTGCCAGTACTCGACGCCTGCAAATGGGAGAAGCTCGAGGGCGACCCGCACACCGTCAACCTCAACGCCTACACCAGCGAAGACGGCAGCAAGATCATGGGCACCTGGATCTGTACGCCAGGCAAGTGGCGCGTGGATTACGTGAAATGGGAGTACTGCCATTTCCAGGAGGGCTACTGCATCATCACCCCGGACGGCCTGGAGCCGATCCACCTGCGTGCCGGTGACATCTTCGTCGTCGAACCGGGCATGAAGGGCACCTGGGAAGTGGTCGAGACTGTGCGCAAATATTTCGTGTTCGCCTGATACAAAAAAGCCGGGAAACCACCCGACGTGATTTCCCGGCAACACCTACTGCATTGGATGTTCAGGCCTGTGACAAGCACAGGCCTGACGACGATTACTGCGGCTTGCGATAGCTGTTGATGATCGCCGAGAAGTCCTTGCCACCTTCCCCGCGCTGACTCATTGCCTGATACAACTGTTGCGCCACAGCACCCAGCACCACCGGCTGATGCGCCTGACGCGCCGCCTCGGTGGCCAGCCCCAGATCCTTGAGCATCAGCTCGGCGCCAAAGCCACCGGTGTAACCACGCGAGGCCGGCGCCGTTTCGACGATGCCCGGCCACGGGTTGTACATTTCCGAGCTCCAGCAACGGCCGGTCGAGCTGTTGATAATCCCGGCAAGCACGCCGGTGTCGATCCCCAGCGCATCGCCGAGGGCCATCGCCTCGCTGACGCCGACCATCGAAATAGCGAGCAACAGGTTGTTGCAGATCTTGGCGATCTGCCCGGTGCCGACTTCACCGCAATGCACGATGTTGCGGCCCATTTGTGCCAGCACCGGTTGCAGAGTGGCGAACAGTTCCGGGGGGGCGCCGACCATGAAGGTCAACGTACCTGCGGTGGCGCCGCCGGTGCCGCCGGAAACTGGCGCATCGGCCATGGCCACGCCTTGTTTGGCAGCCGCCGCTGCCACGTCGCGAGCAGTCTGCGGATCGATGGTGCTGCAATCCACTGCCGGCACACCTTTGCCGATCCCGGCGAGCACACCGTCTTCACCGAGCCAGACGCTGCGCACATGCACGGTGGCCGGCAACATGGTGATCACCAGTTCCGCGTCCTCTGCGGCTTCGCGAGCCGAGGCGCGGATGGCGCCGCCCAGTTGCTCGAGCTCCGCCAGCACGGTTTTGTTCAGGTCCACCAGGTTCAGCGAATGCCCGGCCTTGATCAGGTTGCGCGCCATCGGCGCGCCCATGTTGCCCAGACCGATAAATGCGATTTTCATGGCCATACCTCAGCGCAGGTTAATGGTGGTGTTCACGCCGTCGTTGACGCTGTCGTCATCGAACCAGCGCGCCGTGACCGTTTTGGTCTGGGTGTAGAACTGCACCACTTGCTTGCCGTACGGGCCGAGGTCGCCGAGTTTCGAACCGCGCGAACCGGTGAAGCTGAAGAACGGCACCGGCACTGGAATCGGGATGTTGATGCCGACCTGACCGACGTCGATTTCATTCTGGAATTTACGCGCCGCCGCGCCGCTCTGGGTGAACAGGCCTGTGCCGTTGCCGAACGGGTTGGCGTTGACCAGCGCAATGGCCTGATCGAGGGTGTCGACTTCCAGCACCACCAGTACCGGGCCGAAAATTTCCTGGGTGTAGATCTGCATGTCGGTGGTCACCCCGGAGAACAGGGTCGGGCCGACGAAGTTGCCTTTCTCATAGCCCGGCACGCTGATGTCGCGACCGTCCAGCTCGAGTTTGGCGCCTTCCTTGATACCGCTTTCGATCAGATCGAGAATCCGCGCCTTGGCCTTTTTCGAAATGACCGGACCGACATCGGTGCCCGGCTCGCTGCCGGCGTTGACCTTGAGTTTCTGCGCCAGCGCTTTCAGATCCGGCAGCCACTGCTTGGCCGCGCCCACCAGTACCACCACCGAGGTAGCCATGCAACGCTGACCGGCCGCACCGAAACCGGCGCCGACCAGGGCATTGAGCGCTTGCTCGCGATTGGCGTCCGGCAGCACCACGGCGTGGTTCTTCGCGCCCATCATCGATTGCACGCGCTTGCCGTGTTTACCGGCCAGGTCATAAACGTGGGTGCCGACGGCGGTCGAACCGACGAACGAAATCGCCTTGATGTCCTTGTGGGTGCACAGGCCATCGACCACGTCCTTGCCACCGTGCACGACGTTGAGCACACCCGCCGGAACGCCGGCCTCAATCGCCAGTTCCACCAGCAGCATGGTCGACAGCGGATCCTGTTCGGACGGCTTGAGCACGAAGGTGTTGCCGCAGGCGATGGCCATCGGGAACATCCACAGCGGAATCATTGCCGGGAAGTTGAACGGCGTAATGCCGGCGCAGACGCCGATCGGCTGGCGCAGGGTGTAAGTGTCGACGCCGCCGGCAACGTTTTCGGCGAACTCGCCCATTTGCAGGCTGCCGATGGAGCACGCGTGCTCGACCACTTCCAGGCCACGGAAAATATCGCCTTCAGCATCGGCAATGGTCTTGCCCTGTTCGGCGCTCAGCACCACGGCGATGCGTTTGGAGTGTTCGCGGATCAACGCTTGCAGCTTGAGCATGATGCGCATGCGCGCGCCGATCGGGGTCAGCTTCCAGGTCTGGAAGGCGCGCTGGGCGGCACTGACGGCAGCGTCGACTTCAGCGGCGGTGGCGAACGGGACTTTGGCCAGCACCTGCTGGGTCGCCGGGTTGACGATGTCATGCCACTCGGTGGTCTGCGACTCGACCCACTCGCCGTCGATCAGCAGCTTGACCTTCTGGATCGTGGTTTCGTTGGGCGTAAGCGATGCGTTCATGCTGGTCTCCAGAACTTGTTTTTATCTTAGGAGCCAAGGCGAAGGGTTCGCCTTGAGATGAGGCGTGTGTCACGAATTGGTTGTCGGACTGTTTTTGGAGTATAGATGTGCAAACTTCTAATAAGAACGCACATATAAGCCCGTCCATCATGCAAAAAAACATCACATCTTTAGGCTCGCTGAACTGGGACGACCTCAAGTTTTTCCTCGAAGTCGCCCGTACCCGCAAGGCCAGCACTGCGGCCAAACGCCTGGCGGTGGATTACACAACGGTGTCGCGGCGAATCAGTTCGCTGGAGGCGGCGTTGGGCACGTTGCTGTTCGAAAAGTCCCGCACCAGCGGTTTCGTGCTGACCGCCGAAGGCCAGCGCCTGTTGAGTTATGCCGAGTCGATCGAAAGTACACTGCACATGGCCTGCGAACAGGTGTCCGGCTCCGGTGTCGCACTTTCCGGGCATGTGCGGATGGGCTGCACCGAAGGTTTCGGCAGTTTCTTTATCACGCCGCAACTGAGCCACTTCGTCGACGCCTACCCGGCAATTTCGGTGGACATCCTGCCGCTGCCGCACTTCATCAGCCTGTCCAAACGCGAGGCCGACATCGTCATCGCCCTCGAACGCCCGGAACACGGGCCGTATGTATGCTGCAAACTCTGCGACTACCGCTTGCAGCTCTACGCGACCCAGGAATACCTCGACAAACACCCGCCGATCCGCCGCCCCGCAGACCTGGGCAAGCATCAATTCATCAGTTATGTGGATGATCTTGCGTTCAGCTCGGAGCTGCTGTATCTGGCGAACGTGGTGCCCGGCGCCAGCGCCAATTTGCGCAGCACCAGCGTGATCGCACAATTCGTGGCGGCGCAGCAGGGGCGCTCGCTGGCGATTCTGCCGTGTTTCCTCGCGGCTCGGGACCCACGCCTGTTACCGGTGCTGCCGGAGGAAATCGACATCACCCGGCAGTTCTGGATGTACTGCCGGGAGGACTTGAGGAAGCTCAAGCGGATCACCCTATTGTGGGATTACATCCGCGAGGTGACCGAGCGCAATCAGGCGCTGTTGATGGGGCAGACGCGAGAGATGCAGTTTGCCGATTAATCGGCGCTGACCACAATCGATACCCGGCGGTTTTCGGTGCGGCCGGCAACGGTGTCGTTGGAGGCCACCGGTTCGCGGCTGCCGAGGCCTTGCAGCTGGATATTCTCTTCCTTCATGCCGACCGTGGTCAGCACTTTGCCGACGCTTTTCGCTCGGCGCAGCGACAGCTGCTGGTTGTAGCTTTCCTTGCCCGAGGCATCGGTGTGACCATCCACTCGCACCCGTTCGATGCCGACACCCAACAAGGCTTTACCGATACGCTCGACGATTTCGGTACTTTGCTTGTTCAGGCTTTCGATGTCGCTGCCAAACAGCACTTTGCCCGACAGGCCGAACTCCCAACCATCGTCGGTCAGTTCAAAGCCTTGCTGTTTGAGCACGGCAATCTGCGCTGGCGTCAGGCCTTTTTGCGGGGCGGTCTGGCATCCGGTCAGGGCCAACATGGCCATCAACATCAGTGTGGAAAACAGTCGAACGGAAAGTGAGAACACGGGCATTAGCTCCTGGTTTGAACGGGATCGACCGGGTGCTCCGCCCCGGCCGTGAATTGGGCGCCACGCGACAGGCGCTTGGCTTGATACATGGCGGCGTCAGCCGCATCAAGCAAGGTGCCGGGTGTGGCGCCATGATCGGGGTAAACCGCAATGCCGATACTGAGCGAGGTCACCACACTGGTGTCGCCCGGCAATGCAATCGGGGTGTCCATGCTGGCGAGGATCTTGTCGGCAATGCGCTCGGCGTCTTCGGTCTTGTGCAACGGCGTCAGCAAAACGGCAAACTCATCGCCGCCCAGACGCGCCACCAGATCCTCTTCGCGTAACTGCGCCCGAATCCGGTTAGCCACCGCCACCAGCACCGCATCGCCGGCGGCATGACCGAAACTGTCGTTGATGCCCTTGAAACGGTCACTGTCGAGAAACAGCACCGCCATCCGCTCGTTGAGTTTGCTGGCGCTGCGTAGTGCGCGGATCAGACGGCCTTCGAAGAACGCGCGATTGGGCAATCCGGTGAGGCTGTCGTGGCTGGCCTGATGGGCGAGGGTTTCGTTCTCGCTTTGCAGGTGGGTCTGCCAGGACTCCAGCTCATCAAGCAGGGCATTGAAGTCATTACCGAGGTTGTCGAGTTCGGCGATTTTCGCCGGAGGTACGCGCCGGTCGAGCGCCCGCTCACTGCGGGCGGCGTGGGCGACTCCCGCCAGGCTGTGCAGCGGGCCGATGATCCCGCGCAACTGACGGCGCGCCAGATAGAGCGCCACCCAGGCGCTGATCGCGGTGCAGAGAATGATGCCCGCCAGACCGCTCAACAGAAACTGCATCAAGCTGCCGCCGTGCCCCGTCAGCAGGATCCGGCCGATCTCGCGATCCTGATGCAGGATCGGCAGGCTGATCGGTTTTTCCAGAACGACCCGCGTTATCTGCATTTCCAGCCCGGAAAACAAGCCGTTCTCCGGACGCTGCCAACGCGCAAGCTCCTGGCCCTGGCTGTCCAGCACCTGCGCGTCCGCCACCTCTTCGGTCGAGGCGATCAACGCCAGCGCTTCCGTCGCGGCAGGCTTGTCGTTGAACACCACCGCCGCTTCCACGGTGTAACTGATCGAACGAGCGATCAGGTGCAGGTTGTGATCGGCATAGACCCGCAGCGCCAGCACACCGAGCAGGGTCAGGGACACACTGGCCATTCCCACGGCAACCAGCGCGACAATCAAATGCCCGCGACCGATGACCGAACCCAGGGTCGGACGCCCTGTGGATTTGTTGCGTCTCATGGGGCCGCCGGCTTGCGGCGCGACAACTGCAGCACGCTCGGATGAATGCGCACGCCGCTGCGGGCGACGGAGTCGAGATTGACCTCGAACGACACCTGCTCATCACCGACTCGCAGACAGAACAGACTGCCGACCGTGCACTGATCGCCGCCCTCGCTGATGCTCAATACCGGGTGGCCAATCAGCGAAGCGAACAGTCGGCTGCGTTCATCGGCGGTGAGTTTGCCGATGTACACCGCATCGCACTCGCTGACGATAGACGGGTTGTCGGCCAGCAGGCGACGCACCGTGACAGGTCGGCCCGTGGCCTGGGTCGTGCCTTTCACCAGGTCGTCGGTGTATTCGGTGGGACCGACGATGCACAGGCGCAATTGTGCAGGTTCAACCGGCCAGCGGGCATAACTGAGAATGCCGAGGACCACCTGAGTAACGGATTTTGCCCGTTGCTCGGCCATACCCACCGGTGTTTGCGGCTGGGCAGCAGCCACACCCGTGAGCAAACAGAGCAGACCGGCAAGCAACACTTGCTTGCTGCCAACTACGCGCTCTGTCGCCCAGACAGCCAGCTTCATGCAGGGATTCTCTTGGATCGTAACGAGATGATGCCGCAACGATAGCACAGCGTTGGAACGCCAGCGATACAGCACCCTCTGACCGGCTGGTCAGATAACGCCGGGATCCGTCAGCATTTTCATTATCGAGGTCCCACGCCCTCCTCCAGTTCCAGCATCAGACCGCTCAAGCGCTTGACCTTGCGCTGCACCGCCTCTTCAAATACCCCGGCTCGCGGTTCGATCAAGGTGAACCAATGCTTGGCTCGGGTAATGCCGGTGTAGATCAGCTCTTTGGTCAACACCGGATTCAAGGCGTCCGGAAGGATCAGTGCGGTATGGGCAAACTCCGAGCCTTGCGACTTGTGCACCGTCATCGCGTACACGGTTTCCACATCATTGAGCCGGCTCGGCAACACGAACCGTACCCCGCCGCGCCCGTCGTTACGCGGGAACGCCACCCGAAGGACCGCTTCACCGACGTTCGGCCCATCACGCTCGGGCAGTTTGAGAGCAATGCCGATGTCACCGTTCATCAGCCCCAGGCCATAGTCATTGCGGGTCATCAGGACCGGACGACCTTCATACCATTGCTGGTCGCTGTCGATCAGCCGCGCCTTGAGCAGCGCGTCGGTGATGCGCTGGTTCAGCCCCTCGACACCCCACGGCCCTTTACGCACCGCGCACAGCAGCTGGAAGGTATCGAACGCCTGCAAGACCTCACGCGCCCAATCGAGCCAACCTGGATGCTCAAGGGGAGCTCCGGCAGGCGGACGCTGATTGCGCAGAACGCTCAGATAATGCCGATACCCGTGGGGGCCATCGCCATGCCCTTCCAGAACAAGCCGCTCCAACGCGTGGTCCTGCTCACCTTTAAGCGCCAGTGAATACACGTCGTCATGGCTTCGCCCTGCCAACAGTTGGCGAGCCTCATCCGGCAATTGCTGATTCACCCGACGCGCGAGCTGGCCGATGCCACTGCCCTCGCCGAAACGCCGCGAGTGACGCAACATCACCACTTGTTGCGCCAACGGGTGTGTACCGTCGATGTCCTCATGCAAACCGCTGTCCTGCAAGGACTCACCGCTCACGGACTCCAGCCATTGGCGGGTCTGCGGACTGTACCAACCCGCCTCGGCGTCGCGGCACAGATCCCCCAGCACCGCACCGGCCTCGACGGAGGCCAGTTGATCCTTGTCGCCCAGCAACACCAGACGAGCGTGCGACGGCAACGCATCAAGGAGGTTGGCCATCATTTCCAGATCGATCATGGACGCTTCGTCGACCACCAACACATCCAGCGGCAGACGGTTCCCGGCATGGTGACGGAAGTGTCGGGTGCCGGGACGGCTGCCGAGCAAACGGTGAACAGTCGTGACCTCGGAAGGAATCTTTTCCCGAACGGTGTCGGTGACTTTCAGCGATTGCACTTGCTGGCTGATGGATTCGGTCAACCGCGCAGCCGCCTTACCCGTGGGGGCGGCCAGGCGAATACGCAGAGGCTGACCGGCTTCGACCGCCGGGGCCTGAAGCAACGCCAGCAAACGCACCACCGTGGTGGTCTTGCCGGTGCCAGGCCCGCCCGTGACGATGCTGAAAGCACCTCGGGTCGCCAGCGCGCAGGCGAGTTTCTGCCAGTCGATCGCGTCGGCGTTCTTTGCCGATCCGAACAACTCGTCCAGCCGCTGCGACAGATCGCCCGGCGTCGGCTCATGCTCCGCCAAGCGCTGACGCAGAGCAGTGTCGATGCGTCGCTCATAGGCCCAGTACCGCCGCAAGTACAGGCGTTTACCGGACAGCACCAGAGGACATTGCCGTGCAGACTCACTGTCATCGGCAGCCAGCGCCACCAGCGAACTGCCGGCCAGCACCTTGCACCAGTGCGCCCCTTCCAGGGTTTCAAGCAATTGCGATGGCAGCAACAACACACCCGATTGCACGTCACCCTCCGGCGGCAGGGACAGGGCGAAGTCCGGGGCCTTGAGGGTTTCGAACAAATCCAGACACACATGACCGTGGCCGAGTTGATGACTGGTCAACGCGGCGGCAAGTAATACCAACGGATCAACGTCAGGCGCCAACTCGTAAAGAAATGCCACGAATGCCTTGTCCAGCGCCCGCAGCCATCCACGCTCGACCCAGAGGTTCAGTAGCTGCAACAGGTCATGGGCTCGCGTCAGAGGGGTGAGCTGCGCGAGGCCGTCGGCATCCAGTGAAACCGGCGGAAAATCCGCGATGGTGCGGCTCATAGCAATTCTCCCTGTTCCCACGCGGGCTCGGCTTTCGGTTCCGGTTTGCCCTGGAACATCCGATCCAGACGCTCGATCAGTTCTCGCGGCGGCCGCACGAAATACACACCACCGCTGTCAGCACGAGAGCCCCGCAGGAACAGATACAGCGCACCGCCAACATGCCGGTCGTAATCGTAATCGGCGAGGCGGGCCTTGAGCTGACGATGCAGTGCCAGCAGATACAGCACGTATTGCAGGTCGTAACGGTTTTCCAGAATCGACTGTTCCATGGCCAGTTCGGTGTAGGCGGCGTCATCGACGCCCAGCCAGTTGGATTTGTAGTCCGCCACGTAGTAACGACCGTCATGTTCAAAGGTCAGGTCGATGAAGCCTTTGAACATGCCGTTGAGTTGCACCGCTTCGGCGGCAACCCGGGCAACGCCGTTGTGGGTGAACTTGCGGACCTGTTCGTCGAGTCTGACGACATCGACCTTGTGGCTGGCGAACCAGAACTCCATCTCGACCCGATACTGTTTCAATTGCTCCAACACGACCGGTGGTCGACCGGTGCCTGCGGGCATCGGTGATTTGAGCAGGTGCTGCAGCCAGTCGCTGAGGGTCGTGATCCAGCCTTCCCAGCCGCGTCGATTGCAACGCCGGGCGATCGCATCTTCCAGTGCCTCGCGAGAAACCGCGAACCCTTCATCGCCTGCCCATTCGAGCAGTCCATGGAGGAACGTCCCCGGATTCGGTCCTCGGGGGAAGCGGTGAATCTCGGCCCCTCCCGGAATGATCTCGCGAGGGGCATCGGGCTCAAGGCGCTCGTCGTCGAACAGTTTTTGCGCTTGCGGGCTATCCGGTGCTTCATCACTGCCCACGCTCAACACGTCACTGATGCGCAAGGCACTGTAAGAGGCGATCCACCAGTTTTCGCTGGCCTTGCGTTTGGGGATCAACGTGGCACTTGGGATCGCTTCGTTGCGTGGCGGCTGGTAGCGTTCGCTGGTTGCCAGTGGCATTTCAACGATGCTCAGCGCAGGGCAATGTTGCTGCAGATCGTCGAGCCAGCGAGCCAGACCGCTGGATTCACTCAATGACGCGCCACCACCCACCAGATAACCAAGTGCTGAAAGATGCAGGACCGAGCTGCTGTTATTGCCGCGCTTGAGGTCCGTCACGCCAAGCCAGCAGGCATGTTGTGCCCGGGTCAGAGCGACGTAGAGCAAACGCAGGTCCTCCGCCAGCCGCTCATTGTCGGCCAGGGCAATCAGCTCGGCATCAGGCTTGAGACTGACCTGAGCCTTGCCGGATGCATCGTGGTAATGCAACGGCAGCCGGCTGCCGTCCACGGGTTTGGCCGAGCAGATAAAAGGCAGAAACACCAACGGATACTCAAGCCCCTTGGACTTGTGGATCGTCACGACCTTGACCAGTTGCTCGTCGCTTTCAAGGCGCAGGATCTGCTCCTCACCCGCTTGACCGGACAGCGCAAGGTGCTCGGCCAAATGCCGGATCAGCGCCTGCTCGCCATCGAGTTCGGAGGCTGCCTGCTGCATCAGCTCCGACAGGTGCAACAGGTTAGTCAGCACCCGCTCACCATCACTGCGCGCGATCAAGGTTTGCGGCAGATGGAAGTCATGCAGAAAACGCCGCAACATCGGCAGCACGCCTTGTTTGCGCCAGATCTCGCGATAGGCTCGGAACTGCATGACGCGTGCTTCCCAGACCAGTTCGTCCTGATTCAGGCGCTCCAGCTCAGTCAACGGCAGGTTCAGCGTGGTGCAGGCCAGGGCTGCTTTCAACGATCGCTCGACATCCGGTTCGGCACAGGCCTTGAGCCAGGCCAGCAAGTCATGAGCCTCCTGGGCCGCAAAGACAGAATCCTTGTCCGACAGGTAAACACTGCGCACTCCTCGGGCGGCAAGCTCACCGCGTATCGCTTGGGCCTCTTTGCCGTCACGCACAAGAATTGCGATGTCCGCCGGTTGCACCCCGCGAAAATCCTTGCCGTCCTGCGCGAAACCAGCGCTGCCGGCTTGCCCGCCATTGAGCAGGGCAGTGATTTCACTGGCGCAGGCCGCGGCCAACTGTTGACGATAGACCGCACCGGAGACTGGTTGCTCGGTGGATAAATGCCAGATATTCAGCGCCGGCACGTCTTGCCCGGAAATCAGTAAATGTTCCTTGCGCCCCTGAGAATCCACGGGCTGAAACGGCACCGGGTTATCACCGTTTTTCTCTCGAAACAGAAACGCGCCGCGCCCCTGCTCACGAGACTCCGCGCGTTCGAATACCTGGTTCACCGCACGGACCATTCCGTGGCTGGAGCGGAAGTTCGTGCCCAGCGTGTGTAGTCGCCCTGCGGTGGCTATTCGCGCGCGCAGGTAGGTGTAGATGTCTGCACCACGGAAGGCATAGATCGCCTGCTTCGGGTCACCGATCAGGAACAGACCGGTCTCTGGATTGTTTTCCTCGATGCGATAGATGTTCTCGAAGATCCGGTACTGCACCGGATCCGTGTCCTGGAATTCGTCGATCAGGGCGACCGGAAACTGCTCGCGAATAAGCGTGGCGAGGCGCTCGCCGCCTTCGGATTGCAAGGCTGCGTCGAGTCGCAGCAGCATGTCGTCGAAACCCATTTCAGCACGTCGACGCTTTTCTTCTTCAAAGCGCTCGCCCACCCATTTGGCGGCGTGCTGCAGCACCGCGGCGTCGGGGGTTGGCAGCTCATCGAGGCTTGATTTGAGTGCCTGCATGGCGTCCAGTCCCGGATGGCTCGGTGGCTCGCCTTTCCAGGCCTCGGCCATGCCGTCAGGCGTGAGCCGGGTAAATCCGGTACCGATATCCAGTTGCTCCAGTGACTCGTCTTCAGCCCAGGCCTTGAGTTTCTCGAACCAGGGCTCGAAGTAGCGAGCCTGCATCTTGCGCCCGTCGACTGTCTTGCTGGCGACGCCCTGATGACAAATGGCGAGCAGCTCATCCGCCCACCGCTGCCAGGGCTTTTTCAATTCAACCAATGCTGCTCGACGTTCTTGCAGGCATTCTTCGATCAACTCGGCCGGAGATCTGCCTTCTGCTCCATTACGTTCAGTACCGAAGAGAGCACGTACGCGAGGCAACAAAGCGGCCGGACCGCCCCAGTGACTGCGAACCCAATTCAGTACATCCCCCTGCATCGGATAGCAGAACAGGCGCCAGTAATCGCGGAGCACTTCGCCCAACAGATCGCTGTGATCGGTTTCGAGGGTCTGGGTAAACAGACTACCGCTGTCGAATGCGTGTTCGCGCAGCATTCGCTGACACCAGCTGTGGATCGTCGAGACGGCAGCCTCGTCCATCCATTGCGCGGCGATGTCCAGACGATTGGCGCAACCGGGCCATTGCTGAGGGTCGAACTGCGCGCGCAACTCATCGATCAACGTATCTGGAGGCGGTGTCTCGTCACGGAAGAAGCGTGCGGCCTCAGCCAAACGTGTGCGAATACGTTCGCGCAACTCCTTGGTCGCTGCGTCGGTGAATGTCACCACCAAAATCTGCGGTGGCAGCAGCTCGCGACCGAAGCCACTCGTGTCACCACCGTGGCCAAGGATCAGGCGCAGATACAACGCGGAGATTGTAAATGTCTTGCCAGTACCCGCGCTGGCCTCGATCAGTTGACTGCCCTTTAACGGAAACGCCAAGGCAAGAGGCTGCTTTGCGCTCATGAACGTTCCCCCGCGCTGGCCAAGGATTGCCAAGGGGCTTCGAGCACTGGGCGGTATAAAGCGTTGCACCAATCGGGGAATGTCTCTTCGGCCAACAATGCATCGTAATCCGGGAATTGACGGGCCAATGCGGGGCTTTCGCGTCGCTCACCTTCGCTGGTCTGGCCATCACCTTCATAGGCTTTGCGGGCAGCGGCTTCAGCTTTCAGCGGGTCATTCTGGCCCAGCCATGCAAAAGCGGTTTTCACCGCCACCGGGAGCGGTTGACGCATTCCTGACTGCCAGGCGAGCAGCAGGTCTTCGAGTATTTTCCAGGCCCGATCCTGCTCCATCGGTTCAAGCAAAAGGGTGTCGTCACCGGCGACCAGCGCCGTAGTCAGAGAAAGCCCACTCGCACAAGCGACCAGATGATTGACCCATGGTTTGGTCAGACGGTGCCATTTGCGGTTCTTGATCGAACCGATGCTGTTGGGGATCGTCGTCACCGACAGCACACCGCCATCGGCGCGTTGATGCAGACCTCCAAGCCATCCTTCCAGGCGTAATCCCTGACATTCATGATTGATCGGGATCGCGCTGGTCAACGGAGTCGGCCAAAGCGTCAGTAGCTGCTGATAGCGTTGCAGCAAATCAGGAAGCGGTTCGATCAACTCTCGCTGCAGGCACTCACCAAATCCCGCCATGGGCAGCAGCCCGCTGTTTTGCAGGCGCCGAGCCTGAGCCTCAAGCGCCTGATCAACACTCTCCGGATGTCTCAGGGCCGCTTCGAGCAAACTGTCGCTGAGGGTATATCGCTGCAACGCATCCAGGACAAAGGGTTCTTCATCGGCTTGAGGTACTTGTGCCGCTTCAAAGTAAACCTTCAATCGCTGAGTGAAAAAGTGTCGCACCGGATTGCGCAGGAAATCCTGCAGCAGTGCGAGACTCAACGGCTCCTCCTGGACATGGGGTTCAAGTATTCCTTTCACATCAACAGGCTCATGACGTAGATGCAGCATCTGCCATTCGCTGGCGTAGCTGAACAGCTCATTTCCCTCATGGAAGTAACGTGAACTGAATGGCTGCAGCGGATGTTCCTGAGTCATGGCATGCAAAAGATCCGCACTGTCGTCAGTCGTGCACCAACCGTTGGCGAGATGATCGCGCAACTGACCGATCAGCACCGAGGGTGGCCGCTCACTGTTGTCACGAATACTGCGTCCAACCCAACTGATGTAGAGCTGATGACGCGCAGACAACAGTGCTTCTAGCAACAAATAGCGATCATCTTCACGGCGGGAGCGATCTCCCGGCCGGTAATCGCTGCCCATGAGGTCGAAGTCCAGCGGTGGTTGTGCCCGGGGATAATCGCCATCGTTCATGCCCAGAAGGCAAACCAGCTTGAATGGAATTGCCCGCATCGGCATCAGGGTACAGAAGTTCACCGCTCCGGCCAGAAAGCGTTGAGAAAGGCGCCCCTGATCCAGTCCAGCCAGCCAGGCCTCGCGAACAACGGTCAGCGGCAACTCGTCTTCCAGTCCGACAGACTCGCAGGTCTCCAGCCATGTTTCGCGCAGCTCTTCAAGCTGGGTCAGCAAGTAGTCGTCATGCTCATTGCTCGCTTTGAAAAACACCTGCATCAGTACCTGTAACCGGCTCCCCCACTCTTGAGGTTTCGCAGGCTTCAGCAATTGCTGGTGCGAGTACTCCAAGGCATCCAGCAAGGCGACCAGAGGACCGATCAATGCGGCATCGAGACCGCCAATTTCATCGTAGGGCTCAATACCCGCGCAGGCACTTGAGTCGCCAACCGCATACCCGAGGAGCATCCGCCTCAGGCCGAAACGCCAGCTGTTCTGCTCCAGTTCATTTGGCAATCCCAGTCCGGCGCGCTGATCAGCGTCCATCCCCCAACGCACACCGGCGCCTTCGATCCAGCGATGCAGAGTCGGCAAGTCCCGCTCCTCCACTCCGAACCGTGCGCGTAACGCTGGAACATCGAGCAAGTCGAGGATTTCGCTGACGGGGAAACGACTGTCTGGCAGTTTGAGCAGATGTTCGACAGCGATCAGTAATGGATCGCGACCGCGTTGCCCCTGGTCTGCCAGTGTGAAAGGAATGAACCGTGGATCATGACGATCCAGCTGCCCGAACACCGCACGGACATGCGGTGCATAGCTGTCGATATCAGGCACCATCACGATTACATCGCGCGGGCGCAGTTCGGGATTGGCGCTGAAGCGGGCCAGAAGCTGATCGTGGAGAATCTCCACTTCACGCTGGGCACTATGGGCAATGTGGAATCGAATCGACTGGTCGTGCTTCAGATCGACGTCGGGCCAGAGCTCACGCGTCTCGTCGAGTGGGCGCAGCTCCAGAATGTCATCCTGCAGTTGATTGAGCATATTTTGCGGGACTGTTTCGCTGAACAGATCGATACGACCATTGCGAAATGCCGCGCGATAGCTGCCGGGGTCGTCATAGCTGTCGAGCAGATTGATGTAGTCACGACCTTGCTTGCCCCAGGCTGCCAGTAGCGGGTGGGCATGTTGATGCAGTGATTCCGAATCCAGAACCACGGGCATACCGTTCTTGCGAGCCTGACGTTTGTATTGATGGCGCAACAGATCCTTGTCGGCAACGATATCGGCCCAATGATAACGGCAAGGGTTGTGGACACAGAGCAGGACCTGGCTGAAACGGGCCAGCCCTGCCAATGCTTCGAGCACTTGCGCAGGCAGTGAGGAAATTCCGAAAACGATTACTCGTGAAGGCAAACCTGTCGGTGCTTTTTCAAGGTTGTTGATGCACTCGATGAATCGCTGGTGCACGCCCGCACGGCTTTGAGCCATGCCTTGTTCACCGACATCCTCAAGCAATGCGCGCCACAGCTCCGCCTGCCAGCAACTGGTGATGGGCAGCGGTTTTATTTCACCTCTGACATTTCGTAGTTGATGACGCCCCTCGGCCCAATCCTCAAGCCAGTCGGCACGGTACACCTGATACTGATCGAATAGATCAGCCAGACGCTCGGACAGCTGGTAGCGCTTGCGCAAGTCGGAGTCATGGGTCAGGAATCGTTGCAGCGGTTCGAAATGCGGCAGGTCGATGACCTGCGGCAACAAGCGCATCAGCCGCCAGGTCAGAGGTGCCTTGTCGAGCAGGGACTTTGCCGGGATCTCATCTCGCCCCAGGACCATGCGGTAAAGCTGCCACATGAAACTGCCCGGCAACTGCACATCAATTGCGGCGGCAATACCGCAGCCGCCAAGGTCATCCTCTTCAGGATCCTCGGCTAATGCCAGCTTGAGCCATTGAGCGATGCCGTTGCTCTGCACGAGCGCAATTTCGTTCTCCAGAGGAGCCAGCGGATAGCGCCGCATTATGCTGATCACAAGGCTGCGCAGTTCGTCCAGGCTGTTGCTCTGAACCACCATGAATGCAGCGTTGAGGGACTGAGTGTCCGGCATGAAGGCTTCCTTGGAAAAGTACAAAAGCTAGGGCTGAACCTTAGCATTGTCGGCAGGCGAGGACAG
>NZ_JBXANC010000013.1:0-176547 GCF_058801265.1 Pseudomonas sp. GW822-FHT03F08 | reverse complement strand
AGCAAACCGTAGGCGATGCCCCCGGATCAATCCCGGAGCGAAGGAACCCGAGCCACAGCGAGGGCCGTACGTCAGGGTAGAGACCTTTTGGTTACTTTTGGGGCGTTTGCCAAAAGTGACCCGCCGTAAGGGCGGAACCCTAAGTAGCCGTTACCGCAGCAACGGATATACACACAAACCAAAACCACCCCAAAGAAAGTCCGATAACCGCCCACAAAAAAACGCCCCAATCTCTCGACCAGGGCATTTCCATCCAACTCAACCTACATATTCAACCTGGAAGCCTCAGTGCGAAACCGCCCCACTAGCCCCCAACCCCGTCTGCGAACGCACAAACTGCGGGAAGAACAGCGCCCGCTCATTCTCTGCCGCCGCCGATTTATCGGTAACCGAGAAGAACCAGATCCCGATAAACGCAATGATCATCGAAAACAGCGCCGGATACTCGTAAGGGAAAATCGCCTTCTCGTGATGCAGAATCTGCACCCAGATGGTCGGGCCAAGAATCATCAGCCCCACCGCACTCACCAGACCCAGCCAGCCGCCAATCATCGCGCCACGAGTGGTCAGCTTCTTCCAGTACATCGAAAGCAGCAGCACCGGGAAGTTGCAGCTCGCCGCGATGGAGAACGCCAGGCCGACCATGAACGCAATGTTCTGGCTTTCGAACAGAATGCCCAGGCCGATGGCCAGGATGCCCAGTGCGATGGTGGTGATCTTCGAAACGCGAATCTCATCCTTGTCGTTGGCTTTGCCTTTCTTGATCACGCTGGCGTACAGGTCGTGAGACACCGCCGAAGCACCGGCCAGGGTCAGACCCGCCACTACCGCCAGAATGGTTGCAAACGCCACCGCCGAGATGAAGCCGAGGAAGATGCTGCCGCCCACGGCGTTGGCCAGGTGCACCGCCGCCATGTTGTTGCCGCCGAGCAGAGCGCCCGCTGCATCTTTAAAGGCCGGGTTGGTGCTGACCAGCAGGATCGCGCCGAAGCCGATGATGAAGGTCAGGATGTAGAAGTAGCCAATGAAACCGGTTGCGTACAGCACACTCTTACGGGCTTCTTTCGCATCGCTCACGGTGAAGAAGCGCATCAGGATGTGCGGCAGGCCAGCGGTACCGAACATCAGTGCCAGGCCGAGGGAGAACGCCGAGATCGGGTCTTTCACCAGACCGCCGGGGCTCATGATCGCTTCGCCCTTGGCGTGAACCTTGATGGCTTCGGAGAACAGGGTGTTGAAGTCGAAGTTGACGTGCTTCATCACCATCAGCGCCATGAACGAGGCACCGGACAGTAACAGCACGGCCTTGATGATCTGTACCCAGGTGGTCGCCAGCATGCCGCCGAACAGCACGTAGAGGCACATCAGGATACCGACCAGAATCACCGCAACGTGGTAGTCGAGACCGAACAGCAGCTGGATCAGCTTGCCGGCACCGACCATTTGCGCGATCAGGTAGAACGCCACCACCACCAGCGAACCGCAGGCCGACAGCGTGCGGATCTGGGTTTGCCCGAGGCGGTAGGACGCCACGTCGGCAAAGGTGTATTTACCCAGGTTGCGCAGACGTTCGGCGATCAGGAACAGAATGATCGGCCAGCCCACCAGGAAGCCGATCGAGTAGATCAGGCCGTCGTAGCCGGAGGTGAACACCAGCGCGGAAATCCCCAGGAAGGACGCCGCCGACATGTAGTCACCGGCAATCGCCAGACCGTTCTGGAAACCGGTGATTTTGCCGCCTGCCGCATAGTAATCGGCAGCCGACTTGTTGCGTTTGGAGGCCCAGTAGGTGATGCACAGGGTCGCGCCGACGAACACCACGAACATGACGATCGCGGAAACGTTGAGCGGTTGTTTGTGGACTTCGCCGGTCAGGGCGTCAGCGGCCCAGGCGGCTGGAGCGAACGCTGCGATGCTCAAAAGAGCCAGTAGACGCCGGATCATTGCTGAGCCTCCTTGAGAATCGCATTGTTCAGGTCGTCGAACTCGCCATTGGCGCGGCGTACGTAGATGCCGGTCAGGACGAAGGCCGAGACAATCAGCCCGACACCGATGGGGATGCCCCAGGTGATCGATGAGCCGGCACTGATTTTGGTCCCGAGCACTTGTGGCCCGTACGCGATCAGCAGGATGAATCCGGAGTAGAGCCCTAGCATGATCGCCGAGAGTATCCAGGCGAACCTTTCCCTTTTTTTCACCAGCTCCTTGAAGCGCGGGCTGTTCTGAATAGAGAGGTAAATGCTGTCGTTCATTGTTTTTATCCTCGCAGCACAGATTTTTATTTTTGGAACATAGCCACTCTATGCGGCTGCGAGCCGGCTTCCAGACGACCTTAGTAGTAGAACGCCATGGCGTTTTTGCCAATTTCCAGACCACCCGAAAACGGCCCACTTTCCCTATAAAAAGAAGCGCCATAAAAAAGGCCGCCCGGCGGTGATGCCGGGCGGCCCTGGGAAGCGCAGACTAGACGCTTCGACTTATATTACTTGGTCCAGTCAGCCACGCGATCCGGGTGTTTGGCCACCCAATCCTTGGCCGCTGCGTCAGGTTTGGCGCCGTCCTGAATCGCCAGCATGACTTCGCCGATTTCGT
Organism: Pseudomonas sp. GW822-FHT03F08; assembly: GCF_058801265.1. Lineage (NCBI taxonomy): Bacteria > Pseudomonadati > Pseudomonadota > Gammaproteobacteria > Pseudomonadales > Pseudomonadaceae > Pseudomonas > Pseudomonas sp. GW822-FHT03F08. Next base: position 173,955 of record NZ_JBXANC010000013.1, on the reverse strand, counting down.
CTTTCGACGCCCACTGGAAGTTCTTCAAGAACTTGGCCACTTCCGGCGCCTTGGTCGCCAGTTCCTTGCTGCCGATGCTGTTCACGGTTTCAGCCGCGCCATACACGCCTTTCGGGTCGTCGAGGAAGCGCAGTTTCCACTTGGCGAACATCCAGTGCGGCACCCAACCGGTCACGGCAATGGATTCGTTCTTTTTCTCGGCACGGGTCAGCTCGGCAATCATGCCGGCGCCGGAACTGGCCTTGAGTTGATAGCCGGTCAGGTCGTAATCCTTGATCGCCTGATCGGTCTTGAGCATCACGCCTGAACCGGCGTCGATGCCGACGATGCGTTTCTTGAAACTGTCGTCGGTTTTCAGGTCTTCAATGGTCTTGGCTTTGACGTACTCCGGCACGATCAGGCCGATTTTCGCGTCCTTGAAGTTCGGGCCGTAATCGACGACCAGATCCTTGTTCTTCGTCCAGTATTCACCGTGGGTCACGGGCAGCCAGGCCGACAGCATGGCGTCGAGTTTGCCGGTGGCAACGCCCTGCCACATGATCCCGGTAGCGACGGCCTGGAGCTTCACGTCATAGCCGAGTTTCTGTTTGATCACCTCGGCCGCCACGTGGGTGGTCGCCACGCTGTCGGACCAGCCGTCAACGTAACCGATGTTCAGGGTCTGTTTTTCAGCGCTGGCGAAAGTGGAGCTCATCGCAAGCACCAGAGCGGCACCTGCGCCTAAAAGTCGTCGCATCTTCATCGTTACTTCCCCGAAATGCTGCGCCCGACGGATGCCGGGCATCGTCAACGTATTGTTATGGTGCACAGCGCCCCCATCACGCCTGACCGCAAACTCGTTCGAACATCAGCGGAGTACTGATGAGTTCGATCATCAACCTGACGCACTCAGCGACCTGCTCTGCCAGCGACCTCGAAGCAACGAGAAACGACATCAGAAAGCCATTAACTGCGCCTGAATAATTGGCGCCAGACAATCCGCCCAAACTTTGCATGTCAAAATCATGCGGGCCACCAACCCCTCTATAAATGCAGGTAACATGCGTCGCTTTGCAGCCACTCGGCCTGACCATGTCCGCATCCTCCCGCTTCCCTTTTCTTCCTTATCTGTTCGCCTGCCTGCTTGGCCTGTTTGCGCTTTGCGGCTTCTGGTACGGCCTCGGCAAACCGGTGATCCTGCCGGACGTCGCCACCCCGACCCACAAGTTGCAGTGCGCCTCCTACACCCCGTTCGACAAGGATCAGTCGCCGTTCGACGTACCGTTCCGACTGCGCCCGGAGCGCATGGACGCCGATCTCGCCCTGCTCGCGACTCGTTTCGAATGCATCCGCACCTATTCCATGACCGGCCTCGAAGCCCTGCCTGATCTGGCGCGCAAGCATGGTTTGAAGCTGATGATCGGTGCGTGGGTCAACAGCAATCCGGTGGACACCGAGAAAGAAGTCGATCTGCTGATCGCCTCGGCCAACGCCAACCCGGATGTGGTCAGCGCGGTGATCGTCGGCAACGAAGCGTTGCTGCGCAAGGAGGTCACCGGGGCGCAATTGGCGAAGCTGATCAACAAGGTCAAGCGCCATATCAAGCAGCCAGTGACCTACGCCGATGTCTGGGAGTTCTGGCTCAAGCACCCGGAAGTTGCGCCGGCGGTGGATTTCCTGACCATTCACTTGCTGCCGTACTGGGAAGATGATCCGTCGAACATCGATGCCGCCCTGCAACACGTAGCGGAAGTGCGTCAGGTGTTCGGCAACAAGTTCGCGCCCAAGGACGTGATGATTGGCGAAACCGGCTGGCCGAGCGAAGGCCGTCAGCGTGAGACCGCGTTGCCGAGCCGGGTCAACGAAGCCAAGTTCATTCGTGGTTTTGTCACCCTCGCCGAACAGCAGGGCTGGCATTACAACCTGATCGAAGCTTTCGACCAGCCGTGGAAGCGCGGCAGCGAAGGCGCGGTCGGCGGTTACTGGGGACTGTTCGATGCCGATCGTCAGGACAAAGGCGTACTGGCCGGGCCGGTGTCGAACGTGCCTGACTGGTCGCGCTGGCTGTCGCTCGGTGGTCTGATCTTTGTCGGCACGTTGATGCTTGGCGGTCGGGTTCGCACCACACGCTCAGCGTTGGTGCTGCCATTGCTCGGCGCCCTCGCCGCGTGCTCGATCGGCGCCTGGGGCAATCTGGCATGGCTGACCACGCGGTTCGCCAGCGAATGGGTGTGGGTCGGTTTGCTGACTGCGTTGAATTTGCTGGTGCTGGCACACGCCGCGCTGACCTTGAGCGCCCGCAACGGCTGGCGTGAGCGCGCCTTCAACGCCTTCGAACGACACGCCGGCTGGCTGGCCGCTGCCGTCGGTTTCGCGGGTGCGGTGATGGCGCTGGAGATGGTGTTCGATCCACGCTATCGCAGCTTTGCGAGTGCGGCGTTCATTCTGCCGGCACTGGTTTACCTGTGCCGCCCGGAGCCGGTGGCCCGCCGGGAGATTGCCCTGCTGACCTTCATCATCGGTGCGTGCATTGCGCCGCAGTTGTACCGTGAAGGTCTGCAGAATCAGCAGGCCTGGGGCTGGGCGCTGGTCAGTGTGCTGATGGTGGCCGCGCTATGGCGCTGCCTGCGGGTTCGCAAAGGCTGACCTTAAGCACCTGAAAGTACTGCATCGCGGGCGAGCCCGCGATGCATGACTACCTGGCGTCGCACGATTCCCGCACCAGCCGCAACCCGGCAATCACCACCGCAAACACCGCCAGCGTGGTGTTGTACAAAGCCAGCGCCGGAAACCCGAACACCAGCGCCAGCACCGCCAGCCACCACCCTGCCCGCCCCGGCACGACAAAACCGATCACCGCAGCCGCGATCGCCGCCCAGCCCAGCATCTGGAAATGAATCATCAGGCCCAGGTTCGAGCGCACCGAGCACTCCCAACGGCTCGCTTCATCCACGCAGATGCCCACCCACTGCGCGTCCTCCATGAAGCCAAAACGCGCGCCATAACTGGCGGCCAGCCATAACGGCAAAAGAACGAGCAGCAGAATCACGGGCAAGCGGCGGGACATGGAACACTCCAAACGATGAAATCGGCGGCCAGCTTAATCGCCTGCCAGCCTTGTGCAAGAACTAACAACTCTTAACTGGTCATTCAATCCGTGCAAAGTGTATCGTCCGGCTACTATTACCCCGAATTCCGTCTGATTGGTGCCGATGCGTGGCACTTTGGCGCAAACCCAGTGGTCATAGCCTGCGAACCTCATTCGGCACCTTCCTTTAAGGGATTCAGTCATGCTCCGATCCTTGCGCTTCGTCGCCCTGCTGGGCGGCCTTATTCTGAGTGCGTCCGCGCTGGCGGTGGATATCGACGCCGCCAGTTATGGCTATCCCCTGACCAACCCGTTCGAAGCGACCATCGCCACCACGCCACCGGACCTGCGCCCGGAGTTGCCGTCGGACGACGACATCAATCAGACCGACCGCAGCGTCACCCTGCGCCCGGAACGCGAATTCATCCTGCCGGACAATTTCTGGCCGGTGAAAAAACTGACGTATCGCATCGCCACCCAGGACAAGGCCGCCCCGCTGATCTTCCTGATCGCCGGCACCGGCGCACGCTATGACAGCACCCTCAACGAATACCTGAAAAAGCTCTACTACAAGGCTGGCTACCACGTGGTGCAGCTGTCCTCCCCGACCAGTTTCGACTTCATGAGCGCCGCCTCGCGTTTCGCCACCCCCGGCGTGACCAAGGAAGACGCCGAAGACATGTACCGGGTGATGCAGGCCGTGCGTGCGCAGAACCCGAAACTGCCGGTCACCGACTATTACCTCAGCGGCTACAGCCTCGGCGCGCTGGACGCGGCGTTCGTCGCCCACCTGGACGAAACCCGCCGCAGCTTCAACTTCAAGAAAGTCCTGCTGCTCAACCCGCCGGTCAACCTCTACACCTCGGTCACCAACCTCGACAAGCTGGTGCAGACCGAGGTCAAGGGCATCAACAACAGCACCACGTTCTATGAACTGGTGCTGGGCAAGCTGACCCGTTACTTCCAGCAGAAAGGCTACATCGATCTCAACGATGCCCTGCTCTATGACTTCCAACAGTCCAAGCAGCACCTGAGCAACGAGCAGATGGCGATGCTGATCGGCACCTCGTTCCGCTTCTCGGCGGCGGACATTGCCTTCACCTCGGACCTGATCAACCGTCGCGGCCTGATCACCCCGCCGAAATTCCCGATCACCGAAGGCACCAGCCTCACGCCGTTCCTCAAGCGTGCGCTGCAATGTGACTTCGACTGCTACCTCACCGAACAGGTGATCCCGATGTGGCGCGCCCGCACCGATGGCGGCAGCCTGCTGCAACTGATCGATCAGGTCAGCCTGTATGCCCTCAAGGATTACCTGCACGACAGCCCGAAAATCGCCGTGATGCACAACGCCGACGACGTGATCCTCGGCCCGGGCGACCTCGGTTTCCTGCGCAAGACCTTCGGCGATCGCCTGACGGTTTATCCACTGGGCGGCCATTGCGGCAACCTTAACTACCGCGTCAACAGCGACGCCATGCTGGAGTTCTTCCGTGGCTAAATATCTCCTGCTGTTTGCAGCGTTACTCTGTGCAGGCGTGGCCCAGGCCGACAACAGCAAAGCCAACGCACCCGTGGTAGTCGACAGTGACGGCTTCAAGGAGCCGCTGTCCAAACTCAAGTTCAACCCGGGGCTGGACCAGCGCGAATTCGAGCGCTCGACGCTCAACGCGCTGAACGTCTATGACCCGCTGGAATCGTGGAACCGCCGGGTCTACCACTTCAACTACCGCTTCGACCAATGGGTGTTCCTGCCGGTGGTCGACGGCTATCGCTACGTCACACCCGGTTTCGTGCGTTCCGGCGTGAGCAACTTCTTCAACAACCTCGGCGACGTGCCGAACCTGGTCAACAGCCTGTTGCAGTTCAAGGGCAAGCGTTCGATGGAAACCACCGCGCGCCTGCTGCTCAACACCACCATCGGCATCGCCGGCCTGTGGGACCCGGCCACCGCCATGGGCCTGCCGCGCCAGAGCGAAGACTTCGGCCAGACCCTGGGCTTCTACGGCGTACCGGGCGGCGCCTACTTCGTGCTGCCGATCCTCGGCCCGTCGAACATCCGCGACACCGCCGGCCTCGCCGTGGACTACACCGCCGAATCGGCGATCAACTACCTGAACGTGTCGAAAGTCAGCGAAAACCACCCGGAAATCTGGGCGCTGCGTGCAGTCGACAAGCGCTATCAGACCCACTTCCGCTACGGTCAGATGAACTCGCCGTTCGAGTACGAGAAGGTACGCTACGTGTACACCGAATCGCGCAAACTGCAGATCGCCGAGTAAAACCGGCAGCCACAAAAAAGGCCATTCGATGCGAATCGAATGGCCTTTTTCATTGAGCAGAAGATCAGCCCTTCAGCGCTTTCCAGAACTTGCCGACGACCGATACAACAACCAGCACCACCGCACCCGCGACAACCCCCGCCACACCATTGAGCAACACGGGTACTGCAAACCCTACGCTACCCGCCGCTGCGCCTACGCTCTCGATCCAGTGATGCACCACCGGTACGCCGTGGGTCAGGATGCCGCCGCCAACCAGGAACATCGCCGCCGTGCCGATCACCGACAGGCCTTTCATCATGTAAGGCGCAGCGCGCAGGATCGCGTTGCCGATGCGTTTCGCCGCAGCGCCAGGTTTCTGGGTCAGCCACAGGCCGAGGTCATCGAGTTTGACGATGCCGGCCACCAGACCATAAACGCCCACGGTCATGACGATGGCGATGCCCGACATCACGATCACTTGCTGCGTCAGCGAAGCCTCGGCCACGGTGCCAAGGGTGATGGCAATGATTTCCGCCGAGAGGATGAAGTCGGTGCGGATTGCGCCTTTGATTTTGTCCTTCTCGTAGGCCACCAGATCGGTCGCAGGATCGGCCACCGCTTCGGTCAACTGTGCATGCTCGGCCTGATCTTCGTCCTTGCCGTGCAGCAGCGGGTGCGCGAGTTTCTCGAAGCCCTCGAAGCACAGATACGCGCCGCCGACCATCAACAGCGGCGTCACCAGCCACGGCACAAAGGCACTGATGGCCAGCGCCGACGGCACCAGGATCAGCTTGTTGACGAACGAGCCCTTGGCCACCGCCCACACCACGGGAATTTCCCGCTCGGCGCGCACGCCAGAGACCTGCTGGGCATTGAGCGCCAAGTCATCGCCGAGCACCCCGGCGGTCTTCTTGGCGGCCATTTTGCTCATCAACGCCACATCATCCAGAACGGTGGCGATGTCGTCGATCAGCACCAGCAAACTGCTTCCTGCCATGAATCTTGTTTCCTTATGTGAATAATGCCGCGCAGCATACCGCGACTGCAGACCACACGGGGCATTGTTGAGCGCCGCGCGAGGCCGGTGCTACCATGCGCAACCGCCAGTACAGGCAAGGAACCACCGGGTTTATGAGCACAATCCGCGAGCGCAACAAAGAACTGATCCTGCGTGCCGCCAGTGAGGAGTTCGCCGACAAGGGCTTCGCTGCGACCAAAACCAGCGACATCGCCGCCAAGGCAGGATTGCCCAAGCCCAACGTCTACTACTACTTCAAGTCCAAGGAAAACCTCTACCGCGAGGTTCTGGAAAGCATCATCGTGCCGATCCTGCAGGCCTCGACCCCGTTCAACCCGGACGGCGTACCGAGCGAAGTGCTGAGCGGCTACATCCGCTCGAAGATCCGCATCTCCCGCGACCTGCCGTTTGCCTCGAAGGTGTTCGCCAGCGAAATCATGCACGGCGCCCCGCACCTGAGCGCCGACCTGGTCGAGCAACTGAACAGCCAGGCCAAGCACAACATCGACTGCATCCAGAGCTGGATCGACCGCGGCCAGATCGCCCCGATCGACCCTAATCACCTGATGTTCAGCATCTGGGCCGCGACCCAGACCTACGCCGACTTCGACTGGCAGATCTCCGCCGTGACCGGCAAGGAAAAGCTCGACGAAGCCGACTATGAAGCCGCGGCGCAAACCATCATCCGGTTGGTCCTCAAGGGCTGCGAACCGGACTGACAGCGCGACACACACGCAAAAAAATCGCAGGCCTGGCCAAAGCGTCCTGAAGACGTGGCCAGACCTGCGATTTTTTTGTTTCAGGCGTCGCTACCCATCAACCAGCGCAGCGCTTGCGGCAAGGAGGTGCTCCAGTCGTCCGGGAAGGAATGCCCGCCTTCATGGGTACGGGATTTGACTTCGTTGCCGTCACTGAACAGTTTGCGGAAGTCAGTGGCCATCTGCTGATTGCCCGACCCTTCCATCTTGCCGTTGATCACAAACACCCTTTTGCCGTGCGCCTTGCTCACCGTCGGTGTCGGCTGTCGGCCGCCAGGTGACAGCAACAGAGCACCTGCGTAGTCATCCGGATGTTGCGCCAGCAAGGCGCCCGCGTGTTGTGAACCTTGAGAGAAGCCCATCAGGTAGACGTGCTTGCGATCGATGCATTGCTGCGCCTCCAATTGCTTCAAGCCGTTCTGCACCGTCTGATGGGTGCCTTCAAAGCCCGGGCCGATCCAGCGGAAGCTGTCCACCGCATTGATCATCTCGGTACCGTTGATGCCAAGGATAATGGCCCCGGTATCAGCGAGTGGTTGGTAGCTCTCGTCGAGCTCGCCGTTGATACCGTAGCCGTGCAGCCAGACCACCACCGGACGGCACGCCTTGGGCGCGGGAATATCCGCCGACGGGTTGAGCACTGAAATGGCGCCGACCTTGCCGGGAGCGATGGTCTTGTAGCGCTGCTGCGCACTGGCCAATACGGCTTTGTAGGTGGAGGTCTCGCGCAGGTCGGAAAAATCCTCGTCGCCGGCCAGCAATGGGCCGAACCACATGCCACGATCGTCAGCCTCTTGCAGGAAGCGCAAGGCCAGTTTGTCGTCACCACGGCGGGCAAACAGCGCGGCAACCTGATAAGGCGCGAGCATCTGCTTGGGGTCTTCACGAGTGGCCGCCAGATAAACAGCAATGGCCTGCAAGGTATCGGTGTCTTCGAGCTTCTCGGCCCGCGCCATCAATTCAGGAACATCGTCGGCATTGATCAGCGCGGTAACTACCGGGCTCAGCGCCTGGAACGCGATGTCTTCGGCGTCCAGCGGTTCGGCGGCGTGCAGAAAGGGAGTGATGAGGGTCATGGCCGTGGCCAGAGAAAAGCCAAGTAGCGTCTTCACGCTGATCTTCCTTGATACAAAAACGGGGCGGCAGTCTATCGACGCCACCCCGATTCGTCATCACCTCAATACCAACCGGGGTGATTCAGTTCCCGTCAGGCCGCCACCCCCGCATCCGCCCGCAGATCCAGGGCCTCCACAGCCTTGATCGCCACTTGCTCATCGACATCCGACAGATCGCCGCTGATGCCGATCGCTCCCAGCACGTTCCCCGCCTGATCACGAATCAACACACCACCCGGTGCCGGCACGACGCTGCCCTGCCCCATGCTGTTGAGCGCGGCGATGAAGGCCGGGCGTTGTTGCGCGTCCAGCGCCAGCAGGCGCGAGCCCTTGCCCAGGGCGATGGCGCCCCAGGCTTTGCCGATGGCGATGTTCGGGCGCAGCAGGCTGGCGCCGTCTTCGCGTTGCAAGGTGACCAGGTGGCCGCCGGTATCCAGTACTGCAATGGTCAGCGGCGCGGCGGAGATCGCCCGCCCTGCGCTGATGGCTTCGTTGACCAGGTTGACTGCGACTTTCAAGGTTAAAGCGCTCATGGTGCCGTCCTCATTTTGTTATTGGGAAAGCCGTTGGGCTGCGCGTTTGTGCCGCAGCCCGATGCAACAAATAGAACACAATGAATTATTTTTTTGTATACAATAATTCTCGAAAAGCGCTCCATGCGACGAAAAGCCACAGCAGAACAGGCTTCCGACGAATAAAACAGCCGCTTGAGAAAATGGATTGACCTGCGCCGTCCGCCGTGAATACACTCTGCGCAAAGCCACTTGTATACAATTACAAAACGTAAAGAGGCACAAAACCATGAGCAAAATGAGAGCAATCGAAGCCGCCGTTCTGGTGATGCGCCGTGAAGGGGTTGATACCGCTTTTGGCATTCCGGGCGCTGCAATCAACCCGCTGTATTCCGCCCTGCAGAAAGTCGGTGGCATCGATCACGTCCTTGCTCGCCACGTTGAAGGCGCCTCGCACATGGCCGAGGGCTACACTCGCACCAAGGCCGGTAACATCGGCGTGTGCATCGGTACTTCCGGCCCTGCCGGCACCGACATGGTCACCGGTCTGTACAGCGCCTCCGCGGACTCGATCCCGATCCTCTGCATCACAGGGCAAGCCCCTCGCGCCCGTATGCACAAGGAAGACTTCCAGGCGGTCGACATCACCAGCATCGTCAAGCCAGTGACCAAGTGGGCGACCACCGTTCTGGAGCCGGGCCAGGTGCCTTACGCGTTCCAGAAAGCCTTCTTTGAAATGCGCTCCGGCCGTCCGGGCCCGGTGCTGATCGACCTGCCGTTCGACGTGCAGATGGCCGAAATCGAATTCGACATCGACGCCTACCAGCCACTGCCGCTGGCCAAGCCAAGCGCGACTCGCGTGCAGGTTGAAAAGGCCCTGGCACTGCTCGATCAGGCCGAGCGTCCATTGCTGGTGGCCGGTGGCGGCATCATCAATGCCGACGCCAGCGACCTGCTGGTGGAGTTCGCCGAGCTGACCGGCATCCCGGTCATCCCGACCCTGATGGGCTGGGGCACCATTCCGGACGATCACCCGCTGATGGTCGGCATGGTCGGTCTGCAGACTTCGCACCGTTACGGCAACGCCACGATGCTGAAATCCGACGTGGTGCTGGGCATCGGTAACCGCTGGGCCAACCGTCACACCGGTTCGGTCGACGTGTACACCGAAGGTCGCAAGTTCATTCACGTCGACATCGAAGGCACCCAGATCGGCCGCGTGTTCACCCCGGACCTGGGCATCGTTTCCGACGCTGCCGCCGCGCTGACCGTGTTCATCGAAGTCGCTCGTGAATGGCAAGCCGCCGGCAAACTGAAAAACCGCAGTGCATGGCTGCAAGACTGCCAGCAGCGCAAGTCCAGCCTGCAACGCAAGACCCACTTCGACAACGTGCCGGTCAAGCCGCAGCGCGTGTATGAAGAAATGAACCAGGTGTTCGGCAAAGACACCTGCTACGTCAGCACCATCGGTCTGTCGCAGATTGCCGGCGCGCAGTTCCTGCACGTCTACAAGCCGCGTCACTGGATCAACTGCGGCCAGGCGGGCCCATTGGGCTGGACCATTCCGGCAGCGCTGGGCGTGGTGAAGGCCGATCCGAACCGTAAAGTCGTGGCCCTGTCGGGGGACTATGACTTCCAGTTCATGATCGAGGAACTGGCGGTCGGCGCTCAGTTCAATCTGCCGTACATCCACGTCGTGGTGAACAACTCGTACCTGGGGCTGATCCGTCAGGCCCAGCGCGGGTTCGAAATGGACTACTGCGTGCAGCTGTCCTTCGATAACCTGAACGCGCCGGAACTCAACGGTTACGGTGTCGACCACGTCGCGGTTGCCGAAGGCCTGGGCTGCAAGGCGCTGCGTGTGTTCGAACCATCTGAAATCGCCCCTGCCCTGCGCAAGGCCGAACAGATGATCGAAGAGTTCAAGGTGCCGGTGATCGTCGAGATCATTCTGGAGCGTGTGACCAACATCTCCATGGGCACCGAGATCAACGCCGTCAACGAATTCGAAGACCTGGCGCTGGTCGGCAACGATGCGCCAACGGCGATTTCGCTGCTCGATTAAAACTGCTTGCCGTTCGTTCCCGCGCCGGGCGCGGGAACGATCACTCTAACGGGAGACCACCATGCCGCGTTTCGCAGCCAACCTGTCCATGCTGTTCACCGAACAGGATTTCCTTGCCCGTTTCGACGCCGCCGCCAAGGCTGGCTTCAGCGGTGTTGAATACCTGTTCCCCTACGATTTCAGCTCTGCCGAAATCAAGGCCAAACTCGACGCCAACGGTCTGACCCAAGTGCTGTTCAACCTGCCGGCCGGTGACTGGGCCAAGGGCGAGCGCGGTATCGCGTGCCTGCCGGACCGGGTCGAAGAGTTCCGCGCCGGGGTCGATCTGGCCATCGCTTACGCCCAGGTGCTGGGCAACACCCAGGTCAACTGCCTGGCCGGTATCCGTCCGCAGGGCGTGGACGATGCCACCGTTGAAAAGACCTTCGTCGCCAACCTCAAGTACGCCGCCGACAAGCTGCAAGCCGTCGGTATCAAACTGGTGATGGAAGCGATCAACACCCGCGACATCCCGGGTTTCTACCTGAACAACACGGCGCAGGCCCTGTCGATTCGCGAACAGGTCGGCAGCGCCAATCTGTTCCTGCAATACGACATCTATCACATGCAAATCATGGAAGGCGATCTGGCCCGCACGCTGCAATCGCACCTGGCCGAGATCAACCATGTGCAGTTGGCCGACAACCCGGGCCGCAACGAGCCGGGCACTGGCGAAATCAATTACCGCTTCCTGTTCGAACACCTCGATCGCATCGGTTATCAGGGCTGGGTCGGCTGCGAATACAAACCGCTGACCACCACTGAAGCAGGTCTCGGCTGGCTGAAGAGCCACAACGCGATCTGACCCCCTATTTGCTTGAGCAAGACAAAAACAAGAGGAATTTCTCATGGCTAAAATCGGATTCATCGGCACCGGCATCATGGGCCACCCAATGGCGGCGAACCTGCAGAAAGCCGGTCACAGCCTGTTCCTGTCGGCGCACCACGACGCCGCCCCTGCCGACCTGGTCGCCGCTGGCGCCGTCGCCCTGGCCAACCCGCGCGAAGTGGCGCAGGAAGCTGAATTCATCATCGTCATGGTGCCGGATACCCCGCAGGTCGATGACGTGCTGTTCCGCGCCGACGGCGTCGCTGCCGGCATCGGCAAAGGCAAGGTGGTGATCGACATGAGCTCGATCTCGCCGACCGCCACCAAAGCTTTCGCGGCGAAGATCAACGAAAAAGGCGCGCAATACCTCGACGCTCCAGTGTCCGGTGGTGAAGTCGGCGCCAAGGCTGCGACCCTGAGCATCATGGTCGGCGGCGACGCCGATGCCTTCGAACGCGCACTGCCGCTGTTCCAGGCCATGGGCAAGAACATCACCCTGGTCGGTGGCAATGGCGACGGTCAGACCGCCAAAGTCGCGAACCAGATCATCGTCGCCCTGAACATTCAGGCCGTCGCCGAAGCCCTGCTGTTCGCTTCGAAAAACGGTGCCGATCCGGCCAAGGTGCGTGAAGCGCTGATGGGCGGCTTCGCGTCCTCGAAGATCCTCGAAGTGCATGGCGACCGCATGATCAAAGGCACCTTCGATCCGGGCTTCCGCATCAGCCTGCACCAGAAGGACCTGAACCTGGCCCTGCAAGGCGCCAAGGAGCTGAACATCAACCTGCCGAACACCGCCAACGCCCAGCAAGTGTTCAGCACCTGCGCGGCCATCGGTGGCAGCAACTGGGACCACTCGGCGCTGATCAAGGGCCTGGAACACATGGCCAACTTCTCGATTCGCGACAAGAAGTAAGCCCTGCCCTGCCCCCAGTGTGGAAGCAGCCCTGCTTCCACACTGGACCGAGTTGCCCTTCCAATAACAAGAATTCCGGGAGCCCGCCATGTCGGTCGATCCGCAACAACTGCTGCGCGAGCTGTTTGCCACAGCCATCGACGCGGCCCATCCGAACCAGGTCCTCGAAGCCCATCTGCCTGCCGATCGCAGCGGTCGCGTGATCGTCATCGGCGCCGGCAAGGCTGCCGCTGCCATGGCGCAAGTGGTCGAACGCTGCTGGGAAGGCGAAGTCTCGGGCCTCGTGGTGACCCGCTACGGTCACGGCGCCCCGTGCGAAAAAATCGAAGTGGTCGAAGCCGCGCACCCGGTGCCGGACGCTGCCGGTCTGGCCGTGGCCAAACGGGTGCTGGAACTGGTCAGCCACCTGACCGAAGACGACCGCGTGATTTTCCTGCTGTCCGGCGGTGGCTCTGCCCTGCTGGCGCTGCCGGCCGAAGGCATCACCCTGGCCGACAAGCAGTCGATCAACAAAGCCCTGCTCAAATCCGGCGCGACCATCGGCGAGATGAACTGCGTGCGCAAGCACCTCTCGGCGATCAAGGGCGGACGCCTGGGCAAGGCCTGCTGGCCTGCGACTGTTTATACCTATGCGATTTCCGATGTACCGGGCGACCTCGCCACGGTCATCGCCTCCGGCCCGACCGTGGCCGACCCGAGCACCAGCGCCGAAGCGCTGGCGATCATCAAGCGCTACGGCATCGAGATTCCGGCGTCGGTGCGCAGCTGGCTGCAAAGCCCGGAATCGGAAACCGTCAAACCCGGTGATCCGAGCCTGGCCCGCAGTCACTTCCAGTTGATCGCCCGCCCTCAGCAATCGCTGGATGCGGCGGCGGTGAAATGCCGTCAGGCCGGTTTCAGCACGCTGATTCTCGGCGACCTGGAAGGCGAATCCCGCGAAGTGGCGAAAGTCCACGCCGGCATCGCCCGCCAGATCATTCATCACGGCCAGCCGCTGGCAGCGCCGTGCGTGATCCTCTCAGGCGGCGAAACCACGGTGACCGTGCGCGGCAATGGCCGTGGCGGACGCAACGCCGAATTCCTCCTCAGCCTCACCGACAGCCTCAAGGGCCAGCCGGGCGTCTATGCCTTGGCCGGTGACACCGACGGCATCGACGGCTCGGAAGACAACGCCGGCGCGATCATGACCCCGGACAGCTACGCCCGCGCCGCCGCCCTGGGCCTGAGCGCCAGCGACGAGCTGGATAACAACAACGGTTACGGCTACTTCGAGGCGCTCGATGCGCTGATCGTCACCGAGCCGACCCGCACCAACGTCAACGACTTCCGCGCCATCCTGATCCTCGAGAGCTCTAAATCATGACGCCTGACAAAAAGGTCAAAATCCTCGCCACCCTCGGGCCTGCCGTCGACGGCATTGAAGACATCCGCGAGCTGGTCGAGGCCGGGGTCAATATCTTCCGCCTCAACTTCAGCCACGGCGATCACGCCGACCACGCCAAGCGCTATCAGTGGATCCGCGAAGTCGAGCGCCAGCTCAACTATCCGCTCGGGATCCTGATGGACCTGCAAGGGCCGAAGCTGCGGGTCGGCAAGTTCGCTGACGGCAAGGTTCAGTTGCATCGCGGTCAGGCGTTCCGCCTTGATCTGGACGCGACGCCGGGCGACGAACGCCGGGTGAACCTGCCGCATCCGGAGATCATCGCCGCGCTGGAAGCCGGGATGGACCTGCTGCTGGATGACGGCAAACTGCGTCTGCGCGTCGTCACCAAATACACCGATGCGATCGACACCACCGTGCTCAATGGCGGCGAATTGTCGGATCGCAAAGGCGTGAACGTGCCGCAAGCGGTGCTCGACCTGAGCCCGTTGACCACCAAGGATCGCCGCGACTTGAGCTTCGGTCTGGAGCTGGGTGTGGACTGGGTCGCGCTGTCGTTCGTGCAGCGTCCGCAGGACATTATCGAAGCCCGCGCACTGATCGGCGACAAGGCGTTCCTGATGGCGAAGATCGAGAAGCCGTCGGCCGTCGAGCAACTGCGCGAAATCGCCGAACTGAGCGACGCGATCATGGTGGCTCGCGGTGACCTCGGCGTGGAAGTGCCGGCCGAGAGCGTGCCGCAAATCCAGAAAAACATCATCACCACATGCCGCCAACTCGGCAAACCGGTGGTGGTGGCGACGCAGATGCTCGAATCGATGCGCTTCTCCCCGGCGCCGACCCGCGCCGAAGTCACCGACGTTGCCAATGCCGTGGCCGAAGGCGCCGATGCGGTGATGCTGTCGGCCGAAACCGCGTCCGGCGAGTACCCGCTGGAAGCCGTGCAGATGATGAGCAAGATCATCCGCCAGGTGGAGAACGGTCCGGATTACCAGACCCAACTCGACGTCAGCCGGCCGAAAGCCGAAGCGACCGTGTCCGATGCGATCAGTTGCGCGATCCGTCGCATCAGCAACGTGCTGCCGGTGGCGGTACTGGTCAATTACAGCGAGTCCGGTGCATCGAGTCTGCGTGCGGCGCGGGAGCGGCCAAAGGCGCCGATCCTCAACCTGACACCGAACCTGCAGACCGCCCGCCGTCTGAGCGTGGCGTGGGGCATTCATTCGGTGGTCAATGATCGCCTGCGTCAGGTGGATGAGGTGTGCTCGACCGCGCTGGAAATCGCTCAGGCTCAAGGAATGGCCGAGCGTGGCGATACGTTGCTGATCACCGCGGGTGTGCCGTTTGGGCAACCGGGGTCGACTAATTCGCTGCGGATCGAAACATTGATTTAAGTAACACCTGTGTGGCGCGGGAGCGTGCTCCCGTCGCTCGGCATGACGGTTTCCACAAGAGACACCGCATTAGCCGGGTACGAGCTCCCTCGCCACAGCTTCAAGCAAGACCTTTTGATTTCCCCACTGCCCAGATTCTCCAGACATGCCTGCCAACCATTTCAACACCCACTGCCCCGACTGGGCCGAGGCCTTGCTCAACGGCTTCAGTCAGATATTCCTCCAGCGCCATCCGCTGTGTGGACTCCTGTGCCTTTTGGCCATTTTATTCACCGCGCCGGTGCTGTTCGCCGGCGCGCTGCTCGGCGCGGTCGCCGGTTTGCTCACCGCGCAACGCCGCAACTATGCCAAGGCGGATCGCCAGGCCGGACTGTTCAGCTACAACGGCGTGCTGGTCGGCCTGTTGCTGAGCCTGTATTTCCCCTGGTCGCCGATGCTGCCACCGCTGATTCTGGCGGCCGGTGGTCTGAGCGCGATGATCACGCAGCAGTGGCTCAAACGCGCACGCCTCACTGAATACCTGCCCGCCTACACTGCGCCGTTCGTGTTGCTGAGCTGGGTATTCCTGTGTTTCGCCGAGCCTTCGACGCCGGCACCGGCACTTGAACTGAACACCCTGAACCTGCTCGGTGCTGCCCTGAAAGGCTTTGGTCAGGTGATGTTCCTCGACCATCCGTTGGCCGGTGGATTGATCGCTGCCGGTTTGCTGATCGCCGATCGCCGAGCCTTCGCCTGGGCGCTGTTGGCTTCGGTGATTGGCCTCGGTTCCAGCCTGTTGCACCACGACAGCCAGGTCGCGCTGCTGGGTCTGGGCGGCTACAACGCGGTGCTCGCCGCCCTCGCCTTCAGCGCACAACGCCAGCAACCGTGGTTGCCGCTGTTCGGCATCGGCCTGGCACTGTTGTTGACGCCACTGTTCAGCGCCCTGGGTCTGGCGACCCTCACGGCGCCCTTCATTCTCGCCTGCTGGCTGCTGCGCACCGGCATTCGCCTGATGCGCCAACCGCAGATCAACGCCGCGCCTTGCGCTAACGGGGAGAATCAACCTAGGCTGCGCTGATTGATGGCCAAGGCGATGTGCATGAACGGTAACAACACGTGGCGTGATCGCCTGTACGTGATCATTTTCCAGACCGACACGGTGGCTGGCCGCCGTTTCGACAAGACCCTGCTGCTGATCATCTTCGCCAGTCTGGTGATCGTGATCCTCGACAGCATCGACGACGTCCACCAGAACTACGCCAATGTGCTGGCGTATATCGAATGGGGCTTCACGGTCATCTTCCTCGGCGAGTACCTGCTGCGCCTGTACTGCTCGCCCAAACCGCTGCGCTACGCCTTCAGTTTCTACGGGCTGGTGGACTTGCTGGCGATCGTGCCCGGCATCCTCGCGCTGTATTACAGCGATGCCCAGTACCTGCTGATCATCCGGGTGATCCGGATGCTGCGGATCTTCCGCGTACTCAAGCTCGGCCCGTACCTGAAACAGGCGCATTACCTGCTCGATGCCCTGCGCGGCAGCAAGCAGAAAATCCTCGTGTTCCTGCTCAGCGTCTGCACCCTGGTCACGGTGTTCGGCACCTTGATGTACGTGGTCGAAGGCCCGGAACACGGCTTCACCAGCATTCCCAAAGGCATCTATTGGGCTATCGTGACCCTGACCACCGTGGGTTACGGCGACATCGTGCCCAAGACCGTTCTCGGCCAGGTGATTTCGTCGCTGGTGATGGTGACTGGTTACTCGATCATCGCCGTGCCCACCGGGATTTTCACCGCTGAACTGGCCACGGCCATGCGCGGGGGTCAGTTGCAGCACGACTGCCCGGTGTGCACAAAAAACAACCATGAACAGGAAGCGTCGTTCTGCTCCCGTTGTGGCAATGCGCTGTTCAAGAAAATGGAATAAGCAAAGTTTTTTTTAATCTTTAAGTGACTATGCGCGCCCCGCTATAGTCGCTGGCAAATGGCCTCATCTTTGTAAAGACACCCCCTACAGAACAAGGAATGCGCAGTGAAAAAACTCTTTGGCGCCTCACTTCTCGCCGCTGGTCTTGCCTTCGGTAGCGTCGCTCAAGCCGCACCGACCCTGCTCAACGTTTCCTACGACGTGATGCGCGATTTCTACAAGGACTACAACGCTGCGTTCCAGAGACACTGGCAGGCCGAACACAAAGAGAGCATCACCGTGCAGATGTCTTTCGGTGGCTCAAGCAAGCAGGCGCGCTCGGTCATCGACGGCCTGCCGGCTGACGTCATTACCATGAACATGGCCACCGACATCAACGCCCTGGCGGACAACGGTCAACTGGTGCCGAAAGACTGGGTCACCCGTCTGCCGAACAACAGTGCGCCGTTCACTTCGGCCACTGTGTTCATCGTCCGCAAAGGCAACCCGAAAGCCCTGAAAGACTGGCCGGACCTGCTCAAGGACGGCGTGCAGGTGATCGTGCCGAACCCGAAAACCTCGGGTAACGGCCGCTACACCTACCTGTCGGCGTGGGGCTATGTGCTGAAAAACGGCGGTGACGAGAACAAGGCGAAAGACTTCGTCGGCAAGCTGTTCAAGCAAGCGCCAGTGCTGGACACCGGTGGCCGCGCCGCGACTACCACGTTCATGACCAACCAGATCGGCGACGTGCTGGTGACCTTCGAGAACGAAGCCGAAATGATCGCCCGCGAGTTCGGCCGCGACCAGTTCGAAGTCATCTACCCAAGCGTCTCCGCCGAAGCCGAGCCGCCGGTGTCGGTGGTCGACAAAGTCGTCGAGAAGAAAGGCTCTCGCGCCGCTGCCGAGGAATACCTGAAGTACCTGTGGTCGCCGGAAGGCCAGGAGATCGCCGCCGCCAACTACCTGCGTCCACGTGACCCGGCGGTACTGGCCAAGTACACCGACCGCTTCCCGAAAGTCGACTTCCTGTCGGTCGAGAAGACCTTCGGCGACTGGCGCACCGTGCAGAAGACCCACTTCAACGATGGCGGGATCTTCGACCAGATCTACAGCGGCCAGTAAGGCGTGAGCTGACATGAAAAAGGCGACCTGAAGAGGTCGCCTTTTTTATGCGTTCACATCGGCGGTTTCACGCCATCCTTGCCGGCCGAGATCGATTGCGCGGTCAACGTTCCGTCCGCGCTCTGGGTGACGAAGGTGACGATCTTCACCCCAACCTTGAGCAGGCTGCGATCGCCGGGCGCCAGGTTGACGATCGGCACATCCTCCGGCACCAGGATCTTCTGCTGGCCGCCCTTGTAGTTGACGGTCAGCACCCGGCCGTTGCTCACCACCAGATCACCGACGCTGCCATTGGTCATGCTGCTGCCCTTGGCCAGGTCGAACGGCCGATGGCCATCGCCACTGCCGGCCAGCTCCGGCGGGAAGACATGCACCTCCAACGCCTTGAGCGTCCCATCCTCCTGGGGAATGGCTGCCGAGCCAATGTAACTGCCGGGCTTGATGTCTTCGATATTGGCCAGGGTAACCGCGCGGACCTTGGTGTCCGGGGTCAACTGAACCACCACGTTTTCACCGCTGTTGACGTGAACCTTGAGCGACTCGGGGCTGACCCCGGTGATTTCGCCGCGCACGCCAATGCGCATCCCCGGGGCGTCACCGGCGTAGACGCTGCCGGCGCTGAGCACGCCGATCAATGCAAGAGTCGTGGTGTGGCGAAGCAGCTGACGAAACATCGCAATCCTCCGGTTGTTTGCAGGTGGAAATCCACTGACAACATAAGCACGCTATCGAACAAGATGTAAGTGAATGTATCATCGCCCCTCCCCGGTCGGACGCAAGGTTCGCCGATGGACGACACCTCACCGGCCGCCACCTATTCCGCAACGGAATAACTGATATCGATCCAAGGCTTCTACCGCCGGCCCGGTTCGTCCCTTAGCCTCACCGCATTCCTTTTCGCTGGATCGAGAAACCCTATGACCGCCACAACTCACGCAATGACCCGAGGCATGGTGCTGCTGTTCGCTTTCTGCTGCGGCGCCATCGTTGCCAACATCTACTACGCCCAGCCGATCATCGGCCTGATTGCCCCGGACATCGGTCTGACCGACACCATGGCTAGTTTCATCGTGTCGCTGACCCAGATCGGTTATGCGCTGGGCCTGTTTTTCCTGGTGCCGCTGGCGGATCTGCTGGAAAACCGCCGCTTGATGATCATCACCACGGTGGTGGCGATTGCCAGCCTGCTCGGGGCGGCGTTCACCGATCAGCCCAATGTGTTCCTGCTGATTTCGTTGCTGGTGGGTTTCAGTTCGGTTTCGGTGCAGGTGCTGGTGCCCTTGGCGGCGCACCTGGCGCCGGAGGAATCTCGCGGACGTGTCGTCGGCGGAATCATGGGCGGCCTGCTGTTGGGCATTCTGCTGGCGCGTCCGGTGTCGAGCGTAGTCGCCGACCATTTTGGCTGGCGGGCGATGTTCATGATCGCGGCAGGGTTGATGGCGGCAATCAGCGTCGTCCTGGCGTTGACCGTGCCCAAGCGCCAACCGGATCACAGCGCTTCCTACGGCCAGTTGCTCGGATCGTTGTGGACACTGCTGCGCAAGCAACCGGTGCTGCGTCAGCGGGCGTTCTACCAGGCCTGCATGTTCGCCACCTTCAGCTTGTTCTGGACCGCCGTGCCACTGGAACTGGCGCGCAACCATGGCCTGTCCCAGAGTGAAATCGCGATCTTCGCCCTGGTCGGCGCCATCGGTGCGATTGCCGCGCCGATCAGCGGACGCCTGGCCGACGCCGGCCACACTCGCGTCGCCTCGCTGCTGGCCATGCTGTTCGCCAGCCTGAGCTTCCTGCCCGCCTTCATCCACCCGGCCTACAGCGTGATAGGCCTGGCCGTGACCGGCGTCGTGCTCGACTTCTGCGTGCAAATGAACATGGTACTCGGCCAGCGCGCGGTCTACTCCCTCGACGCCAAAAGCCGCGGTCGCCTCAACGCGCTGTACATGACCAGCATCTTCATCGGCGGTGCCTTCGGCTCGTCGATCGCCAGCGCGGTGTATGAGCACGGCGGCTGGCTGTGGATCGTGATCGTCGGCAGCGTGTTCCCGTTACTGGCACTGGTGCGGTTCTTGAGTGTTTCGCAAAAGGGTGTTTTGGCGACTGCCTAGAAACTTGAAAGCACTGTCGGATCGCTGATCCGACAGTGCCTGATGCTCAATGCCGAACCAGTTTTTCCATGGCGGCATCCGCCAGAAAGGAAGAGCGGCTTTTGACATTATGTTCTCGCACGTAGCGGTCAATCCGCTGGATGACGTAACCGGGCAGTGTCACATTGACCTTTTCGGTCTTGCCCATGTAGGGCGAGATGTCCAGCTCCAGCATGCCCCAACCCATGTCCGCGAACTCTGGATTGTTGCGATGAGCAGCCGCAGAAGTCGGCATCGGAATCGAATCACCTTCCGCTGCAATCTCCTGCAGCATGATGTGTGCAATCTCGACGGCAGCGTTGTAGGCATCCTCAAACGTATCTCCGGCCGTCACAGCGCCGGGAATATCGGGGATCTGAATACCGATGGCGGTGTTCTCGTCGCCCCACTCGATGCAGATTGGATATTGCATTACGGATCTCCTTTGTAACTGGCTGGCGGGTTGTGCAACCCGGCACGCCTCCTGATGCTCTTGACCGTTCCGACCGGCAAATCCTTTTTCGGGTGAGGAACGGGAATCGTGTAAGGGTTGTAACGGTGCGTGAAGATGTGATGACTGCCGGTAACCCGATCCAGCGTCCAGCCTGCCTCCTCCAGCTCCTTGATCAATAACCTGCTCTGCACCAAGCGTCTCCTTGCTTCGGCCAAACAAAAGTAACCCTAGAGTTATATTTACTCAAGCACAGAAATTCGCAGAACGACGGTCGGTTATGTTGCAGCGTGTTTTCCAGAACCGTTGCAATCACCGCATGCCGTTTGAGGACGCCACGCACAACCCGCATTACACTCAGCACCCTCACCCCATCAAAACCGCCCGAACAATCCGCCCCCCCCCCCAAGGAGTTGCCATGACCCGTCGTACCTTCCTCATCACCGGCGCCAGCAAGGGTATCGGGCGGGCGCTGGCCGAGCATCTGGATCGGGCCGGGCATCGGGTGGTGGGGATTGCCCGTAAGCCGGATCTGAGTTTCCCGGGGATTCTGTTTCCGCTGGACCTGAGTGATCGCAAGCTCGCCGGTGAAGTGCTGGCGGATCTGGCGCGCACTTATGAGTTCGACGGACTGGTGAACAATGTCGGGCTGGTGCGACCGCAAGCGTTGGGGGACATCGATCTCGATGCGTTCGACGATGTGATGCGGGTCAACCTGCATTCGGCCTTGCAGGCGACTCAGGCATTGTTGCCGGGCATGCGCACGCGCGGCTGGGGTCGGGTGGTGAACATTTCCAGCCTGACCGTGCTTGGTATCGCTCAGCGCACCGCGTATGCGGCGGCGAAAGCGGCGCTGGTCAGTTTCACGCGCTCGTGGGCGCTGGAACTGGCGCAGACCGGGATTACCGTCAACGCCGTCGCGCCGGGGCCGACCGAGACCGAACTGTTCCGCGCCAACAACCCGCCGGGCAGCGAAGGAGAAGCGCGGTATCTGGCCGGGGTGCCGATGGGCCGTCTCGGGCAACCGGAAGAGATCGCTTCGGCCATTGCCTTTCTGTTGTCCGAGCAAAGCGGATTCATCACCGGGCAGACCTTGTTTGTCGACGGCGGCGCCTCGGTGGGCAAAGCCGCGTTCTGATTACTGGCACAAGGACACCCGATGGACCGCCTCACCGCCATGGAAACCTTTGTCTACGTCGTGGAAACCGGCTCGTTTTCCGCTGCCGCCCGGCGGCTGAATATCGGTCAGCCGGCCGTGTCGAAAACCATCGCCCAACTCGAAACCCGACTCGCCGTGCGCCTGCTGTTGCGTTCGACCCGAGGCCTGACGCCGACCGAAGCCGGGCTGGCGTTTTTCGAACGGGCCAAACGCACCCTCGAAGAAGCCGACGAGGCCGACAATGCAGCTCGCGGCGCCGCCAGCGGCCTGAGTGGCAACCTGCGCATCAGCACCGCCGTCACCTTCGGCCGGATGCATGTGGTTCCACACCTGGGGCCGTTCCTCGATCAACACCCGCAGCTCAATGTCGACCTGCTGCTCGACGACCAGAACATCAACCTCGTGGAAGAAGGCATCGACGTTGCCCTGCGCCTGGGCCCGCTCAGCGACTCCGGCCTGACCGTACGCAAGATCGCCGAATGCCGGCGCGTCGTGCTGGGCACACCGGCCTACTTTGCCAGTCACGGTAAACCCGCCTGCCCTGCCGATCTGACCCAACATCGCGCCGTCATCTACAACCGCGGCGGTGGCGCGACCTGGCATTTCAACAAGGATGGCGAAGAACAGTCCGTGACCGTCAATGGCCGCCTGCGCGTCAGTGCTGCCGAAGGTTTGCGTGAGGCGGTTCTCGCCCATCAGGGCCTGGGGCTGGGCTCGGAGTGGATGTTTGCACCGGAACTGGCCAGTGGCGCAGTGAAGGCTGTCATGAGCGACTGGGTGTTGCCGAAGCAGGAGCTGTGGGCGGTGTTTCCGACGGGACGGATGGCCAGCGCGAAGGCGC
This sequence comes from Pseudomonas sp. GW822-FHT03F08, assembly GCF_058801265.1. NCBI lineage: Bacteria > Pseudomonadati > Pseudomonadota > Gammaproteobacteria > Pseudomonadales > Pseudomonadaceae > Pseudomonas > Pseudomonas sp. GW822-FHT03F08. Next base: position 151,016 of record NZ_JBXANC010000013.1, on the reverse strand, counting down.
GGGCGTTTGTTGAATATGTGCAGGGGGTGTTGGCGGAAATGTCGTAAAACCAGCACTCGTTTCGTTTATTGCGATTTTCGCTTATTTCGAATAACGTTCCGGCATTCCTCATTCCCAAAGCCGGACTCGCCATGTCGACCGTTATCCATCCCTCGATCAGCCTCCCTGTAGAACGCGAAGTAAAAGCCGCCATTGAAGGACAGCGCGCTCTGGCTGCTTACCTCGCGACCCATTTCGAGACTCAGCACATTCAGATTTTCGACGAGCGGAACGAAGCTCATCGCGTCGAACTTCCCACCTCCGCCCTGCGCCTGCTGATCGACATTCTGGCGGAGCTGGCAGCCGGCAACGCGGTCCAGGTCGTTCCGGTGCATGCCGAATTGACGACCCAGGAAGCCGCCGACCTGCTCAACGTCTCACGTCCACACCTCATAAAACTGCTGGAAAGCGGCGAGTTGTCCTACCACAAAACAGGCAAGCACCGACGTGTGCGCTTTGCCGATCTGATGGACTATAAGAACCGGCGCACCACCGCCAGCGAGCAGGCAATGGCGCTTCTCGCGGAACAAGCCCAGGCGTTAAGGACAGGATACGAGTGAGGCATTCCTCTTTCACAGTTGTATACGATGCATGCGTCTTGTACCCCGCTCCCTTGAGAGATTTTCTGATGTGGCTTGCGCTCTCAGGACGATTTCGGGCGAGATGGACTCAGGAGATTCACTGCGAATGAAAACGCAATCTGCTGAAGAACCGCCCTGACCTGACGATGGAACAGCTGGATCGTACGTCCGGCCTGATGGATCAAGCGATACCCGACGCCTGCGTCCATGACTATGAAGATCTGATTACCGGACTCACGTTGCCTGACTGCGATGATCGTCATGTTCTGGCAGCGGCCATCCGTTGCGGCGCAAGTGTGATAGTGACCTTCAACCAGAAAGACTTTCCATGCAAAACGCTGGAGCCTTTCGGCATCGAGGCGCAGCATCCGGACGAGTTCGTCGATAACCTCTTTGGGCTTGATCCTGCAGCTGTGGTTGCTGCGGCCCAAAAGCAGCGTCGGCAGCTGAAAATGCCTGCCATGGACGTCGAAACCTTTCTTGATCTACTGCAACGACAAGGCCTGGTTAAGTCGGTCCAGGCACTCAGCGGCTATCACGTGATCCTTTGAAAGTTCATTACCCCACACAGCAAAACGGCGATCCAAAGATCGCCGTTTTCCATTACTCCCCGAACTGCTTGCCCAGCCCCGCCGGTACGCCGTGGATATTGGTTTCTTCCCACGGTCCGTTCGGGCTGATCGAGCGGCTCCAGCCGTTGTTCCAGCGGTAGTAGGTGCGCTGGCGGTAGAAGGTGTTGGTCTGGTCATCCAGCACATACACGCCCAGCTTCTGATCCCAGTGGCTATTGCCGCCCGGTGGTGGGGCGAAGCTGGCGGAGGTGCGTGGGGCCGGTTTCGCGGGTTTGGCCGGGATGCCCGGTTTGCCCGGCGTCGGGGTGGTCGACGGGGTCGGGCCGGGTTGTGATGGCGGAATCGGCGGCAGCCTTGTGGTCGGCTCCGGTCGTTGCACCGCACATGCGCTCAAGCCCAGGGCCAGTGTGAGGACTGTGATTCGGGCGATGGCGTTCATGGCGGTGCTTTCCTGTTGGTTCCGGCTATTTGTCCGGGCTGTCGATGGTCAGTTTTTGTGGCGCGGTGGTGCTGCTGGCCAGAGGCCCGCTGCGGCCGACCCACTCACCGGCGGTCGGTTGACCGGCTCGGGAGATGCGCGCAACCAGTTGGACTTCGGGGAAGTTCGACAGTTTCAATTGCGGCATCATTGCGTCGGCGTCGCCCAGTTCGACGGTCACCGGCAGGTCGGCGACGGTCAGTCGCTTGGCGGCCAGCGGTGCTGGAGGACCGGAGACCGCGCGGGCGAAGATGAACACGCTGTCACCCGGTTGCACCTTGCCCTTGAGCTCGGCGGCCAGATCGACGCTGACCTTGAGCAGCGCGGTTTTCGCGACCGGAGCCTGGGCGACCTTACCGCCGCTGGCCTCAAGTTTTTCAGTGGCGCGGGCGATGCCGCCTTGCAGAGGCTCACGGGATTTGTCTTCCGGCGGCAGTTGCGCCAGCAGACGGTTCCAGTAATCGATGGCTTGCTGATAGCGCTCGCCTTCGAATGCGGCGATGCCCAGCAGGCCGAGGCTGGTGACTTCTTTCGGATCAGCCTTCAGTGCTTCGTCAGTCAGGGCCTGAATCTTCTCCGACCACTTCTTGCCATCGGCGAAGTACTGCGCCTGCGCCCACTGGCCGAGCAGTTCCGGCTGACGACCGGCCAGGTTGGCGGCGCGTTCGAACATCTTCGCCGCGTCTGCCGGACGATCCTGAGCCATGTAGGTACGACCGAGGAAGTACAGGCCTTCGGCGGAATCCGGTTGCGCGGCCACGGCGCGTTCCAGACGCTGGGTCATCTCTTCCATCGACTGCGGCGCCTGGGCGAATTCCCGGGTCAGTTCGACTTTGTCGGCGGCACCAAAATGCATATAGAGGCCCAGGCCCAACACCGGCACCAGCACGGCCGCCAGCAGCGGCAATGGTTTGCCCAGACGCGAAACCCGCGCTGGAGCCACGCCCTCGGTGTCGGCCAGCAGTTCCCGCGCCGCTTCGGCACGGCCGCTGTCCATTTGCGCGGCATCGAGAACGCCCTCGGCCTGCTGCGATTGCAACTCGGCGACACGTTCCTGATACAGCGCGACGTTCAGGGCAGTCCGATCCTCTTCACGCTGGGCGCGTCGTTCACGCAGAACGGGGATCAGCAGAAAACTCAGGGCGACCAGAAGCAACAGCCCTGCGGCAAGCCAGAAATCAATCATTCTTGGTTTTTATCCAACAGTTGGTCGAGGCGCTGACGCTCTTCAGGGGACAGCGATTGCGGAGTCTCGGCACGTTGCCCGCGACGGCGGCGGACGATCACGGCGATGACGACAAAACCGCCGAGCAACAATCCGGCGGGGCCAAACCACAGCAGCGCGGTCTTGGCATTGAGCGCCGGTTTGTAGCGCACGAAATCACCGTAGCGGTCGACCATGAAGTCGATGATCTGCTGATTGTCCTTGCCCTCGCCGAGCATGCGGAAAATCTCTTTGCGCAGGTCTGCGGCAATCGGCGCGTTGGAATCGGCGATGTCCTGGTTCTGGCATTTGGGGCAGCGCAGTTCCTTGGTCAACTCACGGAAACGCTCGCGATCGCCTTCTTTGGCGAACTCGTAGGTGTCGATGGCGGCGTGAGCCACACCCGCCAGACTCAAGCCCAACACCATGGCGGCTAAAAAGCGCTTCATGGCTTGGCCTCGTCAACCAGCGCCTGATACTTGGCCGCCAGTTTTTCGCGCCAGACCTGCTCGTCGATCACCCCGACGTACTTGTCGCGGATGATGCCCTTGGCGTCGATGAAGAAGGTTTCCGGCGCGCCGTAGACACCGAGGTTCAGGCCCAGGGAGCCTTCGTCGTCGCGGATGTCCAGTTGATACGGATTGTGGAATTCGGCCAGCCACTTCAATGCATCGGCGTTGGTGTCCTTGTAGTTGATGCCGTAGATCACCACGCCGCGCTCGGCGAGTTTGTTCAGCACCGGGTGCTCGACCCGGCAGGAAATGCACCAGGTACCCCAGACATTGACCAGTGCCGGTTTGCCGAGAATGTCAGCCTTGGTCAGGGTCTTGTCGCCCTGCACCGCCGGCAGGGAAAACTCCGGGAACGGCTTGTTGATCATCGCCGACGGCAGCTCCGCCGGATCCAGGTACAGACCGCGATAAAGGAATACGGCCACCAGCAGGAAAATCGCCAATGGCACCAGCATCAACCAACGTCTCATGCAGCGGCTCCTTCCATGCCCAGCGCTTCACGCACCTTGGCTTTGACCTTGACCCGGTAGCGCCGATCCAGCGCCGCCAGCAAACCACCGAAACCGGTCAGCAGACCACCGAACCAGATCCAGCGCACAAACGGTTTGACGTGTACCCGCACCGCCCAGGCGCCATCGCCCAGTGGCTCACCCAATGCGACGTAGAGGTCGCGGGTGAAACCGGCGTCGATCCCGGCTTCGGTCATCATCGAACTCTGCACGGTGTACAGGCGTTTTTCCGGGTGCAGCACGCTGATTTCCCGGCCATCGCGGATCACCCGGATGGTGCCTTTGTCGGAGGTGAAGTTCGGGCCTTCAAAATGTTTGGCGCCTTCAAACACGAACTGATAACCGGCCAGTTCCATCGACTCGCCCGGCGCCAGACGCAGGTCGCGTTCGGCACTGTTCTGGCTCGACAACACCACGCCCAGGGCGCAGACGGCGATCCCGAGGTGAGCGAGTTGCATGCCCCAGTAGCTGCGGGTCAGAGTTGGCAGACCTTTGATCAGGCCTTTGTGGCGGGTCTTGTCGAAGATGTCGCGCACGCCGGCCAGCAACACCCAGGCCGCCAGCAGGAACGTCGCCAGCACCGCCCAGTTGAAATCGCCATAGGCAACACCGGCCACCACGGCCAGCGCCACGCTGCCCAGCAGCACCGGAGTGAGCATGCTGACCAGCCATTTCACCGGTGTGTCTTTCCAGCGCACGATCACACCGACCGCCATCACCACCATCAGCAAGGCCATCAACGGAATGAACAGCGCGTTGAAATACGGCGGGCCGACCGACAACTTGGCGCCGCTGATGGCATCGAGAATCAGCGGATACAGCGTGCCGAGCAGGATCATCGACGCAGCCACCACCAGCACCAGGTTGTTGCCCAGCAGCAGGGTTTCCCGCGACCACAGGTTAAAACCGACCTGGCTCTTGACCACCGGCGCGCGCAAGGCAAACAGCGTCAGCGAACCACCGACCACGAACAGCAGGAAGATCAGGATGAACACGCCGCGCTCCGGATCGGAGGCAAACGCGTGTACCGACGTCAGCACGCCGGAACGCACGAGGAAGGTGCCGAGCAGGCTCAGGGAGAAGGCGGCAATCGCCAGCAACACCGTCCAGCTCTTGAACACGCCACGTTTTTCCGTGACTGCCAGCGAGTGGATCAGCGCCGTGCCCACCAGCCAAGGCATGAACGAGGCGTTTTCCACCGGGTCCCAGAACCACCAGCCGCCCCAGCCGAGTTCGTAGTAAGCCCACCACGAACCGAGGGTGATGCCGATGCCGAGAAAGGCCCAGGCGACAATCGTCCACGGACGCGACCAGCGCGCCCACGCCGCATCGAGACGACCGCCGAGCAGTGCGGCGATGGCGAACGCGAAGGCCACCGAGAAACCGACGTAGCCCATGTACAGCATCGGCGGATGGACGATCAGGCCGATATCCTGCAGCAACGGATTGAGGTCACGACCGTCGGCCGGGATCTGCGGCAGGATTCGCGAAAACGGGTTGGAGGTGAGGATCAGGAACAACAGGAAACCGGTGCTGATCATGCCCATCACCGCCAGCACGCGAGCAAGCATGACTTGCGGCAGTTGCCGGGAGAACACCGACACCGCGAAGGTCCAGCCCCCGAGGATCAAGGCCCACAGCAGCAGCGAACCCTCGTGGGCGCCCCACACCGCGCTGAACTTGTAGTACCACGGCAGCGCGCTGTTGGAGTTCATCGCGACGTAAGCCACGGAGAAATCGTCGGTCATGAACGCGTAGGTCAGGACGCCAAAGGCAAACAACAGGAACGCAAACTGCCCCCACGCCGCTGGCTGGGCGAGGCCCATCCACAGACGGTCGCCGCGCCAGGCACCGAGCAACGGCACCACGGCCTGCACCAGCGCGAAACACAGCGCCAGGATCATGGCCAGATGGCCCAACTCAGGAATGAAAATGCTGGATGTCATCGATCAACCCTCCTTCGCAGGGGTTGGCGCGGATTGACCGCTGTCCTTCAGTGCTTTGGTCACTTCCGGCGGCATGTATTTCTCGTCGTGCTTGGCCAGCACTTCATCGGCGACCACGACGCCGTCGGCGTTGAGCTTGCCCAGTGCGACGATGCCCTGCCCTTCGCGGAACAGGTCCGGCAGGATTCCACGATAGGTGATGGTCACGGACTTGTTGAAGTCAGTGACCACGAATTTGACGTCCAGGGAGTCCGAGGAGCGTTGCAGCGAACCTTTCTCGACCATGCCGCCGGCGCGGATGCGGGTGTCCTGCGGCGCTTCGCCGTTGGCGATCTGGGTCGGGGTGTAAAACAGATTGATGTTCTGCTGCAGGGCGCTCAGGGCCAGGCCGACGGCAGCGCCGACCCCGACCAGAATCGCCAGAATGATGATAAGACGCTTTTTGCGCAGCGGATTCACTTGCCGTTCTCCCGGCGCAGACGACGCGCCTCTTGTTGCAGATACCGCTTGCGGGCCAGGATCGGCGCCGCCACGTTGAGGGCCAGCACCGCCAGGCAGATGCCGTAGGCCGACCAGACATACAGGCCATGATGACCCATGGCGAGGAAGTCGCCGAATGACGCGAAACTCATCGAGCGGCCTCCAGGCTGTTCTGCACTTCTTCTTTCACCCAACTGGCGCGGGCCTCGCGCTTGAGCACTTCAAGGCGCATGCGCAGCAACAGCACGGCGCCGAAGAAACAGTAGAAACCCAGCACCGTCAGCAGCAGCGGCAGCCACATTTCGGCGGGCATCGCCGGTTTTTCGGTGAGGGTGAAAGTCGCGCCCTGGTGCAGGGTGTTCCACCACTCCACCGAGTATTTGATGATCGGAATGTTGATCACGCCGACGATAGCCAGCACCGCGCAGGCCTTGGCGGCGCTGTCGCGATTGCTGATGGCGTTGCCCAGGGCGATCACGCCGAAATACAGGAACAGCAGAATCAGCATCGAGGTCAGGCGCGCGTCCCAGACCCACCACGAACCCCAGGTCGGTTTGCCCCAGATCGCCCCGGTGACCAGCGCCACGGCGGTCATCCACGCGCCGATCGGTGCGGCGCATTGCAGGGCGACGTCGGCCAGTTTCATCTTCCACACCAGCCCGACCACACCGCACACCGCCAGCATCACGTAGATCGACTGAGCGAGCATCGCAGCGGGTACGTGGATGTAGATGATGCGAAAGCTGTTGCCTTGCTGATAGTCCGGCGGCGCGAAGGCCAGGCCCCAGACGACGCCAACGGTGATCAGCAGCAACGCGGCAATGCTCAACCACGGCAACAGCCTGCTGCTGATGCCATAGAACCACTTGGGCGAGCCGAGCTTGTGAAACCAGGTCCAGTTCATACTGTTTCCATCACGGGTGCCGCTCATCGGTGTGAGCAGTCTCAGGGTCTTTGCTGGTTAAATTTTAACCAGACCTCATTATTCGCCGACGCTGATCTTCAGGCCAGCAGCTATTGCAAAGGGTGTCAGGGTTATCGCCAGGGCGGTCAGGCTGCCAAGCCACAACAGATAACCCATCGCCGGCATGCCTTGCAGTGCCGCCTGCAAGGCGCCACTGCCGAGGATCAACACCGGGATGTACAACGGCAGAATCAGCAGCGCCAGTAACAGGCCACCGCGTTTCAGACCGACCGTCAGCGCCGCGCCCACCGCGCCGAGCAAGCTCAGCACCGGTGTACCCAGCAACAACGAAAGCAGCAATACCGGCAGACACGCAGCCGGCAACCCGAGCATCAACGCCAGTAACGGCGAGAGCAAAACCAGTGCCAGCCCGGAAAAAAGCCAGTGTGCCAGCACCTTGGCCAATACCAGAAGTGGCAGGGGGTGCGGCGAAAGGACCCACTGTTCAAGGGATCCGTCTTCGAAATCACTGCGAAAAAGCCCGTCCAGCGAGAGCAGGACCGACAAGAGTGCCGCCACCCAGACTAACCCCGGGGACAAGTTTTGCAATACTTGAGTTTCCGGTCCGACGGCCAGCGGGAACAGCGCGATGACGATGGCGAAGAAAATCAGCGGATTGGCCAGCTCCGCCGGGCGGCGGAACAGCAGTCGGGATTCACGGGCAACCAGCAGGCCGAACACACTCATACCGCCCAATTCCCCAGATCGATGTCGCGATAACCGGCCGGCATCCGGCTCAGCGTGTGGTGGGTGGTCAACACCACCAGACCGCCCTGCTCGCAGTGATTGGCCAGGTGTTCTTCGAGTTGCGCCACGCCCTGCTTGTCCAGCGCGGTGAACGGTTCATCGAGAATCCACAGCGGCGGGCTGTCGAGGTAAAGGCGCGCCAACGCCACGCGGCGCTGCTGACCGGCGGACAGGCTATGACAGGGAACATCTTCGAAACCGCGCAATCCAACCGCCGCCAGTGCCTGCCAGATCGCGTCGCGTTCGGCAGGTTGATGCAGGGCGCAGAGCCAGGCGAGGTTTTCTTCCGGGGTGAGCAGGTCCTTGATGCCGGCGGCATGGCCGATCCACAGCAGGTTGCGCGCCAGTTCGCTGCGTTGCTCGCTCAGCGGTTTGCCGTTGAGCAGCACCTGACCGTCGGTCGGTTGCATCAGGCCGGACAGCAAACGCAAGAGACTGGTCTTGCCGCTGCCGTTGGGACCGCTGATCTGCACCATATCGCCACTGGCCAGTCTCAATTCGAGATTTTCGAAGAGCAGCCTGAGATCGCGCTCACACGCGAGGCCAACGGTTTGCAGGACAGGACTGGTCAAGGGTTCACGGGCCTTATACGGTTCAAGTCGGCTCTGGGGCGGCCGTTAAAGAGTTGCAGCATAAATGCAATGACGGCTCAATCCAGAGAGCTGCGTCAAACAATTGCTATGTTTTTTGAACGAACGGAAAGACGGGCGGCATTATACATGGCGTCTCTCCCTCTCCCGAGCGCATTTTCCTCAGGTTGTGTCCGCGTATGACAGGCGAAATGAACATCCTCCCGCTCCCGCAACCCACACCGGCGAACTCACGTTTGCAGGTCAGCGGCGAGCTGCTCAAGCTGCTGACGCCGATGGACGGACTGATTGCCGCCGGCCAGAGCGCCAAGGCCGAGGTGTTGTCGCTCAAGCCTGCGGACCAGGCCTTTCAGGTGCTGCTCAAGGTCACCCTCGACAGCGGCCGTCAGACCACCGTGCAGGCGACCAGCCCCCTGCCGCTGCCGCAAGGCACCAACCTGGCCGTCACCCAGCCGTCGGCGGGCAATCTCGCGGTCACCGTGCAACAGGCCATCGCCACGGCTGTCGCCACCCTAACCCGCATCGATACCGCGCAATTGCCGGTCGGTACGTTGCTGCAAGGCAAAGTGCTGACGAATCAGGCCTTGCCGCAAGTGCCAGGGCAGCCGACGGTGTTCCGCTCGACGGTCAGCCTGCTCAACACGGTATTGAGCGGCAGCACCCTGAGCCTCGACAGCCCGCAACCGTTGCGCATCGGCACCCTGCTGTCGGCGCTGGTACAGGATTCCCAGACCCTGAAATTCCTGCCGCTGAGCAATCGCCAGGAACAATTGGCGGTCAGTCAGCAACTGGTCAGCCAGCAGAGCCGCCAGGGTTCGCTGGACGGTTTGCTGAAAATGCTCCAGAGCCTGCCGCCCGCCGACGATCAGACCTCCAGTGATCTGCGCGCCGCCGTGGACCGGCTGCTGGCCAATCTGCCGGACGTCGAGCAACTGACCACGCCCAAAGGCCTGGCCCAGGCACTGCTCAACAGCGGCGCGTTTCTTGAAGCCAAACTGTTGACCGGGCAAAACCCGACGCTGACCCCGGACATGAAAGCCGATCTGCTCAAGCTGATCGCGCAACTCACCCCCGGCCTGCCCGGCAATACCAACCTGAACGCCATCATCGCCGCCAACACACTGGCCCAGGCGATGCCGAGCTTCGTGCGCAATGCCCTCGGCATGCTCGGTCAGGTCAGCGCCAAACCGGTGCCGAGCAGCTTCCCGCTGCCGGACCGGCTGTTGCAAAGCCTGGAAGGTGAAGGTGATCTGGAACATCTGCTGCGCCTGGCGGCCGCCGCTGTCTCGCGCCTGCAAAGCCATCAGCTGTCGAGCCTGGAACAGACCGGCGTGACCGACGACGGTCGACTGCTCAGCACCTGGCAACTGGAAATCCCGATGCGCAATATGCAGGACATCGTGCCGTTGCAGGTCAAGTTCCAGCGCGAAGAAGCCCCGCAGGAAGAACAGAAGAATGACCGCCGAGACAGTGAGCGCGAAACCAAACAGCAGCTGTGGCGCGTCGATCTGGCCTTCGACATGGAACCGCTGGGGCCGATGCAGATTCAGGCGCAACTGATCAGTGGCAGCCTGTCGAGTCAGCTCTGGGCCGAACGCCCCTTTACCGCGAGCCTGATCGAAAACAACCTGAGCGCCCTGCGCCAGCGCCTGCTGGATTCGGGTCTCAACGTCGGCGATCTCGACTGCCACCTCGGCACCCCGCCGCAAGGCAACCAAACCCGTCTCGAACACCGCTGGGTCGACGAAACCGCATGAACGATTCCACTGCTCCACGCCAGGCCATCGCCCTCAAATACGACGGCAGCCACGCCCCGACCCTCACCGCCAAGGGCGACGAAGAGCTGGCCGAAGAAATCCTGCGGATCGCCCGCGACTATGAAGTGCCGATCTACGAGAACGCCGAGCTGGTGAAGTTGCTGGCGCGGATGGAGCTGGGCGACAGCATTCCGCAGGAGCTTTACCTGACGATTGCCGAGATCATCGCGTTTGCCTGGAACCTCAAGGGCAAGTTCCCGGCGGGACAGGACCCGAATGCACCGATGGTCGAGAAGGACGTCACCGAACGCGGCGACGATTACTGAGCTTCCGAAAGTCCCATCCCCGGCCTGCCAAAGGGCATTTCCCAACCCGTGTCTGGCAAGGCTCCCAACGTCCGCGCCACAGTGGTCCCCTTCCTCGACTCATAACCACTCGTCGCGACTGTCAGATCTGACAGTCGTCAGGCCTTTGTTGCACAGCCACTCTATCGGCTCCCACTTAACGCCCGAATTTGAGGGGACATGACGTCATGAGAAGCAAAAAAACCGAAAAGTCGTCATCGAAGAAAACGTCAGGTGAATTGCTTGTCATGGGCGCACGCGGCAATCATGGCGGCCTTGGAAATTTTTATACGCGCAATTGGCGACTCGTAGCACTCGACGCATCATCACTGACTCCACGTGTCGCCAACTGGCAATACGAGGATGAAACCAGGTCTGTCTCCGGAGATCACTTTTTTGATGTTCGCCCCTATGCAGCGCTGAAAGTGATTTCAGACAAACAGAGCATCCTCCTCCAGCCCTCCAACATCACAGGAACCTCCTTCGCGCTATGTGCCAGACTGAACAACGGTAGCGTGCATGCCTGGGGACATCCGGAGGGAGGAGGTTCATTACCGAAACCCATAAAAGACCTTCGCAACATAACCGAACTAAGTGCGGGTATGGGGGCATTCGCGGTTTTACAAGAAAGCGGAAATGTCCATGCCTGGGGTCTGGCGACAAGTGCAGGGGTAGTCCCTGGCGACATTTCAAAACTGAATAACATCGACGCTTTATCAGGTAGCAGCTATGTATTCGTGGCGCATCAATCCAATGACAGGATTGTTGCTTGGGGACGACCTGAAAATGGAGGGTCGATACCCGCACCTATTGCAGAATTAACCGATGTCGTTAAGGCCCGCGGTGGGCAAAACGGGTTCCTCGCACTACGCCGCAATGGCGCAGTCGTCAGTTGGGGTGGACCTTACCCAATGCCGGAAAACATTTCGTTGTTAAGGGATGTCCAACAGCTCGCCTGCACAACTTACGCATACGCAGTCCTTCGTAATAACGGGCAGGTGCTGGCATGGGGGCCAAGAGTCTGGGGTGGTGAGCTGTCACCAGAGATTGAACCGCTCAGGGATATCGTGGATATCGCGAGCTGTAGTACAGGATTTGCGGTTCTCAGGGCTAACGGAAAAATCGCTGCATGGGGACATCTACCCCCCGTACCGAAGGACATCGCGGCGCGAACGGACATCGTGCACATCATGGGCACATCAAAAGGATTTGTCGTGCTGTGTGCCGACGGATCAGTAAACGCCTGGGCTGATCCGGCTTTCTTTATCAGTGACATCCCTCCCGCCATCCGAGAACTCAGAGATATTGTCGCAATCAACGCAAACCAGAATGCTGTCGTCGCATTGCGCAGTAATGGTATTGCCGTTGCCTGGGGAGACCCTGAAGGCGGTGGAGAAACTACGCAATACACCGCTTTGCTCAACAATATTCGAGCTGTATATGCGGGAGGCAATACCTTTGCCGCATTACGTCAAGACAACCGGGTCATAGCGTGGGGAGATGAGGGATACGGAGGCACAGGAGAACAAAAAGCACTTTATCAAATGATTTCTTACGCAAAGAAAGCAGTCACTTGAAAAAGGTGATTGCAGGGCTCGGTTCCTGATGATGGAGCGAGACAAAAAAGATCGCAGTGTGCGAAGCATCAACAGTGGCATCAAGCGCACCTGTGGAAGCTGCCGCAGACTACGATCTTTTTGATACTTCAGTTCTTGTGCAACTTGCGCATCAACTCCGCCTCAGCCTGGGTCAACCCGCAGGACTGCGTCAGCTCATCGACACTCGCGCCCATCCCGACCAGTTTCGCCGCTTGAGCGAATGACAGGCTGGAAGGATCGCGCTGTTCGAGCTGGGCGAGCTTGTCCGGAATCGGGCCGACGACCGCGCGCAGTTCGTGCAGGGCTTCGCCCATGCGCACGTTGCCGTTCTGGTAATCGTCGACACGCTTGGCCAGGTCCTTGATGCGCTGATCACGCAGCGCATCGCCCTGGGCCTGTTGCGCAGCGATCACGCGCTGCGCCTTGATGTACGCCAGAAACATCGCCAGCGTGCCTGCCCAGAACAGGAACAGGACAATGACCGCTACCTCGAGAATCAATCAGATATTCTCCAGTTCCGACCATTCTTCTTCGCTCATCATCTTGTCCAGCTCGACCAGGATCAGCAACTCGTTGTTCTTGTTGCACACGCCCTGGATGAACTTGGCCGACTCTTCGTTACCGACGTTCGGTGCGGTTTCGATTTCCGACTGACGCAGGTAAACCACTTCAGCGACGCTGTCGACCATGATGCCCACAACCTGCTTGTCGGCTTCGATGATGACGATACGGGTGTTGTCGCTGATCTCGCCGCTCATCAGGCCGAAGCGCTGACGGGTGTCGATCACGGTCACCACGTTGCCGCGCAGGTTGATGATGCCCAGCACGTAGCTGGGTGCACCCGGAACCGGAGCGATTTCGGTGTAGCGCAGGACTTCCTGAACGCGCATCACGTTGATGCCGTAGGTTTCATTGTCCAGCTTGAAGGTTACCCATTGCAGGATCGGATCTTCGGAACCCTTTGCCGCCGTCGCCTTGTCGTTCATACCCTAGCCCCTCGAAATACCGCAATGGCGGTGTGTGTCTCGTGTGCCGGCAATGCATGCCGGCGTCTGTCTGTTATGTAAGCGTTATGTCGGTTTGTGGTTCGGCTTACTGCCGGACATGTGCTTTGCCCCACCGCTGGCGATCAACTCGGCCAGAGCGGAGACATCGAGCAAGGCGCACATGTGTTCAATCACCGTGCCCGCGAGCCATGGCCGCTGACCTCGGTGAGTCCTCCATTTGATTTCGTTCGGATCCAGACGCAACGAGCGGCTGACCTGATGCACCGCCAGCCCCCACTCGTAACCTTGTACCGAAATCACGTACTGCAGGCCCTGACGGAAATCATCGCGATAGCGATCCGGCATGACCCAGCGTGCGGTGTCCAGCACCTTCAGGTTCCCCGCCTGGCTTGGCAGGATGCCGAGGAACCATTCCGGCTGACCGAACAGCGGCGTCAGCTCATGGCCGGCCAGCGAATAGATCGAGCCGAGGCACACCAGCGGCACCGCCAGGGTCAGCCCGGCGACATCGAACAACAGGCATTCGAACGCTTCCGACGCCCAGGCCGGGCGACCATCAGTCTCTACCGGTGGCGGTGTATTGCTTGGTGGCAGATGCACTTCCACCAGCGGCGCAACCAATGCCTGCTCGACGACCTGCTCGACCGGCGCAACGACTGGCAACGGCGCGGGCGGCTCCACCGGGGCCGGCTCGGGTTGCGCTTGCAGAAGCTGGGTTTGCAGCAGCGGCGCGAGGGTCGACACCACACGCACCGGCTCGGGTTCCTTGATCAGCGGTGCGGGAGCCTTGGCCACTACAGCGGCAGGCGCTGCAACCGGGGCAGCAGGCCTGGCGGCTTTCTGCGCATCGCGGGCCTGTTCTTCAAGCACCGCGGCCTGGAACTCATCGAGCTCGGCGGTGCTTTCAACCACCTCGACAGGCGCTTCGATTTCCTGCGGGATCTCTTCCGTCACATCCTCCAGCAAGCTGTCCAGATAGGACTGCAAAGCCAGTTGCGGACGCGAAGTCAGTTTGATCGGCCGATTCATGCTCAGGCCACCTGCGGAACGAGTTGTTGCGCCAGCAGATGCTTGAGCAGCGCGCGGTAGGCCAGCACGCCACGGCTCTTGCCGTCGAATTGCGAAGGCGTGACACCGGCACGGCTGGCGTCGCGCAGACGCGTATCGACCGGGATGTAACCCTGCCAGATCTCTTCCGGGAATTTGTCGCGCAGCACGCGCAAGGTGCCCATCGACGCCTGGGTGCGGCGGTCGAACAAGGTCGGCACGATGCTGAACGGCAGCGCCTGTTTGCGCGAGCGGTTGATCATCGCCAGGGTGTTGACCATGCGCTCCAGGCCTTTGACGGCCAGGTGTTCGGTCTGCACCGGGATCACCAGTTGCTGGCTCGCGGCCAAGGCGTTGACCATCAACACGCCGAGCAACGGCGGGCTGTCGATGATCGCGTAATCGAAGTCCTGCCACAGCTGCGCCAGACTCTTGGCGATCACCAGGCCCAGGCCACTCTGCCCCGGCGACTGGCGCTCGAGGGTGGCCAGCGCGGTGCTGGACGGCAGCAGGGAAATGCGTTCATCACTGGTCGACAGCAGCAACTGGCCCGGCAGACCTTGCGGCACACTGCCCTTGTGCAGGAACAGGTCGTAGTTGCTGTGTTCCAGGCTGTCGGGGTCGTAACCGAAATAGCTGGTCATCGAGCCGTGCGGGTCGAGATCGACCACGACCACGCGTTTGCCCGCCTCTGCCAGCAAACCGGCTAAAGCGATGGAAGAAGTGGTTTTACCAACACCACCCTTTTGATTGGCGACTGCCCAGACTCTCATTCGGATTGTTCCTCCCGGCCGAGATGCTCGGCCGAGACATGGCTCAGCGTATTAATGCGGGCGACGGAGAATTGACGGCACTCTCGCGTCCCGGCGTCTTGACCGGGGTCGGTGCAGTTTGTGTGCCAGCACGCTTCAACGCGGCATCCGGTTGCGCATTGGCGGTTCCGGTGCCTGTGAGGCTGCGACGAACATCGAGATTGCGCGACACCACCAGCACCACGCGACGGTTCTTCGCCCGACCTTCGGCCGTGGCGTTGTTGGCCACCGGCTGGAATTCGCCATAGCCCACCGAGGCCAGACGGCCAGGGTTGACGCCCTGCATCGCCAGCATCCGCACGATGCTCGCCGAACGCGCCGAGGACAGTTCCCAGTTGGTCGGGTACTGCGCGGTGCGGATCGGTTGATCGTCGGTGAAGCCTTCAACGTGGATCGGGTTGTCGAACGGTTTGAGGATCGCTGCAACCTTGTCGATGATGTTGAACGCGATGTCGCTCGGCATCGCATCACCGCTGCCGAACAACAGGCTGGAGTTGAGTTCGATCTCGACCCACAGCTCGTTGCCGCGCACGGTCATCTGGTTCGAGGAAATCAGATCGCCGAACGCGGCGCTGATGTCATCGGCGATGCTTTTCAGCGGATCGCTGGCCCCGGCAATGCCGGCGTCGACCTGTTCGGCGTCCTTGACCAGCGGCTTGGCCGGGGTCACGGTCTTCGGTCGCTCGTCGCCGATCGGGATCGGCTTGAGCGAGCGGTCGGAGTCGGTGAAGACCCCGATCAGCGCTTCGGAGATGACCTTGTACTTGCCTTCGTTGATCGACGAGATGGAGTACATCACCACGAAAAAAGCGAACAGCAAGGTGATGAAGTCGGCATAGGAAACCAGCCAGCGTTCATGGTTTACATGCTCTTCATGTTGGCGACGACGTGCCATGAGGTTAGTCCCTTAATCCATGAAGCCCTGAAGCTTCAACTCGATGGAGCGTGGGTTTTCACCTTCGGCGATCGACAAAATGCCTTCCAACAACATTTCGCGATAACGCGACTGCCGCAACGCGATTGACTTCAATTTGGCTGCCACCGGCAGCAGGATCAGGTTGGCACTGGCCACACCGTAGATGGTGGCGACGAACGCCACGGCGATGCCGCTGCCCAGTTGCGTCGGATCGGCCAGGTTGCCCATCACGTGGATCAGGCCCATCACCGCACCGATGATACCGATGGTCGGCGCGTAGCCGCCCATGCTTTCAAAGACCTTGGCGGCCTCGATGTCGCGGGCTTCCTGAGTGTAGAAATCCACTTCGAGGATGCTGCGGATCGCTTCCGGCTCGGCGCCGTCGACCAGCAGTTGCAGGCCTTTGCGCGAGTAGGCATCAGGCTCGGCATCCGCCACGCCTTCCAGACCCAGCAGGCCTTCCTTGCGGGCGGTGAGGCTCCAGTTGACCACGCGGTCGATGCCGCCGGCCAGATCCACACGCGGCGGAAAGAAAATCCAGGCGAGGATCTGCATGGCGCGCTTGAACGCGCTCATCGGAGATTGCAGCAGCGCGGCACCGATGGTGCCGCCCAGCACGATCAGCGCCGCCGGACCGTTGGCCAGCGCGCCGAGGTGGCCGCCTTCAAGGTAGTTGCCGCCGATGATGGCGACAAACGCCATGATGATCCCGATAAGGCTTAGAACATCCATCAGATACACGCCTCGACGATGTGCTTGCCGATATCGTCCAGACCGTAAACCGCATCCGCGAGATCCGCTTTGACGATGGCCATCGGCATGCCGTAGATCACGCAGCTGGCTTCATCCTGGGCCCAGACCGTGCTGCCACCCTGTTTGAGCAGACGTGCGCCTTCGCGGCCGTCGGCGCCCATGCCGGTCAACACGACCGCCAGAACTTTGTCGTTGTAGGACTTCGCCGCGGAACCGAAAGTGATGTCCACGCAAGGCTTGTAGTTCAGACGCTCGTCGCCCGGCAGGATTTTCACCGCGCCACGGCCGTCGATCATCATCTGCTTGCCACCGGGTGCCAGCAGCGCCAGGCCCGGACGCAGGATGTCGCCATCCTCGGCTTCCTTGACGCTGATGCGGCAGAGCTTGTCCAGACGCTCGGCGAACGCCTTGGTGAAGGCTGCCGGCATGTGCTGGATCAGCACGATCGGCGCCGGGAAGTTGGCCGGCAACTGGGTCAGAACCCGTTGCAGGGCAACCGGTCCGCCAGTCGACGTGCCGATAGCCACCAGTTTGTAGGCTTTGCGTTTCGGCGCTGCCGACGAAGTACTGGCCGCCGGAGCGCGAGCCGGTGCAGGCGCGGGTGCCGGACGAGCCGGAGCACTGTGGCTACCAAAGCTCGACGGCGCCGCTGCCGGAGTCGGCGCAGGCGCAGGTGCAGCGGCAGGCGCCGGCGCACTGTAGGCACTGAAACGACGGTTACTGCGCGAGATGCTGTGAACCTTCTCGCACAGCAGTTGCTTGACCTTCTCCGGATTGCGGGAGATGTCTTCAAAATTCTTCGGCAGGAAATCCACCGCGCCGGCATCCAGCGCATCCAGGGTTACCCGGGCGCCTTCATGGGTCAGCGAGGAGAACATCAACACCGGGGTCGGGCAGCGCTGCATGATGTGCCGCACTGCCGTGATGCCGTCCATCATCGGCATCTCGTAGTCCATGGTGATCACGTCCGGCTTGAGGGCCAGGGCCTGATCGATCGCCTCTTTACCGTTGGTTGCCGTACCGACAACCTGGATGCTCGGATCCGCTGAAAGAATTTCCGAGACGCGGCGGCGGAAAAAACCCGAATCGTCCACCACCAGGACTTTGACTGCCATAAACACTCCATTAGGTGCAGCGGGACGTTGTCGCCCCGCCGCCCCGGATTCAAATACGCCGTGCGGCGTAACGCTTGAGCATGCTTGGAACATCGAGAATCAGCGCAATGCGGCCGTCACCGGTAATGGTGGCGCCGGACATGCCCGGGGTTCCCTGCAGCATTTTGCCCAATGGCTTGATGACCACTTCTTCCTGGCCGACCAGTTGATCGACGACGAAGCCGATCCGCTGAGTGCCCACCGAAAGGATCACCACATGGCCTTCACGCTGCTCTTCGTGAGCCGCGGAGCTGACCAGCCAGCGCTTGAGGTAGAACAATGGCAGCGCCTTGTCCCGCACGATCACCACTTCCTGGCCGTCCACCACGTTGGTGGTCGACAGGTCGAGGTGGAAGATTTCGTTGACGTTCACCAGCGGGAACGCGAACGCCTGGTTGCCGAGCATCACCATCAGGGTCGGCATGATCGCGAGCGTCAGCGGCACCTTGATGACGATTTTCGAGCCGGCGCCCTTGGTCGAGTAGATGTTGATCGAACCGTTGAGCTGGGAAATCTTGGTCTTCACCACGTCCATGCCCACACCGCGGCCGGACACGTCGGAGATCTCGGTCTTGGTCGAGAAACCCGGGGCGAAAATCAGGTTGTAGCACTCGGTGTCGCTAAGGCGATCGGCGGCATCCTTGTCCATCACACCGCGTTTCACGGCGATGGCACGCAGGACGTTCGGGTCCATGCCTTTGCCGTCGTCGGAAATCGACAGCAGGATATGGTCGCCTTCCTGCTCGGCGGCCAGGATCACCTTGCCGCCACGGGCCTTGCCCGAGGCTTCGCGCTCTTCCGGCGACTCGATACCGTGGTCGACCGCGTTGCGCACCAAGTGGACCAGCGGGTCGGCCAGTGCCTCGACGAGGTTCTTGTCGAGGTCGGTCTCTTCGCCCACCAGTTCCAGGTTGATCTCTTTCTTGAGCTGACGCGCCAGATCGCGAACCAGACGCGGGAAGCGGCCGAAGACTTTCTTGATCGGCTGCATCCGGGTCTTCATTACCGCGGTCTGCAAGTCGGCGGTAACCACGTCGAGGTTCGACACGGCCTTCTGCATCGACTCGTCGCCGCTGTTCAGGCCCAGGCGCACCAGACGGTTACGCACCAGTACCAGCTCGCCGACCATGTTCATGATTTCGTCGAGACGTGCGGTGTCCACACGAACGGTGGTTTCGGCTTCGCTCGCCGGTTTTTCCGGTGGCGGAGTCGCCGGTGCACGGGCTGGAGCCGGTGCAGCAGCGGCGGCTGGCTTGGCCGGTTCGGCTTTAGGCTCAGGCGCTTTTGCAGCAGGTTTTGCCGCAGCGGCCGGGGCCTTGGCGGCAGGCGCTGCAACAGCAGAAGCATTGCCGGCCGTCACGACGGCACCGGTGGCGACGTCAGTGAACTTGCCTTTGCCATGCAGATCGTCGAGCAGCGATTCGAACTCATGGTCGCTGATCAGATCGCTACCGGCCGCAGCCGCTGCCGGAGCAGCAGATGCAGGCACCGACGCAATCGCCGATTCCAGCGCATCGACGGCAAAGTTGCCCTTGCCGTGCAGCTGATCGAGCAAGGCTTCGAATTCGTCGTCGGTGATGTCGGAGCTGTCGCCCGCCACCGGAGCAGAAGGTGCAGCGGCTGTCGGTGCCACGGCGTCGGCCGCGAACTGGCCCTTGCCGTGCAACTGGTCGAGCAGCGACTCGAATTCGGCGTCGGTGATTTCATCACTGGCTGCTTCATCGGAAGCAGGCGCAGCGGCAGCCGCCGGGGCTTCGGCTTCGGCCTTGACGGCGTTCAGCGAGTCCAGCAACTGTTCAAATTCGTTATCGGTGATATCGCCCGAATCGCCTTCGACGACCAGTTCTTCGATCATCTCGGCAACAGGCGAAGCCGGGGCTTCATCCGCCGATTGCGGTTCAGCCAGACGCGCCAGGGCGGCCAGCAATTCCGGGGTTGCGGCAGTAATCGGGCTGCGATCGCGGACTTCGCTGAACATGCTGTTCACCGCGTCCAGCGCTTCGAGCACCACGTCCATCAGTTCTGCATCTACGCGACGTTCACCCTTGCGCAGGATGTCGAACACGTTTTCGGCGATGTGACAGCACTCCACCAGCTCATTGAGCTGAAGGAAGCCGGCGCCCCCTTTTACAGTGTGGAAACCGCGAAAAATTGCGTTGAGCAGATCTGCGTCATCCGGACGGCTTTCCAGCTCGACCAGTTGTTCGGACAGTTGCTCAAGAATCTCGCCGGCCTCAACCAGGAAATCCTGAAGGATCTCTTCATCGGCGCCGAAGCTCATTAATGGGGTGCTCCTACAGGTCTAAAAACCCAAAAAAACTCAAAATCCAAGGCTGGATAGCAAATCGTCCACATCGTCCTGACCGGACACAACGTCTTCTCGTTTATCGGCATGAATCTGCGGACCTTCACCCTGCGAGAGATGTTTTTGTGGATCTTTTTCAGCGAGCATTGCCGCACGGTCATGTTCGATGCCCGCAAAGCGGTCCACCTGACTGGCCATGAGCACGAGTTTGAGCAGATTGCTTTCGACTTCGGTGACCAATTGGGTCACGCGCTTGATCACCTGACCTGTGAGGTCCTGGTAATCCTGGGCCAGCAGAATGTCGTTGAGGTTGCTCGACACCGCGCGGTTGTCCGCGCTGCTGCGTGCCAGAAAACCGTCGACCCGACGCGCCAGCTCGCGGAACTCTTCAGCCCCGACTTCACGGCGCATGAAACGTCCCCAGTCGGCACTCAATGCCTGGGCTTCGTCAGCCAGGCCATTGACCACCGGCGTGGCGCTTTCCACCAGGTCCATGGTGCGGTTGGCCGCAGCTTCAGTCAGCTTGACCACATAGCCCAGACGCTCGGTCGCATCAGTGATCTGCGACACTTCCTCGGCCTGCGGCATATGCGGGTCGATCTGGAAGTTGACGATTGCACTGTGCAGTTCGCGCGTGAGCTTGCCCACTTCCTGGTACAGGCCACGGTCACGGGTCTGATTGAGCTCATGGATCAGTTGCACAGCGTCGCCGAACCTGCCTTTTTCAAGGCTTTCGACCAGTTCGACCGCGTGTTTTTTCAGAGTCGACTCGAAGTCGCCCTGTGAAGATTCGTTATGCTCCATAGCTCCCCCGCGCGTCATCAGCCGATGCGTTCGAAAATCTTCTCGATTTTTTCTTTCAGCGCCTGAGCCGTGAAAGGTTTGACCACGTAGCCGTTAACGCCGGCCTGGGCCGCTTCGATGATCTGCTCGCGCTTGGCTTCAGCAGTCACCATCAGCACTGGCAGGTGCTTGAGTTTTTCATCGGCGCGCACGTGACGCAGCAGGTCGATACCGGTCATGCCAGGCATGTTCCAGTCGGTCACCAGAAAGTCGATGCTGCCGCTGTTGAGCACCGGAATGGCAGTGGTGCCATCGTCGGCTTCAACGGTGTTGGTGAACCCAAGGTCACGCAACAGGTTCTTGATGATCCGCCGCATCGTTGAGAAGTCATCAACGATGAGGATTTTCATGTCTTTGTTCAATTCGACCTCCAAGCAGTCTTAAACGCGCCCAGCACCTGGACGCGCCATTTCAATCAATCCGGCAAAGCACTCGATGACTGTCTGGAGCACAACAGAGCAAGACCGGTGCCGTTCACCACCGCACCAGCCTCGTTCGCAGCGTCCCCACACTGCCTTCAGCGCGCTCGCCACTCCCCCAAACGCCCCCGCAAGCGGGCCGCGCACTGGCTGTGTAACTGGCTGACCCGCGATTCACTGACGCCAAGGACTTCACCGATTTCCTTGAGGTTCAGCTCTTCGTCGTAGTACAGCGCCAACACCAGTCGCTCACGCTCCGGCAAATTGGCAATCGCGTCCGCCAACGCAGCCTGGAAGCGCTCATCTTCCAGATCGCGCGACGGCTCAAGATGAGCACTTGCGCCATCCTCGTGCAGCCCTTCGTGTTCGCCGTCCTGCAACAGGTCGTCGAAACTGAACAGTCGGCTGCCCAGGGTGTCGTTCAAAATCCCGTAGTAATCGTCGAGACTCAATTGGAGTTCGGCCGCAACCTCGTGATCTTTAGCGTCACGGCCGGTTTTAGCTTCAATCGAGCGAATCGCGTCGCTGACCATACGGGTGTTGCGGTGAACCGAGCGCGGTGCCCAGTCCCCCTTGCGTACTTCATCGAGCATGGCGCCGCGGATCCGGATGCCCGCGTACGTTTCGAAACTGGCGCCTTTGCTGGCGTCGTATTTGGTCGAGACTTCGAGCAGGCCGATCATCCCGGCCTGGATCAGGTCTTCGACCTGCACACTGGCCGGCAATCGCGCCAGCAAGTGGTAAGCAATGCGTTTGACCAGTGGCGCGTAACGCTCGATCAGCTCGTACTGCGCGTCACGTGCCGACTTCTTGTAGAAATTCATACCGCTGGCGGTCATAGCACAGGTCCTGCCGTTTGCTGCACGAGGCGCTCGACGAAAAATTCGAGGTGGCCGCGCGGATTGGCGGGCAGCGGCCAGGTGTCGACCTTTTGCGCGATCGCCTTGAACGCCAGTGCGCACTTGGAACGCGGGAAGGCTTCATAGACCGCACGCTGCTTCTGCACCGCCTTGCGCACGCTTTCGTCGTAAGGCACCGCACCGACGTATTGTAGGGCGACGTCGAGGAAGCGATCCGTGACCTTGGTCAACTTGGCGAACAGATTGCGACCTTCCTGCGGGCTCTGGGCCATGTTGGCCAGGACGCGGAAGCGGTTCATGCCGTAATCGCGGTTCAGCAGTTTGATCAGGGCGTAGGCGTCGGTGATCGAGGTCGGCTCGTCGCAGACCACCAGCAACACTTCCTGGGCTGCGCGAACGAAACTGACTACCGAGTCACCAATACCCGCAGCGGTGTCGATCACCAGTACGTCGAGATTGTCGCCGATGTCGCTGAACGCCTGAATCAGACCGGCATGCTGGGCCGGGCTCAGGTGAACCATGCTCTGCGTGCCGGAAGCGGCCGGCACGATGCGGATCCCGCCGGGGCCTTGCAACAGCACGTCGCGCAGCTCGCAGCGGCCCTCGATCACATCGGCCAGGGTACGTTTGGGCGTGAGGCCCAGCAGAACGTCGACGTTCGCCAGACCCAGGTCGGCGTCCAGCAGCATGACCCGACGGCCAAGCTCTGCCAGCGCCAGGGACAAGTTCACTGACACGTTAGTCTTGCCGACGCCACCTTTGCCGCCGGTCACCGCGATCACCTGTACGGGATGCATGCTGCCCATGTTATTTCTTTACCTTGTCTTGCATAGACGGAGGCCACATTACTGGCTGCGCGTTCACAACCGGAACAATGCATGGCAGACCATCGATGTAGGTACAAAAACTGTTCATTACCTCAGCCAACCTGCTTGGTGGGACTGTGGTAGATATCAGCGAACATGTCAGCCATGGCTTCTTCGCTGGGTTCTTCCTGCATTTGCACGCTGACGGCGCGGCTGACCAATTGATGACGGCGCGGCAGATGCAGATCATCCGGAATCCGTGGGCCGTCGGTCAGGTAGGCGACCGGCAGTTCATGACTGATCGCCAGGCTCAGCACTTCGCCAAGGCTGGCCGTCTCATCCAGTTTAGTCAGGATGCACCCGGCGAGCCCGCAACGCTTGTAACTGTGATAAGCGGCGGTTAGAACCTGTTTCTGGCTGGTGGTTGCCAGTACCAGATAATTTTTCGACCGAATGCCACGACCGGCCAGGCTTTCCAGCTGCATGCGCAGTGCCGGATCGCTGGCCTGCAGGCCGGCGGTATCGATCAGCACAACGCGTTTGCGCAGCAGTGGATCCAGCGCCTGCACCAGGGACTGGCCCGGGTCGACGTGGGTCACCGACACATTGAGGATCCGGCCCAGGGTTTTCAACTGTTCCTGAGCACCGATGCGGAAGCTGTCCATGCTCACCAGCGCAATGTTCTGCGCGCCGTACTTGAGCACGTAACGGGCGGCCAGTTTGGCCAGGGTGGTGGTCTTGCCCATGCCGGCCGGACCGACCATGGCAATGATCCCGCCCTCTTCCAGCGGCTCGACTTCCGGCGTGGCGATCATCCGCGCCAGGTGCGCCAGCAACATGCGCCAGGCCTGACGAGGTTCTTCGATATCGCTGGTCAGCGCCAGCAGGTCGCGGGACAACGGGCCGGACAAGCCGATGCGTTGCAGACGACGATAAAGGTTCGCCTGAGCCGGACGGCTGCCTTGCAGCTGATTCCAGGCCAGAGTGCCGAGCTGCACTTCCATCAGCTCGCGCAGGCTGTTGAGTTCGAAACGCATCGAATCCAGCGCACGCGGATCAACGCCAGCGGCAGCCGGCGCAGGTGCCGGAGCTGGACGCGCCGGAGCAGCGTAAGTCGGTTCTGTCAGAGGCTCGGCAGCCGTCAGCGGCAGGCCGGCGGTCAATGGCAGACCGGAGAACAACTGGCGATTGGTGTTGCCGTCGGCTTCACCACGCATGCTCAGTTCGGCCTGGGCGGTGACGATGCGCGACTGGGTCTTGCGCAGCTCGTCTTCGAGTTCCATGTTCGGAACCCGTGGCGCCAGCGCCGACAGTTTGTAATCCAGCGCCGCCGTCAGCTCGACGCCGCCGGCAATGCGGCGGTTGCCAATGATGGCGGCATCAGCGCCCAGCTCATCACGAACCAGCTTCATGGCCTGACGCATATCGGCGGCGAAAAAACGCTTAACTTGCATAAACCACTACCTCAGCCGTTGGGCCCTACTGTCGCAACGATGGTCACTTGCTTGTTGTCCGGAATTTCCTGGTAGGCCAGCACATGCAGTCCAGGGACTGCCAGGCGGCCAAAGCGCGAGAGCATCGCGCGAACCGGGCCTGCTACCAACAGGATCACCGGCTGACCTTGCATTTCCTGACGCTGCGCCGCTTCGATGAGCGAACGCTGCAGCTTCTCGGCCATGCTTGGCTCCAGCAGAACGCCCTCTTCCGAGCCTTGTCCTGCCTTCTGCAGACTATTGAGCAATATTTGTTCCAACCTTGGCTCCAGCGTGATAACTGGCAGCTCCGACTCAGTCCCTACAATGCTTTGGACGATGGCGCGAGAAACGCCGACCCGCACAGCGGCCACCAAAGCGGCGGTATCTTGACTCTTGGCGGCATTGTTGGCGATGGCTTCGGCAATGCTGCGGATGTCGCGCACCGGCACGTGTTCGGCCAGCAGTGCTTGCAGCACCTTGAGCAGTTGCGACAGCGACACCACACCCGGCACCAGCTCTTCCGCCAGTTTTGGCGAGCTCTTGGCCAGCAATTGCATGAGTTGCTGCACTTCTTCGTGGCCGATCAGCTCACTGGAGTGCTTGTACAGAATCTGGTTCAAGTGCGTGGCGACCACGGTGCTGGCGTCCACCACGGTGTAACCGAGCGATTGTGCCTGGGCGCGCTGGCTGACTTCGATCCACACCGCCTCCAGGCCGAAAGCCGGATCTTTGGCGGTAATGCCGTTGAGCGTGCCGTAGACCTGCCCCGGGTTGATCGCCAGTTCGCGATCCGGGTAGATCTCGGCTTCGGCCAGGATCACGCCCATCAGGGTCAGGCGATAGGCACTCGGCGCCAGGTCGAGGTTGTCGCGGATGTGCACGGTCGGCATCAGGAAGCCCAGATCCTGCGAGAGTTTCTTGCGCACGCCCTTGATCCGCGCCAGCAATTGCCCGCCCTGGTTGCGGTCCACCAGCGGAATCAGGCGATAACCGACTTCCAGGCCGATCATGTCGATTGGCGTCACGTCGTCCCAGCCCAGCTCCTTGGTTTCCATGGCGCGGGCCGGCGAAGGCAGCAGCTCCTGCTGACGCTGAACCTCTTGCAGCGCCTGCACCTTGGCGACGTTCTGCTTTTTCCAGAACAGGTACGCGCCACCAGCCGCCAGGGCCGCCATGCTCAGGAAGGAGAAGTGCGGCATGCCCGGCACCAGGCCCATGACCGCCATCAGACCGGCCGCCACCGCCAGCGCTTTCGGCGAGGCGAACATCTGGCGATTGATCTGCTTGCCCATGTCTTCCGAACCGGAAGCACGGGTCACCATGATCGCTGCCGCTGTAGATAACAACAGTGATGGCAATTGCGCCACTAAACCGTCACCGATGGTCAGCAAGGCGTAAACCTTGCCCGCGTCAGCGAAGGTCATGTTGTGCTGGAAGATACCGACGGCCATGCCGCCGATGAGGTTGATGAACAGAATCAGCAGGCCGGCGATGGCGTCACCGCGAACGAACTTGCTGGCACCGTCCATCGAACCGTAGAACTCTGCCTCTTGGGCAACTTCAGAACGGCGGGCCTTGGCCTGGTTCTGGTCGATCAGACCGGCGTTGAGGTCGGCGTCGATTGCCATTTGTTTGCCGGGCATCGCGTCGAGGGTGAAACGCGCGCTCACCTCGGAAATCCGCCCGGCACCCTTGGTGACCACGACGAAGTTGATGATCATCAAAATCGCGAAGACCACGATACCGACCACGTAGTTACCGCCGATCACCACCTCACCGAAGGCCTGGATCACCTTACCGGCAGCGGCGTGGCCATCCTGACCGTGGAGCATCACCACCCGCGTCGACGCCACGTTCAGCGCCAGTCGCAACAGCGTCGCCACCAGCAGGATCGTCGGGAACACCGCGAAATCCAGCGGCCGCAACGCGTACACGCAGACCAGCAGCACGACGATCGACAGGGCAATGTTGAAGGTGAAGAAGACGTCGAGCAGGAACGGCGGCACCGGCAACATCATCATCGCCAGCATGACCAGCAGCAACAGCGGCACACCCAGATTGCCCCGACTGAGATCGGCAATGTTCGAGCGAGCACTGTTGATTAACTGAGAGCGATCCACCGGTTTTCCCCGTTCCTTTAAAGCAAACTTTTGACGCCCGAAGCAGGCGCACGGCGGCTACTGCAAGAAGCCTTCCAACTTTTGCCGATGATTGAAACAGAGGGGTTTGAGCGCGGTTTTTCTGCTGGGCGGGATGTTGCCTTCGCAAGAAGTCAGCAAAAAGTACCTTTTAAACTCGGGTGTTTAAAAGACACCTTCAGACACGCCTTACAGGCTACGAATCCTTGCGCCGTTGCCTACAGCTACGCCAGAATCCGCCGGCTTGTGCGCCTTGGGGTCGGGTTCTATTGTGGGTCGGTCGCTGACGAATCAGCGATCGGGTTTAGCGACTCGAATCATAAATAGGTGCACCAGCGCTCCATGCCTTGTCGCAGACTCAATGTCTGCAACTCCGCTATGGTGGCTGTATGCGGGAGACCCTCGGGTCTGCCGGGTGCCTATAACCGGTTCGCTAACCCGCGTACAGCCGCCACCTTCCTGTTTAGCGACAGTTCAGGGCGGCTCCACTTTATAGGAGCTTCACCATGATCAAACCAACACCCAATCCCCCCGAAACCGACCCCGCCTCGCCCTACGAATCCCTCGATTCCAGAAAGCTTCACGAAGCCGCCGACCGCGCCCTCGATCACTATCTCTGCCCGCCCGGCTCCACGCCACCACCGCGCAAAACCCGCAGAATGTATGCCGTCACCGCAGACTTCAAAAACGAAGAGCTGCTGGTCGAGCTCTGCGAAACCCTCGCTTCTGCCAGAACCATCGCCAATGACTTCGCCCATCTCATGCCCGCCTCGCAGCGCAGGACGCTGATGGGCATCGGGCAATTGATCATGCTCGGGGAACTGGCAGCGAATCGGGTGCTGAATAATCTGGAACTACCGCCGTCGCAGATCCCCATGTAAAGACTTGAGTGATGTGTCGCGGCTGCTGATCGCGTAAGCGACCTCACAAGCAACACAGGTCATCGGGCATAAAAAAACCGCCACCGGGCTCAACCGGAGGCGGTTTTTTTGCTTCATCACCATCAGGAATCGCGCCGCAGATCCGGCGGGATCGGCAGATCGTCCTTGAGCGGTTC
This sequence comes from Pseudomonas sp. GW822-FHT03F08, assembly GCF_058801265.1. NCBI lineage: Bacteria > Pseudomonadati > Pseudomonadota > Gammaproteobacteria > Pseudomonadales > Pseudomonadaceae > Pseudomonas > Pseudomonas sp. GW822-FHT03F08. Next base: position 123,103 of record NZ_JBXANC010000013.1, on the reverse strand, counting down.
CGGGAACTTGCCCTTGCCTGCGCGGTGCTGGCGGATCTGGTAGACGTAGGCCAGTACCTGTGCGACCGCCAGGTACAGACCGCCGGGAATTTCTTCTTCCAGCTCGGTGGAGTAGTAGATCGAACGCGCCAGGGCCGGCGATTCGAGCAGCATGACGTTGTTGGCCACGGCGATTTCGCGGATTTTCAGCGCCAGGAAGTCGCTGCCCTTGGCCAGCAGCATCGGCGCCCCGCCCTTCTCCGAGTCGTATTTGAGCGCCACGGCGTAGTGCGTCGGGTTGGTGATGACCACGTCGGCATCCGGGATCGCCGCCATCATCCGCCGCTGCGACATCTCGCGCTGGACCTGACGAATCCGCTGTTTGACCTCCGGCCGACCTTCCTGGTCCTTGTGCTCGTCGCGCACTTCCTGCTTGGTCATCTTGAGCTTTTTAATGCTCTCCCAGAGCTGCACCGGGACGTCGACGGCCGCGATGATGATCAAACCGCACGCCATCCACAAAGTGCTCCAGCCCACCAGTTGCAGACTGTGAATGATCGCCCGGTCCAGCGGTTCGTGGGCAATGCGCAACAAGTCGTCGACATCCCCGGACAACACCACCAGCGCCACCGCCAGAATGATCAGAAACTTGGCCAGCGCCTTGAGCAGTTCGATCACCGACTTCATGGAGAACATGCGCTTGAGACCCGCGCCAGGGTTCATCCGACTGAACTTGGGTGCCAGGGAACCCGCAGCAAACAGCCAGCCGCCGAGCGCGATCGGCCCCAGAAACGCCGCCAGCAGCAAGGTGATCATGATCGGTTGGATCGCCACCAGTGCGATCACCCCGGAATTCATCAGGAACTTGCCCATGGAGCTCTGATCCATGATGACTTCGCGCGACAGCGTGAAATTCAGGCGCATCAGCTCCATCAAGTCCTGCGCCAACATGCCGCCGAACACCAGCAGCGCACCGGAGCCGGCGAGCATGATCGCCAAGGTGTTGAGTTCCTTGGAGCGCGCAATCTCGCCTTTTTCCCGGGAGTCCTTCTTGCGCTTCTCCGTGGGGTCTTCTGTTTTATCCTGACCGCTCTCGCTCTCTGCCATGACTCAGCGCGCCTGTGCCAGTTCGCGTAGCAACTGCAAGGCCTCGACGGCCAGCGGCTGATACTGATTGAGAATGTCCGCCAGCCCGACCCAGACAATGAACAGGCCGAGCACGAGGGTCAGCGGGAAGCCGATCGAGAAGATGTTCAGTTGCGGCGCCGCCCGGGTCATCACACCGAATGCAATGTTGACCACCAACAGCGCAGTGACAGCCGGCAGCACCAGCATCAATGCCGCGCCCAGCACCCAGCCGAGCTTGCCGGCCAGCTCCCAGTAATGCGCGGTCATCAGACCCGCGCCGACCGGCAGCGTGGTGAAGCTTTCAGTCAGCACCTCAAAGACTACAAGGTGACCGTTCATGCCGAGGAACAACAGCGTCACCAGCATGGTGAAGAACTGCCCGATCACCGCCACCGACACGCCGTTGGTGGGGTCGATCATCGAGGCGAAGCCCATGCCCATCTGAATCGCAACGATCTGCCCCGCGACCACGAAGGCCTGGAAGAACAGCTGCAAGGAGAAGCCCAACACGGCGCCGACCAGGATCTGCTCGGCAATCAACAGCAAGCCACTGAGATCGAGCGGACTGACGGCCGGCATCGGCGGCAGGCTCGGCGCGATCACCACGGTGATCGCGAGGGCGAGGTAGAGACGGACGCGTTTGGGAACCAGCGTGGTGCCGAACACCGGCATCACCATCAGCATCGAGCCGATGCGAAACAGCGGCAGCATGAACGTCGCCACCCAGGTGCTGATCTGCGTGTCGGTCAACTGAAGCAGCGACTGCATGACTCAGCCGATGACCAGCGGAATGTTTTTGTACAGCTGGATGATGTATTCCATGAAGGTCTGGATGATCCACGGACCGCCGACAATCAGGGTCACCAGCATCACCAGCAGACGCGGCAGAAAGCTCAGGGTCTGTTCGTTGATCTGCGTGGCGGCCTGGAACATCGACACCAGCAGGCCCACCAGCAGACTCGGGATCACCAGAATCGCGACCATCATCGTGGTCAGCCACAAGGCTTCGCGAAAAATGTCGACCGCAACTTCTGGCGTCATGGCGATACACCTCCGAAACTGCTGGCCAGGGTGCCGATGATCAGCGCCCACCCATCCACCAGCACGAACAGCATGATCTTGAACGGCAGGGAAATGATCAGCGGCGACAGCATCATCATACCCATCGCCATCAGCACACTCGCCACGACCAGGTCGATGATGAGGAACGGAATGAAGATCATGAAGCCGATCTGGAACGCGGTTTTCAGTTCAGACGTGACGAAGGCCGGCACCAGAATGGTCAGCGGTGCCTGATCAGGCGTCGCGATATCGGTGCGCTTGGACAGGCGCATGAACAGCTCCAGATCGCTGGAACGCGTCTGCGCGAGCATGAAGTCCTTGATCGGCACCTGAGCCTTTTCCACCGCTTGCTGGGCGGTGAGTTTCTCCGCCAGATACGGTTGCAGGGCGTCGTTGTTCACCCGGTCAAACACCGGGGCCATGATGAACATGGTCAGGAACAGCGCCATGCCGGTGAGGATCTGGTTCGACGGCGTCTGTTGCAGACCGAGGGCCTGACGCAGGATCGAGAAAACGATGATGATCCGGGTGAAGCTGGTCATCAGGATGACGGCGGCCGGAATGAAGCTCAGCGCCGTCATGATCAGCAGGATCTGCAGGCTGACCGAATATTCCTGCGCACCGTTGGCATTGGTGCCCAGGGTGATCGCCGGGATCGACAACGGATCGGCGGCGAACGCCAGTGGCGCGGCCAACATCAAGGCCAGGGTCAAGACGATGCGCAACGCACCCATTACTTCGTATCCTTTTGATCCTTGCCGAGGATCTTCAACAGATGCTGGGCAAATTCCGGAGTCGCTTTTTCGGAGGTCGCCGGGACGTCCACCGGTTCCTTGAGTACGTGCAGCGCGGTGATCGTGCCGGGGCTGAGACCCAGCAGGATCTGCTCCTTGCCGACCTGCACCAGCATCAGTCGGTCACGCGGACCGAGCGCCCGGGAACCGATCAGCTCGATCACCTGGCCCTTGCCCGCCGGGCCTGCCTGCTGCACCCGGCGCAATAGCCAGGCGAGGAAGAAGATCAACCCCAGCACCAGCAACAGGCCGAACACCAGCTGCGTCAATTGCCCGGCGACACCGCTGTTGACCGCAGGCGTCACCGCCGCCGCAGTGGCAGCCGCCGGCTCGGCGGCCATCACGATCGATGGCAGCGCCAGCGCCGAGGCCAGCAAAGAACCCAGAACCTTTTTCACTCAGCGCAGCTTCTTGATGCGTTCGCTTGGGCTGATCACGTCGGTCAGGCGGATGCCGAACTTTTCGTTGACCACAACCACTTCACCGTGAGCGATGAGGGTGCCGTTGACCAGCACGTCCAGCGGCTCGCCGGCCAGACGATCGAGCTCGATCACCGAACCCTGGTTGAGTTGCAGCAGGTTGCGGATGTTGATGTCGGTGCTGCCCACTTCCATCGAGATCGACACCGGAATGTCGAGAATCACGTCCAGGTTCGGACCGTCGAGGGTCACCGGATCGTTGTTCTTCGGCACGCTGCCGAACTCTTCCATCGGCAGACGGTTGGAGCTCGAAACACCAGCGTCGGCGGCCAGCAGCGCGTCGATGTCGGCCTGCCCGGCTTCACCGGTTTCTTCCAGGGCGGCAGCCCACTCGTCGGCCAGTGCCTGATCGTCCTGGGCGTTCATATCGTCGTTCATCATTTGTCCTCGGCGGGCAACAATTCAGTTAAATGCGAAAGGGGTGTTGCGCCGCTTCAGCGGCGCTCGATCGGCTCGATCACCTGCAACGCGAGGTTGCCTTTGTGCGAGCCCATCTTGACCTTGAAGGCCGGCACGCCGTTGGCGCGCATGATCATGTCTTCCGGCATCTCGACCGGGATCACGTCACCCGGCTGCATGTGCAGGATGTCGCGCAGTTTCAACTGGCGGCGAGCCACGGTGGCACCGATCGGCACGTCGACATCGAGGACGTCCTGACGCAGGGCGTTGACCCAGCGCTCGTCCTGGTCGTCGAGGTCCGACTGGAAACCGGCGTCGAGCATTTCGCGCACCGGCTCGATCATCGAGTACGGCATGGTCACGTGCAGGTCGCCGCCACCGCCGTCGAGTTCGATGTGGAACGTGGAAACCACGATCGCTTCGCTCGGGCCGACGATGTTGGCCATGGCCGGGTTCACTTCCGAGTTGATGTACTCGAAGTTGACTTCCATGATCGCCTGCCAGGCTTCTTTCAGGTCGACGAACGCCTGCTCCAGCACCATGCGCACCACGCGCAGTTCGGTCGGGGTGAATTCACGCCCTTCGATCTTGGCGTGACGGCCGTCGCCGCCGAAGAAGTTGTCCACCAGCTTGAACACCAGTTTGGCGTCGAGGATGAACAGCGCGGTGCCGCGCAGGGGTTTGATCTTGACCAGGTTGAGACTGGTCGGCACGTACAGCGAGTGCACGTATTCGCCGAACTTCATCACCTGTACGCCACCGACGGCAACGTCCGCCGAGCGGCGCAGCATGTTGAACATGCTGATGCGGGTGTAACGGGCAAAACGCTCGTTGATCATCTCAAGAGTCGGCATGCGTCCGCGGACGATGCGATCCTGGCTGGTCAGGTCGTAGCTTTTGACACTGCCGGGTTCGGCAGCGTTATCGGTCTGTACCAGACCATCGTCGACGCCATGCAACAGCGCGTCGATTTCATCCTGGGACAGCAGATCCTGCACGGCCATGTCGTGTTCCTACTGCAGTACGAAATTAGTGAAAAGCAACTGTTCGATCACCACTTTGCCCAGCTCTTTCTGCGCCACTTCCTGGACGCTGGCCGTGGCCTTCTGACGCAACATCTCTTGACCGACCGGCGTCGCCAAAGTGGCGAAGTCCTGACCGGAGAAGAGCATCACCAGGTTGTTGCGGATCACCGGCATGTGCACTTTGAGCGCTTCAAGATCGGCCTGGTTGCGCGCCAGCATGGTGATGCTCACCTGCATGTAGCGCTGACGGCCGTTCTGGTTGTAGTTGGCCACGAAGGCCGGCGCCATCGGCTCGAAAATCGCCGGCTGCTTGCCGACCGGAGCGGTTTCCGCGGCAGCCGCAGGTTTGCTCTGGGCGCTGTGCATGAAGAACCACGTCGCCCCCACAGACGCGCCGATGGCCAGCAGCAACCCGAGCACGATCACAATGATCATCTTGAGTTTGCCTTTGGTTGCGGGGTCTTTTACTGCTGCTGCTTCGCTCTTCGCCATGCCAATAATCCGTCACTAATCGGGTTTTCACAGTCGCACGGCAAGGCAAGAGCAAGTGTTATGCCAGAAGTGTCGGAGGGGAATGGAGAGCGGTGGCAAAACAGACGAGGGAGCGGACAGGGCCGCTCCCTCGGGGGAGGATGAATCAGGCGTAGTAGTCGACGGCGCTGCTGCCGATCACGCTAGTGGTTTGAGCGGCGGCTTCAGCCACGGCCGCAGGCGTCAACTCTTCTTCCGACGAGTCCAGGCGACCGCCGGCGGCGCTGGTGCGACCACCCTGCTGCCCCTGTTGCGCCTGTTCCTGGCCTTGCCCCTGCCAGCCACGGTTCTGGTCGGCAACGTTGACATCGACCTGCCCCATGCCTTGCTGCGTGAACATGTCACGCAGACGATGCATCTGGCCGTCGAGCGCTTCGCGAACACTCGGGTGTGCGCTCATGAAGGTCACCTGGGTCTGCTGGTCCGGCACCATGTTCACCCGAATGTCCAGACGACCCAGCTCGGCCGGCTGCAACTGGATATCGGCGGCTTTCAGGTTGTTGCTCGACAGGTACATGACGCGGTTGACCACTTCCTCGGTCCAGCCACTCTGATGCATGGCGATCGGCTGGTTCACCGGCACCGCGTTGGCGGTTTTCGGTGTGGCCGCCTGAGTCAGCGCCGCCAGACGGTTGGCGAAGTCATCCACGCGGGTATCGCTGGTGGCGGATTTCAGGTCTTTCAAACCATCGTCGATCAGACCACTGAAGGCCTTTTCCCCGCCCTGGCTGGTGCTGTCCTTGTCAGCCTGCACATCCAGCATGCTGGCCATGCCGGCGGCGAAGGTCTGAGCCGAGGTCAACTCGCCATCAGCCTGGGCCTGGGCCGGCGTCGCCTTGGGCTGCGACTGGCTGGAAGCGGAAATGTGACCGCTCTGCTCCATCGCCATACGCACGGCCGGCATCGAGTCGAGCGGATCGGCCTCGGGATCGAAATCACTGTCGGCGGCAGGCGCCGCCGTGGCGGCCGCCGGCAATGCAGCCACCGCTGGCGCCTGGGTTTCAGGCTTCACGGGTGTTTCAACGACTGGCGCCGCCACGACCGGCGGCGTGACGACCGGCTGCGCGACTTGCATCAGCGCCGGGTCCAGCGTCGGATCTACGACAGGCGTGGTGTCGGCGACCGGCGTGGTCGGTGTATCGGATGTATCGTCGCTGGCCACCGCGTCATCCGTTGCGGTCGACGACGTTTTGTCGGCGGGCAAGGCATTGCCGCTATCGGCAACGGCCGGCTCGGGGGCGGCAGACTGATCCTTGCCGCTGTCCTTCTTGCTGACGCTGCCGGTGTCCTTGTCGCGTGCAGGTTTCACCGAGTTATCGGTGGTAACGGAAGGCTTGTTCTGTCCCTGATCGGCAAACACCTGAGCGAAGCTTGAAGCCTTGTCCCCGGGGCCTGCGGCCACCACTGACGGTTTGGCAGAGGCGGCTTGCGCCTTGGCCTGGGCGGCAGTCTGAATAAGAATGTTAGGGGTAGCAGGCATGGCACGGTCTCCGCTGCACTGGGATCGTAGGTACAGTTGAACGAGATGACTGCAAGTGCCGGGCCAGTTTTGTCCGGCGCCGAATAAAAACGCCGGACGGCTGGCTCAATGGGCGGGAGAGCGCTGTCGCTCGGCTTCATAGACGGGGCGCACATCCGCAAACTCGTTATGGATGTCAGCCACCAGCTTGATGATTTCGGACGGGCTCTTGTCCCTCGCGTGCAGCTCCAGCTCCTGGCAAAGCTCGGCCAGACGGGTCGCCCCCATATTGCTGCTACTGCCTTTGAAGCTATGAGCCACCGACGACAAGGCGTCGGCATCGGCGGTCTTTTGCAATTCACGCAGGCGCGCTTCGGAATCTGCCAGGAACGTATCCAGCAACTCCGGATAGCCATCCTCCATGACTTCTTGCAACGCACTCAGTACGTCGCGATCTACACAGGCATCAGTCACTTGTTCACTCCTTGATCAAGAATGCGCGGATTATGCCAGAGCCTCCCAGAAAAACTCCACGCGAGCACTGCGACCATCGTCTGACCAGCTCGGATTCCTGCTCAGTTGCCGGATCAGGCTGACGCCACGCCCCGACAAACGGACACCGTCGAGTGGCCGCTCCATCACCCGGGCCACGTCAAAGCCTTTGCCACTGTCTTCCACCCGCACGATCAGACAACCACCCTCGCCTTCCGGGCGGACCTGCAAGTGCACGCGCACATAGCCATCCTGCAAGGCATCCAGTCGAGCATTACGCTGCTCATAATAGCGGGCAAAGCCTGAAGCATCGCGTTTGAGACTGGAGTCCAGCCCCAACACCCCGTGCTCCAGCGCATTGGAGTAAAGCTCGGCGAGCACGCTGTACAACGCCCCGCTCTGCGTGCGCAAGCCATGCACCTCAAGCAGCAATTGCAGCAGGTAGGGTAACGGATTGAAGCGTTTCAGGGTGGAACCGCGAAATTCGAAGCTCACCGACCAATCCAGCGGGCACGACTGACCGCTGTCGGAATACACCGGCGCCGACGGATTGACCTGCGCCATTTCCAGCAGGCTGACCTCGACCATGCTCACATCGTCCCGGGCTTCGCCGCGAAAATCCTGCAACGCCTGCTCGATCTCGGCAAACAGCCGATCCGGCTGGCGATTGTCGGCAAATACCCGCTGCAAGCGCTCGACGCCGAACAACTGATCATTGGCATCGCAGGTGTCGATCACGCCGTCGGACAACAGGAACACACGGTCACCCACCGCCATCGACAGCACTTCGGTTTGATCGTCGAAGGCCTGCGGGCTGAGCACACCCAGCGGCAGATGCCGCGCCGCAAGCGGCACCCGCTCGCCCGTGGCGATGCGATGCAGATAACCGTCGGGCATGCCGCCATTCCAGATTTCCACGCTGCGGCGCTGAAAACTCAGGCAGAGCAGCGTCGCGCAGCAGAACATGTCCACCGGCAGGATGCGCTTGAGCTTGGCGTTCATTTCCCGCAGGGTTTCGGCCAGGCCATAGCCCTTGGCCGTCATGCCGTAGAACACTTCCGCCAGGGGCATGGCACCGACCGCCGCCGGCAGACCGTGCCCGGTGAAATCACCGAGCAACACATGCATGTCACCGGCCGGCGTGTAGGCCGCCAGCAGCAGATCGCCGTTGAACAGTGCGTAGGGGGATTGCAGATAGCGGATGTTCGGCGCACTCAGGCAACCGGAATGCGCGACCTTGTCGAATACGGCCTTGGCGACCCGCTGCTCGTTGAGCAGGTAGTCGTGGTGCCGGGCAATCAGGTCGCGCTGCTCAAGCACCGTGGCTTGCAGGCGACGCAAGCGATCCATCGCCTTGATTTTGGCGGACAGGATCACCTGGTTGTAAGGCTTCGCCAGAAAGTCGTCACCGCCGGCCTCCAGGCATCGCACCAAGGCTTCGCTCTCGGTCAGCGACGTGAGGAAAATGATCGGCACCAGGTTTTCACCTGCCAGCACCTTGATCTGCCGCGCGGCTTCGAAGCCATCCATCACCGGCATCATGGCATCCATCAACACCAGATGCGGCTGCTGAGCAGAAAACACCGCGACCGCTTCAGCCCCATTGGTAGCCGTCAGCACGACATGCCCCTGACGACGCACGATCGTCGACAACAGCAGACGGTCGGCGGCGCTGTCTTCGGCGATCAGGATCGTCAGCGGTTCTTGCGGCTGCATGGCCGTCAACTGATGTCGAACAGTTTGTCGAAGTTGGAAATGGCGAGGATCTTGCGCACATCCGAATTGCTGTTGATCACTCGTACGTCCGAGTCGTCACCACCGGCGTGATCGCGCAGCAGAAGCAGCATTCCCAGAGCCGAACTGTCGAGATAGGTGGCATCCTTGAGATCCACCACGATGGCGTCGGGCTTTTTATTGAGTCGCTCGTAGGACTCGCGAAACTCCTGATGGCGTCCGAAATCGAACCGGCCCTTGATCGAAATCGTCAGCTTTTGCCCATCCGGAGAGACTTCTGTAACGACTGACATGTACTGGCTTCCTTGTCATTGACGAACCTGTACAAGGTTTAGCACTTGCAAGGGTAAGGGGCAAGGCAGGAAGTCGCCGGAAACTGTCAGAGATCAACCCGTCAGTAGGCATCACGGCGCGGCAGGCGTTGGGACAACTCGTCCAGCAGCTTCTGCTCACGCTTGTCTTCGGCGCGCTGGGCTTCGTCGCGGTAGCGTTGTACAAGTTTTCGCAGCCCCTCGACCCGGGCAAACGCCTGCTGCCAGGCGTCACGCGCCTTGTCCAGATTGTTCTGGTGCCATTGCAGACTTTGCCGCTGTTGATCGACCGCGGTGTCGAGTTGCGCCAGAAAGCCCTGAAAACCCAGCAGCCATTGCCCGGACACGCCCGTGCTGCCGCGCACGATCCATTGTTCGGAGTAATCCAGACGAAAGGCATGCAGGTCGGCGAGCTTGCTTTCGGCCACCTTCACCTGCCCCTGGAAATAACCCAGGCGTTGCACGGCGGTTTTCTCGGCTTTTTCGGCCATTTCCACCACCGGCGCCAGACGCGCGGCTCGGCTCAGGGCCATGGCCGGTTACCCGCCGGCCGCAGGGGCGAAAATCGTTTCGAGGTACGCCTCGCTTTCACCCAGGCTGATGCTGTCGTTCAGGCCCTGACGCAAGTATCTGACCAGTTGCGGCTGCAGATTGATGGCAAGGTCCGTCTCGCGGTCACCACCGGCAACATAGGCACCGACGCTGATCAGATCGCGACTCTGCTGATAGCGCGACCACAACTGCTTGAAGTACTGCGCACGGGTCATGTGCTCCGGCGAGACCACCGCCGGCATCACCCGGCTGATCGAAGCTTCGATATCGATGGCCGGGTAATGACCTTCTTCGGCCAGACGCCGGGACAACACGATGTGGCCGTCGAGCACGCCTCGCGCCGAGTCGGCAATCGGGTCCTGCTGATCATCGCCCTCGGACAATACGGTGTAGAAGGCAGTGATCGAACCCCCGCCCTTCTCCGCGTTACCGGCGCGCTCCACCAGTTTCGGCAGTTTGGCGAACACTGAAGGCGGATAGCCCTTGGTCGCCGGCGGCTCGCCGATGGCCAGGGCGATTTCCCGCTGGGCCTGGGCGAAACGGGTCAGGGAATCCATCAGCAACAGGACGTTCTTGCCCTTGTCGCGGAAATACTCGGCGATCCGCGTGCAGTACATCGCCGCGCGCAGACGCATCAGTGGCGCGTCGTCCGCTGGGGATGCAACCACCACCGAACGCTTGAGGCCTTCTTCACCGAGGATGTGCTCGATGAATTCTTTAACTTCTCGACCCCGCTCACCGATCAGGCCGACAACGATGATGTCGGCCTCGGTGAAGCGGGTCATCATGCCGAGCAATACCGATTTACCGACGCCGGTACCGGCGAACAGGCCCAGACGCTGGCCGCGACCGACCGTCAACAAACCGTTGATGCAACGAATGCCGACGTCCAGCGGTTCGCTGATCGGGTCACGGTTGAGCGGGTTGATGGTCGGGCCATCCATCGGCACCCAGTCTTCGGCCTTCATGCCGCCCTTGCCGTCCAGCGCACGTCCGGCGCCGTCCAGCACGCGACCGAGCATGCTCATGCCCATCGGCAAGCGACCGGTATCGGCCAGCGGCACCACACGGGCGCCCGGCGCAATACCGGCAACACTGCCAACAGGCATCAGGAAAACTTTGCTGCCAGAGAAACCCATGACTTCGGCTTCAACCTGCGACGGGTGATAGCTGTCGTCGTTGATCACCATGCAGCGGGTGCCCATGGCAGCGCGCAAACCTTCGGCCTCGAGCGTGAGGCCGACCATGCGCAGCAGGCGCCCTTCGAGAATCGGCGCACCGGGAATTTCGGCGGCTTCAGCGTAGGTGCTCAGGCGCTTGGCGAAACTGGTGCGTTCAAGGCGCATCGGGGGCGTCCGCGAGCGGCTCGTCGGTGACAGGTGCCGGCTTCGGCGCTTCCGGCAGATCCAGGCTCATGTCCGGCGCGGCCGGGTGCAGGGCTTGTTCGTGCAATTGATCGAACAGCTTGGCCATGATCTGGCTGACGCGGGTTTCGATGCTCGCATCGATCCGGCTGTGTTCGGTTTCGACCCGGCAACCGCCCGGCAGCAGCGATTCGTCCTCGACGATACGCCAGGTTTCCTCATGACGTTCGCGCAGGGCTTTGACCTGTTCGAAGTCCTGCGGATTGACGTACAGCCGCACATTGCCCACGCCCAGCGGCAACAGCTTGAGGGCGTCGCGCATGACGTGTTCGATCTGCGTCGAGTCGATGGCCAGTTCGCGCTGAATCACCTGTCTGGCGATGTGCTGCACGAGGTCGACCAGCGACTTTTCAATCTGCGTGTCTTGTTCGGCGATGGGCTCGAACAGGTTCACCATCAACTGCTCGAGGCTGTTGACCTTGGCGGTGAGAACCACTTCGGCTTCCTGACGCACCTTGAGGGTGGCGCTGTGGAAACCTTCTTTTTCGCCGATGGCGAAGCCCTCGTTGTAAGCCTCCTGACGGATGCTTTCGAGTTCTTCCAGGGTCAGTGGCTGGACTTCCTCCAGCGGCACTTCTTCCATTTCCGGTGGTTCGGGCTCCGGTTCCGGCTCGGGTTCCGGTGCCGGCGGATCGAAACTCGGGATCGCCCAGGTTTCGAAACCGCGAACGTCCCGGGCACGGATCAGGTCCGTTACATCGTCGTCGTTCTTGCCCATGGTGTTAGATCATTTCCTCGCCGCCCTTGCCACCGAGCACGATTTCTCCGGCTTCGGCCATACGGCGGGCGATGGTGAGGATTTCCTTCTGCGCGGTTTCCACGTCGCTGACGCGCACCGGGCCTTTGGCCTCGAGGTCGTCGCGCAGCAGTTCGGCAGCACGTTTGGACATGTTCTTGAAGATCTTTTCCTTGACGCCTTCATCCGAACCCTTGAGGGCCAGCACCAGCACATCGGAGGACACTTCGCGCAACAGCGCCTGGATACCGCGGTCGTCGACATCGGCCAGGTTGTTGAACACGAACATGAGGTCTTCGATCTGACCGGACAGGTCTTCGTCGACTTCGCGGATCGAGTCCATGAGCTGGCCTTCGATCGAACTGTCGAGGAAGTTCATGATGTCCGCCGCCCGCTTGATGCCACCCAGGGTGGTGCGCGAGGCATTCGAGTTGCCGGAGAACTGCTTCTCGAGGATCTGGTTCAATTCTTTCAGTGCCGCCGGCTGCACGGTGTTCAACGACGAGACGCGCAGGATGATGTCCAGACGCACCTTGTGGTCGAAGTTGCCCAGCACTTCACCGGCCTGATCCGGATCGAGGTACGCGACCACGATCGCCTGGATCTGCGGGTGTTCGTAGCGGATCACGTCGGCAACGGCGCGCGGTTCCATCCATTTCAGGCTGTCGAGGCCACTGGTGTTGCCGCCCAGCAGAATGCGGTCGATCAGGCCGTTGGCCTTGTCTTCACCCAGGGCCTGGGTGAGCATTTTGCGCACGTAGTCGTCGGAGCCGACGCCCAGGCTGGTCTGGTCGCCGACGATGTCGACGAACTCGCTCATGACCTGCTCGACCTGCTCACGGTGGACGTTGCCCATCTGGGCCATGGCCACGCCGACTCGCTGAACCTCTTTGGGGCCCATGTGGCGCAGCACTTGTGCAGCATCGGTCGAACCCAGGGACAGCAGCAGAATCGCGGCTTTATCGACCCGGGACAGTTTGGCGACGGCGGCTCGGTTATCACTCATCTGCGTTAATCCACTCTTTCACGACCTGGGCCACACGACCCGGATCTTCTGCCACCAGACTCTTGATTGCGTTCAACTGAGCGTCATAGCCTTCGCTCGGGCTCGGCAGCAGGATGCTGGTCGGGCCGCCGAGGCTGACGCGATCGTTGGACAGTTCACCGTCCAGACCGCCCATGCCACCCAGTTCCACGTCACCGCCCAGACCGGCCAGTTCCTTGCCTTTGCCGCCACCGGTGATGTTGTTGAGCACCGGACGCAGCACGCCGAACACCAGCACCAGGATGAACAACACACCCAGCACTTGTTTGACGATGTCCCAGAACCATGGCTGGGAGTAGAACGGAATGTCGGCAATCACTTCGCCGCGCTCGGCGGAGAACGGCATGTTGATCACGCTGACGCTGTCGCCACGGCTGGCGTCGAAGCCGACCGCGTCCTGCACCAGGCGAGTGAAGCGCGCCAATTCGTCGGCGCTCCACGGCGCACGGGTGGTTTCGCCGTTGGCCGGGTTGATCTTGACCTGATCGTCCACCACCACCGACACCGACAGGCGATTCAGGCGACCCTGCTGCTGCTTGGTGTGGCTGATGGAACGATCGAGTTCGAAGTTCTTGGTGGATTGTTGACGCTTGTCTGCCGGGTACGGCGCGAGCATCGGCTGGCCGGTGGCCGGGTCCATGATCTGCTGACCGTTGGCATCAACCAGTGGCTGGCCAGGTTGCACCATGCTCGTCGAGGTTGCTGCACCGCCGGTGGTTTGTGGCGCCGAGGCTGGCGACGGCGGCTGGTTGCTCAGGGCACCCGGAACGCCTTGCGGGCCATTGCTGGCAGTACGCTGTTCGTTGACCGACTGTTCGCTGCGCAGCGCCGGCTGGTCAGGGTTGAACTGCTCGGCGGTCGATTCGACGGCACTGAAGTCGACGTCGGCCGACACTTCAGCCTTGTAACGATCGTTGCCCAGTACCGGTTGCAGAATATTGTGTACACGCTGGGTGAGCATGCTTTCCATGCGGCGGCTGTAATCGAACTGCTTGCCGGCCATGGTCATTTCAGAGTTTTCCGCCTGATCCGACAGCAGGTTGCCCTTCTGGTCGACGACGGTGATCTGCGACTTGCTCAACTCAGGGACGGAAGTGGCCACCAGATTGATGATGGCGACGACCTGACCCGGCTCCAGCGAACGACCGGAGTACAGCTCGACCAGTACCGAAGCGCTTGGCTTGCGCTCGTCACGTACGAACACCGAGCTTTTCGGGATCGCCAGGTGAACGCGCGCGCCCTTGACATTGTTCAGGGCGGAGATGGTGCGAGCCAGTTCGCCTTCGAGGCCGCGACGATAACGAGTCGCTTCCATGAACTGGCTGGTGCCCAGACCCTGTTCCTTGTCGAGGATCTCAAAACCGATGTTGCCGTCGCTGGGAGTGACACCAGCGGCCGCGAGTTTCAGTCGCGCACGGGACAGGTCATCGGCCTTGACCAGCAAGGCGCCGGAATTCGGTTCAACGGTGTACGGAATATCGGCGGAGGCCAGAGTGTCCATGACCTGCTTGGCGTCCATACCGGCAAGGCTGCCGTACAGAGGCCGGTAGTCCGGCTGCTGCGACCACAGCACCACGGCAAAGCCAATCGCCACGCTCGCAGCCAGGCCGACCAACAGGCCCACCTGACGCAGCATGGTCATCTCGGAGAGGTTTTCCAGGAAGGACAGGCCGAACAGCGGCGGTTTGCCGTCTATCGGGGTGGCCTTGGCCGGAACGTTATCGGCGACTGCTTCTGCCATGACTCAATCTCGTCCTTAAACCGGCATCTGCATGATGTCTTGATAAGCCTGAACCAGTTTGTTGCGCACCTGGGTCAGAGCCTGGAACGACACGCTGGCCTTCTGCGAGGAAATCATCACGTCCGTCAAATCGACGCCGCTCTTGCCGATTTCGAACGCGTTGGCCAATTGGCTCGAAGCCTGTTGGGTATCGTTCACTTTGTTGATGGCCTGACCGAGCATGTCGGAAAAGCTGCTGCCCGCCACTTCAGGGACGGCGGCAGTCGATTTCGGCTTCGACATGGCGTCCATTTGCATGGCCTTCATGTCCGTCATCAACCGATTAATTTCAATACCTTGGCTCATGGTCTACTCTCTTGGGCGGCCCGCAATTTTTTGACACTCACTCGGCGGGTACTCAGGTGTTAGCAACAACGGTGCCAGCTCACGGGCACCGCTTCGAGAAATGCGTTTTCAAACGTTTGCGCCACCCGTCAGGTGGCGAACAGATACCCTTCGACGTCCATCCCGGCATCGCGCATTTGCGCCAGTTTGTAGCGCAACGTACGCGGGCTGATACCGAGTTTTTCGGCGGCTTCCTTGCGTCGTCCGCGCTCGGTGCGCAGGGTGTCGATGATCATCTGGAACTCACGACGACGCAGGTCATCGCCCAGCGCGCCGGCCGAATCCGCCTCGATGTCGACTTCACGAATGACTGGCGCAGTCGGTACCGCCACCGGCAACGGGGCGAACAGCGCAGGCCCGGACAGACAGAAATCCTGCGGCTGGATCAAGCCGCCCTGCTGCAGAATCAACGCCCGCTGGACCGCGTTGTCCAGCTCGCGCACGTTGCCCGGCCATGGATAACCGATCAGGCACGCCTGCGCCTCTGGCGAGAACTTCGCCATTGCATGCTTCATTTTATTGACGTGTTT
The DNA here is from genome assembly GCF_058801265.1 of Pseudomonas sp. GW822-FHT03F08. Taxonomy (NCBI): domain Bacteria; kingdom Pseudomonadati; phylum Pseudomonadota; class Gammaproteobacteria; order Pseudomonadales; family Pseudomonadaceae; genus Pseudomonas; species Pseudomonas sp. GW822-FHT03F08. The sequence goes on along the minus strand of NZ_JBXANC010000013.1, from coordinate 107,298 downwards.
GGCCAAAAGACGCTCGGCCAGCGGCAGGATATCGGCGGTCCGCTCACGCAGCGGACGCCAGGCCAGCGGAAAAACCGACAGACGATAGTAGAGGTCTTCACGGAACCGCCCCGCCGCCACTTCGCCGGCCAGATCACGGTTGGTGGTCGCGACCACACGGATATCGAGGGTGATCGGCTTGCGCGCGCCGACCCGCTCCACCTCGCGCTCTTGCAGAACGCGCAGCAGCTTGGCTTGCAGGCCCAGGGGCATTTCGGAAATTTCGTCGAGCAGAATGGTGCCGCCGTCGGCCTGCTCGAACTTGCCGGCCTGCGCCGCGATGGCGCCGGTGAACGAACCTTTCTCGTGACCGAACAATGTCGCTTCGAGCATGTTGTCCGGGATCGCCGCGCAGTTGATCGCAATGAATGGCTGACGGGCACGATGGGACTGCTGGTGAATGTAGCGCGCCAGCACTTCCTTGCCGGTGCCGGACTCGCCGGAAATCAACACGGTGGAATCACTGCGCGCCACCCGCGCTGCCAGATCCAGCAACTGCGCACTGGCCGGCTCGACCGCGATCGGCCCTTCCGCGTCGGCTGAACCGAGATTGCCCAAGGCATGGCGCGCGACCAGGTCCAGCAACGCCTTGGGCTCGAATGGCTTGACCAGATAATCCGCCGCGCCCTGACGCATGGCATCGACCGCGCGTTCGACGGCACCGTGAGCCGTCATCAGCAGCACCGGCAATTGCGGCTGGCGGGCGCGCAGCAGACCGAGCAACTGATGACCGTCCATGCCCGGCATATTGACGTCGCTGACCACCAGGCTGAACGCCTCGCACTCCACTGCCTTCAGCGCCTCCTCGGCCGAACCCACTGCGTGATAATCGTGGCCGGCCAGCAACAACGTATCGGCCAGCGCCTCGCGCAATGAACGGTCATCCTCGACCAGCAGAACCTTGATGCCCATGACCTTCACTCAGCTCCCTGTACAGCGGAAAACATCGGCAGGATCACCTGCGCGCACGTGCCGCGCCCGACCCGCGAGCGCAACTGCAATTGTCCCTGATGAGCACGGGCCACGGCCTTGACCACGGTCAGGCCCAGGCCGGTGCCGGTGACCTTGGTGGTGAAAAACGGCTCGCCCAGCCGCGCCAGCACCGCCGGTTCGATACCGCCACCGTTGTCACTGACGCACAGGCGCAGGGTGTTGTCGCGGGTGTAACAATGCACTTTCAGGCGCACGTCACCGCCACTGGCCTGAATCGCGTTTTCAATCAGATTGAGGACTGCGCCGACCAGCGTGTCGCGATTGCACAGCAACTCACCGGCATGGCTGTCGCACTGCCAGCGAATTGGCAGATCCTGCACATGGGTCAGCGCGGCGGCCTGCAACGACTGCATCAGGGCATTGGGCGTGATGCGGTCGGTCAGCGGCAATTCACCGCGAGCGAACACCAGCATGTCGCGCACCTGATGCTCCAGCTCATGCAGACGCTCTTTGAGACGCCCGGCAAAACGTTGTTGAGTGGCGACCGGCAGCGCCTGTTCGGTCAAATGACTGGCATACAGCAGCGCGGCGGAAAGCGGCGTGCGAATCTGATGAGCCAGCGAGGCGACCATGCGCCCCAACGACGACAGCCGCTCGTGGCGTGCGAGCTGATCCTGCAAGTGACGGGTTTCAGTCAGGTCGTTGAGCAGCACCAATTGCCCGGGCTCCGCATCCAGCGAGCGGGTGGCAATCGACAGGCGCCGACCGTTTCTCAGGGAGATTTCATGACCATCGTCTTCACGGGGCGCGAAGCAGCGTGCGATGACATGGCGCCACAGCTCGCCCTGGAGGGGTAAACCGAGCAGATCGATGGCAGCCGGATTGGCCTCGCACACGATGCCGTGACCGTCGATGACGATGACGCCACCGGGTAACAGATCAAGGAGATTTTGCAGACGGTTGGCCAGACGTTCTTTTTCCGCCAGCTCCTGCATGCGCTGGGCGCTGACCACGGCCAACTCGCCCTTGAGCTCGGTGACCCGCGCTTCAAGCATGCTGTAGGAATCGGTCAGCTGACTCGACATCTGGTTGAACAGCGCGAACGCCTGCTCAAGACCCTGCCGACTGGCCTGCTCTACGGACGGCAGTTGCCCCGAGGACTCGGGAACAGAAGACATCTGGGAGGCTTGGGGCATTGTGCTCTCTCGCTTGGCTGACCGTCAGTTAAACGGAACGTTGCGAGGGACGTAGCAATACCCGTGCCTAAAAAAAACTGCTTATAAATGAAGCAGTTGAAAAACAGGCGTCAATCATCCGCCTGCTCATCACCTTCACGTCGGCTCATGCCGTACTTGCGCATCTTTTCCACCAGCGTGGTGCGGCGGATGCGCAGGCGCTCAGCGGCACGGGCCACGATACCGTTGGCATCGTCCAGTGCCTGCTGGATCAGCCCCTGCTCCAGACCACCGAGGTAGTCCTTCAGATCAAGGCCTTCCGGCGGCAGCATGGCGTTGGCGGTGAAGTCCGGCGTGTGACCGTTGATTGCCACGCGCTCTTCCAGATCGCTGCGCAGGCTGTCGACCATTTGCTCGTCTTCGTCGTCGACGTAGCGGAATTTCTTCGGCAGTTCGACCACACCGATCACCCCGTACGGATGCATGATCGCCATGCGCTCCACCAGGTTGGCCAGCTCGCGAACGTTGCCCGGCCAGCCATGGCGGCACAGGGACATGATGGCGGCGGAGTTGAAACGGATCGAACCGCGCTTCTCGTGCTCCATCCGCGAAATCAGTTCGTTCATCAACAGCGGAATGTCTTCGACGCGCTCACGCAGCGGCGCCATCTCGATCGGGAACACGTTCAGGCGATAGTAGAGGTCTTCGCGGAAGGTGCCGATCTCGATCATGCTTTCGAGATTCTTGTGGGTCGCGGCGATGATGCGTACGTCGACGCTCTGGGTCTTGTTGCTGCCCACGCGCTCGAAGGTGCGCTCCTGCAGCACGCGCAGCAGCTTGACCTGCATCGGCAGCGGCATGTCGCCAATTTCATCGAGGAACAGCGTACCGCCATTGGCCAGTTCGAAGCGGCCGGCGCGGCTGGTGATTGCGCCGGTGAAGGCGCCCTTCTCGTGGCCGAACAGCTCGCTTTCCAGCAGCTCTGCCGGGATCGCCCCGCAGTTGACGGGCACGAACGGCGCGTCACGACGCTTGGAATGGTAATGCAGGTTGCGCGCAACCACTTCCTTGCCGGTGCCGGACTCGCCGAGGATCAGCACGCTGGCGTCGGTGTCGGCCACCTGCTGCATCATCTGGCGCACATGCTGGATCGCCCGGCTGGTGCCGACGAGACTGCGGAACAGGTTGGGTTCGCGATGACGGCCGCGCTCACGGGCCTGGTCGTACATTTCGCGATAGACCTGGGCACGGTGCAGGGAGTCCAGCAGTTTGCTGTAGCTCGGCGGCATTTCGAGGGTCGAAAGTACCCGGCGGCGTTGGTCTTCGGGCAAGTCCACCGAAGAATTATCGCCCATCAGCAAAACCGGAAGGAACTCATCCCAGGTTGAGAGTGTCTTTAACAGGCCCAAGAGCGCACCAGGAGCATTGACCGTCCCGATCAGTACGCAAATGACCTCACGACTAGACGACAAAGAGCCGACTGCCTGCTGCCAGTCATGGCTTCCGCAGGGTAAATTTTCTTCGCCAAGAAAATTTAAAATCACCGCCAGGTCGCGGCGGCGGACGCTATCGTCATCGATCAGCAGAATTTTGGTTTCACGCCACATGCAATAGCAACTTCCCTAGTCAACTCAATGCCCGAAACGAGGGGCAAGCGAGACGCTTGCAGGACACCTTGTGCCTGTAGACGCCTGAAATCTGAAAACAGCCACTAGTTAAGTCAAAAAACCGTGCACAGTCAAATTTATGGCGCACATGTCTGGATTAACTGAGGGTTAATTAACCAAACAGATGGTAAACCTTTGCCGCGCTCTGCGCTTGGGTGATCTGCGACATCTCGTCGACTATCGCCTGACGCTCACCCATGGCGACCTCAAGAAGCTGCTTGTAGACATGCAGCAACTCCTCAAGATTGTCACGCAGTGCCACTTCATCCAGCGAAGCTTCACTCAAGACATCTTCCATGCAGGAACGGCAATCGAGATCCAATTGACCGATGGCCTCCCAGTTGCGCTCGGCCAGGGCACCGACCAACGCCTCTCGGGTTTCTTCGATTCGCTGCAATACAAGACTCATGGTGATCTCCTTAGAACTGAGGAGCGGGCGTAGGAGCGATCGCGTCCCAGCCTTCTTTTACCGTGCTCAGCAAGCCGGCGACCTCGTCCAGAATACGCGGGTCGCTGCTGATGTTCGCCTCGGCAAGACGCTTCATCATGTAGATATACAGGCCATCCAGATCAGCCAGCGTGTCCGCGGACTTTTCCAGGTCCAGGCCCTCACGCAGACCACTGACGATCCCGATCGCCTTGCTGATCGACGTGCACTTGGCTGGAATATCCTTGCGCTCGATCGCACCCTTGGCCTGAGCGATGCGGTCCAGACCGCCTTCCATCAGCATTTGCACCAGTCGGTGAGGGCTCGCTTCGGACGTCTGAGCGTGGGCGCCAACTTTCTGGTATTGCCGAAGGGCTAACATCGGATTCATGTTCTACCTCATTTGCCACAATGACTCGTATGAACAGTGTATCGCCTGCGAGTCGAAAAACTTTAGACCATAAGACAAAAACCCGGCACACGCTCGAAAGCGTAGCCGGGTTTTTGTCGCGCTTGCATGTTACTTCGCAGATTGCTGAGCGTTCAGCGAGCTGAAGAACGAAGTAATGTTGCTCGCTGTGGCCTTCATCTGCCCTACCAGCAAGTCCATGGCGTTGTACTTGGCAGTCAACGTCTTGGTCAGGTTGGCGACCCGCAGGTCCAGTGCCAGTTGCTGGTTGGTAAGGTTCCTGGTGTTGTTGTTCAGGATCGTCATGCGCTGATCAAGCAGACCCGTAGTGGTCTTGCCATCAGCCGATGGCTTGAGATACGGATCCACCGCCTTGCTCATGCGCGTCAACAGACCATTGGTGTCGTTGGTGCCGGTGAACATGTCCTGGACCTTGCCGGTCATGCCTGGCGTGGACATGACCTTGTTGAACGCAACGGTATCGAACGTCAGGTTACCGGTGAGCTTGTCGGTCATGACCCCCATCTGCGACAGATAGGCCATCGAGGTACCGGCCGTGGCGCTCGGAGCAGTCAACTGCGCACGAATGTCGGCAATCAGCGAACGCGGCAGGGAATCACCGGTGAACGCTGCCTGAACGGTCAGCTTGCCATTTTCGTCCGGCGTTGCCTTGGACAGCGTATCGATGGTGCTCTTCAGGGTGTTGTAGGCGTCGACGAAAGACTGAACGGACGTCTGCAAACCCTTGGTGTTGGCATCAACGGTTACCGTAACCGGTGTTCCGGCCGTAGCAGGAACAGTCAGCAGGTTCATCGTCAAACCGCTGATGGCGCCAGTGACCGTGTTGCTCTTGCTGCTTACCTGAAGACCGTCGATGGTCAGCTGCGCATCCTGTGCCAGGCCATTGACCGAGCCGGAGGCACCTGGTGCCGGGGTCGCCCCCATCGGCTGGGTACCATCGATCTCAAGACCGGCAATACCGCTGACTGTCAGATCAGAACCCGCACCCGTCTTGCTCGAACTGATCACCAGACGCGAAGATCCGGAGCTGTCGGTCACGATGTTCGCGGAAATACCATTGACAGCCTGAGCCGAGTTGATTGCATCGCGAGTGCTCTGCAAAGTCGCGTTCGCCGGGATCGCGACATTGTAATCAGTGCCATTCTGACTGATTTTCAGGGTACCACTCGGAATGGCACTGGCAGCACCACCGGCAAAGGATGCACTGGCTACTTTCGAGCCTGTGGCCAGTTTCTGCACAACTACGCTGTATGTACCCGACACTGCGGTGTTATCCGAAGTCACGCCCAGAACAGTCGGAGTCGCCGACGTGGCGGTGTAACCGGAAAACGCAGGGTTGGTCTTGCTGCCCAGGTTGGCCATCGCCGTCTGGAATGTCGTCAGCGCACTCTTCAGCGTACCGATACCGGAGATCTTCAGCGTGTTGGTTTTGGTCGTGGCATCGATCTGCGTCTGCTTCGGCGACTTGTCGGCATTGACCAGCGCAGTAACGATCGCACCAATGTCCAGGCCGGAGCCCAGGCCCGTACCCGGTAAAATTGGACTTGCCATGTGCATCTCCCTTGGGGTTGTTGCCAGTCTTTTGACCCTTGTCGGCGCCTAAAGAACTTCAAACACTATTCATGCCAGCTATCAGACTTTGGCGTCGAACAACACGTGACTCGCGTTGGCGAGGCTGTCTGCCAGCTTCAGCGCTTCTGCGGAGGGGATCTGTCGTACGACCTCGCCCGTCTCGCTTGCAATCACCTTGACGATGACTTTCCCGGAATGCTCGTCAATCGAGAATTCCAGATTGCGCTTGATCGACTGTACGAACTTTTCGATCTCCTGCACCGCCAGCTTCAATTTGCTTTCATCCGTTTCCTGACTGTCTTTCACGGCAGTAACGGCGTCAGCAGCCTGCGGCTTCGCTTCCGAGGGCTTGTCAGTGACAGTATTGGCTGGCTTGGGAGCCGGATAAGTCACGTTAAGCTTTACGCTCATGTCCATGCTCATCACCTCCTAACGTGAAAAAGCGAGAGAGCACGACAAGCGCACTCCCCCGCCAAAACTCATTCCGAAATTACTGAAGCAGCTTCAGTACAGCGGAAGGCAGTTGGTTGGCTTGAGCCAGAACAGAGGTCGAAGCCTGTTGCAGGGTTTGCTGCTTGGTCAGGTTAGCAGTCTCTGCGGCGAAGTCGGTATCTTGTACGCGACCTTGTGCAGCAGTGGTGTTCTCGGTGATGTTCTGCAAGTTCTGGATGGTGCTGGTCAGACGGTTTTGCGAAGCACCCAGAGCGGCGCGAGTGGCGTTGATGTTCGCAATTGCAGCGTCGATCGCGGTGATCGCGTTGTCGATGTTCGAAGCGGCGGCAGCCGAAGTAGCACCGGTCAGAACAACAGTACCGCTACCTACCGACAGGCTGACGGCGTCGAACTTGCCGCTCAGTACCAGGTCGATGTGGTTGGCGGAGCCAGTGTTGGCGCCAACTTGCAGGGTCACAGTACCAGCCGAACCGTCCAGCAGGTTTTTGCCGTTCAGGTTGGTAGCAGCCGAGATACGGGTGATTTCGTCAGACATCTGAGCGAATTCAGCGTTGGTTGCGGTCTGGTCAGCAGTGCCGTTGGTACCGTTACGAGCTTTAACAGCCAGTTCACGCATACGCTGCAGGATGTCGGTCGAAGCTTGCAGAGCGCCTTCAGCGGTCTGAGCAACGGAGATACCGTCGTTGGCGTTCTGGATCGCCTGAGTGTTACCACGGATCTGCGAGGACATACGGGTAGCGATTTGCAGGCCAGCAGCGTCGTCTTTAGCGCTGTTGATTTTCAGGCCGGAAGACAGGCGCTGCATCGAAGTCGACAGAGCGTCGGAGGCGCGGTTCAGGTTCTTCTGAACGTTCAACGACGTGGTGTTAGTGTTTACTGTTAAAGCCATGACGAATTCCTCGTTGGTTGGGTACTGCGGCTTCCGGCCCTGGCAACCGCCGGGTATGGCCTAGAGAACCTTCGTAATAGTTATCGTCGGGTTTGCAGGTTGCTTGAGGGCTTTTTTGAAAATTTTTGCCATCACCCTGCCACCCCCCTGAAAACAAAGACTTAGCAGCACTTTACCTGCGAAAAAATGACGCCATAAAACCGTCCGCCGCGCAAACCTGCGGGCCAGCGCTGTCGGCTTTCCTCAAGCCGCAGAACTTTCCAGCAACCGGATCAACTCGTACTCCATGAAGTCGGCAAGCCCGAGCCAGTCCTGACGCTCCTGGCAATCGAGCATTTGTGTGAGCAGGTGCGCCCACGACTGCTGGATATCCGGCGAGGCGGACACCAGCAACTGCTGCGCCCCCTCGAACACATCGACCATGTCCAGCGCCGCTTCGACATCACGTCCCAGGCGAAACAGGCCTGCACACCGCCGGCATTCGTCGACACAGCCTTGCAGCGCACTCATTGCACGAACTCCTGGTTGAAGCGCGCCCCGGCAATCAACGCACCTGCGCGGCTACTGTTGAAGAACTCGACTTGGGGCTGGCTGGCGATGTAACGCTCCAGCACACACAGATAGCCGCGGAAATTGAGCTGCGTACTGACGCGCTCGCCGAAGCCGTCACGCACCCAGTGCCGTGCCTGGTTCACCGACGGCCCCAGATCACCATCACGCCAGCCGGCGTGGGTCTTGTTCATCGGAAACGCGAAGTCGGCACCGAACAGGGTGATCCGCGCCGCCCCCATCTTCACCGCCAGATCCACCGCCGGATGAATCACGCTGCCGCCCACATGCAGCAGCGCCCGTGGATGTTGCTCTCGCAATGCCGCATAGACCGGGCTGAGCGAATAGCCGCCGTAACGCTTGCCCTTCCAGGCCCTCAATACCTCAGGGTCGCTCATGGGCAGATACACGAGCGGGATGCCGTCGGATTCTTCGAAAGGCAAATGCCGAAAGCTGATGCGCTGATCGATGCTCACCACATAGTCGGGCACGATCCCGTGCTCGCGCAGCGGTCGGTAAGCGGTATCCACGCAAATGAACAGCGGGCGCTCGTCGCGCTCACGGATCGCTGCGAGTCGCTCGAAATGCTGCTCAAGCGTCGGCCCGGTGCCGATCACGTAGACTTCCCGGCCGGCACAAGTACCGAACAATTGCGCCACATCATCGTCAGCCAGCAGCACCGGCAGGCAGTCCTGCAGACGCTGCAAAATGAAGGGCGAATGCGGATCGAACTCACGATTGTTGAAACTCAGGTGCACCTCACTGACCAGCCGATCACGAATCTTCGCGTTGAAGTCATCGGCCAGCAGCATTTCAGTCGGCAAGGCAAAAAACGGCGTGCAGATGTCCGTCAGGTCTCCGGCGTACAGAAGCTCTACCCGCGCCTCTTCCAGCCACTGCCGCTGATCGATCAGTTGCAACACCAGGGCGAACAGCGCGCCATTGAGAATGTGAACATACAGTCGTTCAAGCCCGGCGCGCTCCAGCAGTACCGCCGGTAAATCCCCGAGACCGGTGCCGTAGACGTGCAGTTGCGGCTTGTCCGCCGGCAGGCTGGCGGCCTGGATCCGGGCTTCGTGGAGGCGGTCATGGCGACTGGTGAGCTGAATCCCGCCGATGCTCAGCGTCGAACCGAGCCCCTGCGTCAGCTCGGCTTCGATCGCCGAACTGTCTTCGTTCATCAACCGTGCGAACAGTGCCGGCCAGCGTCGCTCGATGACTTCAGCGTTGGCTTGGAAGAATTCGCTCATGGTGCCTCACGCTCCATTCAGGCAAAAAAAATAGCGTTCAAGGTTAACCCTTGAACGCTATTTTTGTATCCGTCGTTTTTAGCCGTTTCAAGGACGATAGATAATCGCCGAACCCCACGACAGACCGACGCCGAAACCACTGATCGCAATGCGCTGCCAGTCGGAATCCAGCACGTGTTTTTCCAGCAGCAGCGGAACGCTGGACGACACGGTGTTACCGGTCTCGACCATGTCCTTGATGAACTTCTCCGGCTCGCCTTCGAAGCGTCGTGCCACGGCATCGACAATCGCCGCGCTGCCCTGGTGAATGCAGAATGCATCGATGTCATCGGCCTTGAGGCCGGAATCGTCGAGCAACTCATGCAAGTGCGCCGGGACTTTCAGCAGCGCAAAGTTGAACACCTGACGACCGTTCATGAAGAACACGCCATCGGTGACTTTCAGGTGCGGCGCACCGGAACCGTCGGTGCCGAACTTGGCCTTGCCCAGCGCCCAGGCCGGATTTTCGCCCATCCACGTCGCGGTAGCGGCATCGCCGAACAGCATGGTGGTGTTGCGGTCTTCCGGGTCGACGATCTTCGAATACGGGTCGGCGGTGATCAGCAGGCCGTTCTTCAGGCCGGCGGCTTCCATGAAGCCCTTGATCGCGTAGATGCCATAGACGTAACCGGAGCAACCCAGGGAAATATCGAACGCGGCGACGTTGGTCGGCAGGCCGAGCTTGTCCTGGACGATCGCAGCGGTGTGCGGCAAGCCTTCTTCGTCACCATTCTGGGTGACGACGATCAGTGCATCGATGGATTCACGTTTCAGTTCAGGGTTGTTGGCAAACAGCGCATTGGCCGCTTCAACGCACAGATCGGAGGTTTCCTGTTCCGCGTCTTTACGTGGGAGGAAGGCCGAACCGATCTTGCCGAGGATGAATTCTTCATCCTTCTCGAATTTTGCACCTTGTGCGTAATTGTCCACGCCGGCTACAGGAACGTAGCTCGCAATGCTTTTTATGCCAATCATTACGGCTTCCCAATAATAAACAGCCCAATACCACCGCTCGCAAGGATTTCGAGGGGCGCCGACAAACAGAAAACGGCCGCCACAAAGGGCAGCCACGGGGAGCGCAAAGGGCTATCACTGCAACCGATAACGGGCCAGGCGCCATCTCCCCGGTCAATACAATACAGTGAAGATGCGCGTTATGACTCGCAGGTCACGCTATTTTGCCGAATCGGTGCAGATCGGGTTATTCGACCAGTGACCAGTCCAGCGGCGTGCCGCGCTTGATCGGCGCGCGCGCGCGGCGGCCGAGGACGGCGTCGGTGTGCTTGGGCGGCAGACCGAGACCGGGACGAATGGCGCGCACGTTGGCCGCCGTGAAGGGTTCACCGGCCGCCATGTCGGCCGTGACGTACAGCGACCGACGGTAGACCAGAGACTTTTTCTCAGCCTCGGTCACGCCGTAATGCACCTGACCCATAGCCTGCCAGGCGCGCTCGGTTTCCAGCACCAGAGCGGCCATTTCCGCAGGCTCCAGCGAGAAACTGGCGTCCACCCCGCCCGCCGCGCGGTCGAGGGTGAAGTGCTTTTCAACCACCGTCGCACCGAGTGCCACAGCCGCCACCGACACACCAACGCCCATCGAATGATCGGACAGCCCCACCTGACAACCGAACAACTCACGCAGATGCGGGATCGTGCGCACGTTGCTGTTGAGCGGCGTCGCCGGGTAGGTGCTGGTGCACTTGAGCAGCACCAGATCCTTGCACCCGGCTTCACGGGCAGCGCGCACGGTTTCGTCGAGCTCGGCGATGCTGGCCATGCCGGTGGAAATGATCAGCGGCTTGCCGGTCGCCGCAACACGGCGAATCAGTGGCAGATCAGTGTTTTCGAAACTGGCGATCTTGTAGGCCGGCACGTCGAGGCTTTCAAGAAAATCCACGGCGCTGTCATCGAACGGCGTCGAAAACGCCAGCATGCCCAGTTCTTTGGCCCGGGCAAAGATCGGTGCGTGCCATTCCCAGGGCGTGTGGGCCTTTTCGTACAGGTCGTAAAGGGACGTGCCGGCCCACAGGCTGTTCGGATCCTTGATGAAGAATTCGCCTTCCGCCAGATCCAGCGTCATGGTTTCAGCGGTGTAGGTTTGCAGCTTCAAGGCATGGGCCCCGGCCTTGGCCGCCGCCTCGACAATCTGCAAGGCGACGTCCAGCGACTGGTTATGGTTGCCGCTCATTTCGGCAATGATGAACGGCGGTGCGTCGGCACCGATCAGGCGATCGCCAATCTTGAAACTGTTCATGAACGGTGTTCCTTCAAATCCTTGGTGAACGCGCAGGCACTTTGGGTGAACCCGGCGTCACGAAATACATTCAATGAGGCCCGATTGGCCGGCAACACCTGTGCGCTGATCGCGGTCAATTGCGGCCAGTGCGCCGTGACGAACGCCTCGCCCCGCGTGAGCAGCGCCCTGCCCCAGCCGAGACCGAAACGCCCCTCCAGCAGATACAGCGATACCTCAGCTTCAAAGCCGCGCAGATCGTAGCGCAACACACCGACCGGGCCGTCATCGGCCTCGGCGATCAACAACAGCCGTTGAGGATTGCGCAGACTGGCGCTCAACCAGTTCAGATGCTGCGACCACTCGATCGCGCCACTCTTCACCGACCAGCGCTGCACAGCGTCGGCGTTGCGTCCGTCGAACAACACCTGCGCATCGTCCAGCGTCGCGCCCCGCAACGAGAGCACCGCGCCGGCCAGTGCCGCCGCAACCCGCAGCGCGCCGCGCCCGTCGACCAGTTGCCGCGAACGTTCGGCCAGGCTCTGGCGCAGATAAAAGTTGCCCACGACAAAGCCGACGGCATCGCGCAGCTGTTCAACGCTGACCTGCTCCCGTGCGCCCATGAACACATGCGCCCCGGCCGCGGCCATCACCTCGCCGTTGGCCTGCTGGTTGTTCGACACCGCGATGCAGATCGTCGGCAGGCCCATGGCCGCGCGCTCCCAACTGGTGCCACCGCCAGCGCCGATGAACAGGTCGGCTTCGGTCATGCGCCGATGAAAATCGCTGACGAAACTGTGCAGGCGCCAGTTCGGCCGGCTTGCGGCCAGTGCCTGCATCTCTGCCCATGCCGGGTTGTCGGCACCGGCGACGAAGTCCACTTCAAGCCCGGAAAAATCCGCCAGCGCCAGCATCGCGTGATGGGTCTGGCGGGCAGCGTCGAAACCGCCGAAGTTCACCAGCACCCGTCGCGCCACGGGTTTGATCTCGATAACCGGGCCGCTGAACTCTTCGCGCAACATGGCAAAGCGCGGACCAAGCAGCGTTCGGCAACCTGCCGGCAGCAGCGGCTGATAGTTTTCGCTGAGACCGGAGAGGTTCTGATTGAGCAACAGGTCCACGCTGTAACGGCGAGTTGCCAGATCGTCAACGGCGGCGATCCGTGGCGCAAAGCGACGGGCTGCGGTCTGCCAGTGATGATCGAGGCCGTAGTGGTCGGCGATGACCCAGTCGAATTCCGCCTGACCTTCCAGCTGCGTCTCCAGTGCATCGATATCCGCCTGCCACGGCAGCATCGATTCGATGGCCTGTTCCGGGTCCTCGTCGGTGTATCGATCCGGCAAGGCGAACGTCTCGAAGCCTTCGCCCTGCAACGCATCGAGCCGATGGCCCGGCAAGCGACGACAGGCAAACGCGACGTGACTGCCCTGGGCGCGCAACACCCGCGCCAGCGTCAGGCAACGGGCGATATGGCCGCTGCCGATGGTCGGCGAAGCATCGGCGCGGATCAGTACTCTCATTGCAGCTCTCCGCCAGCCTTGAGTGCAGCGTAGAGGTATTCGGCGCGTTTCCAGTCTTCAGCGGTGTCGATGTCCTGCACCAGATGCCGGGGCAGGATCACCGGCAGACTGACCGGCGAATACAGAATCTCGCCACGCAGCCAGGCCTCGCTGCGCCCCCAGTAGAACTGGCCGGCATCCTGAAAGGCAGCCGGCAGATCCTGCGAACGGGTATTGCGAAACTCGGGGTACAACGCCGTCAGCGCGCCCTGCCCGTCGAGGGTCAAGGCACGCTGCACCGGAAAGCCGAAATCGGTGACCGAAAAAGCAAAGGACTTGTCGGGATGCTGCTCCAGTAACTCAAGCCCCTGGCGCAGAAACCGCGCCTGCAACAACGGCGCCGTGGCGTACACGCAGCAGGCGTAATCAAAGCGCGGCAGTTGCTGCAAGGCATGCACAATTACCGCTGCGGTGCCGGTGAAATCATCGGCCAGCTCCGCCGGACGCAAGAACGGCACCTGCGCACCATGGGCCTGCGCCAGTTCGGCGATCTCTTCGTCATCGGTGCTGACCACCACCTGGTCGAACAACCCCGAATCCAGCGCCGTGCGAATCGAACGGGCAATCATCGGCACACCGTCGAACGGTTTGAGGTTCTTGCGCGGAATGCGTTTGCTTCCGCCGCGGGCCGGGATGATTGCGACGTTGCTCAAGGGCGTTTTTCCAGCAGGAACCAGGTGACGTCATCCAGCGGAAATTGTGGATCGCGGTGATAACCGAAGCCGTAATCCAGCAGTTGCAGATCGGGATAGCGATCGAGCATTTCCCCGGCGAAATCGCGCTTGAACAACTTGCCGCTGTTGCCGCGATAGGACACTTCCACCGGCGACGGATTGTAGTACTCGGCGATCAGGATGTAGCGCTGGCTCAACTCGTACAACTGCGCATAGGCGGTCGGCAACAGCTCCGGGGCCAGATGAATCAGCACGCCTTTGCTGAGCGTCAGGTCGTAGCGGCGCTCGCGGGGGAAATCGAACAGCGAGCCGTGCCAGATGTTCGCAATCTCCAGCGCACGCGCCTGGGCACAGGCACTGGCATTGATCTCGACGCCGAACAACTCACAGCGCGGCAACAGCTGACGCAGCGCCTGCAAGTTGTTGCCGGCGTTGGTGCCCAGCTCCAGCAGGCTGTCGATCCGTCCGGCCCGGGTCAGCGCTTTGGCGAACAACGCCAGATTGGCCGCCACCAGCGGTTGCCCGACATTGCGGTCGACGTACTGGTTGCCGAACTCGCCCTGCCAGAATTGTTCCTGCTCGCTCAGATCACGCATTGCCGTTTTCCATCCACCGCCGCAGCGGCACTCATTCAGTCAACCGACGCAATTGCTCGACCACGTAATCCTGCTGCTGATCGCTCAGCAACGGAAACAGCGGCAGGCTGATCGCTTCGGCGTAATAACGCTCGGCCTCGGGAAAGTCTCCCTCGGCGAAACCCAGTTCACGATAGTACGGCTGCAGATGCACCGGAATGTAGTGCAGGTTCACGCCGATGCCGGCCGCACGCAAGCCTTCGAACACCTGACGGTGGCTGAGGTTGATGCGCTCGGTCTGCAAGCGCACCACGTACAGGTGCCAGGCCGATTCGGCGTCCGGCTGGATGCTCGGCACGGTGACCGGCAAATACGCCAGCAAGCGCTCGTATCGCGCGGCCAGTTCCCGGCGACGGGCGATGAATTCGTCCAGCTTGCTCAGCTGTGACAAGCCCAGCGCAGCTTGCAGATCGGTGATCCGATAATTGAAACCCAGCTCGACCTGTTGGTAATACCACGGCCCGTGACTGGGCTCGGTCATCTGCTGTGGATCGCGGGTCATGCCGTGGCTGCGCAGGCGTTGCAGACGCTCGGCCAGTTCCGGGCGATTGGTCAGCACCATGCCGCCTTCGCCGCTGGTGATGATCTTCACCGGGTGGAAGCTGAACACGGTCATCGCCGCGAATTCACCGCAACCCACCGGGCGCCCGGCGTAGCTAGCGCCGACGGCGTGAGAAGCGTCTTCGATCACGGTGAAGTTGTAGCGTTCGGCCAGTTCGGCGATTCGCCGCATGTCACAGCTCTGCCCGGAAAACGCCACCGCCACCAGCACTTTGGGCAAGCTGCCGTCGCGCTCGGCGGCTTCGAGTTTGCCGGCCAGCACCTCGGCATCGAGGTTCCAGGTCAGCGGATCGATGTCCACGAAGTCAACGTCGGCGCCGCAGTAACGGCCGCAGTTGGCCGACGCCAGAAAGGTGTTCGGCGTGGTCCACAAGCGGTCGCCCGCTCCCAGCCCCGCCGCCAGGCAGGCAATGTGCAGCGCTGCCGTGGCGTTGCACACCGCGACCGCGAAATCGGCCTGGCAACGCTCGGCCATTGCCTGTTCGAAGCGCTCGATGGTCGGCCCCTGGGTCAACCAGTCGGACTGCAACACCTCGACGACCGCGTCGATGTCCGTCTGGTCGAGGCTTTGCCGACCGTAGGGAATCATACCGACAGCTTCGCGTGCAGGTCGGCGATCTGCCCCACCGAGAGGAAATGCGGGTTGGTGTCGGAGCGGTATTCGAAATCTTCACCGACCGGCACACCACGCTCGCCGAGTTTGTCCTCGGCGAAATCCACATCGACGCTGGTGAAACGAATCGACGGCTGGATGGTGTAGTGATCGGCGAACTCCAGGGTCATCCGCGCATCGTCCAACGGCACCATCAGTTCGTGCAGCTTCTCGCCCGGACGGATGCCGACGTTCTTGTGCGGCAGATGCTCGGCCATGCCGCGAGCCAGATCGACCACACGGATCGACGGGATCTTCGGCACAAACACTTCACCACCGTGCATCCGCGCAAAGCTGTCGAGCACGAACTGTACGCCGTGATCGAGGGTGATCCAGAAACGGGTCATGCGCTCGTCGGTGATCGGCAGCTCTGTCGCGCCATCGGCAATCAGCTTGCTGAAAAACGGCACCACTGACCCGCGCGAGCCCGCCACGTTGCCGTAGCGAACCACGGCAAAACGCGTCTGTTGCTCACCGGCAATGTTGTTGGCGGCGACGAACAATTTGTCCGACAGCAACTTGGTGGCGCCGTACAGGTTGATCGGGCTAGCCGCCTTGTCGGTGGACAGCGCGACGACTTTCTTCACGCCGTTATCAATGGCGGCGGCGATGATGTTCTCCGCGCCATTGACGTTGGTGCGAATGCACTCGGTCGGGTTGTATTCCGCCGCCGGCACCTGTTTCAACGCCGCGGCGTGCACCACGTAATCGATGCCGCGCATGGCCTGGCGCAGACGCTCGGCGTCGCGCACGTCACCGAGGAAGTAACGCATGCACGGCGCGTTGAACGTCTGCTGCATCTCGTACTGTTTGAGTTCATCCCGGGAGAACACCACCACCCGCTTGGGCTGGTATTGCTCGAGCAGGCGCGCAATGAACTTGCGCCCGAACGAGCCGGTGCCACCGGAGATGAAAATCGATTTACCGTTGAACATGTCTAGAGTCCTGTTTCCTGTGCCTCAAGGCGTCAGCCGAGCCACTGCGCCCAGTTCACCGCAGCACGCTCGTTCAGAGCAAAGTCTTTGCCGTTCAGGATCAGGTTCGGGTTGCCGGCCGGGTCCTGAGCGAAGACGGAGGACCATTTTTCAGCCAGTGCTTCCAGCGCCTGTGGCGCTTGTGGCAACTGCCCGCCATGAAGCACCTGTACCAGCGGCGTCCACACGGTGAGGTAACCGGCCTGACCGGCCTTGAGGCACAGGTCGACATCGCTGAAACCGTCGCCGAAGCTTTCGGTGTCCAGGCCGCCCAGGGCGTCGAACAACTCTTTGTTCACCATCAGGCACACGCCCGATACGGCCGAGTAGTTCTGATCAACCTGCAGACGGTGCATGTAACCTTCGGCGTCGTGCTTCTCGCCAATGAAGGCCGAACCGACGGTGCCTTCCTTGCCGAGAATCAGACCGGCCTGGGAAATTTTCCCGTCGCGATCGACCAGTTTCGGCCCGACGATACCGACTTCAGGACGCTGGGCATGGTTGAGCAAGGACTCGATCCAGTTCGGGTTGACCACCTCACTGTCGGCCGCCATCAGCACCAGGTATTCACCCTGTGCCTCTTGGCTGGCAGCGTTGCACAGGGCCGCATCGCCAAGCGGCTGATCGGCGTGCAGAACGCGGACCTTGGCGTGGTTCAGGGTGCCCAGCCAGTCGTTGACGGCCGCCGACTGATTCGGTCGGGCTGCGAGCAACACTTCATAGCGGGTGTAGCGGGTTCTCAGCAGCACACCGTCCAGGCAGCGTTGCAGGGCCGGCAGATCATCGCTGGCCGGCAGGATGATCGACACCAGTGGCTGTTCGGCATGGCGATAATCGATCTGATAGGTGCCCGGTTCCTTCGAGGTGATCTTGGCCTTGTAGCCACGATTGCCCAGGTGACGCAGCAGGGCCTGACGCTCGTCGGCGTTTTCTTCCAGGACCGAACTGCGAGTGATCAGCAGCGGCTCGTCGAGGTGCGCCAGACCGCCCAGGCCACCCTGTTCGATGATGCGCAGCAGCAGATCGAATTCCAGCGCCTTGCTGAAGTCCGCCTGATAACCGCCCGCCTCGATCAGCACCTCGCGACGGATCAGCCAGTGCCGCGCCATCAGCGCCGGCAGGCTTTGCAGCAGGTCGAGGTTGAAGCCCGGACGGAACACATCCACCAGGGCGCCTTCGGCGTTGCGCTGGATTTCATCGGTGGCCACCGCGCGGCAACCTTTGGCCGACGCCAGTTCCAGACCGGCGCGCAGCAGACCGCCAGCGGTGAACTCGTCGCCCGCTTCGGCCAGCAGCAGCCAGTCGCACGGCGACTGACGAACACTCTGGTTCAGCTTGTCGACGAAGTTGGCGGACGAGACCCGCACAAAGTGCAGGGTGTTCTGCGCGGTGGTCGCCGCCGGCGGTTCGCCCGTGGTGAACACCACCACTTTGAACGCCTTGCTGTGACCTTCGAGCAAGCTGTCCAGGGTGACCTGCAACTTGTCGATGTCGTTATCCAGGTCGAGCAGGAAAATGCCGAACTGCGGACCTCCGCCATTGGCTGCCAGATCGCGGGCAATCGCCCCGGCCTGTTCGTCATCGGGCTGACGCGCATCGAGCCATTTGAGCAACCGGCCGGTGCGCATTTTGCTGAATGTCGCCTGATTGCCTTCCAGCGATGCCGCTTCCAGACGCGCATTCCACTCACGCAGTTTTTCGGCGTCCTCGTCTTCACCCAGCAGTTGCAACTGCGCCACCAGACGCTTGATCACGGTGCGGTTGAACACGTTGCTGTCGTGGGCTTGCCACAAACGGTCCACCACGCTTTCCGGCGTGTCGTTGTTGCGGGCCAGCATCAGGTTCTCCTGACGGGCCCAGATGCCCTCCAGCCCTTGCAACTGAATGCGCCCGGCCGGCATGGCGTGCAACAGAAACTCGAAGTGGGTCAGTTGATCGAAAAACGCCTGATTGTAGAACGGCATTTCGACGTACTGTTTCGGGCCGAAGCGGCGCTGCGGGCCGGCCTCGATGTTGGTCCATGCCGATTCCAGAATCAGCTCGGCGGTCAGTGCGCGACCGGTACGCAGGCTGTCGGCCAGCGCTTCGAAACTCTTCAGGACAAAGGCTTTGCCTTGCTCCGGGCTTTCATGCCGGACTTGCGTCGGCAGGCCGGCCAGAAACTCGGCAAAGGCCTCGCGCTCGGCGACGGACTTGGCGTCGGTGTACGCCAGCGAGTGGAAAATCTCGGTGCTGTGGTCGGAGTGCTGATAGTTGATTTCACGCACAACGTAAGGGATCGGCAGAATCCGTGCCTTGCCCCGCGCCAGCATGTAGTACGTGTGACCGACTTCCTGCCACTGGAAGATCGTGTCTTCGGGCATCGCCTTGTACCAGTCGCGCATGATGTCGGAGCGCTGCACCGCGTAGAACGGTGGCAGGTACTGGTACATGTAATCCACCAGGCGATCCTGGGCCAGGTCGGCCGAGTAGTCCTCGCAGACTTTCTTGTCACGACGGTAGTAGCTGACGCCGTTGGCCAGTGCCAGGTACATCATGCTGTAGCCGTGGCACATGCTGTAATCGGGGTTGGCGTCCATGAAGGCAACGGCTTCGTGCAAGGCATCGTGCACCAGGAAGTCATCGTCGGCGGCGAACACCATGTAAGGGGTCTGCAACTGCTCGATACCGTAGGCCAGTTTGGCGCGAATGCCCCAATAGCCGAACTGCGGCAGGTGCTGATAATCCACGTTGGCAAATTGCCCGGCCACACCCGGCAATGCCTCGGCGGACGAGTCCAGCACCAGAATCCTGCACGGCAGGGTGCTGTAGAAACGCACGGCCCTGCGCAGAAACGCCGGGCGTTCGTGAGATATCAGCACAACGGTCAACTGTTCGTTGAGTGCCAAACCGTGTCCAGAACTGTTCTTGCCTTGCATATATTCCCCACAAGCGGCGAGTCGCCGAAAACTCTACGTTGTTTGTCGATTAACGTACGCGGCGCAGATAACCATCCGGCGCGACTGTGATCAGCAACTTGCTGTGTATGGCCTGATCGATTTCGAAATCACGGTTCTCTTCCAGGTACGCCCACACGGCGGTTTTCGGGTTGTCACCCTTGCCCCACGGACGATCCGGGAACGCGTCTTCCGGCATGTCTTCGACCACGGTGTCCATGACCACGCAGTAGCTGCCCACCGAAACCATCGGTGCGTACAGGCGCAGCTCTTCGAGGACGTGCTCGTGGGTGTGGTTGGAGTCCAGCACCACCAGCACTTTCTTGCCCTGCACACGTTCACGCACCTGGTCGACAATCGCGGTGTCGATGCTCGAACCCTGGATCATGCTAATCCGCTTGAACATCGGGTGCGACTCGATGGCTTCGCGGTTGTGCTGGCGGATATCGATGTCGACACCCAGCACTTCGCCGTGGCCGATCAGTTCCAGGATCGAGGCGTAGAACACCAGCGAACCGCCGTGGGCAATACCGGTTTCAACGATCACGTCCGGACGCAGGTTCCAGATGATTTCCTGCATGGCGACCATGTCCTGCGGGAACTGAATGATCGGCCGGCCCATCCAGCTGAAGTTGTAGGTGTATTTGTGTTTGGCAGTGGTGGCGACCCAGTCCAGGGACTCGGTTTGCAGTGCCTTGTCTTCCTGCAGGCCTTCGATGTTGGCTTTTACTTCTTCGCGAAACTGCTCATGTGGATTCATTGCAACTCTCCAAAAATTCGGGAAACGGCTTACTTGAACACCTTGGCGTCCGGGTAAGGCACCGTGTTGTTCTTGATGATCCTGGCGGGATTGCCCACCACGACCGAAAAATCCGGGACATCTTTCGTCACCACGGCACCGGCGCCGATGGTCACCCAGCGACCGATGCGCAGGCGCGGCAGGATCGTGGCGTTGGTACCGATGAAGGTGCCGTCACCGATCTCCACGCAGCCGGCGATACAGACGCCGGGCGCCATGAACACCGAGTGGCCGATCCGTCCCTCATGCCCCACGACACTGCCGGCACTGATGCTGGTGTTGTCGCCGAGTTCGACCTCGGCCTGCATCAACACGCCTTCCTGCAGGTAACTGCCCTGCCCCATGCGAATCATGCTCAGGTCGATGCCGGGATGGATGAACTGACCCAATCGCGCACCGGCCTCCACCAACTGGCAGGTGGTTTCGTAGCGTAAACGGGTACTGCCGGTGATCAGGTTGACGAAGCGCACGTCCGGCCCATTGAGCTCGGCCACCCGCTCCGAACCGCCGACCACCGGCACGCCATAAAACAGCGTGCCGTGCTTGCGCGGATCGTTGTCGAGAAACGCAAACTCGATGTTCGGCGTACTGCGCTTGACGGCCTGCAGCATGCGCACCGCTTCCGGGTTGGCGGCGCCCAACAGATACATCTTCACGGTGCTTTCCTGCTGGCCAGCAAGTCGAGCACCACTTGCACCACGCGCTGCTGATCGGCGTCAGTCATTTCGTGATAACTCGGCAGGTTGAAGGCACGCTCGGGCAACGCGAACGCCAGCGGGGTGTCGACCACGTATTCGCTGAACATCGGCAGCGACGACAGCGGCCAGAAAAACACCCGGGCGTCGATATCCGCCGCCTGGAAAGCCGCAATCAACTGATCACGATGGATGCCGGTGTCGGCATCGAACACCACGGTCGGCATCCAGTAACCATTGCGCCCATGGGCCGGTTCCGGATTGAGCGATACGCCCGGCACACCTTCAAGCGCCTGCGCATAGTTGGCGAAAATCGCCCGCTTGCGCTCGATCAACTCTTCGATGCGTTCAACCTGAGCGCAGCCAACCGCCGCCTGCAGGTTGCTCATCTTGTATTTGAAGCCGACGAATTCCGGCCAGAACTGCTTGGTGCTTCCCGCGACCCGGCCATGGTTGGACAGGGTCAGCACGCGCTCGTACAAGGCCTTGTCCGAGGTGACGAACATGCCGCCTTCGCCGGTGGTCATGGTCTTGGTGCCGTGGAACGAAAAGGCGCCGAAGGCACCGAGCGAACCCGCTGCCTTGCCACGCCATTGCGAGCCGATGGCTTCGGCCGCGTCCTCGATCACGGGAATGCCGAACTCCTTGCCGATGGCCAGCAAGGCATCCATGTCGCAAAGATTGCCGTAGAGGTGAACTGCCAAAATGGCTTTGGTGCGCGGGCTGATCGCGTTTCTGACCTGTTGCGGATCCAGACACCAGCTATCGGCCAGCACATCGACAAAGACCGGGGTCGCCCCCAGGTAAGTGATCGGCGCTGCCGAAGCGATCCAGTTGGTATTGGCCAGGATCACTTCATCGCCGGCGCCAACACCCAATGCCGCCATGCCCATGTGCAAGGCCCCGGTGCAACTGGAGGTGGCGATTGCATAGGTCGCACCCAGATGCTCGGCGAAGCCGTGCTCGAAGCGGGTCAGGTATTCGTAGCAACGCGCGCCCCAGCCGTTCTGCACGGCATCCAGGGCATATTGCGCTTCGAGTTCGCCGACGCTCGGTTTGGTGTAGTGGATTCTGCTCATTGAATGCTCAACTCCGGAACGGCGACGACAAAGCGTGCACCCCATGTTTTGGCTTCGGCCAGTTGTTGCGTCACTTCGCTCAACAGGTTCCAGGGCAGAACCAGAATGTAGTCCGGCCGCTCTTGCGCAATGCGCTCGGGTGCCACGATCGGAATGCGGCTACCCGGCAGGAACTTACCCTGCTTGTGCGGGTTGGCATCGGCGACCCACGCCAACAGATCCGCTCTCACGCCGGCGTAGTTGAGCAAGGTGTTGCCCTTGGCGGCAGCGCCGTAGCCGACCACACGTTTGCCATCGGCCTTGGCCTGTAACAGGAAGCGCAGCAGCTGGTGCTTGATGTTTTCGGCGGCCGGCGCCAGCGTCGCGTAGTACCCGGCGGTTTTCACGCCAGCGTCGAGTTCGGCCTGCAACTGTTGCTGAACCGCCGGTTGCACGGCACGGCGTTCGCCATCCTTGCGCTGCACGAACACCCGCAACGATCCGCCATGGGTGGTCAGCTGGCTGACGTCGAACACTTCCAGACCGTTGCGCTCGCACAGTGTTTTAACGGCGGTCAGGGACAGGTAGGAATAGTGTTCGTGGTACAGCGTGTCGAACTGCGCGCCCGCCATCAGCGTCAGCAGTTGCGGGAATTCGAACGTGGCAACTCCGGTCGGCTTCAGTAGCGCGGCGAAACCACCAAGGAAGTCGTTGATGTCCGGCACGTGGGCCAGCACGTTGTTGGCGGCCATCAGGTCGGCGCCCCAGCCTTCGCTTTTCAACTGGGCGGCGGTGTCGCGACCGAAGAACAGTTCACGAATCTCCAGGCCTTTTTCCCGCGCTGCCTGCGCGGTGCTGCGAGTCGGCTCGACGCCCAGGCACTGGATACCGCGACCGGCTACGTACTGCAGCAGGTAACCGTCGTTGGCGGCGACTTCCACCACGCGGCTGTCAGCCGTCAGGCCAAAGCGCTCGACCATCTCGGCTACATAACGCTCGGCGTGGGCCAGCCAAGTGCTGGAGAACGAACTGAAGTAGGCGTACTCGGCATCGAACAGGCTGTCGGCGCTGGTGTAATCCTCGGTCTGGACCAACCAGCATTGCTGGCACACGGCGACCTTCAAGGGCACCCATTGTTCGGCCTGTTCCAGCCGATCGGCGTGCACGTAGGCGTTGGACGGTGGCGAGGTGCCGAGGTCGATCAGCGGCAGACTCAGCGGTGCGGCGCACCCACGGCAGTTCATAGACGCACTCCAGCAAAGTGTTGATCGAGCGCGGGATGGCTGGAATCACGCGCTGACAAATTATTGACAGGCAACGGCCAGGCAATCGCCAGCCGTGGATCGTTCACCGACAGGCCGGCCTCGTGCTCCGGCGCGTAATCGGCGCTGTGCAGGTAAAGCAACTCGGCATCCTCGGTGAGGGTCTGGAAGCCATGGGCGAAGCCGGCCGGAATCAACAGGCTGCGACCGTCGCCGGCCTTCAGGTGCTCGGCGTGCCAGTGCAGGAAGGTTTCGGAGTCCGGACGCAGATCCACCGCCACGTCCCACACTTCACCACGCAAGCAGGTGATCAACTTGGCTTCCGGCGCGTTGGCGTTCTGGTAATGCAGACCGCGCACACTGCCCTTTTCGCGAGTGCAGGAGTGGTTGATCTGGCGGATGTGAAACTCGGCGCCGAACGCACTCAGGCTACCCTCGCAGAACAGCCGGGCGAAGTGCCCGCGCTGATCTTCGAAGCGTTTGTGCTGGACGCTGAACAACCCGGCCAGCGGCAACTGTTTCAAGGAAAACTCGCTCACAGCGCGCCCCGGTACAGGTTCAGTTGACCGAGAGTGACGGTGCGCATGTCGTCGCCGTTCTGCCACGCCAGGTGCCAGTCGAGGGTCTGGGTCAGGCATTGCTGCAGCGACCAGCGCGGTTGCCAGCCAAGGACCTGACGGGCGCGGCTGCTGTCCAGACGCAGCAGACCGGCTTCGTGCAGTTCGCTCGGTTCGATGCGCAGACCACGGGCCTGTGGCCAGCGATTGGCGAGCAGTTCGACCACTTCGCCGACGCTGCACATGTCCGTTTCGCCCGGGCCGAAGTTCCACGCCCCGGCGTATTCCGGGCCTTCCTCATAGAGCCCGGCGGCCAGTTGCAGGTAGCCGGCCAGCGGCTCCAGCGCGTGTTGCCATGGGCGCACGGCTTGCGGGTAACGCAGGGTCACCGGCTCGTCGGCCGACCAGGCTTTCAGTACGTCGGGAATCAGGCGCTCAGGGGCGAAGTCGCCGCCGCCCAATACATTGCCGGCGCGCGCGGTGGCCAGGGCCAGACCGTGTTCGGCGTACTTGTCGGCCGGGAAGAACGACGCGGCATAAGACTGCGCCAACAACTCGCAGCAAGCCTTGCTGCTGCTGTAAGGGTCGTGTCCACCGAGGGCTTCGTCCTCGCGGTAGGGCCACAGCCATTCCTTGTTGGCGTAAACCTTGTCGGTGGTCACCAGCACACAGGCCCGCACACAACCGACCTGACGAATCGCTTCGAGCAGGTTCAGGGTGCCCATGACGTTGCTGGAATACGTGCCGAGCGGATCGCGATAACCTTCGCGCACCAGCGGCTGGGCCGCCAGGTGCAGGACGATCTCAGGCTCGGTGTCGGCGATGATCTCGAGCAAGGCGCCGAGGTCACGCAGGTCGCCACGCTGGTCGTTGATGCCTTCGTGCACCCGCGCCAGTTCGAACAGGCTCGGCTCGGTCGACGGGTCGAGGGAAAAACCGCTGACTTGCGCGCCGAGGCTTTGCAGCCACAGGGTCAGCCAGCTGCCCTTGAAACCGGTGTGACCGGTGACCAGAACCCGCTTGCCGCGCCAGAATTCCGGACTCAGTCCCATTGCTTCCATGGGGCCTCCCCGGTCTGCCACAGCGCTTCGAGGTGATTCTTGTCGCGCAGGGTATCCATCGGTTGCCAGAAACCGTCGTGCTGATAAGCCATCAGCTCGCCACGCTCGGCCAGGCCATCCAGCGGACCGGACTCCCACGACGTCTCGTCGCCTTCGATCAGCGGCAGGACTTTCGGCGACAACACAAAGAATCCGCCATTGATCCAGCCACCGTCGCCACGGGGTTTTTCAGTGAACCCCAGTACGCGATCGCCTTCACGGTTCAGCGCGCCGTAACGTCCCGGCGGCTGTACGGCGGTGACGGTCGCCAACTTGCCGTGGGTCAGGTGGAAATCCACCAACGAGCTGATGTTCAGGTCCGAGACACCGTCGCCATAGGTGAAGCAGAAGGCTTTTTCGTTTTCCAGATAGCGTGCGGCGCGGCGCAGACGGCCACCGGTCATGGTTTCCTCACCGGTGTCGATCAGCGTCACGCGCCACGGCTCGCTGTAGTTCTGGTGAACGTCCATGCGGTTTTCACGCATGTCGAACGTCACGTCGGAGGTGTGCAGGAAGTAGTTGGCGAAGAAGTCCTTGATCGCGTAGCCCTTGTAGCCAAGGCAAATCACGAAGTCATGAATTCCGTGTGCGGAATACTGTTTCATGATGTGCCAGAGAATTGGCTTGCCGCCGATTTCGATCATCGGTTTGGGCTTGAGGTGCGACTCTTCACTGATGCGAGTGCCCAGGCCACCCGCCAAAATAACTGCCTTCATGGTCTCCCCTCTCGTTCGTCACAGGGCTGCGCGCGGCTTTATGAGCTTTGCGGCCTTCTGGCTAAACCTTTCTGCCGGTCCGGGCGCAGGTGCAATGACCGCGAGCGCTCGTTTTATGGCGATTTGAGGGGGACTTGCAGGAAACGCGCCAGCTCCGCCGACGCTGCGTCGATGGGGACACGGGCATGAAAAAAGGGATGAGTCCGTTGCCGGACCCATCCCTTTCATCGAGCGGTTTCAGTGAATCGACCGGATCAACCGAACAGGGCAAACCCGTCGGCAGCGGCTGGCAGGCTGTAGGCCTGGCCGTCCGCGGTCTGGATGTGCTCGATGTTGTTGAAGCCCGCATACCAGCCTGCCAGTTTCACACCACTGGTCGGCGCACCGATGCTGCCGTCATTGGCGCTGTGCAAATAGGCGTCGTCGCCGATACGGGTCACGTTCAACTGGCTGGCATTGGCAATGGTGTTCAGGATCAGGGTGTCGTTCAGGCTGGTGCCGCCGTCCTGAATCACCACCAGACCGGAGGTGTTCACCACGTAAGTGTCATCACCTTCACCGCCATTGGCGAAACCACCGGAGGCCTGCTGGCCGGCCAGATTGAGAATCAACCGGTCGTCACCCTCGCCACCGAACAACGAGTAGGCGCTGCCCTTGCCGGTCAATACGTCGTCGCCGATACCGCCGATGGCGCTGCCGTTGAACACTGTCACGGTGTCATTGCCGTCCTCACCGAATGCATTGGTACCCAGATCGTTTTCGGCACTGACAATCACATCGTCGCCCAACCCGCCATACAACTGATCGGCCTGCGCATTATCGGCCACACCTTCGAGGCTGAACGGTCCGATGTCGGACACCAGGCCGCCGTAGATAACGTCGTTGCCGTCACCGCCATTGATCAGATCGCTGCCGCGCCCGCCTTCCAGGTAGTTGTCCGCTTCGTTGCCGGTCAAGGTGTCGTCGAAATGGCTGCCCATCACGCCTTCGACATTGGTCAGCGTATCGCCCTGCGCATCACCACCCAGGTTGATGCCGGTCTGCAGATTAATCTCTACCGCCGAGGCGCTGGTGAGGTACCAGACATTATCGATGCCATCGCGGCCATCGATTGCATCACCGCCACCACCACCGATGAACGTTTCGTTGCCGGCCGAACCGATGAAGTCATCAAAATACTGACTGCCCTCGATCAATTCGATGCTGGTGTATTCAGGCATCGGGTCCCAGGGCTTGTAGGCGGCACCGCTCAGGTCGATCGCCATCGGCATGGTGGCGTATTTGAAACTGAGCAGATCCTGCCCTTGCCCGCCATCCAGGCCGAAATACCAGGGCATGCCGGTCGCGTAAAAGGTGTCGTTGAAGTCACTGCCACGGATGATCTCGATGTTCTGGAACGTGTCGCCGTCAGCGATCCCCGAAAACTCCCGGGTTGCCCAGTTCAGCGTCATGGCCACCGTGCTGTCGCCGTAGCTGAGCACATCGATACCGTCGCCACCGTCGAAGGAGTCACCCTTGGCACCGCCAAACAGCACGTCGTTGCCACTGCCGCCGACGATCGTGTTCCAGGTGTCATTGCCGTAGCCGGTGAAGTCGCCGGTCCCGGTGTACGTGAGGTTTTCAACGAACGGATCCAGGTGCATCACAGACAGCGTGGTGTACACCTGATCGGTGCCGCCCATGAAACCCTCGACTTCTTCGATGGTCACACCGGTGCTGTTGATGATGTACACATCGTTCCAATCGCCACCGGCCAGGGTCACGCCACCGATGTTGGCGGTGAACTGATCCGCATTGTTGGTGCCAATGATCTTTTCGACATTGCGAAAGGTGTCGCCCACTGCATTGATACCACTGCCGATCTCGATGGTGACCGGCCCCGCGGTCTGGAAATAGCTCACCGTGTCGTAGCCATCGGAACCGTCAATGATCATCGACCCTTCGGAGCGATAGATCAGATCATCGAACTTCGAACCTTCAATGGCTTCGATACCGGTGAAGGTATCTCCGTAGGCAATGGTCAACCAGTCATAGTTGCTCCAGTCCCCGACTCTCACCCCTTCGAGACTGTCGCTGTAGCTGACGGTATCGAAACCTTCACCACCCACGAAGTGATCCGCACCGTCGCCGCCCCACAGCCAGTCGTTGCCGGCACCGCCGATGATTTCGTTGTCGGTGTCACTGCCGTAGGCCTTGAAATCACCTGTACCGGTGAAGGTCAGTTTCTCGATGAAGGGGTCCATCTTGATGGTGTTGAGACTGGTGCGAAGTTCGTCGTAACCGCCGTAGCTTTCTTCGATGATGGTCACGCCTTCGCTGCCGACGATGTACACATCGTCACCCCAGCTACCGTCCAGCGTCACACCGGCAACGTTGCCGGTGAAGGTGTCGTTGAAAGATGTACCGATGACTTTCTCGACATTGAGCAAGGTATCGCGCTTGCCCTCGGCGCCGGTGACAGTCCACGCGTCATTGCCGATCTCGACATTGACTGCCGAAGACAGCACGCGATAGTCCGCCGTATCAAACCCCTCGCCCCCATCCAGCACGTCCGATCCGCCACTGCCGATCAACTGGTCATCCGACTCCAGTCCATAGAGTTCGTCATTACCATCGGTGCCCATCAGGTAATCCACATCACTCGTTCCATTTACTACTGACATTTGCTTCTTCCTTGCGTTGTTGTTGAGGCTGGAAACCTGCAATCCCAGGCACCGCTCGCCCCCTCTGCGTCAATCGTCCGAGACCGGCTATCAAGGGGTATCGACAGAGGATTGTGGCGGCTTGAGGTGCCGGGCAAAAAAAGTATCCGAGTTGATACAAATACGAATTTCGAGGTGAAAAAAAGGCGACTGCAAAAGTCGCCTGTTTTTTTGGGGGTAGCGTCCGTGGACCGGTCAGTCCGCCAGCCAGCCGTTTTCCCAGTAACGCAGGTTGTCGCCGCGCAAGACGTAGTCGCGCAACACGACCTCGCGCAACTCGTCGCCCATGCGGTAGCTGGCGTCCGGATCGGCCAGGTGCATGCGGATCGCCTGCAGCCACTCATCCGTGGTGTTGGTCTTGATCCGGGTGCACGGCAGGTAACCGCGATAGGCCTCGGTGTCGGTGCAGATCACCGGGTAGCCACAGGCGCCGTACTCCAACAGACGCAGGTTGCTCTTGCAGTCGTTGAAGATGTGGAACTCCAGCGGTGCCAGCGCCAGATCCAGATTGAGGCTGGCCAGTTTCGCCGGGTACACATCGAGGCCGATCACGCCGTGGAACTCATGCATGTACGGCCGCAGATCGTCCGGGCACATGCCGAAAAACACCCAGTCGACTTCATTGGCCAATTCGCGCACCACATCGGCGATCACCGCCAGGTCACCGTGGTGGCTGGTGCCACCGCCCCAGCCGACCCGAGGTTTTTTCGAGGTACGGCGCTGGCTGCGCAAATCGCTCCACATGTTTTTGGCCAGCATGTTCGGGACCACGCGGATGTCGCTGTGCATGCTCGACAGTGCGTTACCCAACGGCGCCGTGGACACCACGACCCGGTCACACATGCCGATCGCACGCCGGACCAGTTTTTCCATCTCGTCCTTGTTCGGCATGTTGCGGATGTGCGCATTGCGATGGGGAACGTCGATCACGTAGTCATCGAGCTCGTAGATCCGCCGGGCACTCGAGTACTTCTGCAAGCTTGGAATTTCGTTGATCGGTGCTTCGGCATAACGCCCCTGCAGAATGATCACGTCAGGGGACTGGCGCTCGACTTCGATGATGGTCGGCAGGTTGTAATGAATCCGTCCCAGTGCCCTGCCCGCCGCTTCCAGCTCGATCAGGGGCTGAGTCACACGGTAGTGACCGATCGCCGATGCGTTGACCGGCAATGCGAGAATCTTGGGCAATTGCGGCTGCGAAAACGGACTCCAGCCGGTACGCAGGCCAGGATCGAGACTGAAGCTCGAGCCCCCCAGGCCGTTCAGCGACAGGTTGGCGTTGTAGGCCGGATCCCGTGCGACGACCGGCAGCCAGCGCTTGTAGAAAGTTTCCTGCTCCTGGCCAAGCGCTGCTTCTTCGCCTTCCTTCGGGGCTTGCGCCGGTTGCGCGCCCAACGCCAGCTGCGCGTAAGGCGTCCATACCACCAGGTAACCTTCCTGGCCAACACGCAGGCACAGATCCACTTCGTTGAGCGACTGCGCCAGCGCCTGCTCATCGAGCCCGTTGACCGAATCGAACACAGCCTTGCGCACCATCAGGCAATCACTGCCGACGGCACTCAGGTCGTGAGCGACCAATAGCCGGTACATGTAACCCGTCGCCTGCAACGACTCGCCGTAAAACGGTACGCCGGCCGGCCCTTGCAGGCCGAGGATCAGACCGGCATGCAAGACCCGCCCGTCCGGGTTGAACAGTTTGGCCCCCACCACACCGACTTCGGGGCGCTGGGCGTGATTGAGCATTTCCGCCAGCCAGTCGCCATGGGTGATCACGGCGTAAGGGTTGAGCAGCAGGACGTATTCGCCCCGCGCCTGGCTCACCGCGAGATTGCGCACGGCGGCCATGTTGTCTTGCTGCGGGCAATCGAGGACACGAATCCGCTCGCTGCCCAATTGCGCCATGCCGTCAAACCAGGTCTGCGCCTCGACGCCCTGGCTGCCGTTGTCGACCAGCAGCAACTCGTACTCGGCGTAGGCGGTCTTCTCCAGCAGGCTCTCGACACAGCGCTGCACGGCGGCCGTCTGATCCTTGCTGACAATGACGATCGACACCAACGGTTGCCGGCCATGGTGGTAGTCCACGCGGTTCAGCAGCGCCGAGGCGCCGTTGCGGATTTCATGGGCAATGCCCAGACGATCAAGGTGCGCCGAGATCAACTGCGAATTGCCGTCAGCCATTTGCGGTTCCGACAACCACTTGGCGAGGTCGAATGCCGACTCCAGCAGCACTTCGGAAATATGGCCAATGACCTGCGTGCCGTCGTTCTCGACCATGCGCCACAACACATCGTGGGGCGCCAGCTCGCCAAACGCGGAATCGAAACCGCCGAGTGCCAGGAATCGCTCGCGCTCGAACGCCAGGGCCCGGCCCACATAGGGGTAGCTGCGCATCAGGTCCAGGTTGAAGTCCGGCTTGAACACCGGCTCGGTGGACTCGCCCTCGCTCAAACCACCTTCATCGCTGTAAAGGCAGGTAACGGTTCGCGAGAGCGCAATGCGCTCGGCCATCACCAGCAGCGCCGGCACCACCAGACGATCACCGGCACGCAGCAGGTAGAACCAGTCGGCACCTTCCAGCTGCGGCAAGAGTTCGTTGATCTGCTGTTGCCAGTCCTCCTGCAACGGCATGCGCAAGACGCGCTCTTCGAGCTGCGTCTCGGTGCAGGAGGCGGACAACACAAGGGTCAACTCGGGCAGGTATTCCTGTGCCTCGAGCGATTGCAGGGTGAGATCCAGCGCCGAGCGACTGCCCTGCTCGTCAATGATCAGCGGCACGATTTTCGGTACGCGCGGCCATGCCGCGAGCGTGTCCGGCAGCAGTTCGCGCTGGCCTTCGGTCAGGTTGCGGCATGCCAGCCACTGCGCATACAACTCGGCAAAACTGACACTGGAAACACCGACATGCCAATCCTGGGTGGTCTGTTTGGTGCCCAGCGTCCGGCTCAGCGGCAACTCTTCCCAGACCCGTGGCGCTTCCTGCGCCTTGGTGATCGGCACATAACGCACCCAGCCCGGCGCCGGGGCCGATTCGCCACTGCGCGCCTTGAGCATCTGCGACAACCACTGG
This sequence comes from Pseudomonas sp. GW822-FHT03F08, assembly GCF_058801265.1. NCBI lineage: Bacteria > Pseudomonadati > Pseudomonadota > Gammaproteobacteria > Pseudomonadales > Pseudomonadaceae > Pseudomonas > Pseudomonas sp. GW822-FHT03F08. The sequence continues at coordinate 75,695 of NZ_JBXANC010000013.1, read as the reverse complement.
CGTTCGGTGTACGCAGCATCGCGCATTGCCTGTTGGCCACTCAAGCGCTCGGCGTACAGGCGCTCGACGCTCAGGACGTGATTCGAAACCACCAGGTTGCCGCGACGCAACAGGCAGACGTACAACGCAAAATCCAGGGTCGCGACAAAGCAGGTTTCGGGAGTGGTCAAGGCCGGGAGAAGCTCCAGGACATCGGCCCGGCGAAACAGTGCATTGCTGAAACCGCCGAGAATGTTGACCGGGAAGTTCTCGAAAATCGCCAGCAGGTCATCCCCCTTGAACAGTCCGCACACCGGCGACAACGGGGTATTTTCCAGGCGTGAAGGCAACGGGCGGTCATCGGCATCCCAGAACAGACGCTGGGCGAGTACCAGATTGACGTCCTGCTGATCGATGAGCACCTGCGCCTGGCGCTCGATGCACGTGCCGAACAATTGGTCGTCATCACACAGAAACTTGATGAACTCGCCCTGCGCCTGCTCAAGGCACGCATGCAGATTGCCGACCAGCCCGAGCGTGCGCGCATTGCGCACGTAGCGCACGGCCACGCCGGAACTCTCGATCACCGAGGCGACGGTGGTTTCAATCTCGTTGCCGCGACTGTCGTCGCAGACAATGACTTCAAGATTGCCATAGCCCTGGCTCACCGCACTGAGCAATGCCCGTTCGAAGAAACGTGGATTGAAGGCAGGAATGACCAGGCTGACGAGAGGAAGTGAATTCACGGCGGGCTCACAGGCGGTGCGAGCCCGCTCAGAAAAGCGAGCCCTTGAAACCGCTAAAGACATTGACTATTGAAGGGACAGGGCAGAACGGGCGCCAGCGCGCCCGGCTACCGTCAGATCTTGTTGAACAGACCCAGCTGGCTGATTTTGCTGAATGCCAGTTGCGAGGCCTGCAGCATGGTCTGCTGCAAGGTCAGGCGGGTCATCACTTCGGCAGGATCCGAATCACGGATCGAACCCTGAGTGGTGGTATTCGCCTGAGTCAGGCTCTGGTTGGTGGTGTTCTGGTCATCCAGCGACTGTCCGCGGGCACCGATCGAAGTCACCGCCGAACCAATCTGATTGGCCGCGCTGTCGATGTTGCCCAGCGCCGACTCCATGGCACCCTGGAATTTCTGCTTGGCCACCGGATTCCCGTCGATCGGCGCATTCAGCGCCGTGACCATCTGGCCCAGGGTGTCGAGCACGTTCTGGGTCTGGTGGTTGTTGGACTGGATCGAGAACTGATCGCCCGCACCCGGCGTCCCGCCGAACGTGAAGGTCACACCCGCGGCCGTGGCGTTGGCGCCGACCATGGTGCCCGACGACACTGGCTTGCTGTCAGCTGTCACTGGCGCTGCATACAGGTCGAAATTGGTGGCGCTGGTGAACTTCAGGATCGCACCGCCGCCCGACGGGAATGCCGCGTCGTAGGCCGCCTGGTTGGTCACGCCGGAGCCGGTGATGACCGCCGTCGACGCATTGCCCGCGCTGCGCGAGGTGGTGAACGAGTCAGGCGTGGCCGCCAGCTGAAAGCTGTGGCCGGCAATGACCGCATCCGGGTTGGTGTCACCAGGCTTGAGGTTGATGTTCAACTTCAGATCGACGCCACGGAAGCTGACGGTCTGGTTGGCGCCGTTGCTGTTGGTGATCGCGCCGTTCTGGCTGGCTTCGGTCGTCACGTCGTTGCCCAGGGCATCGGTGATTTTCAACTGAGTGCTGCTGATGAAATCCACGGTGTACGGCTGACCGGCCGCGAACTTGGCGTTGTACGTCGCGGCGGTGCCAACGATACCGTTGGTCAGCACCACGCGGCCATCATCGGGGGTTGGCGCGGTCATGCTGGTCGTGGTGCGGCTGGTGTTGATGGTCTGCTGGAACGCATCCCAGCCAGTGGTATTGGAGGCCACCGAAAGACCGTCGCCAATGCCCAGGTTGATCTGGGTCTGGTCACCATTGTAGGTGTAAGTGCCATCGGCATTTTGCGAGTACGGCGCGGTATCGGTCTTGGAACCGGAAAACAGGTAATTGCCGTTGGCGTCCTTGGAGTTCATCAGGCCCAGCACTTGTTGCTGGATCTGGCTCAACTCGGCGGCGTAGGCCTTGCGGTCAGTATCAGTGGCGATGCCGTTGTTGGCGGCCAGGCCGATTTCCTTGGCGCGCTGCAAGGCCGTGGTGATGGAGTTCAACGTGGACTCCTGCACGGTCAGCGCACTCTTGGTGGTATCGATGTTGCCCTGATACTGCTCGAGCATCGAGGCCTGCTGACCCAGCTTGAGCAGACGCCCGGCGCCGATCGGATCGTCGGCAGCGGTGTTGATGCGCTGCAGGCTGCTCGCCTCGTTGGCGGTCGCGACAGTCTTGCTGTAGTTGCGCTGATATTGAGCAGCTTGTGTCGCGTAATACTGGGCGGTGGAAATGCGCATGAATTACGGCTCCTTAAAGACTGTTGATCAGCGTTGCGAAGGTTTCCTGCGCAGCCTTGATGATTTGCGAAGAGGCGGTGTAGTACTGCTGATACTTGACCAGGTTGCCGGTTTCTTCGTCCAGGTTGACCTGGGACAGCGAATCGCGCGCACCCTGGGCCTGATCCAGAATCACCGTGGTGGCGGCGCTGTCGGACTTGCTCTGAGCAGCCTTGGTACCGACGTTGGTCACCAGCTTGTTGTAGGCGTCAGTCAGGCTGATGCCCTTGCTCGCCGTGCCGGTATCCACGGTCTGTTTGGTCTGCAAGCCAACCAGCGCCTGCGCGTTGCGGTTGTCCGAAGAAGCCGCGCCGGTCAGGTTGATCGTGAAGGTTTCGCCTGGCTTCGGCGTCGCGCCCACGGTGGTCTGCACGGTAAAGGTTTTCTGCACGTTCGGCGTGACCGAGGTATCCATCACCGGAGCACCGGTGGAGTCGACCATGCCGATCTTGAGGTTCAGGGTGTTGGCCTGCCCCGGCACGATGGTGCCGGAACCGATGGTGTTGCCCTTGGCATCGACCATGTTGTACGACTGGCTGCCGCTGGCGACCGCACCCATGACCAGTTTGACCGGCGTCGAGTACTTGAGCGCATTCTGCAGCTCGGCCTGGGAGGCCGGGTTGGTGATGTCGAGGGTGTCGATCAGCGTCGGCTGCGTGTAGGTGCCGGAATTGTTGGCACTGGCCACACCGGTCAACGGTGCTGCCGCCGCGATTTTCTTCGGATCGGTGAGCACGGTCTGGATGGTGCTGCCGGCGTTACGGGTCGGGGTCACCTTGAAGGTGTCGCCGGCGCTCAACGCACCGCCATTGAGGGCCAGGGTGAAGCCGTCGATCACTGGCGGTGGCGTGGTCGTGGTGCTGAACGAACCCATGTCGGTACCGTCCGAGCGCTTGACCGAGTAGTTGGTCGCGCTGGTGAAGGTGACCTGGTAGTCGCTGGTGGTCAGCTTGCCGGTGTCCTTGATGGTGACATCAAGGTTGCCGGAACCTGCACTGTTGGTCGACTGGGCAATGCTGCGCTGGCTGATCAGTGCGGCACTGTTGATGTCGTTGAAAATGGCCGCGCCGAAGTCACCGTTCTTGTCGATGCCCTGGGCTTGCTGGCGATTCATCTGGTCGGCAATGACCAGTGCTACACGGCCCAGCTCGTTGAGCGAAGGATTGAGCACTTCATTGCGATAGGTCAGCAGACCACCGATTTCACCGCCGCTCATCACCGAGGTGATGTCGAGGGTGCTTGAGCCGCGATCCATCTGGATGCCCATGCGCGACGGGTCGTCCTTGCTCGGCACGGTGCTCAGGGTGTTGGTGGTGTTGCCGATGACCAGTGGCTGACCGCTGCCGACGTAGACGTCGAAACTGCTGCCGCGCTCGACGACTTGCGCACCGGTCAACTCGGAGAGCTGACGCACGGCTTCGTTACGGCTGTCGAGCAGATCGTTCGGCTGGCCGCCGCTGGTGGAAACCTCACCGATCTTCTGGTTCAGGTTGGCAATCGCGGTGGCCAGCTTGTTCACCTGGGACGTCATGTCCGACAGGTTGCCGTTGATCGTGGTGTTCTGATCGTTCAGCTGTTTGGCCAGCGCGTTGAAGCGGCTGGTCAGGGCCTGCGCACCGGTCAGTACCGACTGACGGGAAGTGTCGTCGGTCGCCGAGGTCGCTACACCCTGCATCGAGGTGAAGAATTTCTGCAGCACACCGGTCAGACCCGTGTTGGTGTCGGACAGCGAGGCGTCCAGCGCGGTCGCCTGGGCACCGTACGCGGCCGCTTCGCTGTTGAGCGAGGTGGCGGTGTGCAGTTGTGTTTCGAGGTAAGAGTTGTACACCCGGCGCACGTCGGCCAGGGTCGTGCCCGTGCCGATGAAGACGTTGCCGAACTGCTGCGAGGACTTGGTGCCCTGCACGGTTTGCTGGCGTGAATAACCGGCGGTGTCGACGTTGGCAATGTTGTTACCTGTCACAGCCAGAGAGGACGAACTCGCGGCCAACCCCGACATCCCGATATTGAGCAAACTCATGATTCAAACCTTACCTTGTGTTTATAAAGGCGTTGTTGAAACGCCGGCCGCAGCGTAGTTCTGATTTACCGTCATCTGCCTGGCAATCTGCGAAATCTTGCTTGCGTAGTTCGGGTCGGTTGCGTAACCGGCCTTTTGCAACTCGCGTACAAACTGTTCTGGGTTATCGGCCGACTTCAGCACATCTTGATAGCGATTATTGCTCTGCAGCAAAGTCACCAGATCGTGGAAGCTGTCCTTGTACGAGGCGTAGGAACGGAACTCCGCCGTCTCCTTGACCATCTGCCCGTTGCGGAACTCGCTGGTGATCGCACGGGCCGAATCGCCCTGCCAGTTGCTGCTGGCCTTGATGCCGAACAGGTTGTGACTGCTGGTGCCGTCCTGGGCGCGCATGACCGACTTGCCATAGCCGGTTTCGAGTGCGGCCTGAGCCACCAGGTAACGCGGATCGACACCGATGCGCGCGGCCGCTTCCTTGGCCATCGGCAGCATGGTGTTGACGAATTCGTCGGCGTTGCTGAACGCTTTCTTCGCCGGCGCCAGCGGAATCTGTGCCATGGCGCGACCGTAAATCTGCATCTGCCCGCCAGAGGCCTTGTCCGCCTCGGCGCGGGCCAGCCAGTCGCCGTTGTACAGCGGACCGGAACCGATGGCAGCGGCCGTCGTGGCGCGTTGCGGCAATTGAGTGGCCGCCGTCGGCGTGGCCGAAGGCACCAGACCGGCGAGCAAGCGATCAGCCAGTTTCGGCGGCAGCGCCAGGCGACGCTGGTTGATCATTTCCATGTCGTTGCGATGGGTCAGCTGAGTGTTCGGCGCATGCACCGAACGCGAAGCCCACAACGGACGTTCGCCATTGAGGCGCGACAGCGGACCGTTGGTAGCCACGGTGCCGGCGGCAATCGGCGTTTCCACCGCAGCGGCCTTGGCCAGGGCTTCCTGCTGCTTGGCAGCCGACGCGGCGGCGGCCTCGCCCGGCGCCATCGGTTTGTTCTTCGACATCTGCTTCATCAGCACGTCGGCCAGACCGATACCACCGCCCTCGCGGGACAGGGAAACCGCCAGTTGCTGGTCGTACATTTCCTGATACTGCTTGGCTGCCGGGGTGTTGAGCGGGTTGTCCTGGCCCAATGCCTCAGTGGCCGAGCGCATCGACTTGAGCATTTCACCGAGGAACAGCGATTCGAATTCCTGCGCCACCTTGCGCATGTTCCCGTCGCTGTTCTTGTCGCCGACCTTGAGCTGGTTCAGACGATTGAGGTCGGAGTACGAACCCGAATCGCTGCTACTGACCAGACCGCTTTTGCGCATATCCATGAGTGCCGTCCTCAGATCACGATCAGGTCGGCTTGCAACGCGCCGGCCTGCTTCAGTGCTTCGAGAATGGCCATCAGGTCACCCGGCGCCGCGCCGACCTGGTTCACCGCACGCACGATTTCGTCGAGGGTGGTGCCCGGGCCGAACTTGAACATCGGCTTGGCTTCCTGCTGAGCATTCACCCGCGAGCGCGGCACCACGGCCGTCTGACCATTGGACAGCGGGCCCGGCTGGCTGACGATCGGGTCTTCGGTGATGGTCACGGTCAAGCTGCCGTGGGTCACGGCGGCCGGCGAAACTTTCACGTTCTGGCCGATGACGATGGTGCCGGTACGCGAGTTGATGATGACTTTCGCCACGGCCTGGCCCGGGTCGACTTCGAGGTTTTCCAGGATCGACAGATAGTCGACACGCTGGCTCGGATCGAGCGGCGCAGTGACGCGGATCGAACCACCGTCGATGGCCTGGGCAACGCCAGGGCCGAGCATGTCGTTGATCTTGTCGACGATGCGCTTGGCGGTGGTGAAGTCGGAACGGTTGAGGTTCAGCGTCAGGCTGTTGCCCTGGTTGAAACCGCTCGGCACCGAACGTTCGACCGATGCGCCGCCCGGGATGCGACCGGCCGACGGAACGTTGACGGTGATCTTCGAACCGTCACGACCTTCAGCATCGAAACCGCCGACCACCAGGTTGCCCTGAGCGATGGCGTAGACGTTGCCGTCGATACCCTTGAGCGGGGTCAGCAACAGGGTGCCGCCGCGCAGGCTCTTGGAGTTACCGATGGAAGAAACGGTAATGTCGACCTGCTGACCCGGTTTGGCGAACGCCGGCAGATCGGCACTCACCGATACCGCCGCGACGTTTTTCAACTGCACGTTGCCCGATCCCGGCGGCACCTTGATGCCGAACTGCGAGAGCATGTTGTTGAAGGTCTGCAGGGTGAACGGGGTTTGCGTCGTCTGGTCGCCGGTGCCGTTAAGCCCGACCACCAGGCCGTAGCCGATCAACTGGTTGGAACGCACGCCAGAGATGCTGGCGATATCTTTCAGCCGCTCGGCGTGGGCACCAAAGGCTGCGGACATCAACGCCGCAGCGAGCATGAGGCTCTTGAAATTCAACGTAGCCACCTAGAAAGGGAACAGCGGGCTGAGGAAGAAACGGTCGAACCAGCCTGGCTGACTCGCATCGGCGAACGAACCGGTGCCCGAGTAGGTGATGCGCGCATCGGCGACCCGGGTCGACGACACGGTGTTGTCGGTGGCGATGTCATCGGCACGAACAAGACCGGCGATCCGCACCAGCTCATCACCGGTGTTGAGGGTCATCCACTTCTCGCCGCGCACAGCGATGATGCCGTTGGGCAGCACGTCGGCGACGGTCACGGTGATCGAACCGGTCAGGGTGTTGCCCTGGGCCGCCTTGCTGTCGCCCTTGGTCGCACGGTCGCCGCTGTAGCCGACGTCCAGGCTCAGGTCGTTACCGCCCAACGGGTTGTTGGTGGTGCCGCTGCCGCCGAACAACGAAGTCAGGCCGATGCCGGTCTTGCTGTTCTTGGCCACTTGCGAGTTGGCGTTCTTGCTGGCCTGAGTCTTCTCGTTCAAGGTGATGGTGATGATGTCACCGACCCGGAACGCCTTGCGGTCGCTGTACAGGTTCTGTTCGAAACCGGCCTGATAGATCGAGCCGTTGTTGGCGGCCGCCGGCAACGGCGTCCGCGGCAACACCGGGGCGTAGTAAGGGTCATTGGGCTTGGGCGTCGGAGCGACGCAGCCCGCGAGCGAGACCACCCCACCCAATGCCAGAACAGATACGAAGCGTTTCATGACCCTTACCTCACGGTGTTGCAGGCGGCCTCATGGCCGCCTCATAGACTTGATTACAGATTCTGCGTTACGAACGAGAGCATCTGGTCGGCGGTGGAGATCACCTTGGAGTTCATCTCGTAAGCGCGCTGAGTGGTGATCATGTTGACCATCTCTTCCACGGTGCTGACGTTGGAGGTTTCCAGAGTGTTCTGCAGGGTGGTGCCGAAACCGTTCAGGCCCGGAGTGCCGATTTGCGGCGCGCCGGAAGCGGCGGTTTCCAGGAACAGGTTGTTGCCCACGGCTTGCAGACCGGCCGGGTTGATGAAGTCGGCGGTTTGCAGGTTGCCGATCACTTGCGAGGCGGCGTTGCCGGCAACGGTGATCGACACGGTGCCGTCACGGCCGACGGTGAAGGTCTGGGCATTGTTCGGAATGACAATGGCCGGTTCCAGTGCGAAGCCGCTGGCGTTGACGATCTGGCCATTGGAATCGAGGTGGAAAGTACCGTCACGGGTGTAGGACGTAGTGCCGTCCGGTTGCAGGATCTGGAAGAAACCACGGCCGTCGAGGGCCATGTCCAGCGGCTGCTCGGTGGTTTGCAGGCTACCGGCGGTGAAGTTCTTCTGGGTGCCGACGATGCGCACACCGGTACCCACTTGCAGACCCGACGGCAGTTCGCTGTCCTGGGTCGACTGGGCGCCTGGCTGACGCTTGATCTGATACAGCAGGTCCTGGAACTCGGCGCGGTCACGTTTGAAACCCGTGGTCGACACGTTCGCCAGGTTGTTGGAAATGGTGGTCAGGTTGGTGTCCTGGGCGGACAGACCGGTTTTGGCAACCCATAGAGCCGGAAGCATTCGATTCTCCTCGTGCGCCTGTTTTACGGCGCGACGTTCTGATAATTAGCTGATCTGCAAGACCCGAGCCATGGCCTGGTCGTCGTCTTTGGCGGTGTTCATCATCTTGACGTGCAACTCGAACTGCTTGGCCAGGGCCAGCACCGACGTCATTTCTTCCACGGCATTGACGTTGCTCGACTCCAGGAAACCCGACACCAGTTTGACGTTGGCATCGGCCGGCGCAGGCTGGCCGTCCTTGGTGTAGATCGAACCGTCCAGGCCCTTGTTCATGTTCTTGATGTCCGGATTGACCAGTTTGATCCGGTCGACTTCGGCCATAACGCGCGGGCCTTCGCCCATCGCACGAATACTGATGGTGCCGTCTTCACCGACTTCCACCTGCTGCTGCGGCGGCACGGCAATCGGCCCGCCATTGCCCATGACCGGCATGCCGTTGCCGGCACGCAGCACGCCCAGGGCGTCGATATTGAGGCTGCCGGTGCGCACGTAGCTTTCGCCGCCGTTGGGGTTCTGCACGGCAATGAAACCGTTGCCGGTCACGGCGACGTCGAGGTCGCGACCGGTCTCCACCAGGGAGCCTGCGGTGAAGTCGGTGGCGGGCCGTTCGCTCATGGCAAACGCACGCGCCGGAAAGCTGTCACCGAACACCGGCATCGAACGCGCCTGCTCCAGGTCGCGCTGAAAACCATTGGTGGAGATGTTCGCCAGGTTGTTGGCATGAGCCTTTTGCGCCAGTGCGTTCTGGCTGGCGCCGGTCATTGCCACATAAAGGTACTTGTCCACACTCTTTCCTCTGCATGCCGGACGTTTGCCGCCCACCGCTGTACTGCTGAGCCACAAGCAATTTGCAGACCAACTTTTTTCTGGCGGTCGAGGACCCGATAAACAAAGGACTTGAGGGAGTCAGCAGGGTTTGGGGAAATGTATCGAAGTCGAAAAACCGGCGGTGTCATGCCGCTTGGCGGCAATGGTGAGGCGCGATCACCCCATGCCTTGCGCAGGAGTGATCGCGCAGGGATCAAGACTCGGTCTTGCCCACCTCATACTCACGCAGCTTGTTGGCAATCGTGGTGTGCGAGACGCCCAGCCGCTTGCCCAGCTGCCGACTGCTCGGATGTTCGGAATACAGTCGCTCAAGCACTGCTTTCTCGAAGCGCCCGACAATCTCGTCGAGCCCGCCCTCCAGCGAGAAATCGCCAAGCGGCTGACGCACGCCATAGTCCGGCAGACGAATATGCTCAGCCTTGACCGTCCCGCCATCACACAGCGAAACCGCCTGGAACAGCACGTTCTCCAGTTGTCGCACGTTGCCCGGCCAGTGGTAGTGACTGAGCCGATCCATCGCCGCCGGCGCCAGCTTCGGCAACGGGCAACCGATCTGCCGACTGGCCTGATCGAGGAAGTGCTCCACCAGCGGCGTCAAACCGTCGAGGCATTCGCGCAGTGGCGGGATGTGCAACGAAAGCACGTTTAAGCGATGGTACAAATCCTGGCGAAACTCGCCACGGGCGCACAACTCGGACAGGTCGACCTGGGTGGCGCAGATCACGCGCACATCCAGGTAAACCTCTTCATCACTGCCCACACGACGGAAGCAACCGTCCTGCAGGAAGCGCAGCAATTTCACCTGCAAGCGCGGGCTCATTTCACCGACACCATCGAGGAACAACGTGCCGCCCGCCGTCAGCTCCAGCAGCCCGAGCTTGCCTTCAGCCCGCGCCCCTTCGAAGGCACCGGGGCCGTAGCCGAACAACTCGGTCTCGGCCATCGACTCCGGCAGCCCCGCGCAGTTGAGCGCCATCAATGGCGACTGGCCGCGCGGACTCGCCAGGTGACAAGCCCGAGCCAGCAACTCTTTACCGGTGCCGGTTTCGCCTTCAATTAGAAGAGGCGCATCGAGCGGCGCCATGCGCCGGGCTTCACGCACCACCGCCGCCATCACTTTCGAGCTTTGAAAGATACTGTCGAAACCACGCAACTCCTGCTTGCGCACGTTGTAGATGCGCTCGCCGACCCGATCCGCCCGATGCAGCGTCAGTACCGCACCGGCCATGGCCTCGCTGTCGTCGTGCTCCGATTGCAGGGGAGCGATGTCGGCCAGAAAGATATCGCCCTTGACCTTGACCCGCATGCCGTTGATTCGCGATTTGTTGGCGCGCACCAGTTCGGGCAAGTCGAAATCCTCGGCGTAACGCGACAGTGGAATCCCCGGCACTTCGTCGACCCGCACGCCGAGCAACTGCGCCGCCGCACGGTTGGCGGCAACGATCGAGCCGCCCATGTCGATCGACAGCACCGGAAACTCCAACGCACCGAGCAACGCATTCAGTTCCATGTGCCGGCGTTCGCTGGGCATCAGCCCTACCCGCTTGACGCCGAACACCCCGGCGATGGCTTCGAATTTGGGCCGCAACGCCTGGAACTGCAGGTTGATCAGGTTCGGGCAATGCAGATAGATCGCATTGCCATGCTCACCACCGACCTCGCCGCGGGCAACGTTGATCCCGTACTCCACCAGCAGATTGAGGATGTCGCGCAGGATGCCGATGCGGTTCTGGCAGTGGACTTTGATACGCATATAAAGGCCCGAAACAGGTAGAGGGGCGGATTTTTCTCTGCCGCCCGCAAGATAGTCGTCAAGATTATGTGACAGACACCGGCCATTTCAAACCCGCCAATCACCGTAATCACGACTTATCGCACAAAGCGTAACGATAATTTTACGATTTAAAGAGACTTTTCCTACTCGGCCGGTCATCAACCTGCTGCAACACGGCACGCTCTGGGGTATTTCTCAGTCCATAGCAGGACATAACAAGAACGAATTCCCCTCGCAGGAGAGCAGTATGAAGCAGACGCAATACGTGGCCCGCGAGCCCGATGCGCAAGGTTTTATCGACTACCCCGCCGAAGAACACGCGGTGTGGAACACGCTGATCACCCGCCAGTTGAAAGTGATCGAGGGTCGGGCGTGCCAGGAATACCTGGACGGTATCGAAAAACTCGGTCTGCCCCACGACCGCATTCCGCAACTGGGCGAGATCAACAAGGTGCTCGGCGAGACCACCGGTTGGCAGGTCGCCCGCGTCCCGGCGCTGATTCCGTTCCAGACCTTTTTCGAATTGCTCGCCAGCAAGCAGTTCCCGGTGGCCACGTTCATTCGCACTCGCGAAGAACTGGACTACCTGCAAGAACCGGACATTTTCCACGAGATCTTTGGTCACTGCCCGCTGCTGACCAACCCGTGGTTCGCCGAATTCACCCACACCTACGGCAAGCTCGGCCTGCAAGCGACCAAGGAAGAGCGCGTTTATCTGGCGCGCCTGTACTGGATGACCATCGAGTTCGGCCTGGTCGACACCCCGCAAGGTAAACGCATCTACGGCGGCGGCATCCTGTCCTCGCCGAAGGAAACTGTTTACTCGCTGTCGGACGAACCTGAACATCAGGCCTTCGATCCGCTGGAAGCCATGCGCACGCCGTATCGCATCGACATCCTGCAACCGCTGTACTTTGTCCTGCCGAACCTCAAGCGCCTGTTCGACCTCGCCCACGAAGACATCATGGGCATGGTCAAGCAAGGCATGCAGCTGGGTCTGCACGCGCCAAAATTTCCGCCGAAACCAAAAGCTGCGTGAACCGTGGCTTTTACTTACAAGTGAGTCTGTCAGTCGTCGCGGCTTTGGTTTAGCGTGACGACATTGACGACCGTAACAGCTCTTATAAAAAAGACATCCGATCTCAGGAATCAAACCATGTCCACTTTGAACCAAGCCCATTGCGAAGCGTGCCGTGCCGATGCCCCACAAGTCAGCGATGAAGAACTGCCGATCCTGATCAAGCAGATCCCTGACTGGAACATCGAAGTGCGTGACAGCATCATGCAGCTGGAAAAAGTCTTTCTGTTCAAGAACTTCAAACACGCACTGGCTTTCACCAACGCCGTCGGCGAGATCTCCGAGGCCGAAGGTCATCACCCGGGCCTGCTGACCGAGTGGGGCAAAGTCACCGTGACCTGGTGGAGCCACTCGATCAAAGGCCTGCACCGCAACGACTTCATCATGGCCGCGCGCACTGACGAAGTGGCCAAGACCGCAGAAGGACGCAAGTAATGCACTTCGACGCCATCGGCCGGGTGCCCGGCGACCCGATCCTCGGCCTGATGGAGGCCTACGCGCAGGATTCCAACCCGCGCAAGTTCGACCTCGGCGTGGGCGTCTACAAGGACGCCCAGGGCCTGACGCCGATTCCCGAAGCGGTGAAAATCGCCGAGGCGCGTCTGGTCGAAAGCCAGGACACCAAGACCTACATCAGTGGTCACGGCAATCCGCTGTTCGGCAAGGTCATCAATGAGCTGGTGCTGGGTGCCGATTCGGCACTGATCACCCAGCAACGCGCCGGAGCTACCCAGACCCCGGGCGGCACCGGTGCCCTGCGTCTGGCAGCGGATTTCATCGCGCAATGCCTGCCGGGCAAAGGCGTATGGCTGAGCAACCCGACCTGGCCAATCCACGAAACGATTTTCGCGGCGGCCGGGGTCAAGATCAGTCATTACCCGTACGTCGGCAGCGACAACCGCCTCGACGTCGATGCGATGCTCGCCGTGCTCAACGAAGTGCCGAAAGGCGATGTGGTGCTGCTGCACGCGTGCTGCCACAACCCGACCGGTTTCGACCTGAGTCACGACGACTGGCACCGGGTGCTGGACGTGGTGCGCAGCCGCAATCTGCTGCCGCTGATCGACTTCGCCTACCAGGGCTTTGGCGACGGTCTGGAGCAGGATGCATGGTCAACCCGGTTGTTCGCCGCCGAGTTGCCTGAGCTGCTGATCACCAGTTCCTGCTCGAAGAACTTCGGCCTGTACCGCGACCGTACCGGTGCGCTGATCGTCTGCGCGAAAACCGCTGACAAGCTCATCGACATCCGCAGCCAGCTGGCGCACATCGCCCGCAACCTGTGGTCGACGCCGCCGGATCACGGCGCGGCTGTGGTCGCCACGATCCTCGCCGACCCGGAGCTGAAACGCCGCTGGGCCGACGAAGTGGAAGCCATGCGTCTGCGCATCGCCCAGTTGCGCAGCGGTCTGGTGGAAGCGCTGGAACCGCACGGTCTGCGCGAGCGCTTTGCGCACATTGGCGTGCAACGCGGGATGTTTTCCTACACCGGCCTGTCGCCGGAACAAGTGAAAAACCTGCGCGAGCATCACAGCGTGTACATGGTCAGCTCGGGCCGCGCCAACGTCGCCGGGATTGATGCGACACGCCTGGATCTGCTGGCCGAAGCGATCGCTAGCGTCTGCAAATAAACGAATGTCAGGGGCGGCGGGCACACCGCCGCTCCCGCATTTGCCCTGCGTCACCCTGTCGCACTTGTCTAGACAATCCCGCCCGTCGCAACAAGCGGAATTAAAAATCTGTTTGTCATTTTTACTGCTGTATCCTTCGCAGGCTTTCTGAAAGCGCGGATCTACCAGATCTATCAACAGACTTAGCGAGGAGCGCAACCATGCACGAGATTCCCAATCTCCCCTTCCCAAGCCTGCACGTACCTGAGCAGACGACCACGCAACAAGCCGGTGCCCAACAGCCCGAGCCGAAAGAAGCCGCCGAAAGCCGTCCGGCCGACAGCAAAGAGTAAGTAACACCCACCGTACAGACCGTGTGGAAAGCGCTAACATGCGCTTTCCACACTGCCTGAAGCCCGAGCCTGCCATGACCGACGAATCCTTTAACGAACAACAGGCTGAAATCCTCATCGGCGCCACCGAGAAGATGATCGAGATCTGGAGCCGCCTCTCGCCCGAGAAGCAAGCCGCCCTGCTCGCCCGTTTCGGCAGCGAAGAAAATGCCCTCGCCGCACTGGTCACCACGCAACTGGTCGCCCCGGCCAAATAGTTTTACTTTTCCCGGCCGCAGCATCGTCCACGCCGGTATCATGAGCAGCCTATCTATTCTGCTCTCCCCGTGGATCGTTACCCATGTCGTCCTCTATGCCAGAACCCCAGCGCCCCCTGGCGGTCACGCTGCAAGTCGTTTCCATCGTCCTGTTCACCTTCATCGGCTACCTGAATATCGGCATCCCGCTGGCCGTGCTGCCCGGCTACGTGCACAGCGACCTGGGCTTCGGGGCGGTCATCGCCGGTCTGGTGATCAGCGTGCAATACCTCGCCACCCTGCTCAGCCGCCCATATGCCGGCAAGATCATCGACAACAAGGGCAGCAAACGCGCGGTGATGATTGGTCTGGCCGGTTGTGGCTTGAGCGGTGTGTTCATGCTGATTTCGGCCTGGACCCCGAACCTGCCGATGCTCAGCCTGATCAGCCTGTTCATCGGCCGTCTGGTGCTCGGCAGCGCGGAAAGTCTTGTCGGCTCCGGATCCATCGGCTGGGGCATCGGCCGCGTCGGGGCGGCCAACACCGCCAAAGTCATCTCGTGGAACGGCATCGCCAGTTACGGCGCGCTGGCGATCGGTGCGCCGCTGGGCGTGTGGCTGGTCAGCCGTTTCGGCCTCTGGAGCATGGGCGTGAGCATTCTGTTGCTTGCAGCGCTGGGCCTGCTGCTGGCCTGGCCGAAAACCGCCGCGCCGATTGTCGCTGGCGAGCGCTTGCCGTTCATGCACGTGCTGGGTCGCGTCTTTCCCCACGGCTGCGGACTGGCGCTGGGCTCGATCGGTTTCGGCACCATCGCTACCTTCATCACGTTGTATTACGCCACCCAGCATTGGGATAACGCGGTGCTGTGCCTGAGTCTGTTCGGTGCCAGCTTCATTGGCGCGCGACTACTGTTCGGCAACCTGATCAACCGTCTCGGCGGCTTTCGCGTGGCAATTGCCTGCCTCTCGGTGGAAACACTGGGCCTGCTATTGCTATGGCTGGCGCCGGATGCGCACTGGGCATTGGCGGGTGCGGCGCTGAGCGGTTTCGGCTTCTCGCTGGTGTTCCCGGCGCTGGGCGTGGAAGCGGTGAACCTGGTGCCGGCTTCCAGCCGTGGCGCGGCGGTTGGCGCCTATTCATTGTTCATCGACTTGTCGTTGGGGATCACCGGGCCGCTGGCCGGGGCGATTGCGGCGGGCTTCGGTTTTGCCTCGATCTTCCTGTTTGCCGCGATCGCCGCGCTGAGCGGCCTGGCGTTGAGCGTCTATCTGTACCGCCACACGTCGAAGTACCGCGAAGACTAGAAATCCACCTTGCCGCGCCCGGCCTTGATGCTGCCGCGCTTGGTCTTCGACTCCAGCCGACGCTTCTTCGAACCCAGCGTCGGCTTGGTTGGACGGCGCTTCTTCTCGATCTTGGTGGCGCTGAGGATCAGCTCGGTCAGACGCTCCAGTGCATCGGCGCGATTCTGTTCCTGCGTGCGGTATTGCTGAGCCTTGATGATCAACACGCCGTCGCTGGTGATGCGAGTGTCGCGAAGCGCCAGCAGCCGCTCCTTGTAGAACTCGGGCAAGGACGAGGCGGGAATATCAAAGCGCAGGTGCACGGCGCTGGAGACCTTGTTGACGTTCTGCCCGCCGGCCCCTTGGGCGCGGATGGCAGTCAGTTCGATCTCGGCATCCGGCAGATGCACGTTATTGGAAATCTTCAGCATTGCATTCTCATCGTAGAGCCTGTTTCGCCGTACCTGTAGCGGGTACGGTCAGCATGACCTTGGTGTGCTTTCAGTGTCGCGCCCTTTCACTATACACGGCGACTATCAGGCGACACGGGCAGGCGAAACGGGAAAACACCCGGGAGAAATGTCACGCCAACATGGGGGCATTAATCAGTGCCAACGAGCGCCGTACTCCGTAGAATATCGCCACGGCAATGAGCAACCGAGACAAGAACCTCCTCGATTATTGTTCAAACATTGCACTTACTCGATCAATGCAGGAAGCATAACCATGAGCAATAAAGCAGTTATCGTTTTTAGCGGCGGGCAGGATTCAACAACCTGTTTGATCCATGCCTTGACCCACTACGATGAAATCCACTGCATCACGTTTGACTATGGCCAGCGCCATCGCGCAGAAATTGAAGTTGCACAGCAACTGGCAAAAGAACTTGGTGTGACCGTACACAAGACCATGGACGTGTCACTGCTGAATGAACTGGCCATCAGTAGCCTGACGCGCGACAACATTCCAGTCCCGACCATCAATAGTTCAGGAGAAAGCCTGCCGAGTACATTTGTGCCGGGCCGGAACATCCTGTTTTTGACCCTGGCTTCCATATATGCGTACCAGGTTCAGGCCAAGACCGTCATTACCGGTGTTTGTGAAACAGACTTCTCTGGCTACCCGGATTGCCGAGATGACTTTGTAAAGGCACTGAACAAAGCCCTTGAACTGGGTATGGATTACAAATTGACCCTGGACACTCCGCTGATGTGGCTGAACAAAGCGGAAACCTGGGCGCTGGCCGATTACCATAACCGGCTGGAGTTCATTCGCGACCAGACACTGACCTGCTACAACGGCATCAAAGGCAACGGCTGTTCCAATTGCGATGCCTGTAATCTTCGTGCCAAAGGCCTCAACGAATTCCTGAACAACAAAGAACAGGTTGCGCACAGCCTGAAAGCAAAACTGAATCTGAACTGAGTATATAACGACACATCAAGCGCTCACCCGGCATGACAGCAACAACACACCCGGTGAGCGCCATCCTGCATTATTGCGTCTGACCGCCAGTCAGGTACTTCTTGAACAATGCCCTTGCCCCGTAGGCAGGCAAGACATTAAAGAAAGCGAAGCCTACCTTTATCGCAATCTGGACGTAGATCATGTTCAGTATCGCGCTGGTTTCCATCGCGCCATAAAATGCGATGAAGCAGAAAAGAAAGCTGTCGATGATCACCGCAAACAACGTACTTAAAAACACGCGCAAAAACAGGAATCTGGAGTTCGTGAGTTCCTTGATTTTGCACAACAGATACGAGTTGATATTCTCGGAAACCAGGAATGAAACAGAAGAGGCTACCAGGACAGAAGACAACTGACTGATAACGTCATTGTAAGGCCCATCGAGCTTCCAGCCCGGCAGCCCGGGGAGATGTGTCGTGATGGCCAGCAAAATGATGATGGCCGCGTTGCTGATAAAAGCAAAAAGTATCGCTTTTCGCGCAAGCCTGAGACCGAACGTCTCATTCAACAAATCGACGATCAGAAAGGTCAACGGATAAAGAAAGGTACCCGGCGTTACGATAATATCAAAGTATTCCAGATAGATCGGTTTGGTCGCGGCGATACTGGTAAAGATATACAGCGTAAACAACATGAGGTTCAGAATGATATAGATCATCCAGGAACTCTCATGACGATCATTCAGATCATAGGCGGTGAGCGTCTCTCCCTGGGAATAAAACTTCTTGTACAGGTTTTTGACTTCTATCTTGTTCAGATTGTCCATAATCTCACTATTCAACACTTCACTCAGTTTTATTTTAATAATCTTGCCGGTCGCGATGACCATGATGACGGCCAGGCTTTTTCCATTTTCAAACCCCAATAGCTTGTACTTGCTGTTTTCCATTTCAACACTACAACCCATTAAATCGTTCCTCGATTATATCCCCGACAACACAAATGCGATCCGTAGCAACGCTGATCTCTTTGGTTATAAGCAGCCTGTTTGTGATCTTGTCATACACCAGCTTTTCCCTGTCGCCGGTCGACGAGCCTTTCTGCACGATCAATAGATCGCCTGGCTCATGTAAACCATTGATCTCGTTCTCCAGCAGCACACCTATCAAGTTGAAGGAGGTGCCGAAATAGTAAGTCAACGGGTAAATCGTGGCCAACTCGCCTATCCTTTTATCCAGACTCTGGATAACCAGGCTCTCTTTTATGATAGGCACTGCCGCCGGGTTCATATTGCCCTGCGGAGAAATACTGCTTTCTATTATCTCCTTCTCTTCAAAATCGATCGTTTCTATTTCCTCATAAGAAACGCCGAAAAAATCAGAAATCTTGCGAACCGTGGACTGCTGTACGTTGACCACCTTCCCTTCGAGAATATTATAGATGGTGGTTCGGGTCAGGCCACTGGAGTTGCACAAGGACAGCTGCGTCTCCCCACGACTTTTAATCAAGTACTTGATGTTGTTTTTCAGATTCTCCGATCTTTCTCTTCTGTGCATGAAGTGCTTACCATCCATTTATAACTGTAATTGACATCACACCCCGAGCGCTCACTCATGGATCACTCAAGTCAAGTGGGTCATTACAGTTTTATCCGTATCAAAGCCGCGCGCGATCATAGCATCCTCCCTCCTTGAGTGACTAAACGACACCGCATAGTCCAGGTCAGCAAAATCTGTACTGACTTGTTAGTTCTCCTTGTCGTCACCCGTGACACCTGGAAAGTCACGCCTGCCGAGCTGCAGTTTTACACCCTTCAGGGGGACAAAAAGAATCATTTTATTTGAACAATGTTCATTTTTCTGATTAATCTTGTGGCGTTCCCAAGCAAAAAATCTATGATGCATCCGGCGATTCTCTCCTCACGGTTACGAGCAGAGGTCATGAAAACCGGCTGTTTAAACAGGCTTTAGTTTTGCGCGCATCGCCGCCAGAACACGGATCGGCCTGTATGGCGCTTGGCAGAACATGGACGCAGGTACGCACACGCAGGACCAGGGAAGACGCGCGGTTGTTCGTTGCGCGCAACAAACAGGGAAGGAATACAGACAATGCCAGTCAATACCGAACAGCTTACGAACCAGGCCGACTTACTGCGACGTGGCCTGGCGGATCTTCGGGCGGAAGACGCCGAACTCGCACAGATCCTCGACGCTGAAGTCACGCGTCAACACCGGACTCTCTCGCTGATCTCCTCCTCTTGCGCAGTCAAGCCTCGCACCTTGGTGGCATCGGCGTCGGCGCTGGTCAACGTGACGGCCGAGGGCATGCCCGGCAGGCGCTATAACGCCGGGTGCGAGAACGTCACCCGGGTCGAGTCGCTGGCCATCCGAAGAGCCCGGGAGCTGTTCGACGCCCAGTACGCCAACGTGCAGTCACACTCGGCGTCGAACGCCAACTACCAGGTGCTCACCGGCCTGCTTGAGCCGGGAGATACGCTGCTGGGAATGGCCGTCGAACACGGAGGTCATCTCACCCACGGCAGCACCGCCGCGTTTTCGGGCGACCACTACAAGGCGATCCAGTACGGCACGACCGCCGACGGCCTGATCGATTACGACAACGTACGCCGACTGGCCCTCGACCACCGCCCGCGCATCATCATGTGCTGCGCCACCGCCTATTCACAGGTTGTGGACTTCGAACGATTCCGTGAGATTGCCGATGAGGCCGGAGCGATACTGCTCGCTGATATTTCGCACATCGCCGGACTGGTTGCCACCGGGCGACATCCGAGCCCGATCAACGTTGCACACGTCACCACGACCTGCACGCACAAGCAACTCATGGGCCCCCGCGGCGGCCTGATCCTTTCCGGCCGGGACGCGAACACCAAGGTACCCGGCCTGAGGACGACCTTCAGTCGTGCCCTTGATCAAGCCGTGTTTCCCGGAATGCAGGGCGCGCCGGCGGTCAACATGATCGCGGCCAAGGCGGCGGCACTGGGCTATGCAAGGTCGGCCGAGTTCGACGCCTACATGGCGCGGATCCGGAGCACGGCCGATGAACTCGCCAGTGCGTTTCAGGCACATGACTACGAGGTCGTGGGCGGGCGCAGTGAGAACCACGCGATTCTGCTTCGGTTGCGCAGCGGTATCACCGGCGCCATTGCGGAGTCAGCGCTGGAGCACTGCGGGATTATCGTCAACAAACACCGCGTCCCCGGCGAGACCCGATCATCCCTCGTGACCAGTGGGCTGCGCATCGGCACCGGCTCCATCGCGCAACGCCACATCGACGCCCGGGGATGCCGGCAGATTGTCGATCTGATGTGCCGGATTCTGGACAACGTGACGCCGCTCGGCGAGCAGGACTACACGCTGGAGCCCACGCTGAGGGAGCAATTCCGCCTACAGACCGAAGCGCTGTGCACGCTGTATCCCATCGCTGACTACGCATAGCAGCTGGAGTGGCTCGTAACTCGGAAAAGCCTCCAGAATCTGCAAACACAAAAAACCCGGCACTTGGCCGGGTTTGTTGTTTCTGCAGAGTCGCTTATTTGGAAGCGCCTGCTGCAGACAGCGCTTGCTGCGCACCACGCTTGTTCTTGATCACGTAGCAGACCCACATGAACACGACCCACACCGGAATCGCATACACCGAGATCTGGATGCCCGGGATCAGCAACATCACACCCAGAATGAACGCGACGAACGCCAGGCAGATGTAGTTGCCGTACGGGTACCACAGCGCCTTGAACAGCGGCTTCTGGTTGGTCTTGTTCATGTGCTGGCGGAACTTGAAGTGCGAGAAGCTGATCATCGCCCAGTTGATCACCAGCGTTGCAACCACCAGCGACATCAGCAGTTCCAGCGCGTGTTGCGGGATCAGGTAGTTGAGCAACACGGCCACCAGCGTTACCGCCGCCGACGCCAGGATCGAACGTACCGGCACGCCACGCTTGTCGATCTTCGCCAGGCCTTTCGGCGCATCGCCCTGCTCAGCCATGCCCAGCAACATGCGGCTGTTGCAGTAGGTGCCGCTGTTGTACACCGACAGCGCGGCGGTCAACACCACGAAGTTGAGGATGTGCGCGGCGGTGCTGCTGCCGAGCATCGAGAACACTTGCACGAACGGGCTGCCGCTGTAGGAGTCGCCCGACGCATTGAGGGTTTCCAGCAGGCTGTCCCATGGGGTCAGCGACAGCAGGATCACCAGTGCGCCGATGTAGAAAATCAGGATCCGGTAGATCACCTGATTGATCGCTTTCGGGATCACGGTTTTCGGCTTGTCGGCTTCGGCGGCGGTGAAACCGAGCATTTCCAGGCCGCCGAAGGAGAACATGATGATCGCCATGGCCATCACCAGACCGCTGACGCCGTTCGGGAAGAAGCCGCCGTGGGACCACAGGTTGCTGACCGAAGCCTGCGGGCCGCCATGGCCGCTGACCAGCAGATAGCTGCCCAGGGCAATCATGCCGACGATCGCCACGACCTTGATGATCGCGAACCAGAATTCGGCCTCACCGAAGACTTTGACGTTGGCCAGGTTGATCGCGTTGATCAGCACGAAGAACGCGGCGGCGGTGACCCAGCTCGGGATCTCCGGCGCCCAGTAGTGGATGTACTTGCCGACCGCAGTCAGCTCCGACATGCCCACCAGGATGTACAGGATCCAGCAGTTCCAGCCCGACAGAAAACCGGCGAAGCCGCCCCAGTACTTGTGCGCAAAGTGGCTGAAGGAGCCGGCCACCGGCTCTTCGACGATCATCTCGCCGAGCTGGCGCATGATCATGAAAGCGATGAAGCCGCAGATGGCATAGCCGAGGATCATCGACGGGCCGGCGGATTTCAGCACCCCGGCCGAGCCGAGGAACAATCCGGTACCGATCGCGCCACCAAGGGCGATCAGTTGAATATGGCGATTTTTCAGGCCGCGTTTCAGCTCGCCTGATTGCGAGTTTTGTCCACTCATGAAAAAGGTCTCACGCAAGGTTTGATGATGTTCAGTAGACGTTGCTGCAAGGTTGCGATTTCAACCAACCTTGATCAAACCCCAGCGCAGGCACCAGGAATTCAGCTTTTTTACAACGGTCATGCGTCACCTGTTTGTTTTTATCTGTGACGAAATCGAACCCGACACGCTCGTGACGCGACGGAGTGAACAAGGCGGATAGCCTTGAGGTATGCGCGATTACGCAGAGGGTCACAGTTAAAACGCGGCGCATTGTACACCGCTAACCCCCTGCTGCCAGACCCCGCTGGATCAGCGTGTCGGTTGCCGGGATTGCGTGTGTCCGCCCCGAGAGGCTCGGGCGGCTGCAAAAATTGAGTCAGGCCTTTGCAGGCCATCGGCGTGGACGATGAAAAATCCGTCCCACGTAGAGAAGTGAAAATGGATATCGGCGTTCATTGCGCCTCCTTCTTGTTATGCACCTGCACGACAGGCATGGGGCGCATCTCACCTCTCAAACGAGCCTGAAACAAGCACGCCAGAGCCCTGCGCCGGCCCATATCGACAGGGCTTCGGCAGGTTTTCCTTACAGCCTTGCAAAGGCGCACGATCCACGGGACTCCGGGGCTTTTTCCGTAAATATTTGCTGACAGCGCGTAACGTAAAGTTTCCACAACAGACGAATCGAGAAGGGGTCCGCCCGTGGCTGTTAGCTCGCTAACTATTTGAAAGTGCTCCAGGTTTTTTGTTTTCAAATAAGAAAAAACCGCTCAAAAAAAGAAATAAAAAATCCAAAAAAAAACGCCAACCCGAAGGTTGGCGTTTTTTCATTCAGCGCTGAATACGATCATTCAGGCTTCTTGCGACCGAAACCCGGACGCTGGCCGGAACCGGCCGGTGCGCCACGGCGCTTGCCCGACGGCTTGTCATCGTCAGCCAGTTTGATGCCTGGACGCTTCGGCGCCGGCTTGGCCGGGCGCTTGGTGTCGGCTGGACGATCCGCCACCGGCGTACCGCGACCGGCCGGAGCACCCCGCTCGCCACGCTCGGTGCGGCCATTGGCCGGACGCGGAGCGCGCTCGCCGTCACGTGCTGCAGGCTTGCGACCTGGACGCTCGCCTTCGATCTGTGGCTCACGCACTTGACGCGGGCCGGCAGCCGCCGGTGCGCCATTGGCCGGACGCAAGGTGCGCACGCGCTCGGTACGGGCCATCGGGCGCGACGACTTGCGCTGCATGCGGTCGAGCTTGTCTTTGCTCTTGGCGTTCAGTTGCGGCATGGCCACCGGGGTCAGGCCGACTTCAGCACTCAGAATATCGACTTCGTACTGGCTCATTTCGCGCCAGCGGCCCATCGGCAGGTCGGAGTTGAGGAACACCGGACCGAAACGCACGCGCTTCAGGCGGCTGACCACCAGACCCTGGGATTCCCACAGACGACGCACTTCACGGTTGCGACCTTCCATCACCACGCAGTGATACCAGTGGTTGAAGCCTTCGCCACCCGGTGCCTGTTTGATGTCGGTGAAACGCGCCGGGCCGTCTTCCAGCACAACGCCGGCCTTCAGACGTTCAATCATCTCGTCATCGACTTCGCCGCGAACACGGACCGCGTACTCACGGTCCATCTCGTAGGACGGGTGCATCAGGCGGTTGGCCAGCTCACCGTCGGTGGTGAACATCAGCAGGCCGGTGGTGTTGATGTCGAGACGACCGATGTTGATCCAGCGCCCTTCTTTCGGACGCGGCAACTTGTCGAACACGGTCGGACGGCCTTCCGGGTCGTCACGGGTGCAGATCTCGCCATCGGGCTTGTTGTACATGATCACGCGGCGGACCGACTCGGCAGCCTCTTCACGCTTGATGACCTTGCCATCAATGGTGATTGCATCGTGCATGTCGACGCGCAGGCCGAGGGTGGCGTCTTTGCCATTGACCTTGATCCGGCCCTGGCTGATCCACGCTTCCACGTCACGGCGCGAGCCGACGCCGATACGGGCGAGGACTTTCTGCAGTTTTTCGCCTGCTGGGCCGATTTCCTGGTCGTCTTTCTGGTTGTCACTCATCTGGGCACCTCCCGGTGTGATCTGTTCAGCGGCTCAGGATTGAGCCCGCTGAAACGTTGAAATCTGGGTTTTCGGGCGAAGGGATCGCCGAAGGGTCGCGAATCATACGCGGATGTGTTCGTTCGCGCATCAGAGACTAGTCGATCGAGGCAAGGTTATTTCTTTTTCCGCCGACCGGTGGCACCGAGCTTGATCAGGCGCAGCGAAGCTTCGGCGAGCACCGTGCGCTTGTCGTCCTTGTCGAGTTTCTTCCAGGCCCTGATCTCGCGCTTGCTGCGACCGCAGCCAAGGCAGACGTCGTCGCTGAACTTGCAGAGGCTGATGCACGGGTCCTTGGCTGAGCTCATGCTCAATCTTCGAACTCGCGGCGCTCGGCTTCGATGGCCTCGGCCAGGGCGCGGGCTTCGGCTTCTTCTTCGCTCAGTTCTGGTTCCGGATCTGGTGCGGGTTGTTCAAGCCGGGCGACGGCGGCCAGCAGTTTTTCCCGGGCTTCGGCCACGCCGAGCACATCGTCTTCCTGCTCGGGCTCAGGCTCAAATTCCGATTCAGGCTCAAAATCGTCCTCTGGCTCTACCTCAGGCTCCACATCGACTGGCGGTTCAATCAGGTCGGACTCAAACCCCGACGGCATCGGCTCGCCATCCGCGACGTCACGCAGCAAATCGTCGAAGTCGGTCTTGATCCCCTCCTCCATGCTGTCCAGCTCCAGCAGCAGCGTGTGGAAACTGGTTTCCTCCTTCGGCTCTTCCGGTTCGGCGCTGGCATCGGCCAATTCCTGCAAGCCCGGCGGCACTGGAGCGTCGTCGAAGTCGAGCACCGGATCCGGCTCGATCTCGCGCAGTTCGGCCAGCGGCGGCAACTCGTCGAGGCTCTTGAGGTTGAAGTGATCGAGGAACAGCTTGGTGGTGGCGAACATCGCCGGCTTGCCCGGCACATCGCGGTAACCAACGATGCGGATCCACTCACGCTCCATCAGCGTCTTGACGATGTTGGTGTTGACCGCCACGCCACGCACGTCTTCGATCTCGCCGCGGGTGATCGGCTGGCGATAGGCAATCAACGCCATGGTTTCCAGCAGGGCCCGGGAATAACGCTGCGGGCGCTCTTCCCACAGGCGGCCGACCCATGGCGCGAACTTCTCGCGGATCTGCAGGCGATAGCCGGAGGCAACCTCCACGAGCTCGAACGCCCGCCCCTCGCAGGACTTGCCGAGCAGGGTCAGGGCTTTCTTGAAGACCGGCGGTTCCGGCCGTTCGCCTTCCTCGAACAACTCGTACAGGCGTTCAAGGGTTTGCGGCTTTCCCGAGGCCAACAGAAAGGCTTCAAGCAGGGGCGCCAGCTCGCGGGGTTCACTCAGGTTCATATCGGGACTCGTTATTCGGCTCGGGCTCGCACGTGGATCGCGGCGAACGGCTCATTCTGCACCAGCTCGACCAAGGATTCCTTGACCAGTTCAAGGATCGCCATGAAGGTCACCACCACACCGAGCCGACCTTCCTCGGCGGTGAACAGCTCGACGAACGGCACAAATCCGGCACCCTTGAGCCGTTCCAGCACGTCGCTCATGCGTTCGCGGGTGGACAGTGCCTCGCGGCTGACCTGATGGCTTTCGAACATGTCGCCACGGCGCAGCACTTCGGCCATGGACATCAATATTTCTTCCAGCGCCACGTCCGGCAACAGCTTGCGCGCCCGGGCTTCCGGGGCGTCGAGCTTGGGCACGATCACGTCGCGACCGACCCGGCTCAGGCCGTCGATGCCTTCGGCAGCGGCCTTGAAGCGTTCGTATTCCTGCAGACGACGGATCAGTTCGGCGCGCGGGTCGTCCTCTTCCTCTTCGACGGTTTCGGCCCGGGGCAGCAGCATCCGCGACTTGATCTCGGCCAGCATCGCCGCCATCACCAGATACTCGGCGGCCAGTTCCAGGCGCACCGACTGCATCAACTCGACATAGCCCATGTACTGGCGGGTGATTTCCGCCACCGGGATGTCGAGGATGTTGATGTTCTGTTTGCGGATCAGGTACAGCAGCAGATCGAGCGGGCCTTCGAAGGCTTCGAGGAAGACTTCCAGGGCGTCCGGCGGGATGTACAGGTCCAGCGGCATTTCCGTGACGGCCTGGCCATAGACCATGGCAAACGGCAGTTCCTGCTGGGCACCGGCCTGGGGATCAACGGTTTCCACTGCGGACATTCAGGCCTCGACCATGAACGGAGCCGGATCGCCGCAACCGACGCGGACCACTTCCGGATCGTCGCCGGTCAGGTCAATCACGGTGGAGGCCTTGATGCCGCCGAAACCGCCGTCGATGATCAGGTCCACTTGATGCTCGAGCAACTGGCGCATTTCGTACGGATCGCTCAGCGGGTCTTCATCGCCCGGCATGATCAGGGTCACGCTCATCAGCGGCTCGCCCAGTTCGGCAAGCAACGCCAAAGCGATCGGATGGCTCGGCACCCGCAGGCCGATGGTGCGCTTCTTCGGGTGCAGCAACAGCCGTGGCACTTCGCGGGTGGCATTGAGAATGAACGTGTAAGGCCCCGGCAAATGAGCCTTGAGAATACGGAAGGTGCCGGTGTCGATCTTGGCGTAATTGCCCAGTTGCGACAGGTCGCTGCAGATCAGCGCGAAGTTGTGCTTTTCGTCGAGCTGACGCAGGCGTCGAACGCGCTCGATGCCGTTCTTGTCGCCGATCTGGCAACCGATTGCGTAGGAAGAGTCCGTTGGATAGACCACCACCCCGCCTTTGCGGATGATTTCGACCGCCTGTTTGATCAGGCGCGCTTGCGGGTTTTCCGGATGGATCTGGAAAAATTGACTCACATTCTCTACCTGTTCAGACGGCGGCAATAACTGTGTCATGTTTGAACCGACACCACAGGGGTGGAAGGTCCTCCGGCACCGGCCGGTACTGGCCGATCTCGGACCAGCCACCAGGGCCATGGAAATCACTGCCGGCGCTGACCAGCAGACCGAACTCACGGGCAAGGATTGCAAGGCTGCCCACCTGTTCCGCAGGCTGATGACCGTTGACCACTTCGATCGCATGCCCGCCCGCTTGAATATAGTCGGCAATCAGCTTTCGGCGCTTGCTGCGAGTGAAATCGTAGTGCCAGGGATGCGCCAGGCTGACCCACGCCCCGGCGGCACGCAGCGTGCCGACGGTGTCTTCGAGGGTCGGCCAGTGTTGCTTGACGTCCCCCAGTTTGCCGGCGCCGAGCCATTTGCGGAACGCCTCGGCGCGATCCTTGACGAAACCTTCACGCACCATCCAGTCGGCGAAATGCGGACGGGCCGGCGCGTTGCCGCTGTCGCCCAGTTCCTGCTGGATCTGCCGTGCGCCGTCGAGCGCATTCGGCATGCCCTTGAGGGCGAGCTTGCGGCTTATTTCTTCAGACCGTAGCCAGCGGCCGTCGTGCAATTTCGCAATCGCCTCGACCAGCGGCGTGGCGTTGACGTCGAAACCGTAGCCCAGCACATGAATGGTGGCACCGCCCCAGGTGCAGGACAGCTCGACGCCGTTGACCAGTTGCATCCCCAGTTCCGTGGCCGCAATGCGCGCCTCGGCCAGGCCTTCGAGGGTATCGTGATCGGTCAGGGCCAGGACTCGCACGCCGTTCTCGAACGCACGCGCAACCAGTGCCGCAGGCGCCAGGGCGCCATCGGAGGCCGTGCTATGGCAGTGCAAATCAACATTCACGGGGATGTGTAACCTCAAATCAGCTGGCGCTATCGCGCGCCCATATGTTTGTTATTATGCCGCCACATCCAGCTTCTGGCTCTCACTGTGAAACAATTCATCGATTTCATCCCGCTTCTGCTGTTCTTCATCGTCTACAAACTCGATCCACGCACCGTCGACGTCGCCGGTCATGAGTTGACGGTTGGCGGCATTTACAGCGCCACCGCCGTGCTGATCATCAGCTCCCTGGTGGTTTATGGCGCGCTCTTCATCAAGCAGCGCAAGCTGGAAAAGAGCCAGTGGTTGACCCTGATTGCCTGCCTCGTGTTCGGCAGCCTGACCCTGGCCTTCCACAGCGAAACCTTCCTGAAGTGGAAAGCCCCGGTGGTCAACTGGCTGTTCGCCCTGGCCTTCATCGGCAGCCACTTCATCGGTGATCGTCTGCTGATCAAGCGCATCATGGGTCACGCACTGACACTGCCGGACGCTGTCTGGACGCGCCTGAACATCGCCTGGATCGGCTTCTTCCTGTTTTGCGGCGCCGCCAACCTGTTCGTCGCGTTCACCTTCCAGGACTACTGGGTGGACTTCAAGGTGTTCGGCAGCCTGGGCCTGACCGTGCTGTTCCTGGTCGCTCAGGGCATCTACCTGTCCCGTCACCTGCACGACGCCGATACCACAACGCCAAAAACCGAGGACTGACATGCTCTACGCAATCATTGCCACCGACGTCGCCAACTCCCTGGACGCGCGCCTCGCCGCTCGCCCGGCCCACCTTGAACGCCTGCAAGTGCTCAAGGGCGAAGGCCGCATCGTCCTGGCCGGCCCGCACCCGGCCGTCGACAGCAATGATCCGGGCGCTGCGGGTTTCACCGGCAGCCTGATCGTCGCCGAATTCGACTCCCTGAGCGCTGCGCAAGCCTGGGCCGATGCCGATCCGTACATCGCCGCCGGTGTCTACGCCAATGTTGTCGTGAAGCCGTTCAAGCAAGTCCTGCCGTAACTTTCCCCCGACCGTGTCCCCACGCGATGAACCTTGTCGGTTCATCGCGTTCTCAATCGCTCATTATTCTCGTTTGCCGGCCGACAACCT
The DNA here is from genome assembly GCF_058801265.1 of Pseudomonas sp. GW822-FHT03F08. Lineage (NCBI taxonomy): Bacteria > Pseudomonadati > Pseudomonadota > Gammaproteobacteria > Pseudomonadales > Pseudomonadaceae > Pseudomonas > Pseudomonas sp. GW822-FHT03F08. Next base: position 46,894 of record NZ_JBXANC010000013.1, on the reverse strand, counting down.
GCCCAATATCCATTTGGTAACAGGAGTCGCGATGCGCAAGGGTCCGTTGTGTCTGATGTTGGTCACGTTGTCGATCGTGGCGCCCGCCCATGGTGTAGAAACCACCGAAAGCGGTAACTCCACGCCGCTTTCGTTGAGCGCCGGCAGCCAGATCACCGAGTTGCAGCAGCGCCTGAAGGCCAGCGAGCAGCAACGGGAAGAACTGAGCAAACAACTGCAAGATGCCGACAACACCCGCGAAAGCGCCCAGCTTGCCCGGTTGCGCCAAGAGAACCAGCGCCTGAAGCTGCAACTCAAGGAAGCCCAGGCCAGCCCGCTGCCGCGCCTGCTGACCGAACAGCAGCAATGGTTCGTCACCGGTGCCGGGGTAGCGCTATTGGCCCTGCTCTGCGGTATCTTTGCCAGTGGTGCAAGTCGAAAACGTCGACAATGGCTAAATTGAGTGAGTCATGAGCGAGCTGTTACTGATTGATGATGACGAGGAGCTGTGTGAGCTCCTGAGCAGTTGGCTGAGCCAGGAAGGCTTTCAGGTCCGTGCGTGTCACGACGGCCAGAGCGCCCGCAAGGCACTGGCCGAGACCGCGCCTGCCGCCGTGGTGCTGGACGTGATGCTGCCTGACGGCAGCGGTCTGGAACTCCTCAAGCAACTGCGCAACGACCACCCCGATCTGCCGGTGCTGATGCTCTCGGCTCGCGGCGAGCCGCTGGATCGCATCCTCGGCCTGGAACTGGGCGCCGACGATTACCTGGCCAAACCGTGCGACCCGCGCGAGCTCACCGCGCGCCTGCGCGCCGTTTTGCGCCGCAGTCACCCGGCCGCCGTCTCGACCCAACTTGAGTTGGGTGATTTGAGTTTCAGCCCGGTGCGTGGCGTGGTCAGCATCGACGAGAAGGAATTCACCCTCACCGTTTCCGAAAGCCGCCTGCTCGAAGCCCTGCTCAAGCAACCCGGCGAGCCGCTGGACAAACAGGAACTGGCGCAGATCGCCCTCGGCCGCAAGCTGACCCTGTACGACCGCAGCCTGGACATGCACGTCAGCAACCTGCGCAAGAAGATCGGCCCCCACGCCGACGGCCGCCCGCGCATCGTCGCCCTGCGCAGCCGCGGCTACTATTACAGCCTCTGAATCCCCGCACCCGGACGCTTTGTCAGTTTGATGACAAAGCGTCTTTACCCAAGCTTTACCCAGCGCTGACCGCCGCTGACCTTGATCTCCGTAATCTGGACTCATCCGGAACGTACCGGGAACGAGACAAGGAGATACACCATGCGCAAGACTCTTATCGCTCTGATGTTCGCTGCCGCTCTGCCAACCGTCGCCATGGCCGTGCCGCAGGATGGTGGCCCGATGGGCGGGCCGGACGGTGGCTGGCGCCACGGCGGTCAGATGCACGGCATGCACGGCAAAGGCCCGTACAGCCAGCTGGACCTGTCCCGCGAACAGCGCGAGCAGATCCGCAAGATCATGGGCGAGCAGATGCACGAGCGTAAGCAGACGGTCGAGAAATACCTGGAGAAACTCTCGCCAGCCGACCAGAAAGCCATGAAAGACGAGATGGCGGCCAACCACAAGAAAGCCGAATCCGATGTCCGCGCCGTGCTGAAGCCCGATCAACAGAAGAAATTCGACGAGATCCAGAAGAAACAGGACGAGCGTCGCGCCGAATGGGCTGAATTCAAGGCCTGGAAAGCGCAACAACCGCAAAAGGCGCAATAATGTTCTAGCGTCACGCCCCGACCCAACGGCTCGCCGCCGTTGGGTTTTCTTTGTTTGAGGACTTTCCGTGCGTTCATTGTTCTGGCGTATTCTCGCGAGCTTCTGGCTGGCCATCGCTCTGGTTGCAGGGCTTTCCATTCTGCTGGGGCACATGCTCAACCAGGACGCATGGATCCTCAGCCGCCATCCGGGCCTGAACACCCTGGCCGCCGACTGGACGCAGACCTACGAAACCCAAGGCGAAGACGCCGCCCAGGACATCCTCGAACAACGCAAACGCCAATATCACATCGACGTGCAAGTGCTGAACGAAAGCGGCGACCCGGTGGTGCGCGGCACCTTCCCCCGTCGCGCGGCCGCCTTCGAAGCACGGCAGAACAACGACGACCGACGCCTGCCATGGCGACGGCTGACCGATGAATTCACCAGCGAAAAAAGCGGCGACACCTACCTCTTTATCTACCGCATCCCGCACCCGGAACTCGATGCCTGGCACCGCGAAAGCCTGCTCTGGCCATTGAGTGCGCTGGGTATCGCATTGGTGGTGCTGACCCTGTTCAGCCTGCTGGTGACCTTCTCCATCACCCGTCCGCTCAGCCGTTTGCGCGGCGCGGTGCACGATCTGGGGCAGACCACCTATCAGCAGAACAGCCTGGCGAAACTGGCCAACCGTCGCGATGAGTTCGGCGTGCTCGCCAACGATTTCAACCGCATGGGCGCACGCCTGCAAAGCCTGATCGGCAGTCAGCGCCAGTTGCTGCGCGACGTGTCCCACGAGCTGCGCTCACCGCTGGCGCGTCTGCGCATCGCACTGGCACTGGCTGAACGGGCGAGCCCGGAAGAACGGGAAAAACTCTGGCCACGCCTGACCCGCGAGTGCGATCGGCTGGAAGCGTTGATCAGTGAAATCCTGGTGCTGGCGCGGGTCGACGCCGACAACGCCAGTGCCGAAGCCGTGGACCTGAATGCTCTGCTGGGCTCTCTGCAAAAGGACGCACAACTCGGCTCGCCGGAGCAGACCGTCCGCCTGGAGGCCGAACCGCAGCTCAACATGACGGGGTGGCCGACCATGATCGAGCGCGCCGTGGACAACCTGCTGCGCAATGCCCAGCGCTTCAACCCGGTGGGGCAGTCGATCGAAATGCAGGCTTCACGTCAGGGCGAGCGAATCGTGGTCAGCGTGCGCGACCACGGGCCGGGGGTGCAGGCCGAACATTTGAATCAGTTGGGCGAACCGTTTTATCGGGCACCGGGGCAGACTGCGGCCGGGCATGGCCTGGGCCTGGCGATCGCCCGGAGAGCGGCGGAGCGCCATGGCGGGACGCTGGTGCTGGCCAATCACCCGCAGGGCGGGTTTGTGGCCAGTCTTGAATTGCCGCTGGAACCGGGGGCCGTTGTACAGCCCTGATGATCCTCAGTGTCAGGCCTTACCCGGCCAGGCACTGACAAACTCCGCCAGATCAACCTTCTCGGCCACTCGCGGTTCTTTCTGCGGGGTGCCGAGGTACAGGAACGCAATCACCTCTTCGCCATCCGTCAGCCCCAAACCCTTGGCGACATGTTTCGAGTAAGCCAGATCACCGGTGCGCCATACCGCGCCAATCCCCTGCGCGTAGGCCGCCAGCAGAATCCCGTGCGCCGCACAGCCCGCCGCCAGCAACTGCTCGGCCTTCGGGTATTTGACGTGTTCCTGCAACTTGGCGATGACCACCACCACCAGCGGCGCCCGCAGCGGGCCGTTGCGCGCCTTGTCGATCATCGCTTCGGTGACTTCGCCTTCCTGCATCTGCGCCGCTTCGGCCAGCAACTCGCCCATCTGCTCACGCGCCGCGCCTTCGACGGTCAGGAAGCGATACGGCTGCAAATGCCCGTGATCCGGTGCACGGGTCGCGGCGGCAAACAGCACTTCGCGCTGTTCGGCGGTGGGGGCCGGATCGATCAGTCGTGGAACGGAAACACGGTTGAGCAAAGCGTCGAGAGCCTGCATCGGCCACCTCCTGAAAAAAATGTCCGGCTATTCTAGCTGCAAGTGATCCGGCCGCGTCGGTTTACATGCCTTGCCCCGCAGGTAGAATGGCGCCTTTCCCACATCAGCCCGAGCGGACTTCATGGCGTTGCCGACCTTACGGATCATTGGTTTCATCATCGGCATCTTCCTGATCACCCTGGCCATCGCCATGGTCGTGCCCATGGCCACCCTGGTGATTTTCGACCGCACCGGCGATCTGCCGTCGTTCCTCTGGGCGAGCATGATCACCTTCCTCGCTGGCCTCGCGCTGGTGATTCCCGGGCGCCCGGAACACATTCACCTGCGTCCCCGCGACATGTACCTGCTGACCGTCACCAGTTGGCTGGTGGTGTGCATCTTCGCGGCGCTGCCGTTTTTGCTGACCCAGCACATCAGCTACACCGACTCATTCTTCGAAAGCATGTCCGGCATCACCGCCACCGGCTCGACCGTATTGAGCGGGCTGGACACCATGTCCCCGGGCATCCTGATGTGGCGTTCGCTGCTGCACTGGCTCGGCGGCATCGGCTTCATCGGCATGGCGGTGGCGATTCTGCCGCTGCTGCGCATCGGCGGCATGCGCCTGTTCCAGACCGAATCCTCGGACCGCTCGGAAAAGGTCATGCCCCGCTCGCACATGGTGGCGCGGCTGATCGTGGCGGCTTACGTGGGCATCACCATTCTCGGCAGTCTGGCGTTCTGGTGGGCGGGCATGAGCCCGTTCGATGCGATCAACCACGCGATGTCGGCGATCTCCACCGGCGGTTTCTCGACTTCCGACCAATCCCTGGCCAAGTGGACGCAACCGGCGGTGCACTGGGTGGCAGTTGTGGTGATGATCCTCGGCAGCCTGCCGTTCACCCTGTACGTGGCGACGCTGCGCGGCAACCGTCGGGCGCTGATCAAGGATCAGCAGGTGCAGGGCTTGCTCGGCATGTTGCTGGTGACCTGGCTAGTGCTCGGCACCTGGTACTGGTGGACCACCAACCTGCATTGGCTTGACGCGTTGCGCCATGTGGCGCTGAACGTGACGTCAGTGGTCACCACCACCGGATTCGCATTGGGGGATTACAGCCTGTGGGGCAATTTCTCGCTGATGCTGTTCTTCTATCTGGGCTTCGTCGGTGGCTGCTCCGGCTCGACGGCGGGCGGGATCAAGATCTTCCGCTTCCAGGTCGCCTACATCCTGCTCAAGGCCAACCTTAACCAGCTGATCCACCCGCGTGCGGTGATCAAGCAGAAGTACAACGGTCATCGCCTCGACGAGGAAATCGTCCGGTCGATCCTGACGTTCTCGTTCTTCTTCGCCATCACCATCTGCGTGATCGCCCTGCTGCTATCGCTGCTGGGCGTGGACTGGATGACCGCGTTGACCGGCGCCGCCAGCACCGTGTCCGGCGTCGGCCCGGGGCTGGGCGAAACCATCGGCCCGGCCGGCAACTTCGCCAGCCTGCCGGATGCGGCCAAGTGGATTCTGTCGTTCGGCATGCTGCTCGGCCGACTGGAGATCATTACGGTGTTTGTGCTGTGTATTCCGGCGTTCTGGCGTCACTGATCGCGTTTGGCGCCTCCAGCAACCGCGCCCGGTAATCGCCGGGCGTGGTGTCGAACCAGCGGCGGAAGGCACGGAAGAAATTGCTCGGATCGGCAAACCCCAGCAGATAGGCAATCTCCAGCAAGGTCATGCTCGGCTGCGCCAGGTATTGCTCGGCGAGTTCTCGGCGCGTGTCGTCGAGCAACTGCTGAAAACTGGTGCCCTCCTCCTGCAAACGCCGTTGCAAGGTGCGCTGCGACAAGTGCAGGGTCTGCGCCACCGTATCGCGCTTGGGCTCGCCCTGAGGCAACAGACGGCACAACACCTGGCGCGCTTTGTGGGTCACGCGGCTTTCGGAAAACCGCGCCAGATATTCCCCGGCAAACCGGTCGTGCAGCAGCGCCATCGCCTCGTTGGCGGTGGGCAGCGGCGCCTCCATGTCGGCGCGTTCGAAGATCAGCGCGTCATACGGCGCGTTGAACACCAGCGGAGCATGGAAGGCTTGTTTGTAGGGTTGAAGATCATCGGGTTCGTCGCCCTGCACCAGCACTTTGCGCGGGTGCAGCGTGCGCCCGGTCAGCCAGCCGCACAGCGCCAGTGCGCAGGCCAGCGAGGCTTCGGCACTTTGCCGGGTCGGCGGCAGATGATCGCCGTGCACCGTCAGAATCAATGCATAACCTTCGTCGAGCAGGCGAAAACTCAGGTCGGCACTTTCGGCAATGATCCGCTGATAACGCACCAGTCGCTGAAAGCCTTCGGCCAGGGTGTTGCTGGACATCAGCGCGTAGCCCGCCACATGGAACGACGCCGGTCGCACCACCTTGCCCATGTTCAGACCGATGGCGGGATTGCCGGACAGCTCGACCGCCCGTTGCCAGAGTCGGGTCATGGAATCCTGCGGGAAGCGTGCGTCCGGATCCTCCAGCGCCGCGTAGTCGAGCCCCAGCTGTTTGAACAGAACCCGGCAATCCAGGCCGTCCATTTCCAGTGCTTTGACAATCCCCATCGCCCAGCTTGCAGATGTCGTTCGTTCGCTCATGGCGTTTTTTCTTGGATGACATGGTGAGCCGCATACTACGGCCGATTTCCCAAGGATAGTAAAGTGGCGCCGATTGTCACTGGCCGACGCCAATGATCACTCTAGACTCAAATAAGCTACCCACCGAACAACTTGCAATCAGAACAATAACCACAGAGATCGCGGTCGTGGAAACCATCAAGCCTTTCAACAGCTTCGCCGAGTTCTATCCGTATTACCTCAGCGAACACAGCAACAGCACCTGCCGTCGCCTGCATTTCATCGGGACGACGCTGGTGATCTTCATTCTCGCGATGACCATCGCCAAGGGCGCCTGGCTGCTGTTGCTGGCCCTGCCGCTGGCCGGCTACAGCTTCGCCTGGGTCGGCCATTTCTTTTTCGAGAAGAACCGGCCGGCGACATTCCAGCATCCGTTCTACAGCCTGCTGGGGGATTTCGTCATGTACCGCGACATGATCCTGGGCCGCGTGGCGTTCTAGAAACCCTGACCAAGAGGATTGCCGATGAATGCCAATGCCCGTTTCACCCACATGAAGGACGGCACGCAGGAAGACTGGGCGATCATCGCGGCGGACTTCAGCGCCTACGCCCGTCAACTGCCGGGCCGGATCATGGCGCACCTGAAATTGCTCGAAGGTGATTTCGGCGGGTTTCCGGTGGATCGCCTGACACACTCGCTGCAAACCGCGACCCGTGCATATCGCGACGGACGCGACGAGGAATACGTGGTCTGCGCCCTGCTCCACGACATCGGCGACACGCTGGGCTCCTACAATCACCCGGACATCGCCGCCGCCATTCTCAAGCCGTTCGTCAGCGCCGAGAACCTGTGGATGGTGGAAAAGCACGGGATCTTCCAGGGCTACTACTTCTTCCATCACCTGGGCATGGATCGGCACCTGCGCGAGCAGTTCAGCGGTCATCCGCAGTATCAGGCGACCGCGGAATTCTGCGCGAAATACGACGCGGCGGCATTCGACCCGGATTACGACACCCTGCCGCTGAGCTTCTTCGAACCGATGATGGAGCGCCTGTTCGCCCGGCCGAAGAACTCCATCTACAAGGCTGCGATGGAAGAACACGCGCCGGCCTGAGTTGATCTGGACACTCAGGCCAGCTCGGCAACCTTGGCCGCTTTCAGTTCGGCCTCCCGCGCCTGTGCATCCGCCAGGCGATACAGCTCGATCGTGCCGTCCCAGTGTTCGATCAGCGCCGTGCACGACTCCACCCAGTCACCGCAATTGAGGTAATCCACCTCGCCGACCTTGCGGATCTCGGCATGGTGAATGTGCCCGCACACCACGCCGTGCAATTCGCGCTTCACGCACTCATGAGCGATGGCTTCTTCGAAGTCGCTGATGAAGCTCACTGCGGTCTTCACCTTGTGCTTGAGATAGGCCGACAGCGACCAATAGCCGTAACCGTATTTCGCCCGCCAGTGATTGAGCCAGCGATTGAGGGTCAGGGTGAATTCGTAGGCCGAGTCGCCGAGAAAGGCCAGCCAGCGGTGATAACGGGTGATCACGTCGAACTGGTCGCCGTGGATCACCAGCAAATGCCGGCCATCGGCCGTGACGTGCACCGCTTCGTCGACCAACTGGATGTTGCCCAGGATCAGCTTCGAATAGCGACGCAGGAATTCGTCATGGTTGCCGGTGACGTAGATCACCTCGGTGCCGCGCTTGCTCATGGTCAGCAAGCGGCGGATCACGTTGGTGTGCGCCTGGGGCCAGTACATGCCGCCGCGCAGTTTCCAGCCGTCGATGATGTCACCGACCAGGTAGATCTTGTCGGCGTGATAACCCTTGAGAAATTGCGACAGATGCTCGGCCTGGCAATCCCGCGTGCCCAGATGCACGTCGGAAATCCACAAGGTGCGAACCCTTTGTTTACGGCTGGGTCTGGCGAGCTCGGCGCTGGTCATGGGCAACCCTCTGCGATGTTTTCGCCACTGTGCGCGAGCCCGGTTAATCGACCATGACAGGCGTGCGTCAGTCTTGTGACAAACGCGTCGCCCCTGCGCCGGTGTAGACTGGCAGCTCGCCCGGAGACCGCCATGCCACCGATCCTGACCCTGCGCCATTACACCCACGACCTGATCGTCCACAGTCACGACCACGCCCAACTGGTGTTCGGCCTGTCGGGTGCGCTGGATTTCGAAGTCGAAGGGCATGGCAGCCAGGTATTGCAGCAGAGCTTCGTGGTGATTCCCTCCGGCGCGCATCACGCGTGCGGCAGCCCCAAGGGCAGCCGTTGTCTGGTACTGGACGTGCCGGACGATCAATGGTTGTCACGCTCACTGGGCGATCACGCCGACGCCAGCCGCCGCCTGCTGGACAACGCCGCGCGGCTGTCGCTGGATGCCGGCCAGGGCCAACTGGTCAATTGGCTGGCGAACAGCCCGGTGGACGATCCGCTGATTGCGCAACAGGGTGCGGTGCTGTTGCTGGCGAGCCTGAATCACGCGCAACCTGCCGAGGTCTGCGCCCGTCGCCTGCCCTACGCGGCCCTCGATGCGCACATCGAGCAGTACGCGGCCTACCCGCTGCAGGTCGCGGATCTGGCGCGTGTCGCCGGACTATCCAGCGCCCGATTGCATGCGCGGTTCGTCGCCGAATGCGGGCAGACACCCATGGATTACATTCGCAGTCGACGGCTGCATAAGGCCGTCACGCTGTTGCGGGAAACCACGCTAGCCATCGGGGAAGTGGCCAGCCGTGTAGGCTATGGATCGCAAAGTGCGTTCTCGGCCGCCGTCCTGCGTGAATTCGGTACCTCTCCTACACAATTGCGACGCGAGGCTGACGACAAAAGTCGATAGTCTGCCGACAGACTTTTCGGCCGCTACACGCTTCAATGTGTGCCTGAAATGGTGTTTGAAAAAAGGACTGCAATGACTCCCCGCACTGCCCTCGGCGCCCTGCATATCGGCGCATTGATGTTCGGCCTGACCGGCGTCTTCGGCAAACTCGCCGCCGCAACGCCGGCGGTCATCGTCTTTGGACGGGCCGCCTTTGCCGTTCTTGCGCTGGCGTTCTTTGCCCGTTTCGCCAGCCAGCACGGCTGGCAAAAACTGCAAGCCGTGGACTGGCGACGACTGGCCCTGAGCGGTGTGCTGCTGGCCGGTCACTGGGTGAGCTTCTTCATTGCCGTGAAGGTAGCCGGCGTCGCGGTGGCCACCCTGGGTTTCGCCAGTTTCCCGGCCTTCACGGTCATCCTCGAAGGGTTGATCTTCCGCGAACGCATCCGTGCCAACGAAATCATTCTGGTGGCGCTGGTCAGTGTCGGCCTGGTGCTGGTGACCCCGGCGTTCGACCTGGCCAGCGGCGCCACCACCGGGCTGCTCTGGGCGATTCTTTCCGGCCTGCTGTTTTCACTGTTGTCGCTGACCAACCGTGCCAGTTCCGGGCGCATCCCGGCAGTGCAGGCAGCGCTGTGTCAGAACGTGGTGGTAGCGCTGTGTCTGCTGCCGGTGGCGGCGCCGCAACTGAGTGAAGTGCGCGCCATCGACTGGCTGTGGATCGCCCTGCTCGGTGTGTTCTGTACCGGCGTCGCCCACAGCCTGTTCGTCGCCAGTCTCGCCGTGATCAAGGCGCGAACTGCGGCGGTGGTGTTCGCCATGGAGCCGGTTTACGGCATTACCGTCGCGTGGCTGCTGTTCGATGAAAACCCGACCCTGCGGATGCTGCTCGGCGGCGCGCTGATCATCGTCGCCATCGTTGTGTCGAGCCAGATGTCAGGCAGCGCCAGCAAAAAAACGGTGGAGGCCGAGGCTGCATCTCACTGAATGCGGTCGTTGTGGCCGAGGTCGCGCTCAGGGTCGATCTGATCGCGGACTCGCTGCTTGAGCACCTTGGCCTCGGGGAAACCACCGTCGGCCTTGCGCTCCCAGATCTGCACGCCGTCGCAGCTGATGTGAAAGATCCCGCCGGTACCCGGCACCAGTGACACTTTGCCAAGGTCGTCGCCAAAAGTGCTGAGCAACTCCTGCGCCAGCCACGCCGCGCGCAACAGCCACTGGCATTGTGTGCAATAAGTGATGACGATTTCCGGTTTTGTGGCGGTCATGATCGTTGAAACTCCTGAGCCAGAGGGCGCCGCTATAATAGCCGGCTTTAACGCTTGCCCCGAGACTCACAATGCGTCGTCTGCTGATCTGCCTTTTGCTTGGTTTCCTTCCGCTGTTCGTCCATGCCAGTGAAGCGCCGCGACCGAAAGTCGGCCTGGTGCTGTCCGGCGGTGCGGCCCGCGGGCTGGCACACATCGGCGTGCTCAAGGCGCTGGAAGAGCAAGGCATCAAGATCGATGCGATTGCCGGCACCAGCATGGGTGCAGTGGTCGGTGGCCTCTACGCCTCGGGTTACAAGATCGACGAACTGGAAAAACTCGCCCTGAGCATCGACTGGCAGCAGGCCCTATCCGATGCTCCACCTCGGGAAGACGTACCGTTTCGACGCAAACAGGATGACCGCGATTTTCTGGTGAAGCAGAAACTGAGCTTTCGCGACGACGGCAGCCTCGGCCTGCCACTGGGGGTGATTCAGGGACAGAACCTGGCGTTACTGCTGGAAAGCCTGCTGGCCCACACCAGCGACACCCGTGATTTCGACAAGCTGCCGATCCCGTTCCGCGCCGTGGCCACCGACATCGCCAACGGCGAAAAAGTGGTGTTTCGCAAAGGCCACCTGCCCCAGGTGATCCGCGCCAGCATGTCGATCCCGGCGGTGTTCGCCCCGGTCGAGCTTGATGGCCAGCTGCTGGTGGACGGCGGCATGACCGATAACATCCCCCTCGATGTGGCCCGGGAAATGGGCGTCGACGTAGCCATCGTGGTCGACATCGGCACCCCGCTGCGCAACCGCAAGCAACTGACCACTGTGGTCGATGTGCTGAACCAGTCGATCACCCTGATGACCCGGCGCAACTCCGAAGAACAACTGGCGGCGCTGCACCCGAATGACGTGCTGATCCAGCCGCCGCTGGCCAGTTTCGGCGCCACCGATTTCGGTCGTGCCGAGGAAATGATCGATGCCGGCTACCGCGCCGCCAAGGCCCTCGACGCCCGCCTCGCCCGATTGAAACCCGCCATGTCTCAGGACGCCGAGCTCAACGCCGCACGCGCACCGGGCCAGCGCACGCCGATCATCACCGCGATCAGGGTCGAGAACGACTCGAAAGTCGGCGACGACGTGATCCGTTACTACATCCGTCAGCCCATCGGTGAGCCGCTGGACCTCGGGCGTCTGCACTCGGACATGGGCACCTTGTACGGCCTGGATTACTTCGAACAGGTGCAATACCGCGTGGTGCACAAGGGCCAGGAACATACGCTGGTGATCAGCGCCCGGGGCAAGCGCAGCGGCACCGACTACCTTCGCGTCGGCTTGAACCTGTCGGACGACATGCGCGGCGACAGCGCCTTCAACCTCGGCGCCAGTTACCGAATGAACGGCATCAACCGCCTCGGCGCTGAATGGTTGACCCGGGCGCAGATCGGCGACAAGCAGGAGCTCTATACCGAGTTCTATCAGCCGCTGGACGTCGGCTCGCGCTACTTCGTCGCACCGTATGCAGCGTTTGAAGCCCAGAACGTCGACTCGGTGCTCGACAATGACCCGATCGCCCAATATCGCGTCGAGCGCTATGGCCTCGGCCTCAATGTCGGCCGCCAGATCGGCAACAACGGTGAAATCCGCTTTGGTGTCGGCGAGGCCTGGGGCAAAGCGGATGTGCGAATCGGCGATCAGAATCTGCCGAGCGAACACTTCAACGAAGGGTTCTATGCGCTGAAGTACTCGTTCGACTCACTGGACAATGTGTACTTCCCCCACGACGGCAAGGACATCAGCCTGACCCTGATGCAATTCGAACCGAGCCTGGGCTCCGACACGCGCTACCGGCAATGGGAGTTCAAATTGGACAAGGCCATGAGCAGCGGGCCGAACACGCTGATTCTGGGCGGTCGTTACGGGCGCACGCTGGACGATGCGAATGTGGTGACGTCGAGCTTCCTGCTGGGCGGCGCCCGACAACTGTCCGGTTTCCGCGAAGATGCCATCTCCGGGCAGAACGTCAGCCTGATGCGGGCGGTGTATTACCGCCGTCTGACGCCGCGCGCTTATCTGCCGCTGGATTTCCCGCTGTATGCCGGCGGCTCGCTGGAGCGCGGCCGGGCCTGGAACAACGACAACGAGTTCGACAGCGGCTACATCAATGCCGCCAGCGTATTCATCGGTTTCGACACACCGCTGGGGCCGCTGAACTTCAGCTATGGCCTGAACGATGCCAACGAACAGGCGGTTTACCTGAATCTGGGGCAGACCTTCTGACCCGGATCAGCGAATCCCCGCCAACAGGGTTCGGGCCGTTTGCCTGAGGGGCTCATCGCCTTCCTTCAGCAGCTCATTGAGCAAGGCGATCGCACTGTCGAGGTCGCCGTCGTCGATGCAGGTCTGGGCCTGCTCGAGCTTTCCGGCGTTGGCGGTCTCGGTCGGGCCCGGCTCGGCTTCCGGTAATTGCAGATCCAGTGGCTCCAGTTTCAGCGACTGACCGGGATCGCCAAATTCGTTGAGGAAGTCATCGTCTATCGGCTGCACATCCGGTTCGGCGATCCACTCCAGCTCCGTCGCCTCAGCGTCATCGTTGGCGGTTTGCGGCAGCTCGAAATCCTGTGGCAGCACTTGCAGGCTGGAACCCAGTGCCGGCGGGGTCGACGAAGGTGTGTCCGTTGCCGGACGACTGTCTTCCAGATCCCAGCTGGAATCCATCGACAGCTGCTCCAGATTCAGCTCGAAATCATCCTTGGCCAACGGTGTGGCGGGTGCAGCTTGCTCAACGGGCAGCGCGGCAATGACCGGAGCCGCCGCAGCCGGAGGTTCACTCCTGGTCAGTTTCGGGTAGCGGGCCCGGATATCGAGCAATCGCTGTTCCTCGACACCGAGCTGGCGCAGGTGGTTTTCCTGTTCGTCATAGGCTGACTGGTCGCCCTGGCGCCCCAGCACCTCGAGCATCTGCACACCCAGATCGATGCGCTCCGGCTCCTTTTGCAAGGCGTCGCGCAGCAAACCGAGCGCTTCACCGAGCCGCCCATACGCCAGATAAATGCCGACCGCCTCCAGTACATCGCCTGCGGCCTGTTCGTCACGGTGCTCGACGGCCTCCTGAACCACGTTCTGACGAACGACTTCGGGTTCATTGAGCGCGGGTTCGCTGCGCTGGGGTGCCAGCACCGCAGGCCCGACAAGATTCGCTTCAGACTGGCGTCGGCGGCGTACATACAACACCGCCCCCAACCCGCCCAACAGCACCAGCAAACCGCCAAGCAGCGGCCAGCTGACGGAGTCTTCCTGCGACTCTACCGGCGCAGCAACCGGAGCCGGGGCTTGCACAGGTGCTACCGGAGCCGGCGGCGCCTGTTGCACTTCCGCCAGACGGGCCTGCAAATCACCCAGCTGTTTCTTGCCGTCGGCGATCAGGATTTCCTGCGCCTGAAGCTTCACGTTCAGCTCATCGATGGTTTTCTGCAGTTGCTGGTTCTGCAGCACGCTGGCGGCCAACTGCTCGGCTTGCGCGTCGTTGGTCGCAGCCGTTTGCGGCACTGGCGCGGCGGGTGGCGCAGCAGACTTGCTTTGGGTGCCGGCAGCAGGTGCCTCAGGCGTTGGAAACTCCGACGATTGCGCGCGGACGTCGGGCTCGTCGGTGGCCGGCACGATGCCCGGCGAACCCGGCGGATCAATCAGCACCGTGTATTCGCGCAGCAGGTGGCCGTTGGGCTGATTGAGCTGCACAAGGAAATTCAGAAAGGGTTCGTTGACCGGTTTGCTGGAAGTCACCCGGATCATATTGCGATTGCCACGCAGGATCGGGGTGAACTTGAGGTCATTGAGGAAGAACACCCGCTCGACCCCGGCACGGCCGAATTCGTCCGCCGTGGCCAGACGGACCGAGAGCTCGCTTTCGCTGAGCCCGGCGACATCCACCAGCGCGATGTCGGCCTTGAGCGGCTGATTGAGGGCCGAGTGCACGGTAATGTCACCGAGCCCCAGCGCCAGTGACGCCGTGGACCAGGTGAGAACACCGGCCACCAGCAGTGAGTTGGCGCAACGCAGTACCACGTGCCGACTGTCGAGCATGAGCATCCCTTAAATAAGCAAAACCGACTTCTATGGGTTCGCACATCCGGTACGAACACGATATTGCCCAGTAGTTCTTATAGTCTGCCCAGCGCGATCTCTCAAAAAAACGGCACGCGGTTGTGCCTCAAGACTTTTCCAGGTTGGCCAGAATGTGCCCGTGAACCCGCATGCACACCTTCAAATCCGCCTCGTCGACGCCTTCGAACAATTCGTGACGCAGTTGCGTGGCGATGGTCTCGATCTGTTCGATCAGCGGCAGTGCCGGGGCGCACAACACGATTTTTTTCGCCCGACGGTCTTCCATCACGGACTGGCGTTGCACCAGGCCCTGGCTTTCCAGGCTGTCGAGCAGGCGGGCAAGGGTCGGCCCTTCGACGCCAACGCTTTGCGCCAGCTCCCGTTGGGTCGGGGCGTCTTCGAAACGCGCCAGATGCAGCAGCACCAGCCAGCGCGCCTGGGACAAACCCAGGCCGGCCAGCCGGCGATCCAGTTCGGCACGCCAGCCACGGGACATCTGGGCCAGTTGCATGCCAAAGCGGTGTTGATCGGTTAACGGCATAAAACACTCATGGTTAGACTGAAGAAATAGAGAAAAACTAATTATTAGTCAGCTAAGCATGACATTTGGCTATAGGCAAGAGCCGCCCTGTACTGAATCGTTACATCTGTACAACGGTTTGTGTAAGCCCAGGCTCACATCTCGAATTCAGATTGCAGCGCAGCCCTTACGCAATACAGCACGCCTTCCGGTACACGACCGGCAAACAGCTCCGCCACTTCAGCGACCGACGGCAACTCGCCTTCGCCGTCGAGGAACGCGTCCTGGACTTCGCCCATCAGGTCCTCCGGCAAGTCCAGCGCCTGTTCCAGCGACAATTGCTGCTTGCCGATGGCTTCAGCAAGCATGGTGTAGACGTTCTTTTCCGAGCACTGCAACTGACCGGAAATCTGCAACGGCGTCATACCGGCACGGGCCAGGGTAATCAATTCGTGGCGTACATCGGCCACCACTTTCGGTGTCTCGGCCTCGCCGCCGAGCACTTCGAGGAAGGCCTCGCCGTAGCGCTCCAGCTTGCGTGCGCCGACGCCGCTGACCTGGGCCATTTCCGCCAGCGAGGTCGGCTGGCTGCGGAGCATTTCCAGCAGCGTCGAGTCGGGGAAGATGACGTACGGCGGCACGCCGTGTTCTTCCGCCAGTTTGCGGCGCAGGGCACGCAGCGCTTCCCACTGTTCGCGTTCCTCAAAGCGCACCAGTTGACTGGCCGGGCTCTTGCTGCCGCTCTTGGCGGTGACTTGCGGCTTGAGGTCGCGGCGCAGCTCCAGGCTCACTTCACCCTTGAGCAGCGGCCGGCACGTGTCGCTCAGACGCAGCCCGCCGTAGCCTTCGTGATCGACATCCGCCAGGCCGCGAGCAACCAATTGGCGGAACAGCGAGCGCCATTCGCTCTCGCTAAGCGCCTTGCCCACGCCGTACACCGACAGGTGCTGATGGCCGAAACTGCGGACCTTTTCGTTGTCCTTGCCCAGCAGCACGTCCACCAGATGGCCGACACCGTAACGCTGGCCAGTGCGATAGATCGCCGACAGCGCCTGACGTGCAGGCTCGGTGGCGTCCCAGGTCTGCACGCCGTCGGTGCAGTTGTCACAGTGCCCGCACGGCTCGGGCATGTCTTCGTCGAAGTACGCCAGCAGCGCCTGTCGGCGGCAGCGGGTTTCTTCGCAGAGCGAGAGCATAGCGTCGAGCTTGTGCTGCTCCAGACGCTTGTGGCGCTCGTCGCCTTCGGAGTTCTGCAGCATCTGCTTGAGCATCACCACGTCTTGCAGACCGTAGGCCATCCACGCGTCCGCCGGCAGACCGTCACGACCGCCGCGTCCGGTTTCCTGGTAATAGGCTTCCAGGGATTTCGGCAGGTCGAGGTGAGCGACGAAACGCACGTTGGGTTTGTCAATACCCATGCCGAACGCCACGGTGGCGACCATGATCAGGCCTTCCTCGTTGAGGAAGCGTTTCTGGTGATAGGCGCGCAGATCGTTGGGCAGACCGGCGTGATACGGCAGCGCCGGGAAGCCCTGCTCGGTGAGAAACGCGGCCACCTCCTCCACCTTCTTGCGCGACAGGCAGTAGACGATGCCGGCATCGCTGCGGCGCTCGGCAAGGAACGCCAGCAACTGCTTGCGCGGCTGCTCCTTGGGCACGATGCGGTAGAAGATGTTCGGCCGGTCGAAACTCGATAGGAAACGCTCGGCATTCTGCAGATGCAGACGGGTGACGATTTCTTCGCGGGTGCGCTTGTCGGCGGTGGCGGTCAGGGCAATACGCGGCACGTCGGGGAACATTTCCGCCAACTGCCCCAGTTGCAGGTATTCCGGGCGGAAGTCGTGGCCCCATTGCGACACGCAGTGCGCTTCATCGATGGCGAACAGGGCGATGTTCAAGCCTTGCAGGAACGACAGCATCCGCGGCTGCACCAGACGCTCGGGCGCCAGATAGAGCATTTTCACTTCGCCGCGCTTGATCCGGTTGGCGAGGTCGCGCTGCTGTTCGGCGCTCAACGTGGAGTTCAACGCGGCAGCGGCCACACCCAGCTCTTCGAGGGTGGCGACCTGATCGTCCATCAGCGCGATCAGCGGCGACACCACCACCGCCAGGCCGTCGCGCAGCAGCGCCGGCACCTGGAAGCACAGGGACTTACCGCCGCCGGTCGGCATCAGGACAAGGGCATCACCGCCACTGGCCACGCGCTCAATGATTGCACCCTGACGGCCACGGAAACTGTCGTAGCCGAAGATGTCCTTGAGGACGCGTTGAGCCTGTTCGAGCATAAAAACTCCAAAAATCCACCGAAACATCCCTGCACAGGCTGGTTCAAGACAGCCGAGGCTGCTTTAAACAAAACGTAAGGACGCATTGCATGACGCCGTACAGATTCAGCCGCGACACCGGCAGGGATCGCAAAGCGCGGCAGTATACCCGAGCCCTCCCCGGCAAAGGGCACCGCCGATAAGAAGCTTGTGGGCGCAAATCTGCCGTGCGGCTGGCTTGAGGGCTCAAGAAGGCCTAGAATTCCCGCATTGTTTATTCCCCCAAGGTAGCCCTTTAATGTCCTTCGCCGAGCAACTAACCCGCCTGCAAGTCTTCCTCGACGCCGACGAGCTGCATGAAGAGGCGCTGGACTACGTGGCCGCTCACGGTTACCTGACCGCGCTGTCGATCTGCGCCGACGAGGTGCCGGACCGTGAGTGGATCGACGCCCTGTTCGCCGAAGAGCCGCATTACAGCAGCGAAGCCCAGCGTGAAGAGATCGAAGCCACGCTGATCGGCCTCAAGGCCCACATCGCCCGCCAATTGGCCTCCGATGAAGAATTCGAGCTGCCGTGCGAACTGGACCTGGGCGACGAGCCGGACGATTCCGAACTGCGCGGCTGGTGCATCGGTTTCATGGAAGGCGTGTTCCTGCGCGAAGCGGCCTGGTTCGAAACCGCCGAAGAAGAAGTCAGCGAAATGTTGCTGCCGATCATGGTCGGTTCGGGCCTGTTCGACGAACAGCCAGAGTTCGAAGACATCGCCAGGGACGCCAACCTGATGGACGACATGATCGTGCAGATCCCGGAAGCCCTGACCGCGCTGTACCTGCTGTGCCAGGCACCCGACGAAAAACCGGCGATCCTCAAGCCACGTCACCACTAAGATCCGGCCTATGGACAACCCCATAGGCAACCGCCCCCTGATGTTGCGCTACATCCTGCTGGCCATCGGCTGGCTCAGCGTGGCATTGGGGGTGATCGGGATATTCCTGCCTGTTCTCCCCACTACCCCTTTCCTCCTGCTGGCGGCCGCCTGCTTCGCCCGCAGCTCTCCGCGCTTCTATCAATGGCTGGTCGAGCATCCCCGGCTCGGGCCATGGATCCGCGATTACCTCGATGGCAACGGCATACCGCTCAAGGGCAAGGTCTACGCGATCGGGCTGATGTGGGCGAGCATTCTGTTCTCGTGCTACCTGGTGCCGCTGCCGTGGGCGCGGGGGTTCATGCTGACCAGTGCCGTGTTGGTGACGGTCTACATTCTGCGACAGAAAACCCTGCACAAACGCTGAGCGCTCAGCAACCGCTGGTCGTAAAACCCTGCTCACCTGTCAGATCTGACAGTAGCCAGGCGATCGCTTTCATTCGTTAAATCACTCCGTCGCCCATCCCTCGACAGGAGTGTCTGCCATGTTGAAAAAACCTGCGAAAAGAATTCCCGCTTTGGCACTTGTCGAGCTGGAAATTCCCGACAAACAACCAGAACAATTGCCATCCGGTGAGTGGGGGATCAATTGGGCTGCAGCGATGGGGGTACATCCAGAGAGAGGTCTGCAAACTTACATTTACCCCTGGACCCAGATGGGTAAAGGTGACAAAGCCGAACTGCTGATGGATGGCAATGTTGTTGATCAGATCAACATCAACGAAGACGCCGAGGTGGGGCAACGAGTAACACTGTTCGTGGCCTCCCGGCACGCCCAGACCGGCTCGCATACCCTGTCCTACCGCATCACCCGGCTCAATCAAGCGCCGGAAACGCAGACACCGGCGACCAAGATATACATAAAAATCGAGATTCCGGGAGGACAAGATACGCTGCCGGGACCCGGACACTCCGAACTGTTCATGTATATCGATCCGGAAATCGTCAACGGCATCGTGGACAAGGACATAGCAGATGAGGGTGTGTTGATTGTCATCCGCCCCGCGTCCGGCACCGGCCTGCCTTACCCCAATGCCGCAGAAGAGGACGTGAACATCGCGAGCTGGGGTGGTGTATTCGTGCAGTCTCCACCTCTGACTGCCGAACAAATCAATGACCCAGACAACAACCCGATCGAAATCCTGATAGACAAAAGTGTCATCGAAGAGGCCGGCGACACCGACGATTCCGGTCTCGCTGTAACGTTCAGGCCACGCGACAAGGTATTCAATTACGCAGAAGACTGGTGCAAGGAAACCCGGATCAGAGTCTCAGTGGGCATAAATCTTCTGCTCGCCCCTATTGTCGAACGGGCCCTCAACAATATTCTTGATCTTGAGAAGCTGGGTGATGACGACGTCATCGCTCAAGTGGTAGCCAGAAGTCCAGATTTCAAGCATGACGACAAAATCGAACTGAAGATGCGCGGCACCACAGTAGATGGCGATCTGTTCGAAGCCGTTGCTCCCTTGGTGACCATTGACAACTTGCCACACACCTACGAGTTGATAATCAAGAACTCGGATGCGCGAAAGCTGGCAAAAACCCAAGCCACTTTCTCTTACCACCTGAAACGCGATGGCAGCTCCGACCCTCTGCGATCCAAAGGCCAGTTCGTGCAGATTGTGGGCGAAGCCGATCAACTGGCTGCTCCGATTCTCGACGATGCACAAAACGGTGCGATTCCCGAGGACCTCCCGAGTACCACTTTGCGAATCCCGCACAATCCGGTCATTGAAGTCGATATGGCAATCGAAGTCAGATGGTTCGGTACGCGACCCGATGGCAGTACCTATGATCCCGACTTCGAAGATGAGTGGCATTTCCCGGACCAGTCAGAGGTGGACAACCCAGACGGTTTTGTCATCCCCATCGACGGCAAACACATTCACACCCTCAAAGGCGGAAAAGTCGTCGCGTCCTACACACTGCTGATGGACAAGGACGGTGAAATCATCAAGCGCCTTTCCCGGTCTGCTGCCCCAGTCAATGTCGGCGAACCGCAGTTTGAACTGGTCAAGCCCATCGTTCTGGGAGAGCAGAGTGGCGAACTGGAACCCGGCGACCTGCCCGCAGGCGCCAGTAGACTGACTGCGCCAAGACCCACCGGTACGCCAAGCAAGTCTGGCGACATCGTAACCTATACGTGGGATGGCGAGCTCACAGGCAAGAAGGAAGACTTCGTCACGCTAAACGCCCTCACGGCCAACAAGGATGTGCCCTTCACACTGAATACCGCATTCGTAGCGACAGACATTGAACCCAACCGCGGAAAAAAAATAACTGCCACTTACCGGATCTGGCGCAAGGAAACCGATACCACCAGCTATTCCAATCCGCTGACCTTTGTCGTCGGCAAGGCAGAGCAACCACTGCTCGATCCAGCGGAAGTGGTGCAAGCCCCCGATGGAATCCTGGACCCCGCCAACGCCCCGAACGGCGCTACCGTCAGAATTGCCGCCAATCGGCCAGAAAACGCCGGCGATCATTTTTTTATGACGTGGGCCACGACGGACAACGTGACAGTGCACAGGGACGACAAACCCGTCACCACAAACAACAAGGGCAAACCCGTCGAGTTCACGGTTGAGCGATCCATCGTGCTCGCCTGCCTGAACAAAGATGTGGTGATCAGTTATGACGTGGAACTGTTCGAGGGTGGTGACCGAGTCCCCGGTGAGGATTATCCGCTGAGAGTCGAGGCGACGGAGTTCAATCTGCCAGACGCCACGTTCAAGGAGGCAACCGGCCCTCAAAAAGATCAGTTGAACCCTGACGATGTTTATCCAGACGGCGCAACGGTGGTGATACCGGCAACCGCCCTTCTGAAGGAGAAAGACAAAATCACGGTAGAGGTAGAGGGTCAAACCACGACCACCTATCCACATACGGTGACGTCCGGACAAGCCGACAAAGAGCTGGCCGTGATCAAGGTGCCGCATAGCGTGATCAACGCCAACGACGGCAGAAGCATCGTCTTGAGTTACAAAATCGAACGCGAGGCCGGTGGAACCGATGGGCCTTCCGGTCCGTCGGTGTACGACGTGCGCAAGGTAATCGGCAGCGGCAAGTTGCGGGTCATGGGAGCCCGCTACAACAAGGGAATTTATCGGGAGAGCAGTTCCAGCTGGCTCATTTCCGCCTTCAATGCACAGACCCTGCAACGCGTGCAGGCCGAGTGGAAATACGCTGACGACAGCACCTGGACAAAAGCGGAGACCTGGGTTGATACCCATCCGTATGCCCCCTTGCAAGTTCGCACCAGCGACGATCAGGTCACCCTGAACAGAGTGAATATATTTGGCACCGGTGGCCCGGGCACTCCCGCCAATGACGGGGCATTCGTGGCGCTGCGGGACAAGAACAATCTGGCAGCCTGGGGTAACCCGTTGAATGGCCAGAAAATCCCGCCAACCTTTCAGACGTTCACCGACATTGCCAAGGCTGCTTGTTCCGGCAGTTCTTATGCGGTGATTCGTACCAACAACTTCACTGTCGCCTGGCCCGGGTCTGCAGGTCAGGGTGGAGAAATGGGCTCGGTGGTTCCTACGGACTTCAAAGTGCTCGCGGGCAACAGCGTTGCAATTGCGGGCATCAAAACCAATGGAACAGTCCATGCGTGGGGCAATGCTACCAACGGCGGTACGCCCTCTGCCGAGATTCTGGCCTTGAGAGACGCAGTCGAACTGACCCCGGCCGGAAATGCCTTTGCCGTCCTCAGGGCAACCGGTCAGGTGATGGCGTGGGGAGGTGGAGCGGGGTTTGGCGGCGTTGTTCCTGCAGAGATTGCCAGCCTCACCGATATCAAACACGTTATCGGCAACGGCTTCTCTTTCACTGCGCTTCGGGAAAACGGCAGTGTGGTCGCCTGGGGGGATGCCGCGAAAGGCGGCACCGTATCCGACGATGTCGCCGGCCTGACCAACATCAAGACACTGGCCTGCGCAAATGCCCAAGCCTTTGTCGTCATGCTCACAAGCGGACAAATCGCGGGCTGGGGGCCAGTAACGTATGGCGGGACAATACCTGCGGAAATCCGCTCCCTGACGGATATCGACTCGGTAGTCTCCAGTTCGAATGCGTTTGCAGCGCTTCGACACAGCGGTCACGTCGTCGGATGGCCCGCCGCCAATTCGGGTGGCCTGATACCTGACGCGATCGCCGGCAGAGACGATCTTGTTCAACTGGCCGCCACCGCCGGAGCGTTCGCCGCAGTGTGCAGAGATGGAACCGTGGTGGCCTGGGGAGACCCATTGCTCGGCGGAGATACCACGCCCGTCGCCGCCAAACTGGTCAACGTCACCGCGATCTACGCCAACCGTCATGCCTTTACCGCACTCACTTCCGACGGCGAAGTCGTGACCTGGGGCAATTCTCTCGCCGGCGGCGACAGCAGTGCCGCTCAAGACCGGCTCAAAGGCCAGGTGTCGTACTACGCCAATGCGGTCACCCGCGGTCTGGCGCTCAAGGCCAGTCGTTTGGCCAGGCTCAATACCCCCTGACATCCTCGACGATGCCTTGCTGTGCGGCGCTCACCCGAGCGCCGCCAATCTGATTTGAAGAGAGGGTGACATGAGCCAGACCCACAACAATCTGCGAGCGCCAAATGTAGACGAAGCGCCCAACGGCATTCTGGATCCGCAGACACTGCCACCCGGTGGGGCGACCGTCAGAATAAAGCCCTGGACGCCCATGACGTTCCGCGATCACGTTTACTTGTTCGTCGGCGACACCTACACCGATGATCTGCCGATCAGCGCCGGCGCAGTCGACAAGGATGTCGTGTTCAAAGTTGAAGCCCGGGAATTTGCTGCCAACGAAAATGACATCGTACCGATTCGCTACGAAGTGCAGCTCTATCAGAGCACTCGTGAACCATCGGACACTCTGGATCTGAAATTGCCGACGGATTTCGACGCCGACGCCACACTGGATCTGAGCACTGAAAACTACGTCGTCTCCGTCGACAAGCCACCGCTTGCCCCTCCCCCGGCGGCGCGCATGACCCGTGAAGCCACTTGGGGCCAGGCTCCCTACACCTGGGACAGCACCGATCCGCTGATTGCCAGTGCCGATGCACAATCGGGCGAGATCACCGCCCTGCGCAACGGCGCCTGCAGGATCCGCGCGACCGACAGCCAGAGCCAGAGCCGAGAGTACCCACTCACCGTCAAGGGTATTCAGGAGGTGCACTTCCTCAGTGCCGGCGCGGATTGGCAGGGCATGACCAGAATTTGTACTGCTGCAAAACTGCAACCGATCACCCTCGCCCAGACGAAACGGCTATGGACGCTTTATTTTCCCGACAGCGGCCCCGTCGCGGACTTCCTCGAGTGGCTGAACTACCCGGTATGGACCGCCGACGTCCTGGGTGCCGACACCGCCTGGACATACGACCTCAACGGCTCTTCGGTCAATGACAACGCCACCAGCCAGGACGTCGCCTCGTTCTGGCAAGTTTTGGGTGTCTCCCAGGCTTGAGCGGCTGCGACCAAAGACTTGTGGAGATCGCCATGCAAATCTCGTTGCGAATCAGATGTCTGTTGCTCGCATTGGCGCTGTTCGGCAGTGTCAGCCAGGCCGCAACAGGCCCGGAAACCGCTCACCTGCTCAACCAGCGCTACCAGAACACCCTCAGCCAATGTCCGGGCGACAACCCGGCGTATTTTTGCAGCGGTGTATTGCTGCTTGGGAGCACAGGAACAGCAGAGTTCTGGAAACACAGTGCGCCCGCCATACAACTCGGCGCACAGGGCTTGAACTATCTGCGTGCCGATCTCGGCACCCGCACGCTGGTGCACGCATACGGCGCAGTGTTCAGTGATCGGTTCACCGCGATCGGTCTGGGCAAATCGCTGGATGCCCTGTGCGCCTATCCGTTCGAATTTCCGATACCCGCCACCAGACCGGAAATGGGCTGCGGCTGGACCGCCGCCGCCGAGCAACGAGCACAGGACATCAGCTCTTGCACGGCGCTTGGCGTGACTGACGCACAAGGCTGGCTCGCACACTTCGCACAGCAAGGCAATCAGACCGTCGCGCAATGCTCACTCAGCAGCGAAAACCCCGCACAGTTCAAGGCCAGCCTGATCGCGCACCAAGGGCTCGACGCCACGTGGTCTGCACGACCGATGCAGGTGCAAATCCGCAACTGGGATGAACAGACACCGGCGAAGATGCCGCTGCAAGCGCTGTTTTATGACGTGACGCAGGCAGGTTCACTGCTCGGGGCACAGAAAGATCAGCGTGATTATTTCAGGACTACGGGGGATTGGCTGCCGATCCTGCGCATGGATTTGAGCCAGCCGGCAGGTGGGGTGTTCGGTTTCAAACTGCAGGATCAGTTGTACATCGGCTACCAGGTCGCCGCGAATTTGAATGCCCGCTACGCCAATACGACCATGACGTGTCCTGATAATGAACCCGCCTACAAGTGCAGCGGAGTCCTGTTACGCACGACCAGTGCAACGCCCGAATACCATGCGTGGAATTCCAGCCCTGGGTCGGTAGAGCGCAACGGGGTTTCTTTTTCCTATTTGCGAGCCGACATTTACCTTCCCATTCTGGCCTGGTCAAAGCCGCAGGGTCTGATCCTTAAAGAGCTGTCTGCACCTGCGGCTTATCCTCTGACACTGCGCTGCGCATGGCCATTTGACGGTGCTACGTATTATCGAAGCGATAGTTGCAATGAAAACTCGCAAGCCCCCGCGACAAGTCGTCCATGCGACGAGCAAGGCATTACCACGGTTGAAGCCTACCTCACTCACTTCAACGCACTGGCCAATCGCTACGCCGGATGCAGCCTCAAAGGCGAGCAAGCGCCTTTCGCCGTAAGCATCCAGGTTCGCGCATTGTTTTCGGCGCAGGATCAACGGGTACATAACGAATCCATCATCGCGGACTGGCCGCAGAACATTCCTGAAAAAATTCCGCTCCAGGCGTTTTTCTACACCGGCGCTGCGGGTAAGCCGAGCGCCCGGTACTTTCAGAAGGATTACTTCGAGCAAACCGCAGGTTTCCTGCCAGTGGTGCAATTGACCTTCAACGCTACCGATAACGCCTACACGTTCGAATTCGATCCGCAAGACCAGCTTGTTGGCGGTGAAACACCGTGAGCCTGGACCGTTCGTCGCAAACCAGCCTGCACCTGTCAGATCTGACAGTACCCCTTCCTCCTTCCCCTCAGGTTCAATAAAAAACCGTCCGCGATCCCGTTGCGTGCTCGTTCAGGAGTTTCGTCATGCTCACCCACAATCCGCTTCTGTTTCCCGATCTCGACCAGCCCGTCACCCTGGCGCTTCGACCCATGCAGATCAGCGGCGCAGTCACGCCAGTCGAGGATGCCGATGGCGGGATCAATATTGCAGTGGTCGAGGAAAGCGCCAGCGGGGTGCTTTGCGTAATTGTGGCGTACCTCGACATGCTGGAGGGTGATAAAAATGTCGTTTACTGGGATGACGTTCCGGTGTTCACCCGAATGGTTGAACCGGGAGAGAAAGACAAACATCTGTTCTTTTACTTGCCCAAGGCGCTGTTCACTCCTGGTCTGCATGAATGCTTTTATGAATTGACCCGGTTCGGCGAAACCGCGCCGGACGATCCCTCTGTGGTGTCGCTGTTTTTCGTCAAACTCACCAGCCCCGGTGGCCGAGACAGGGAACCCCATCTACCCGACGGGCACTCCGAACTGCACATTGCGCAACTGCCGCAGGAAATCATCGATCAGGGAGTGATCGACGCGGCGTGGGCAAAAAAAGGGGTTCCCCTGACGGTTCGTGCCTATCCGGAAATCAGGGTGCGAGACACGATTCTGATGCGCTGGGGCAGCCATACCCTCGCGCCGCACCTCGTCACACAACCGCAGGCGGAAGGCAGGGACCCCATCGTGATCGTCGCCAGACAGGAAGACATTCTGGCCGGTGGCGACAGCGCGGCACTGGAAATCAAGTACGACCCTCACGATGAAGTATGGAACTGGTCTTCCCGGCACTCCAAACGCACACGAATCGCCGTCGACGCCGGCGCCTGGCGTCTGGCTGCCCCGATTATCAAGGAATCGGTCAATGGGATCATCACGATCATCGACTTGAACCAGCGGGACGTCACGGTCCAGGTTCATATCCAGGGCTCGGATTTCGCGCTGAACGACTCAGTAAAAATGACCTGGATCGGCACCCCTTTCACTGGCAAGCCGTTGATTCACACGGAAACCAAACCGGTGGCGAACATCCCGAGTGTCATGGAATTCAAGGTGGCGTACGCGCAAGTCCGCGCCATCGCCATGGGCCGGGCCGATGCCTCGTACGTGCTGACGAAAGCAGACGGAAGTCCGCCGCTATCCTCCAAACGTGAGTTCGCCGACGTGGTGGGTGACGTTTCGATGCCGGACGCACCGACGATTGTCGAGTTGCTGGGCGACATACTCGAGTCGGACAGGCCCTATGCCACGGTACTGATCAATTACCTGACCATCGCCAATGGCGATCTGGTCGCCGGTCACTGGATAGGTGAAAAGTCCAACGGTCAGACCTATGTCCATGAGTTCACTCATACCGTCAGTGACAGTGAGGCAAAAGAAGGCTTTTTCACTGCTTACGTCGACAAAGAGCACATCAGCGTACTCGACAAGGGCAAACTCGATCTTTGGTACTCCGTGTCCAATGACAAGCCGGAGCTCTACGGCGTCAGTGATTCAGAGCATCTGTTGGTCAAGGTGCAAGCCGTCACCGCGACACTGCCCAGGCCCGAGGTGGAGGAAGCCGACAAAAACCCCGATGTGCTCGACCCTTCCAAAGTCTTCGATGTCGTCCACATATTCATCGAAAATCCGCCGACGCAAACACACGACATCGTGACCTGGTACTGGCAAGCGACCCATCCGTTCGGCAGCATCAGCGACTGGGTGCCCATCACTTCGCTGAGCGCCGGGAAACCGCTGCGTTTTCGAGTGCCCGAAGAGTACGTCACGCGCAATATCGGGCAGTACGTCAAGGTGCGATATGTGCTGCGGCGCCCCTCCACTCAGCGCTACGAATATTCCGCAACGCTCAATCTGTTAATTGGTGAATTGGTTGGCGAACTGCTCCCGCCCAAAGTGATTCAGGCCCCTGATGACATTTTGAACCCCAAAGACGGCCTCAACGGCGTCGACGTACGCGTCAGTTACGAAAACATGAAACCCGTTCTGGATAACATCAACCTCAGCTGGATCGGCACACAGGGTGCTGGCACCTCGACTGATCTTGAATTACCGGGGGATGCCAGTGGAACCGTCACTTTTCATATAGATGGCTCGGTTATCGGCGCCAACATCGACCGACGAGTGAGCGTCGGTTATGGCGTGACACGCTATGGCTTCACCACTCCCTCCGAGTCACTGGACTTGTATGTTTCCAACTTCGAGGATCCTGAAAACGACTGGCCCCGTCCGCAAGTACCTTTGGCAAACAGCGATGTTCTTGATCTGATGACGTTCAGCGGTGATGCGAGCGCTCTCGTAGTGAAATGGCCGTTCATTGCACTCAAGCAATGCCTCTGGCTAAGGCTGGAAGGCAAGACAGCAACGGGCAGCGACTACATCATCCGGATGCTCGATGGCGTGGAAATCACCTCCGCGCAATTCGGCAGCGGGTTGAATGAAGTGCTGCTCCGAAGCGAGTTGATGAAACTGGGACATTCCACACAGGCAACAGTGGTTTGCAAGGTCGCCTTTGACGGCAGTACGAAGGAGGACGATGCCATTGACTTCCCAGCGCTACAGTTGACGGTCAGAACCCGATACGACTGGGTGACGCCTGTCATCACCGGTGTGACAGATGCCCGCGGCGATGTCCCCGAAGGCGAAAAGACCCGTTACAAGGAAGTCACCGTCAAAGGCACTGCAACTCGCGGTGAAACGGTTGAACTTTTTGATGCAGTTTCGACATCCCTGGGCACCGCGCCCGTGGATGCAAAAGGCGAATGGACCCGCATCATCAGCGGCTTGACCGAGAAAACCTACAGCATTACTGCAAAGGCGTTGTACGACGCTGATCCGGTGACCAGCAATCCCAGAACCTTCGAGGTCAAGTTCGCTGAAACCCCGGAGATCAATACAGTTACCGACTCCAGAGGTCCGGTCACACCTGGTTCCATTACCTACGACAACAGTGTCGTGATCGAAGGCAGCGCTACACCCAACGAGCGGATTCAGCTTCAAGAAAGCACCACGCCGATCATCGACCTCCCCGTCGACGCAAACGGAATCTGGCGTCATACGCTTTCCGGATTGACGGTAAAAAGTTACGTACTCAATGCCAAGGCGCTGTATGACATTCAGCCACCACTGAGCCCAGCCTATCGTTTCCGCGTCGAGCGAGCCGTCACACCGACCATTTCTCGTGTGGTCGATGCCAAAGGCGACGTCGAGCCGGGCGGGACGACCTACTACAAGAACGTCACCCTGCAAGGCAAAGCCAGTCCCGATGAAGAGATCACACTGATCGACGGGGTCAGCCCAATCGATACCGTGAGCGTGAAATCCGATGGTGAATGGGATTACATCTACAGCAACCTGTCGCTGAAAACCTACAACCTGACGGCCAAAGCCGAATACGGCAGCGAGCCTGTATCGGCTCCGCCGAGAGTGTTCACGGTTGCCGCCTTCATTTCCCCGACCATCACTTCGGTGACTGACAGCAGAGGGCCGGTCAATCCCGGCGGAACCACCTATGACTCAACGGTTTCCCTGCTGGGACAGGCGACGCCCAAAGAACAGATCCAGGTTTACAACAAAGGCACGCCTATCGGCGCGCCTGTCACTGTCGGTGCCAATCGGCAGTGGCGCTCAACTGCTACAGGGCTGGGAGTGACGTCACACAGCCTATCCGCAAAGGCGCTCTACCCCGTTGATCCGGTAGAAAGTCAGCCGTTCAACTTCAATGTTGCCGCCCACACCCCGGTGACAATCACGTCTGTGCACGATGGCATCAGTGAGCTGCAGAATGGTGCGGAAACCAAAAGCACCTCCGTCACACTGCGAGGTAATGTCACCCCCGACCACGAGGTACAAATCTACGACAACAACACGCCCAAACACACGGTGCGTGCCATCGGCAATATCTGGAACACAACACTGGGCGTCGGGCTGGGCGGTCACTCAATCACGGCGAAGGCCGTGAGTACCGGACAGTCCACGGGGGCGCGCACGTTCAGGGTCATATCGCCGATTCCGCCACTGAATTTCAATACCAGCCCAGTCACTTTGAGCGGCAAGATCTACCTGATTCCCGGCAACCCGCAGATCCTTCCTGCTTTCGGCCCAGGAACCTACGTTCAGCATCAAGCATCTGGCGGCCAACCCGGTTATAGGTATTCATCCAGTAACGCTGCGGTGGCTCATGTTGATGGAAACGGTCTGGTAACCGTAAGGGGAAGAGGTACAGCAAGCATTACAGCCACGGATGCTGCCAACCAGTCAAAGAGCTATACCGTAAACGTGACAGGCGTCATCCATTGCATAGGGCTCGGACAGGGTAACTGGACAACCATGAGAAACAATGCTGCCAACAACGGCGCCCGATTACCCTCCCTGGGCGAACTCAGGGAGATCCATAACCTTTATGGAAGCCGTTGGCCCATGGGGAATTATTATTACTGGTCAACAGACCTGGCGGCCTCGTTTCCCATAACCCGTTATTACATGAAAAACCTCGTCACCGGAACGGAAGCTCACGTTCAACATTACGGTAACGCAAACGGGGTGGGCATAAGATAAAACGGCTGCAATTGTAGAACGAAAAAAGCGCCTCATTGTTCATGAGGCGCTTTTAAAAGACTCAGCGACTTACCAGTTATACCGCACCCCCACATTCCCCCCCCAAGGCTGCTCGATATGCTCGCCATTGGCGTAATCCAGATCGACATGCACTTGCCATTTGTCTGACAGTGCCACCGCTACACCCGTGCCGAACTCCGCCCGTGAACCCGACAGGTCGTTGTTGAACACGTTGTTGTTGACCTTCACTTTGTTGTTTTTGGCAAACTCGTGAGCTATCGCCGCACGTACATAAGGTTGCGCAACAGCACCGTTGCCAATGTCGAAGTTGCGGCCGGCCGTGGCGCCTGCCTTGCCCAGGAATGAGCGGGTGCGATCGCCATCGGCCTCCATGTCGTTGTCAAGGCTGAAGCGTTTGCCCTGGATCTGCGCTGCCGACAACTGAACGAACGGCTCAATGAAGTAATCGTTGCTCAACTTGATATGACGACCGCCTTCCACCGATGCGCTGACACCCCAGTTATCGTAATCGCCCTTGGCACGTGTGCCGTCGCTCAAACCGACCTTGGCCTCGTTGCGGAAACGGTTGAATTTCAACACACCGTCAACGTAGTAACCGGTGTCGCGGTCCATCCACGTCACGTAGGGCCCGAAGTAGTAACTCTTGACCGTACCCGACGTCCCTTGCTCGACATTCAGATCGGACTCGCTGAAACCACCCGTCACACCCAGCAGCACATTGCTGTCACCCAACCGGGCATCGGCACCGAGGGAAAGCCCCTGCTGATTTTGCTTGTACGCCACACCGGAACCTTGGGCCACGTTGTACTGATTGCCATAGGTGCGAATCCAGGCACCCGACTGGCCACCGTTGAACCGCAACTCGCCCATGCGGCTGCGCAATGAGCTGGCTTCGCCGTACAACAGGGTAATCGGAGAGTTGAACAAGGCCAGTACCGTACTGGCGCCGGGACTGATCACCTGGGTGGTCGGATCGAGGAACCATTCAGTGCCGCCCGTTCCACTTTGTCGCTGGGCCAGGTCATAGGACCAGGTACCGAGATCCACTCGCCCGCCCTTCAGTGCAAAGTGCGCATCGCCCGCGGCCGTGTGCACCAGGGTCAGTTGCTGCGGATTCAGCGCATCAAGGCCGGACGCCGCCACCAGCAAGCCGAACTGCCCGGTCGCCACACCGGTAACGTTTAGGAAGTCATGCTGCCCCGTGGCGAAGTTGCCCTTCATGGCAAAAGTACTGGAACCATCCGGCGAGCCAGCGAGCGTACCGACATTCAACTGATAGAAGGTATTCGGCACATCCTGCGCACCAAAGCGAACCGTCCCACCATTCATGGCGAGCGTTCCTGCGGTGTCGTTGCCCGTCAGGGTCCAGATCGAACCACTGTTGACGGTCACGCCGTTGACCTTGTCGAGACGGCCGGTGAATTGCGAACTGTTCTGCAGGGAGACGTTGGCGGTCGAACCGTTTTCGACCAGCACATCGCCGGTCATGCGGCCTTGATCGAAGGTCAGGTTGCCGGTGCTGTTGCCGGCGATGTTGATGTTGCCCTGCAACTCGCTGTTGCCGACGGTCAGGTCGGCGGTGGAGGCGCCCTGGACGTCGAGCAGATTGTTGTTCCCGGCAAGCAGCCGGGCGCCGTTCGACAGGTTGATGGTGGCATTGGTCCCGCGATCAACCAGAACCGCAGAACCGTTGACGCCTTGAACAGTGGCGTTATCCAGCGAGAGCGTACGAGCGCCGACATTGGCCGTATCGTTGACCATGCGCACGCCTGTGGTCTGTCCGGTGATCTGTGTCTCGGCGGAGGCATTCACCTGCCCTCCCAGAATGTTCACGCCGATGCCGCTGGTACCCGCGCCAGTCACTTGCGTATTGACCAACGACAAAGTGCTCAACCCGGTGACCTGTGCGCCAAAGACGTCACCGCGAATTTGACTGTTGGAAACATCCACAGTGGAGCCGCCAGCGGCAATCGAAGAACGGTTGACGGCCAGACCGATGTCATCGCTGGTCACAGTGGCCTGGTTGATGGTGCCGCGGCTGCTGGTGACCAGAATGCCTTCGACGCCGGGATTGCTGACGACCGTAGCGCCATTGATGGTCAGCGTCGATCCGGATTGGATGGTAATTGACTGGGTGGTGGCATCATTGACATTCAACACTGCGTTGTTACGCACCAGATAATCGATCGGCGTTGTCGTCGAATCGATATTCAGCGTCGTGTTATCGACAATGGTGGCTGCCAGTATGCCGCCGCTGGAAATGGAAATGGCTGGCATGACCATCAGAATACTCAACGCGTCTTTTACAGAAAGACGTTCAAGCCGCCCGCCAAATATTCTCATGACTTACCCACCTCTGATATACCGGTGCAAAAGTGCGAAATGCATTTGCGTGAAAAAATAGAGCGCGGAAGCTAATCGGATTCCTCACAAAAAAATGTAGGACAAGTCCGATAAACAAGGAAGAAAAATCCCTGACACTGATTTTATAAAAAAACGGGAGGCAACAGCCTCCCGTTTTTTCTTTCAAATACTACAAGGTGTCGTATCACCATTCCTCATGAGCACCCTGACCAGGTGTCGCACTGACGGTGTAGGCCGCCCATCAATCACGGCGCTGTAACTCACCGCCCCCCATGCATTTCCTGTATTAAGAAACTGCTGATACGGAAAGCGTATGGTAAAACCATTTTGCACATCCGAAGAATCCGGCTGATATGTAACTTCATCCTTATTATTCGGTATCACAGTATTACCAGCGGAATCACTGTAGCCCTGATAAGTAAAAATCAACGTCTGACCTTCCAGTTGCGGCTCTCCCCCCAGAATAAAAACCTCGATACATTTTATAAGCACTGGATGGCTTTGCAATGAAGGGCAATTCAAATAACCAAAATCCGGATCGAGATGCTGGAAGGTTGCCTGAGGCACACTCCCCGGTCTGATGAACACATCTACATCCCGCGGCAGTGAGCGTTCTTCGTTATCGTTCACATCAGGATTGGTGACCTTATAAGTCACTGGAACTTTAGTGCCGTTCCCACCAGCATCTACAACTGACCAATCAATTGTCCAATCCAGGTCAGTCTCCGTACCATCCAACTGAAGAACACCGCCTTCAGCGTCTGTTACTTCAACTCCGTTCCAGATCAGAGTGGCAATATCCTTATCCTTGATACCCGGGTAAGCGGCCACTGTTACGTCAACATCCTGATCCTTGTCCAGCACCGTCAAAACGTTTATCGGATTGCCGCCCGCCCCTTGAACATCGACTGGAAGAAAATCGGGATTTGGGTCATCTGGACCTTCGCCGTCCCCTGGCCGACGCAGATCGACTAGTACAGCGTCGTTTTTGGGGGGATTACTGGCAGGATGTCGAACCGTTCCACGTTTTATTTGATAGCTGACCTCAATGGTTTTTTCTCCGAGATCACCGTTATGCCAGTACGAATAAGGAATCTTTACATAAGTAGGGAAGCCAGCGATTTTTTGTGCTGGCACTACAACGCGATCGACGGTGACCTCAAGTTCATCACCTTCCACAAAATTGTCGTACTCAGCTTCGATCCCTACTCCTGGACGCATCCGAGCGTCGGCGAGGTCGATCTTCTTCGGTGCCGTGTCGTTATCAAACAGCGGAATGCTTGGATCCTCCAGATTCGCTGGAGGATCCGTCAATGTTACGCTCACTCGTTTGAAAGGCGAATTTGGACTTCGGTTACCTTTCCGATCCGTACGATAGTAAAAAATCGCTTTCTCACCCTCTTCAGTTCCGACCATTACGGTCGTCAGATTAAAGGTAACGGGAAGAAGAGGATCGACAACAGTAAGTTCCCCTACGAATACCGGGGTCGGAAATGTCGAGCCAAAATAACATTCATACTTGTCCCCTATTTTTATATCGGCGACTGTTGGCATGGTAATCAGGACAAAACCGTTGGCATCCAGATAAGGCTTGGTAATCCCGTTGGCATCCACCTCGGCAGGAAGGGTAACGAGACCGCTGACATCAGGTGGCGTAGTGTCGATATTGATGAGCAGATCCGGAATATCTTTAGTGTTCCCGCCATGATTGAGTACATAGCTCAACAAGTGGGGGCCTGAGACATTCGTAAGCCCTGCTGGCAATACCATTGGAATTTCAAGAAGCGCAGGATCAAGAGGGGTTTGGTAGGTATACCGGGTGCCTTGCCGAGTGCCATCCCAAGTCAGATGTATAAACCCGTCAACGGGAGGATCATCGTCAGCCCCGTCGAACCTGAGGACATTCACTTTCAATTCAAAACCCTGATACTGTTTGTGCAATTGATTCGGTTCATCGTCCACCTCATCAGCCAGCAGAGGATTGTCATCATCCAGCACAGGCGCTGCAAAGTCCGCTTTCGGTGAATTTCGGAGAATACTCAAATAACGCTCACGACTTTGTACCGGGGTCAACTTAATGACATTGTTCATCTTGTTCATCCTTTCAATGACTTGATTAAATGACAAAGGGTATTGCAGCCCCGTGCCAGAACACCTGGAACCAACCGCAAATCAAAAAACACTGCATTGGCACGACTGTGCGCATCAGCAGTTATTACACGCACCAACTTCCTGAAACACTTGCCCCTTCGGCGAAATCACTGATCACAAAGATCACTATCCGGCCCACAGACTTCCCCGCTGGGCATGGTTCTATTGATGACCACGAAATCCGGCCTCGACTCACCCCGTCCACCATTGCTCTTTCTCAAAAAGTAACGACAGAGCGCCGATCCGTTATTGACCATGGGCTCAATCAACTTTTGATAGTTCGTCACCAACACGTCAAAACCATTGCGTGCCTGATCAAGAGTCAGCGTCGTTTCGAAAGAGTCCGCGACGCCGGGAATAGGAGAAGTACCGTTGGGGCCCAGACACCCTTGCCAATGCAGCTCGACAACGTCGTTCTTGTCGAACGCGTCATTCCCTTTGACATGGACTTTTACATGCACCCACAACCGCGGGTTGGCGCAGCAATTGAGTAGCCCTTGTCGCCCGCCATCCGGGAAGGTCGGCTCGGGCAGATTCCTGATGATGATGATTGCCACGTTCACCAGGGTTGTCGGCGCCAACTGCTGGTTCACACCGTTATCGGTGAAGTACCGCACAGGCAGCGCCGGATTTTCCTTGTCCTGGTCGATAGACTCCCAAGGGATGCTGAAGGGAATGATTTTCCCGGCCGTATCACCGGGCTGAACCTCATACTCCGCGACGGGTGCACTGATGGCCCCCCAATACAGAAAGACTTTTTCCCCCGGTACGGGATTGTCATGGAGCGCCAGTTGCCCTTCGGCGGGCAATTCGTAGTCATCCGGAAGCAGCTTGTTCAGCTGTTTTGAAACGGCGCCGTAAATCTCGATTTTCGCCAGTCTGGTGTTCAACAGTGCGGGCGCGTCGGGATGGTCTTGACCTGCGACTTTAAAGTTGCAGGACACGCGTGTTTCGGGTGACGGCGGCGTCGGCGTCCCGCCCCGACTGACGCGGTAGTCGACACGCGCGTCCATGGGACCGAGCCCGTCGGCCGTCAGTGTTGCCCAAGGCACGGTCGCGGTCTGTACCGGCTTCGAAGGATCGACATCGAGCGGTGCAAGATCATGACCATTCCACTGGATCAAAAGCTGATCGAAAGCATCCGGATTGTCATAGTTATCGATTTCGACCGTAACAGCCTTCTGGTTCGTAGCCCCTTCGCGGGCATGCTCGCGGTCGATCAATCCCCTGGCCGACAAAGGCACACGTGGCGGCTTGAGTTTGCCGGGCCCGGGTTTCAGATCGACGAACACCGGCAACAGAATAGAGTTCGGTCCGATGTTGCCCGCCCAGTCCCGCAACCTGTAATAAACGTAACGTTGGCCGTGTTCCTTGGCCCGAATGTCCACTTCATAAATCGTGATGATCAGTTGCCTCTGATCGATGTCCTGCTGGCTGAATGCTTGCTCACTAATTTCCTGCTCGGAGTCCGGCGGGTTGTCGTTGTCGGTCAGGAAATAGATCGCACGGTCCCGGGCCCTGGCATCCGGATAGAACGTGACTTGAAACCTGACCTCGCCAAAACGGGTGAGATAGTCGTCGGTGATGTCGCCGGGAACGTTCAGCATGACCAAGGCTCTTGGGCTTTGCCCATCATCCGGGGGCAGCCGATCAACCGTCACTCGAGTATCAAAGGAATATTGCTTGTTCCCACCGTAATTCAACTCGTAGGACAAGGCGTAAATGCCATGCGCCAGCTTGTCCCGCGGGACTTTCAAGACCTTCTCACCCGGCGTATCGAATGTCTCTTTGTACACCGGAGTGAACGGTCCGCCCTCCAGCACCCAACTGATGGAAATGATGTAGGGGATGGGATCAGCGACGGGGGGCGGTATCCAGTTGGGGACAATCACTTGCAAATCATCGCTCAACGCACTGCGCGGCAGCAGCCCATCGGGACTTTCATCGCCGTACTCATCCTTGAGAATGACCGGAACCCTGGGTTTTTCCAGCTTTGGAACTACAAGGTCGATCTGGTCTTGAGTAATCGGCATTACAGACGCCCTCTCACGAAATGGTCACGCTCCCTGAACAACTGCACGTTATCTGCAGGTTGAGGATTCGTTGCTCTGACGTGATTTAACGGCGTTGCACATTCGCTGGCTACTGTCAGAAATTACAGGTTTTGCTACCGCTCGTCGGAGATTGACGGCCACTGTCAACTTGGCAGAACGTCATTACGGAAAAGGGGATACGGAAAGCGGAAAAGGGGACGCATTTATTTACCAGCCCCACCCTAGAAGCCCGCCGTCCCGATTGATCGGGACGGCGGGTTCTGTTGTCTCAGCGCTTAGGCCCAACCACTCGTCCTAAACCCACACGCACCTGTAATTTCTGACAGTAGCCAACTCCGCCACCTCACCGTTCAATGCGTCCATCGTCCCACCATTCGATCGGAGTACGCGCCATGGCTGTCAACAACCCCGCTGGCTCATCACCGCTGGTGCTCGCCGAACTCGACGTTCCCGGCCGCACCGGCCCCGTTTCGCAAAACCCTGATGTGTGGGGGCTCAACATTGCGGCCGTGCAGGACAACTTTCCCAGACAGGGCTTGCTGTGTCGCGCCGGGCCGTGGGGGGTCATGAGCCAAGGTGACAAGCTGGTGATTTCCCTGGGCGGGCAATCGGTATTCAACAAAACCGTCGACGAGCATGAAGTCAACACGACGCTGTCGATGTTTGTGCCCGCCGCGCGCTTCAGTGATGGCTCGTCCACGCTGTCCTACGCCGTCACCCGACAGGGCGGAACGCCCGAACCGTCCGAAGTGATGCAGGTACGGGTCAAGCTCACCCGCCCCGGCGGCCATGACAGCGACGGAGGCCCAGGCCACCCGAACCTTAAAATGACCATCCCCAAGGAGATTCTCGAGGGCGGCATCGACAAGGACAACGTTGCCGACGGCGTGTGGATCACGATCGGTCCCTCTGACGACGGGCCAGAGCCTTACCTCAACGCTGCGGCCGGCGACTGGATTCAGGTGACCTGGGGCGGGGTTTTCGTGCTCTACGGACCGCTGACTCAGGATGAGGCCGACGGCAAAATTCCGGTTGTCGTACACGTCACTGAGCAGGACATTCGCGATGCCGAGGACTCCGGGGATGCCGGTCTCGCCGTGGCCTTCGAGGTCTATGACGCTGTCGACAACCGCTCCGAAGACTGGAGTCACGAGCAACGCGTGGTGGTGGCCGTCGACGCCGACAGACTGGGTGCACCACTGTGCAAGGAAACGCTGAACAATGTGCTGGACGCCGACAAACTGGGAGATGCCGATGGCACGGCGCAGATCCTGGCCGTGGACGGCAGCAAGTTCAAGGTCGGTGACACCCCCATCGTCCGGCTCAAGGGCACACCGGTTGAAGGGGCACCGATCAACATCGAGGTCACCGGCGAGCCGCTGGTCAGCGTGCCGAACATCCCCGAAATCAAGATACCCAATGCCGCTCTGCGGCAACTGGCCAAGACCCAGATCGGCTTGTCCTTTCGCCTGAAAAAAGCCGACGGTTCCGCCGACCTGCTGTCGAAGACCCAGTTCATCAATGTCATTGGCGAGATCAAGCGTCTGCTGGCTCCGGTCGCCCGCGACGCATTGCAAGGCGCCCTCGATCCGGACCTTACACAGGCCCGCATCGAGATTCCATTCGACAAGTCCTTCGTTGCCGGCCAGGCGATCAGACTGTTCTGGCTCGGCACCCGAGCCGACCTGAGCACTTATTTACCCGACCTGCCGTTGCGCCCGATTAGCGATGGCGATATCAAGGCCGGCGTGCCCTTGCTGATCAACGTCCCGGGCCTTCATCTCAAACAGATCGAAGGTGGCACGCTGGAGCTGTATTACCACTTGCTGGTCGAGGACGCGGTGCTGGGGACGATGAACCGCGTCAACGCCACCCATGCCATTCGCGAGTCGATCCACGCCGAGATCCTGAACGTCGGCGAACCGAGGAAAGAGCTGCCAGAGCCGAAGGTGGACGGCGTGGTTAACGGCGTATTGCCGGCAGACACGGACGGCACCACGCTGACCGTGGAATACCTGAACACGGTCAAGGATGACGAGGTTTTCCGCGTCTGGAATGGATCGAAAACCGGTCCGGACACTGACTCGGTCAAGCTGTCCTCGTTTACCGCCGGCCAACCGGTGCCGTTCACCATCAAGGCCGAGCTGATCAAGGACAATGAAGGCGGGACGATCGAGGCGTCCTACTACATCAAATGGGCGGATGGGCGACCTACCAGTTATTCCGACGTGAAGCCCTTCAGTGTGGGCGTGGCACTGGACCTGACCGCCCCGCGCATCAAGGAAGCGCCGAACGACACCAGCCTGGTCCCGAATGCCGCGAAGGATGCCCTGACCGCTATCGTTGACTATGTCGGCATGAAGTTGCAGGACAAAATCATTGTCACCTTCACCGGTGCGGCGGGTACGCCGGCGGGAGGCTCACACACGGCGCCGGAAAAAATCGTCACCGTGCTCGGCCCGCAAGAGATTCCACTGGCCAACAGCGTGGTGGCTTTCAACCTGAACAAAGCGGTGACGGTCAGCTACACAATGAAACGCGGGAGTGCGACACCGTTGCCTTCGGGCATCCGCACCCTGGCGGTACAGTCGCTGGCGCTGGATCTTTCCAACGTGCCGAAGATCGTTCAGGCCGCCAATAACGGTGATGGCACCGAGCTCGATTTGAGTCTGATCAAAACTGCCGCCATAGTTCATGCCCCAAGGTGGGATCTGATTGCCTTGCGACAGTACGTATGGCTGCGCCTCAAGGGCACATTGGCCAGTGGTGGTGACTACGAGAAAACGCTCTTCACGGCACCGACCTCTGTTACCAACCCAAATTGGGTCGCTCCCGGTGGTTATTACGATTACAACATTCCGGTTGCGGTCCTGAACGAGCTTCAAGGGCTCAAGGATGCCACGTCGTTGGTCGTCGAATTCAAAGCCGCGTTGGGAGGCAGCCCGAACGAAGCCGAGGCGGTACCTTTTCCGTTGCGGACCTACACAGTCAAGGCAATTCCAGATGTAAAACCGGTCATCACAAAAGCTGAGGATTCCAAAGGCGACGAAATCCTGCCCGGTGACTACACCGTCGATACCAGCGTGACGCTTATCGGCACGGCCGCCAAGGGCCAGAAGGTTCAGCTACGCGATGACGCGACGCCCGATGGCCAACCCACAGCCGATCCCGGCACCGGCATCTGGCGGCACACACTCAACGGCCGGACACTCACGTTGCACACATTCACTGCAAAAGCGTTGTACGGTTCAGGACTGACATCCGACCCGCGCTCATTGACGGTAACGGAAGCCACGGAGCCGACCATCACCTCGGTCAAGGGCTTGCCGAGCAATGTGGAAATCCCTAACGCCGGTTACACCGTCGAAACCAGCGTGATCCTGACCGGCGCCGCCGCCAAGGGCCAGAAGGTCGATGTGCTGCTGGGCACCGTGTCCAAAGGTCAGCCCACTGCCGATCCAACGACCGGGATCTGGACGCTGACGGTGACCGACCTGACGGTGACCGGCCTGACGGTGACCGGCCTGACGGCGACCGACCTGACGGCCGCACCACATAGCTTCAGTGCCAAGGCGTTGTATGCGCCGGGGGCGACCTCGGCAGCGCGAACTTTTACCGTAGTAACTCCACTATGGATTGATCCATCTCAGATGAATTTGAACGGAGCCAATATCTCAATCGAGGGCACTTCGCTCAAATGGGAGAAAGTCGGGAATCCTTCCGGAACTAGTTCAATCCGCCAAGCAATAGGTGGAGTCGGTCCTTACAAATATAAAACCTCTAACAGTTTGATTGCCTCGGTTGATGATAATGGATTGGTGTGCAGTGAGGGGAACGGAACGGCCGACATCACAGTGGAGGACAAAATAGGCCAAGTTAAAAATTATAAAGTTACTTGCAGCAATGTAAAAAAATACGTACATACACAAAGCGATTCACCCATAAATCGCAGCCAATACCTTCAATGGGCAAGAGAAAACAACGCAACTCCGTACGCATCATGGCAACAGATGACTAGCGATTGGACTACAATACTTAAGATCAAATTTATTGTCCTCAAGCCTTTCTCACCACTACTGAATGCATCAACTCACATATACTCCGGCAACCTTTATTACATCATAGCTCAACATGAGGGAAATTACCCTGCGCCCGGAACTCCAGGGCATTCTGATATATTCGAGAGTATTGCAATTTTGAATCAATAGCGCCGAAAGTGAACTCGCTTGTTTACGGCGAGAAAAAGCGGACGCAACAAGTCAAGAAAAATGTAATAAATGCGTAATAAATGGGGCGCATTTATTTTCTAGTCCCAACCATGCCCCCCCGCTCTTCCCTTCAACTGGGAGGGCGGGTTTCTTTTAAGCGCCATCGAAAAACCATGTTGAAGTGTGTTTAAGGTTATGTCCGCAAAGCCACGCAACCTTGCGCCTTTGCCTACGCATCCGCCAGAATCCGCCGGCTTGTGCGCCCTGAGGCCGGGTTCTATTGTTTGGCGGTCGCTGAAAAGCAGCGATCGGGTTTAGCGATCCGGTTCCCTACAGACGCAACAATGCCCCATCTCAAATGCAGTCTCTTCTCTGCACTTGGCGTAATGGTGGCTGTGCGTGGGAGACCTTCGGGTCTACCCGGGGTTTCTGTGACCCGGATCGCTAACCTGCGTACAGCCGCCACCTTTACTTGTTTAGCGATGAGTCGTGGCGGCCAAATCCCATCACGGAGATTCGCCATGGTCAAACCCACGCCAAACCCACCCGAAACCGACACCACCTCGCCCTACGAAACCCTCGACTCCAAAAAATTCCACGAAGCCGCCGAACGCGCCCTCGACCACTACCTCAATCCATTCCACCCCAGAAAGCCGCTGCTCAAACCCAACACCCGCTACCTCATCGCCCCCGGCCTCCCAAGCGAAGAACTATTGGCCGACGCCTGCGAAACCCTGACCTCGGCCAAAACCATGGCCAGTGATTTCGCCGGGATGATCGATACGCCGCAGCGGCATGTGCTGCTGGGCATCGGGCAGCTGATCATGCTGGCGGAACTGGCGGTGAATCGGGTGCTGGATAATCTGGAACTGAAGACTGAGGCGCCACTGTAGCCAGAGCAAAGAAAAACCCGCCGCCCCGTTAGATCGGGACGGCGGGTTTTGTCGTTTCAACCCAGGCTCACACCGTGTCCACCTTCAACGAATGATCATTCAACATCCCGTTGATGATCGTCGCCGTGTCATGCCCGCTGGCAATCAACCCACCCGCCCCTGGTGTCACGCCGTAATGGCTGGCGAGGTTCACGCCAGCCAGGTCGATGGTCTGGTTCGGCGTGGCGCCGGCCATGGCGCTAACATCGATGCTGGTGACCACCGAAGCGCCACTGCCGGTGACGGTGAAGTGCAGGTAGTCATCCAGCGACGCCGCGGTGCCGTTTTCACCTTGCAGCAGTTGCGACAGGTCGAGCTTGTCGGTGCCCGGGGTGAAGTCGGTGACGGTGTCGTGGCCGCTGTTGCCCTTGAGCCACTGGAAGGTGTCTGCGCCCGGCCCGCCGGTCAGGGTGTTGTTGCCCATGCCGCCGATCAGCAGGTCGTCACCGCCACCGCCATTGAGGATGTCGTTGCCCAGGCCGCCGTTGATCACGTTGTTATTGTTGTCGCCGGTGAGGGTGTCGTTGAAGTTCGAGCCGACGAGGTTTTCGATACCGGTCAAGGTGTCCGTCCCGGCACCGATGGTGTTTTGCGCACCGAGCAAGCCGAGGTTGACCGTCACCCCGGCGGTGGCATGGGCGTAGCTGGCGGTGTCGATGCCAGTGCCACCGTCGAGCAGGTCATTGCCCGGGCCGCTGTAGAGCAAGTCATTGCCGGCGCCGCCGTGCAGTTCGTTGTTGCCGGAGCCTGCGGTGAGCACGTCGTTGCCGTCGCCACCGTTGAGGATGTTGTCGCCGCTGCCCGCCACCAGCACGTCATCGCCGGAAGTCCCGGTGAGGGTGTGGCCGTCCTGATAGCTGATGGTCACGTTGGCGGTGTCGTTGCCGCCGTGGTTGTCGTTGGCGGTGTAGGTGCCGTGGAAATCCGGGGTGATGTCGTGGGCCCCGGCGTAGTTGACCGTCATGGTCAGTTGATAGTTTTCCGCAGCATTGGTGTTGCTGCCGCTGGTGTTGGTGATGTTGGTCACGTGGATCTGGTACGTGCCATCGGCGCTGGCGGTGATGGTGCCGCCATCGGCGATGCTGACGAACGCCCCGCCGTTCACCGAGTACTCCATGGTGATGTGGCCGGCCGCCAGGTTGTGGTCGAGGTTGAGGGTCTCGCCTTGTTTCAGTTTGACGGTGATGAGGTCTTCATCGTTGGCATTGGCGTTGGTCACCGCGCCGAGGTAACCGCTGACCACCAGCACCGCCGTCATGGCCGCCGTGTTGGCTGCGAAGGAATTGCGTACATCCGCCAGGTTCTGATTGGCGGCGGTGTTGCTGGTGCCGGTGAAGCTGATCGCGCCGCTGCCGGTGAAGTCCGCCCCCTTGGCGACCCAACCGGTGTTGAAGGTGGTTGGCGAGGCGTTGAGTGTGTCGTTGTCCGGATCGGTGTCGTTGGCCAGCAGCAACTCGCCCGGCACCACGACATTGCTCGACAGCACGTTGGTGATGATGTGGTCGTCCACCGCCACCGGAGGCGAGTTGGGGATCACTTTCACCGTCAGCGTCGAGCTGGCGAGGTCGCCATCGTTGTCGCTGAGGGTAAAGCCGATGTTCTCGGTGATCACCGTCGTGGTGGTTTTTTGCGAGGTGTAGCTGTAGTCGCCGGTGTCGAGGTTGATCACCAGGGTGCCGCTGTTGTTGGTGGCGATGCTCAGGGTGTTGTTCACCGTGTCGAAGGTGCCGTGGTTGGTGCCGCCGCTCGGCGTCAGCGAACCCTGGCCGCCGTTGGCTTTCGGATCATAGGTGTAGGTGGTGCCGTCCACCACGATGGATTTGATGAAACCGCCATCGGCGCCGAACGAACCACTGTCACCCAGCAGCGAACCGGTGACCGGCGCGCCGACCACGGTGCCGGACAGCACCGAGTTCAGTTGATTGAGGTCGGTGACCACTACTGCATTGGTGTTGGTGTGGCTGATGCCGTCGTAAGCCAGTGGATCGAGGTTGGCGTTGCTGACGCCGTTGCCCAGGCCGATCGCATAGTTCTTGATGTTGTTGGCATCGAGGAAGTTTTTCAGCGCGGTCTCGTCGGCGGTGCCGATTTCCTGGCCGGTGGTAGGTTTGCCGTCGGAGAAGAAGTAGCCGACGTTCTGCGCCCCGGTGAGTTTGCCCGAGGTGTTGAACGCGGTCTGCATCGTCGCCACGGCCGCATCGTAGTTGGTGCCGCCACCGGCGCTGAGGCCGGCGAGCAGGGTCTTGGCCGTCGCCACATCGACCCATACCGTCGTGCGGTCGGTGGCGTTGCTGCTGAAGGTGACGAGCTGCACTTTCACATCGCCCAGATCATCGTACTTGTCGAGCAAGGCACTGATCGCCTGCTTGGCCAGGTCCAGCCGCGACAGGCCCGGCACGCCGGAGGCGTCGGCCATACTGCCGGAGATGTCGAGCACGATCAGGATGTTGGAGTCGATCTCCACCGCCGCCACCGAACGATCCGACGCCACCGCTTTTGGCACGTCGTCGACGATGTTGACCACGATGGTGCTGGTGGTGCTGTTGCCCAGCGCATCGGTGGCTTTGTAGGTGAAACTTTCGCTCAGGGTGTTCGGCCCGTCGTTGGCGTTCGGCGTTGTTTTCGGCGCCGAGGTCAGGGTGTAGGTGTAGGTGCCGTCGGGGTTGAGCAAGATCTGTCCGTAGGTGCCGGTGGCGCTGCCGACCAGGGTGTAGGTGATCGCACCGCTGCCACCGGTGACCGCGCCGACCAGCGTGCCGGTGGCGGTTTCGCCGGTGTTGGTCGGATCGCTGCCGGTGACCGTGCCGGGGGCCAGGTCTTGCCCGTCCTTGGTCAGGTCGAGGGCTTTTTCGTAGACGGTCACGTCCTGATCGACCGAGGCCACGAGTTTGCTGTCGGCGACGTTGACGGTGATGGTGGTGGTGCTTTCGTCACCGTCACTGTCGCGAATGGTGTAGGTGAAGGTGTCGGTGGCGCCCGCTGGGCTC
Organism: Pseudomonas sp. GW822-FHT03F08; assembly: GCF_058801265.1. Lineage (NCBI taxonomy): Bacteria > Pseudomonadati > Pseudomonadota > Gammaproteobacteria > Pseudomonadales > Pseudomonadaceae > Pseudomonas > Pseudomonas sp. GW822-FHT03F08. The sequence goes on along the minus strand of NZ_JBXANC010000013.1, from coordinate 2,261 downwards.
ACCGAGTTCGGGTTGCTGTGATAGACCGCGTTGCCGGCCGCATCCAGGGTCAGGTAGCCGTAGGTGCCGTTGATGTTGCTGTTGAGGCCGCCGATGGCCGAGGTCGCAGTATTGCTGCCGGCCCGCACGCCCACCACCGCACCGCCCGCCGCCGGGCCATCGGCACCGGTGACGTCGTTGCCCAGCACGCTGATATTGACGGTGCCGCCCTCCACCACCGAGCCGGTGTCGGCCTTGGCGGTCGGCAGGTCATCGACGATGTTGACGTTGATCTGCCCGGACGCGGTGCTGCCATCGCCATCGGTAGCCACCACGTTGAAGTTCTCGGTGATGCTGTTGGCGCCGTTGCCGGTCGGGTGGGTTTCGTGATCCACCAGGGTGTAGCTGTAACTCACCACGCCCGTGGCCGGGTTGTAACCGGTGATGGTCAGCGTGCTGCCCAGCGGCGTGACGACCGATTGCGGGAAGCCTGCGGCTACACCATTGGTCACCACGGCGATACCGCCGACGGTGAGGGTTTGCAGACCGTCGAGGGCGGTGACGGTGAAGGTGCCGCTCTGAGTCAACGCCGTCGCATCCGGCGCAGTGCCGTTGCTGAGGTTTTTCTCGAAGACGGTGAGCTCGCCGCCGTTTACGTCCAGGCCGTTGAGAATCACCGGATCGTCGTTGTTGTGGATCTGCAGTACGAGGTTTGCGGTGCTGGTATCGCCGTCCGAATCAGTGATGGTGTAGGTGAAGGTTTCAGTACCATTGCCATTGCCATGCAGGTTTTTGAAGTCCGCATCGTTGGTGTTGAGGGTGTAGGTGTAAGTGCCGTTGGCGTTCAGCACCAGCGTGCCGTAAGTCCCGGTGAAGGTGCCGGCGGTGATCGGGCCAGCGTTGGGGCCGGTTGGGACGCGGTCGGCGCCTGGCACGTCGTTGGTCAGCACGTTGCCGGTCAGCGTCAGATTGGTTTCCGAAGCCGTGCCGGCGTTGCTGTCGTTTACGCCTTTTGGCAGATCGTCGACGATGTTCACGTCGAGGTTGGCGTTGGCGGTAGTGCCGTTGTCATCCACCACGGTGACGGCGAACTGTTCGCTCAGGGTATTCGCGCCGTTGGCGGTTGGGTGGGCGTCGTTGTGATCCAGGGTGTAGCTGTAGCTGACGACACCAGTCGTAGCGTTGAAGCCGGTGATGGTCAGCGTGCTGCCCAATGGCGTGGTCACCGATTGCGGGAAGCCTGCGGCTACACCGTTGGTGACGACAGCAATGCCACCGACAGTCAGGGTGGTCACACCGTCCAACGCCGTGATGGTGAACGTGCCGCTCTGAGTCAGGGCGGTGGCATCCGGTGCGCTACCGGTGCTGAGGTTTTTCTCGAAGACGGTGAGTTCACCGCCGTTTACGTCGAGGCCGCTGATGGTCACTGGATCGTCGTTGTTGTGAATCTGCAAAACCAGATTCGCGGTGCTGGTGTCACCGTCGGAATCGGTGATGGTGTAGGTGAAGGTTTCAGTGCCATTGCCGCCACCGTGCAGGGCTTTGAAGTCCGCGTCATTCGGATTGACGGTGTAGGTGTAAGTGCCATTGGCGTTCAGCACCAGGGTGCCGTAAGTCCCGGTGAAAGTGCCAGCAGTGATCGGCCCGGCATTCGGTCCAGTTGGGACGCGGTCGGCGCCTTGTACATCGTTGGTCAGGACGTTGCCGGTCAGCGTCAGGTTGGTTTCCGAAGCGGTGCCGGCGTTGCTGTCGTCCACGCCTTTTGGCAGATCGTCGACGATGTTCACGTCCAGCGACGCATTGGCGGTGGTGCCGTTGTCATCCACCACGGTGACGGCGAACTGCTCGCTCAGACTGTTCTCGCCGTTGGCCGTCGGATGGGCATCGTTGTGGTCGAGGGTGTAGCTGTAACTGACGACGCCGGTCGTAGCGTTGAAGCCTGTAATCGTCAGTGTGCTGCCCAGCGGAGTCGTGACCGATTGCGGAAAGCCTGCGGCTACACCGTTAGTGACAACGGCGATGCCACCCACGGTCAGCGTGGTCACACCGTCCAGCGCCGTGATGGTGAACGTGCCGCTCTGAGTCAGGGCGGTGGCATCCGGCGCGCTACCGGTGCTGAGGTTTTTCTCGAAGACAGTGAGTTCGCCGCCGTTCACATCGAGGCCGCTGATAACCACTGGATCATCGTTGTTGTGAATCTGCAAAACCAGATTCGCGGTGCTGGTATCGCCGTCGGAATCAATGATGGTGTAGGTGAAGGTTTCGGTCCCGTTGCCACCACC